>NZ_JBFTEG010000001.1:0-544138 GCF_041027545.1 Pseudomonas zhanjiangensis | reverse complement strand
GCGGCGACGCCGCTCCTGGCCGAGCACTTCGAAGGTTTTGTTTTTGCTGGTAGTCATAAACACAGTCGTTTGCCTATCCCTTATGGTAAGGGGGAAACGGTGTCCTGTGTTTCAAGGGGCTCGTTCAGTTGCTGGGTAGTCTAGTAGATATTGCTCCGTGGTTTTTGGGACCTCCACTTGTCTGCTGGGCAATAGGCTCGCTCGTCGTCCACAAGCTGCCCAACTGGTTTGTGCGCCCCTCCAAGGGCCCGCTCTGGGAGTTCAATCGTCGCACCGGGTTGGTCACCCTGTTCGATTACGACAACATGGGCGAATACCAGCGCAGCGGCACCATCGGTGAGTTCGTCAATCCCTTTCATGAGTTCGATGCCTATATCAGCAGCGGCCCCGACCGTCAGGGCCTGATCTGGCATCAGCTGTACCTGGCGCATCGTTACCACGACCTGACGATCAACCTCAGCCCCATCGTCATGCGTGACACCAACCTGCAGCCGCAGTATGCCGGCTGGGATTTCTTGCAGAACTACATGGACACCAGTCGCCCACTGCCGGACATCCCGCTGTTCGAGCAGTACCGCGAGCAAGACCCGGTCACCGCCGCACACGACCGCACAACCCAGCGCCCACCGCGCTATTGGCGCGACATGGATGACACTACCTGGGAAACCAAACTCGACGAAATGAGCGCCAAGGTGGCCAACATCGACACCGAGCAGCGCGACAACCTGATGAACCGGCATGTGCGCTACGCGGACTGAGCAGGACGAGGGGGCTCTGCCCTGCGCCTGCGGACGACACTATCAACCGCCGAAGTGCCGCCAACCGCCTACGCAGCAGCCTCGTGCCACACGAACCTCAGCTCCCGGCGAGACCTACAACGCCTTCTCGAACACCTTGGAATTGCGCTGGAAGTTGTACAGCGAAGCGCGGGCCGCCGGCAGGCGGTCGACGCTGCTGGGGACGAAGCCGCGCTCGCGGAACCAGTGGGCGGTGCGGGTGGTGAGCACGAACAGGTGCTTCAGGCCGAGGGCGCGGGCGCGACTCTCGATGCGTTCGAGCAGCTCGTCGCCACGCCCGCCATGGCGGTAGGCCGGGTTGACGGCCAGGCAGGCCAGTTCGCCGTAGTCCGAGTCGGCGATCGGATAGAGCGCGGCGCAGGCGATGATCAGCCCCTCACGCTCGACGATGCTGAACTGCTCGATTTCGCGCTCCAGCACCTCGCGTGAGCGGCGCACCAGGATGCCCTGCTCCTCCAGCGGACTGATCAGGTCAATCAGGCCGCCGACGTCGTCGATGCTGGCCTCGCGCAGCGACTCGAACTGCTCCTGCGCCACCAGGGTGCCGTTGCCGGTGCGGGTGAACAACTCGCTGAGCAGGGCGCCGTCCTCGGCGAAGCTGACGATGTGACTGCGGCGTACGCCACCGCTGCAGGCCTGGGCCGCCGCATCGAGCAGTTCGGCCTGATAGCTGCCGTTCAGGCGCCGCAGATGCTGCGCGACCTGCTGCGGACGCAGTTCGCGCACCAGCTTGCCCTGCTCGTCGAGCAGGCCCGACTCGGCGCCGAACAGCAGCAGCTTGTCGGCGCCCAGGTCGATGGCGGCGCGGGTGGCCACGTCCTCGCAGGACAGGTTGAAGATTTCTCCGGTCGGCGAATAGCCCAGCGACGACAGCAAGACGATGCTGCGCTCGTCGAGCAGGCGGCCGATGCCCTTGCGGTCGATTCGGCGCACTTCGCCGGTGTGGTGGTAGTCGATGCCGTCGACCACGCCGATCGGCCGGGCGGTGACGAAGTTGCCGCTGGCCACCCGCAGGCGCGCGCCCTGCATCGGCGAGGCGGCCATGTCCATCGACAGACGCGCCTCGATGGCGATGCGCAACTGGCCGACCGCATCGATTACGCACTCCAGGGTCGGCCCGTCGGTGACCCGCAGATCGCGGTGAAAGTGCGGAGTAAGGCCGCGCGCGGCCAGGCGCATCTCGATCTGCGGCCGCGAGCCGTGGACCAGCACCAGACGAGCGCCGAGGCTGTGCAGCAACACCAGGTCATGGACGATATTGCCGAAGTTCGGGTGGGCGACACCCTCGCCGGGCAGCATCACCACGAAGGTGCAGTCGCGGTGGGCATTGATATAGGGGGAAGCGTGACGCAGCCAGTTGACGTAGTCGTGCATGGAAAGTGAACCCTGTGAGTCGTAAACGGAACGCATGAAGGCGGCGCGCAGGGCGCCAGGCGAAGCAGATAGCGGCATGCGCTTTATCGTCGCAATTGAAACGGCATCACGCGTTCTCTCCTCCCGAAGTTGGCGGCGGCATCCAGGGTCATGCGGCCGGCATCAGGCAATAATGTTGGATCAGTTCCCGCAACAGACGCACGCTCGGCTCGATGCGTGACATCTCCAGGTACTCGTTCGGCTGGTGCGCACAGTCGATGTCGCCGGGCCCCAGCACCAGGGCCTGACAACCCAGGCGCTGCAGATAAGGCGCCTCGGTGGCGAAGGCCACCGAGGCCGCCGGATGCCCGGTCAGGCGCTCGGCCAGCCGCACCAACTCGCTCTCGGCGGCTTGCTCGAAGGGCGGTGCACTGGGAAACAGCGGGGCGAAATCGATCTTCACCTGATGCCGCTCGGCCAGCGGCTGCAACTTCTCGCGGATCGCCGCGCGCAGTACCTCCGGCTGCATGCCCGGCAAGGGCCTCAGGTCGAACTCCAGCGAGCACTGGCCGCAGATGCGGTTGGGGTTGTCGCCGCCATGGATGCAGCCGAGGTTCAGGGTCGGTTGCGGCACGCTGAACTGCGGGTTGTTGAACGTGCGCTGCCACTGCGCGCGCAGGTCACGCAACTCGCCCATGACGTCCTGCATCGCCTCCAGCGCGCTATGGCCGAGACTCGGGTCGGAAGAATGACCGCTCTGACCGAGGATATCGATGCGCTCCATCATGATGCCCTTGTGCAGGCGTATCGGCCGCAGGCCGGTGGGCTCGCCGATCACCGCGGCACGCCCCAAGGGACGGCCGGACTCGGCCAGCGCGCGGGCGCCGGACATCGAGCTTTCCTCGTCGCAGGTGGCGAGAATCAGCAAGGGTTGTTGGAAACGCTGGGCCAACAGAGGCTGCACCGCCTCGATGACCAGGGCGAAGAAGCCCTTCATGTCGCAGCTGCCGAGGCCGAACCAGCGGCCATCAGCCTCCGTCAGCTTGAGCGGATCGGTCTGCCACAGCTCGGCGTCGAAGGGCACGGTGTCGCTGTGCCCGGCCAGGACCAGGCCGCCCGCGCCGCTACCGTAGCTGGCCAGCAGGTTGAACTTTCCCGGTTCGACTTCCTGCACCTCGCAGGCAAAACCGAGGTCGCCGAGCCAACTCGACAGCAACTCGATCACCGGGCGATTGGACTGGTCCCACTGCGCCTGGGTGCAGCTCACCGAGGGCGCGGCGATCAGCGCGGCGAATTGCTCTTTGAAGGAAGGCAGGGGCATCGGCGTTCTCCACGGGCGTTGCCCCCATCATAGGGGCAACGCCGCTGCAGGTGAAACCGCCGCGACGGATCAGACGCCGCCGAAGATCCCGCGCAGGATGGTGAAGAACAGGATCGACAGCGCCGCGCCGACCGGCAGGGTGATCAACCAGGACATGAAGATCTTGCCGATCACGCCCAGGTTGAGCGCACCGATGCCGCGGGCGATACCCACGCCCAGCACCGCACCGACCAGGGTGTGGGTGGTGGACACCGGCAAGCCGATGGCCGAGGCGCCGACCACGGTGGTGGCGGTGGCCAGCTCGGCGGCGAAACCGCGGCTCGGGGTCAGCTCGGTGATTTCCTTGCCGATGGTGGCGATCACCTTGTAGCCATAGGTGGCCAGGCCGATGACGATACCCACGGCGCCAAGCAGCAGCACCCAGCTCGGCAGGGCCGCCTTGGCGCCCACCGCTTCGCCGCCGGACTGGATCACCCCGACGATTGCCGCCAGCGGGCCGACGGCGTTGGCCACGTCGTTGGAACCGTGGGCAAAGGCCATGGCACAGGCGGTGAAGACCATCAGCACGGCGAAAACCTTCTCCACGCTGGCGTAGTGGAAGTCCTTGTCGGCTTCGACGTCGATCTTGATCCGGCTGAGCAGGGCGACGCCCAGCAGCATGACCAGACCGCCGACCGCGGCGGCCAGCAGCAGCCCTTCACCCCCGGAGAGGTGCAGGCCGACGTGCTTGAGGCCCTTGGTCACGGTGACGATGGTGATCATGAAACCGGTGAGGAACATGTACAACGGGACGAAGCGCTTGGCATTGAGGAAGGGGTGGTCGGTGTCGATGATCAGCTTCTGCACGCTGACGAACAGGCCGAAGGCGACCGCGCCGGACAGCACTGGCGAGATCACCCAGCTGGCGACGATCGGGCCGACACCGCTCCAGTGCACCGCATCCATGGACACGCCCACCGCGGCGAAACCGATCACCGCGCCGACGATCGAGTGGGTGGTGGACACCGGCCAGCCTCGGGTCGAGGCGATCAGCAGCCAGGTGCCAGCCGCCAGCAGCGCCGACATCATGCCCAGCACCATCAGCTCGGGGCTGATCATCGAAGCGTCGACAATACCGCTCTTGATGGTCTCGGTGACTTCGCCGCCGGCCAGGTAGGCGCCGCAGAACTCGAAGATCATGGCGATGAAGATCGCCTGCTTGATGGTCAGCGCACGCGAGCCCACCGAGGTGCCCATGGCGTTGGCCACGTCGTTGGCGCCCACACCCCAGGCCATGAAGAAGCCGAAAACGCAGGCCATGACGAGCAGGATGAGGCCGTAGTCCGCAATCAGAGACATAAAAGAAATTCCGTTGATCCCAGAAAGAACACTGGCGCTTAGCGCGCCAGCAGCTGCTCCAGTCGGTTACCCACACGCTGGGCACGATCGGCCACGTCGCCGACCCAGTCGATGATCTGATAGAGGAACATCACATCGACCGGAGGAAGTTCCTTTTCCAGTTTGAACAGCTGGCGACGCACCTCGATCTGCAGACCGTCGGTGTCCTGCTCGATGGCGCCCAGCTCTTCGACCAGGGTTTCCACCAGCTTGGCTTCGCGACCGCCGAAACCGGTCTCCAGCAGCTCGTCCAATTCGTTCATCGCCTTCAGCGCCTGGGCGCTGGCATCCACGGTGCGCTGCACGTAGGTGCGCATCAGTGGCTGCAATCCCTGCGGAATCGCCATCTCGCGGCCGAGCATCAGGCCGGCGATGTCCTTGGCGCGATTGGCGACTTTGTCCTGTACACTCAGCAGCTCAAGCAGATCCGAGCGCGGCACCGGCAGAAACAGGCTCTTGGGCAGATGCAGACGCACGCTCTTCTTGAGCTTGTCGGCTTCGTGCTCCAGGCGCGCCATTTCTTTTTGCACCTGTTCCACCTTGGCCCAGTCCTCGGCCATCACGGCCTCGAAAAACGGCACCAGGTTCGCTGCGCACTCGTGGGCCTTGGCGATGTGCTGTTGCATCGGGCCAATGGGCGAGCGGCCGAACAGGCTGACAAAGGGATTGGTTGGCATAGGGTGAACCCCGGTTTTGGAAAGGCGGCAAGTATACGGATCGCTCCCTGCACCCGCCAGCATGCGTCATCGGATCGTCACAAACTCATAGTAGGCGCTGAAACACACCACCATGGTCAAAGAAACCGAAATCAAACTGCGGGTCAGCCGCGACACCCTCGAAGCCCTGCGCGAACACCCGCTGATGAAGAAGCGCAACAAGAGTGGCTGGGAGCGACGCGAGCTGTACAACCAGTATTTCGACACCGCCGAGCGCGACCTGGCGCGGGCCAAGGTCGCGCTGCGCCTGCGCCGCGACGGCGAACAGTTCATCCAGACCCTGAAGACCCGCGGCCAGAGCGTCGCCGGCCTGTCCGAGCGCAACGAATACGACTGGCACCTGGCCAAGGCCAAGTTGGACCTGAAGAGGCTCGACGACAGCTGCTGGCCGGCCAGCCTGGCCGAGCTGGACAAGAAGCAGATCAAGCCGCTGTTCACCACCGACTTCGTCCGCCAGCGCGCCGAGATCGCCTGGGGCCGTGGCAAGGCCAAGGTGGTGATCGAGGCCGCCCTGGACCTGGGCAAGGTGATTGCCGATGGCCGCGAGGAGGAGATCTGCGAGCTGGAGCTGGAACTGCGCCAGGGCGAACCCGCGGCCCTGCTGGAGCTGGCCAGCGAGTTGGCGGCCGATCTGCCGCTGATGCCCTGCGACATCAGCAAGGCCGAGCGCGGTTACCGCCTGTTCGATGCCGGCAGCTACTCGCTGAGCCTGCCGGCCCCCGAGCTGAGCGCCGAGCAGAGCCTGGACGACGCCTTCGCTGCGCTGGCCTGGCACCTGCTGGGCAGCAGCCAGCGCCTGGCCGAGCAGTACCGTTTCAACGGCCACTGGCGCCTGCTAGGTGACTGGCTGCAGCAGCTGATCGACTTGCGCGCCCTGCTCGGCAGCCTCGGCCAGGCCGCCCCGCGGGCCAGCAGCAGCGAACTGCGCCAGACCCTCGACGCCCTGCTGCAGGATTGGCGGCCACGGCTGCAGGCCGGTCAGGACGATGACGCCGCCCGCCAGGCGGCCCCCGCGCAATTCGCCGCCGAGCTGGAGCAGACCCGCTGGGGCCAGCTCTCGCTGAACACGGCGCGCTGGCTGCTGGCCCGCAGCTGGACCGCCACCCGCAACAACCGCGGCAACCGCCAGGGCGCCGCGCCGCTGGGCAACTGGCTGGCCACCCTGATCGCCGAGGAAGGCGCCGCCCTGCAGCTCAAGCGCTACCAGCAGCAACCGGAGGATCTGGCCGAACAGTTGCCACGGATCGAGCGCCTGCTGGTCTGGCTGCGCCTGGCCCGCCAGGTGCTGGCAGTGGCCGAGACCGACCGCCTGTATGGCGAGCTGTGCAAGCTGGAAGCCCTCGCCCAACAGCCGCTGGACGCCGAGCAGCGCGAGCTGCGCGCCGCCCAGGCGCAGGCCCTGCAGAGTCTGAAGGCCTGGAAGACGCTGGTTAAATAGCCCACGCCTGGGCCATCGCGTGCCGGTCCCGTCGTCGGCGCGCCTTCAACTCAGCGGCAGGCTGGTGGTGGCCTTGATCTCCGACAGGGCGACGATCGAGTTGACCTCCTGAATGCCCGGCACCAGCGACAGCTTCTCGAAGAAGAAACGCTCGTAGGCCTCGATGTCGCGGGTGACGATGCGCAGCATGAAGTCCACCGCGCCCATCAACACATGGCACTCCAGCACCTCGGGGAACTCGCGCATGGCCTCGGCGAACTCGGTGAGGTTGGATCGCCCGTGGGCGTTGAGTTTGACCTGGGCGAACACCTGGGTATTGAGGCCGACCTTCTTGCGGTCGAGCAGGGTGACCTGCCGACGGATCACCCCCTCCTCCTTGAGCCGCTGGATGCGCCGCCAGCACGGCGATTGCGACAGGCCGACGCGTTCGGCGATCTCGGCCGTGGCCAGACTGGCGTCCTCCTGCAGCAGGGCGAGGATGCGCTGGTCATAAACGTCCATAGGCAAAGGCATAAAATATCCACACACCAGTTGATTATAGGAAATTTTATCCGTCAACCTAGGAAATACCCAGAAAAACAGGCAGGTTATTTGCCGGGCAACCTGAAAAACTGGTCTCATCCAGACGAGAGACCGCCATGCTCACGACCACTGCCTTGTTCAGCCAAGACGTCACCCCCGACGCTACGACTACGCCGGCCGCCGCCTCCCGCCCCGATCCCTGGCTGGAATTGCCGGCGCAGCCGATCGAGTTCCACATCCGCTGCGAAGCCGAAGCCGACGTGCTCTGCCGCCTGCTCGGGCTGCTCGCCCAGCTGGGCCTGGTGCCGCAGCGCCTGAACCTTGAGCACCATGACAGCAAGCTGCGCCTGGCCTTGCGCCTGAGCGGCCTGTCACAGCACCGCGCCGGCGTGCTGGCGGACAAGCTGCGCGGCCTGGTATGCGTCTGGCAGGTTGACTGGCGCACGTTGGCCAGCAACGACTGACAGGTGTTCGCCGGCCTGGGTAATCGGTCACGCATGTCGCGTCGCCCCGGCCGCCAGTTTCGGGCATGCTAGGGCCCTCGAACCGTACGCCAGCTGCCGCTACCCTTGACGTACGCCGCGAGTGACCGAGGAGCCCGCATGTCCGCTATTGCTGCAACCGCCCCAGACCGTCTGCTCGACCTCAGCGACCTGCTACGCGAGCTGGTCGCCCAGGGCCGGGTCGACCAGGACAGCGCCGAGCAGTGCCTGGCGATTCGCCGCAGCGCGGTGAACAACCAGCAGCACCCCCTGGAATTCCTCGCCGCGCAGCAGGTCGAGGACCTCAAGCGCCCGGGCCGCAGCCTCGACCTGGAGACCCTGACCCAGTGGCTGGCGGACTTCGCCGGGCAGCCCTACCTGCGCATCGACCCGCTGAAGATCGACGTCGCCGCCGTCACCCCGCTGATGTCCTACGCCTTCGCCCAGCGCCACAAGATCCTCGCCGTGGCGGTGGCACCGGACGCGGTGACCATCGCCAGCGCCCAGCCGCTGGTGCACAGCTGGGAAGCCAACCTGACCCACGTGCTCAAGCGCCCGATCAAGCGGGTGGTGGCCAACCCGGCGGATATCCAGCGCTTCACCCTGGAGTTCTACCGCCTGGCCAAGTCGGTCAGCGGCGCCAGCGCCGGCGACGGCAAGGTCAGCGGGGTCGGCAACTTCGAGCAGCTGCTCAATCTCGGCGCCCAGGACCAGGAGCCGGACGCCAACGACGCGCACATCGTCAACATCGTCGACTGGCTGTTCCAGTACGCCTTCCAGCAGCGCGCCAGCGATATCCACATCGAGCCGCGCCGCGAACAGGGCAGCGTGCGCTTTCGCATCGACGGCGTGCTGCACACCGTCTACCAGTTCCCGCCACAGGTGACCATGGCGGTGGTCAGCCGCCTGAAGAGCCTGGGGCGGATGAACGTGGCCGAGAAGCGCAAGCCCCAGGACGGCCGGGTCAAGACCAAGACCCCGGACGGCGGCGAGGTGGAGCTGCGCCTGTCGACCCTGCCGACCGCCTTCGGCGAGAAGATGGTGATGCGCATCTTCGACCCCGAGGTGCTGCTGAAAAGCTTCGACCAGCTGGGCTTCTCCGCCGACGATCTGCGCCGCTGGTCCAGCATGACCGGCCAGCCCAACGGCATCATCCTGGTCACCGGCCCGACCGGCTCGGGCAAGACCACCACGCTCTATACCACGCTCAAGCAGCTGGCGACCGAGGAGGTCAACGTCTGCACCATCGAGGACCCGATCGAGATGATCGAACCGGCCTTCAACCAGATGCAGGTGCAGCACAATATCGACCTGACCTTCGCCAGCGGCGTGCGCGCGCTGATGCGCCAGGACCCGGACATCATCATGGTCGGCGAGATCCGCGACCTGGAAACCGCCGAGATGGCGATCCAGGCGGCACTCACCGGGCACCTGGTGCTCTCCACCCTGCACACCAACGATGCGCCCAGCGCCATCACCCGCCTGCTCGAACTGGGCGTACCCCACTACCTGCTCAAGGCCACCCTGCTCGGGGTCATGGCCCAGCGCCTGGTGCGCACCCTGTGCCCGCACTGCAAGGCGCCGCACAGCCTGGACGAGGGCGACTGGCAGAGCCTGACCAAACCCTGGAACGCGCCGCTGCCGACCGCCGCGCACAAGGCCGTGGGCTGCCTGGAGTGCCGCGACACCGGCTACCGCGGGCGCGCCGGGGTCTACGAGATCATGCAGCTGAACGACGCCATCAAGCCGCTGATCAGCGCCGACACCGATCTGGTCGCCCTGCGCCGCCAGGCCTTCAAGGACGGCATGCGCAGCCTGCGCCTGTCCGGCGCGCAAAAGGTCGCCGCCGGCCTGACCACCATCGAGGAAGTGCTGCGGGTCACCCCGCAAAGCGAACAGAACTGACCGCGCTCAGCGCCGAGCGAGGCTGGCTACAGGAGATTGCGGTGGGCAATCGAGGTAGGCCGATCCCTGCAGCCAGTCCCGATCGGGGTACCAGGCGAAGACGAACTGGCCACCCTTGAGCTGGTCGACCACCATGCGCGCGACTTCGGGACGCACGGCCGGACAACCGAGGCTGCGGCCGATTCGCCCCTGACTGCTGGCCAGGCGTGGGTCGACATAGCTGGCACCGTGGATGACGATGGCCCGTTCGCGAGCGCGGTCGTTGACCCCCGGCTCGAGACCGTCCAGGCGCAGCGAGTAGCCGTGCTTGCCGCGGTAGCTCTCGGCGGCGCGGAACAGACCCAGGCTGGACTGGTGACTGTTGAGGGCGTTGGAGAAGCGCGTGGCGAAGTTCTCACCGGACCGGCGTCCATGGGCGACCAGATCATTCAGCAGCAGTCGCTGCCCCTGCAGATCGAAGATCCACAAACGCCGCGCCGTGGAAGGTTGCGCATAGTCGATAACCGCCAGCCGCTTGGCCGGTTCGGCACCGTGATTGAGCGCGCACTGCATGGCGGCCAAGGCATGGCGCAGCACCTGGCGATCGAGCCCGGGGGCGACCCGCGCCAGGCGCTCCAGCGCTGGCGGCTCCGGGGTAGCCGCCAGCAACGGTGATGAAAGCAGGCAAAGCCCGACAAGGCTGATGCACAGCCTACGCAGTAATCCACTCACGTACGGCAAGCTCCCGTAGTTGGCCGACGCCGACCGACTGCTGCGCGCTGGGCCCGCGGGTCCGGCACACACTGATAGCGATGACCTGGTTCGACTAAGCTTGCCGATACACCCAGGGTTGGAACGCGCCAGTGTACAAAGAAACCGCACGCAATCTGGCTGCCGGCTGTCTACTGCTCATCTCTTTCCTGACCGGAGCCTCCGACGAGCCTCTGGACGAAGCCATTCGCCAGACGCTCGCACAGCGCAGCGAGGCCTGTGCCCCGGGCCTCGCCGCCAGCGAACTGGCGGCTCCAGGCCTACTCCATGAACTCTATGCACGCCAGGCGTTCGTCGCCCTCTGGCAGCAGCCAAACCGACGAACGGCACTCAAACAGGCGCTGCTGCAAGTGGCCGACGATGGCCTCGACCCGGCCGACTACCCACTCGACGATCGCCGCGCTGCCACAAGCTCGCTCCAGCAACAGGCCTGCGCCGACCTGCAAGCCAGTCACAGTTACCTCAGGGCGCTACAACACCTGGCCCATGGCCGGCTGGAGCAGGATTCGATCGAACCTTTCTGGCGCGCGCCTGGCAGCGCCAGCCCGCGGCCCCGCCCCGGCGTGCTCGAACTGGCCCTGAATGGCCTGGATCGGCCGTCGGAGGCCTTCGCCGCGGCGCGCCCGGCCCTGCTGCAATACCAGGCGCTACGCCAGGCCTACGCCGAACGTCGACGCGGCCCGATCGACGAATGGCCGCTGATCCCGGCCGGCCACCTGCTGCGCCCGGACAGCCGCGATGAACGCATTCCCTTGCTGGCCGCCCGGCTGGCGGCGGAAGGCTATCTCGCCGCGCGGCCGGCGACCGATGCCGGCCTCTACGACGCGACCCTGCTGGCCGCCGTCCTGGATTTCCAGGCGCGCCACGGTCTGCAGGCCGACGGCCTGGTCGGCCCGCAGACCCTCAGCGCGCTGAACACCAGCGCGCGCGAACGCCTAGAGCAACTGCAGGTCAACCTGGAACGCTGGCGCTGGCTGGCCAACGACATCGAGGCCGAGACCCTGTTGGTGGACATTGCCGGCGGCCTGCTCAGTTACTACGTCGAGCAGCAATTGCGCTGGCAGGGCCGCGCGGTGGTCGGCCGGCCGAGCCGCCAGACACCCCAGCTCAAGTCGCTGGTCAACCGCCTGACCCTTAATCCGACCTGGAGCGTGCCGCCGACCATCCTGCGCGAGGACAAGCTGCCGGAAATACGCCGCGACCCAAACTACCTGGCACGCCACCAGATGCGCGTGCTCGACCGCCATGGCGAGCCGCTCGATCCGACCGGCATAGACTGGGAAAATCCCGGCAACATCATCCTGCGGCAGGATGCCGGACCGGACAATCCGCTGGGGCGCCTGGCCATTCGCTTTCCCAACCCCTTTTCGGTGTACCTGCACGACACGCCCAGCCAGCAATTATTCAGCAAGTCGCCACGGGCATTCAGTTCCGGCTGCGTGCGCATCGAGGGCATCCTCGAACTGCTCGCGGCCCTGCTCCCGGCCGACGACTGCAGCGAGATTGCCCAGCGCCTGGACAGCGGCCAGACCCAGGAATTCCCGATCCGCCGGCGCCTGCCGATCGTCATCGCCTACTGGACCGCCGCCGTCGCTGCCACCGGCGAACTGGTCCTGCGCAACGACCTGTATGAGCGCGACCGGAAACTGCTCTTCGCGTTGCGCGAGGCCGGGCACTGAGTCACAGGCTGGCGTGGCGCTCGGGCAAAGCGCCGACTATATGCATACAATCGAACACCCCCGATCAGCGCGGTACAAGGAATAGCGTCAATGGAAATCGGCAGCGTCATCTTTCTCTTCGTCGGCCTCGCGGTGGCCGTGCTCTTCATGGGCTTCAAGGTGGTACCGCAGGGCTCGCAGTGGACCGTGGAGCGCTTCGGCCGCTACACCAACACCCTCAGGCCGGGGCTGAACATCATCGTGCCGATCGTCGACCGCATCGGCCGCAAGCTCAGCGTCATGGAGAGCGTGCTGGACATCGAGCCGCAGGAGGTGATCACCTCCGACAACGCCACCGTGCAGATCGACGCGGTGTGCTTCTTCCAGGTGATCAACGCGGCCCAGGCGGCCTACGAGGTCAACCACCTGGAACATGCCATCCGCAACCTGGTGATGACCAATATCCGTACCGTGCTCGGCTCCCTGGAGCTGGACGCCATGCTCAGTCAGCGCGATGCGATCAACGAGCGCCTGCTCAAGACCGTCGACGAGGCCACCGCGCCCTGGGGCATCAAGATCACCCGCATCGAGATCAAGGACATCAGTCCGCCCGCCGACCTGATGGCGGCCATGTCCGGGCAGATGAAGGCCGAACGCATCAAGCGCGCGCAGATCCTCGAAGCCGAAGGCCTGCGTCAGGCCGCCATCCTCACCGCCGAAGGCAAGAAACAGGCGCAGATCCTCGAGGCCGAAGGCCAGCGCCAGGCCGCCTTCCTCGAAGCCGAGGCCCGCGAGCGCGCCGCCACGGCCGAGGCCGAGGCGACCCGGGTGGTCTCCGAGGCCATCGCCAGCGGCAACGTACAGGCAGTCAACTACTTCGTCGCGCAGAAGTACATCGACGCCCTCGGCCAACTGGCCGCGGCCGACAACAGCAAGGTGATCCTCATGCCACTGGAGGCCAGCCAGGTAATAGGCGCGGTCGGCGGCATCGGCGAGATCGTCAAGGCCACCTTCGCCGCCGAGCAGAAGGGCTAAGCGATGTGGAGCTACCTGCAACAGCTGTCGTTCTGGGACTGGCTGGCCTTCGGCACCCTGCTGCTGATCCTCGAGGTGTTCGGCGCCGGCGGCTACCTGCTGTGGGTCGGCATCGCCGCGGCTGCCGTCGGCGTGCTCACCTACCTGTTCCCAGCGCTGCCCTGGACCCTGCAGTTCGTCCTGTTCGGCGTGCTCTCGGTGCTCACCGCGGTGTACTGGTGGCGGCGCCAGCGCACCGCGGCCAAACCCTCCGACCAGCCCGGCCTGAACCGGCGCGGCAGCGAGCTGCTCGGCCGCCAGTTCGTCCTGCATGAGGCGATCAACGGCGGTCGTGGCAAGATCAAGGCCGGCGACACGCTGTGGCTGGTCAGCGGCCCGGATCTGCCGGCCGGCAGCCGGGTCAAGGTGATCGGCCAGGACGGGGTGATCCTGCGGGTCGAAGCCGCCGCGTGAAAGCGCTGCAACTGGCGCCGCTGGCGGCGGCGCAGGATGGCCTGGCCCTCGAGTTGCTCGACCAGGCCTTCGCCGACGACCCCAGCCTCGGCTGGTACCTGTTTGCCGAACGCCCGCGCTTCGGCGAGCGGCGGCGGGCCTACCTGGCCAGTTACCAACGCTTTCACCGCAGCAACCGGCTGCCCACCCTGGCCGCCTGGCACGGTCAGCGCCTGCTCGGCCTGAGCTATTTCAGCCTGGGCGGCGAAGTGCCCAGCTCGGCCAGCCTGGAGCAGATCGGCCAGGCGATCCGCCAGCACTGCACGGAGGAGTGCCTGGCGCGGCTCGATCGACTCCTCGAGGCCTTCGACCAGCACCTGCAGCCGCTTGCCTGCGCGCGCCTCGAGTTCCTCGCCGTGGCGCCTGGCCTGCAGGGCCAGGGCGTCGGTGGCGCGCTGCTGCAGCAGACGCTGAGCGAGTGCCGACGCCGGGGCTGCGCGGCCATGGCGCTGGAGACCGGCAACCCGGCCAACCTGCCCTTCTACCAGCGCCACGGCTGGCGCCAGCACGGCGAGTTGCATCTCGAAGGCCTGCACCAGCGCTACCTGCGCCACGACCTGCGGCCAGGCGAGCGCCTTCAGTCGCGGTAGCTGTCCAGGGTACGCCGGCACCGAACAGCTCAGCGCCGCCATCACGCTGGGCTACGGCTGGCCACAGAAAAAAGGCCTCGACGGAGCGAGGCCTTGTTCACCAGGCAATACCCGGCAAAGTGCCGGGACGCAGAGCCAATCAGGCGTCGGCGTCGGCGCTGGCCTTGTAGGCAGCGGCGTCGAGCAGCTTGTCCAGCTCGCTCTCGTCGCTCGGCTTGAGCTTGAAGAACCAGCTGCCGTAGGGATCGCTGTTGACGTTCTCGGGAGCGTCGACCAGATCGTTGTTGACTGCGATCACCTCGCCGCCGATCGGCGAGTAGATGTCGGAGGCGGCCTTGACCGACTCCACCACCCCGGCCTCCTGGCCGGCCGCGAGTATCTGGCCGACCGCCGGCAGGTCAACGAAGACCACATCGCCCAGGGCTTCCTGGGCATGGTCGGAAATACCCACGGTGACAGTGCCATCCATCTCCAGGCGGGCCCACTCATGGCTGGCGGCGTAACGCAGATCGGCGGGGATAGTGCTCATGTGTCGCTCCTCGTAAGACATGACGGCGACCGCGCCGTCTGGAAAATTTAGCAGGCCTTGGCCATAGCGAAAGAAACTCGGTGCAACGGTCGCGATCGAAGACGAGCCGCGCGACTCAGATCAGCGCCTTGCCGTGACGGACGAAGGTTGGCTTGACCACCCTGACGGGGTACCACTTGCCGCGGATCTCGACCTCGGCGCGCTCGCCGGCCTGGGCCGGGACGCGGGCCAGGGCGATCGACTTGCCCAGGGTCGGCGAGAAGCTGCCGCTGGTGATCTCGCCCTCGCCCACCCCCTCGACTCGCACCACCTGATGGGCGCGCAGCACGCCGCGCTCTTCGAGTACCAGGCCGACCAGCTTGGGCTGGTCGCCGGCGGCCCGCTGGGCCTCCAGCGCCTGGCGGCCGACGAAACCTCGGCTGTCCGGCTCCCAAGCGACGCTCCAGGCCATGTTGGCGGCCAGCGGCGAGACGCTGTCGTCCATGTCCTGGCCGTAGAGGTTCATCCCGGCTTCCAGGCGCAGGGTATCGCGGGCGCCCAGGCCGATCGGCGGAATCCCGGCACCGACCAGGTCGTTGAGAAAGGCCACCGCCTGCTCGGCCGGCAGCATGATTTCCAGGCCATCCTCGCCGGTGTAGCCGGTGCGGGCGATGAACCAGTCGCCTTCGGCCAGGCCCTGGAACGGCTTGAGTTCATGGATCAACGCGGCGCGCGCCTGGGTCACCAGGTCGGCCACCTTGGTCCGCGCCTGCGGCCCCTGGACGGCCAGCAGGGCCAGATCGCTGCGCTCGCGCAGCTCGACGGCGAACTCACCGCGCTGCTGGTCCATCCAGGCCAGGTCCTTGGCGCGGGTGGCGGCGTTGACCACCAGGCGGTAGCCCGGCTCCTGGGCAGCAGAGTCGCAGAGGTAGACGATCAGGTCGTCGATCACCCCGCCCTGGTCGTTGAGCATGCCACTGTAGAGGGCCTTGCCGGGCATCTGCAGGCGCTCGACGTCATTGGCCAGCAGGTGCTGCAGGTAGGCCTTGGCCTGGCCGCCGGTGACATCCACCACACACATGTGGGAGACATCGAAGACCCCGCAATCGCGGCGCACCTGGTGATGCTCCTCGACTTGCGAGCCGTAGTGCAGCGGCATGTCCCAGCCGCCGAAGTCGACCATCTTGGCACCCAAGGCGAGGTGCAGGTCATAGAGAGGGGTGCGCTGTCCCATGGGTGTCTCCTTCCGGGCTTGGCAGGGCCGCGGGCAGGTCGCGAAAACCGCCGGGGCCCGCTGAATCCGGGCACTGGCATGGCACTTCACGCACCCGGTCCGAATGACGGCCCGCAGCGAATGGCGCGCATTGTAGCGGCAAGACCCGGGGCGGTCATCTTGGCCGTAAGGCGTATTCACCCATTTTTCGTGGGGATAGGCGCCGACACCTTCGCTAGCCGATCCGCCGAGCCGAGCGGCGGATCAGCAGAATGACCGGCAGCAGGCCGACCAGCACCAGGGTCAGGGCGGGCAAGGCGGCGCGGGCCCACTCGCCCTCGCTGGTCATCTCGAACACCCGCACCGCCAGGGTGTCCCAGCCGAAGGGCCGCATCAGCAGGGTCGCCGGCATCTCCTTGAGCACATCGACGAACACCAGCAGCGCCGCCGACAGCGCCCCGGGCACCAGCAGCGGCAGATAGACCCTGAAGAACAGGCCGGTGCCGCCGACGCCGAGGCTGCGCGCGGCCTCCGGCAGCGACGGCCGGATACGCGCCAGGCTGTTCTCCAGCGGACCGTAGGCCACCGCCATGAAACGCACCAGGTAGGCCAGCAGCAGCGCCGCCAGGCTGCCCAGCAGCAGCGGCCTGCCGGCACCACCGAACCACTGCGACAGCGGGATCACCAGATGGCGGTCCAGGTAGCTGAAGGCGAGCATGATCGCCACCGCCAATACCGAGCCGGGCAGGGCATAACCGAGGTTGGCCAGGCCGACGGCGCTGCGCATCGGCCGGGTCGGCGCCAGGCGCCGGCAGAACGCCAGCAGCAGGGCCATGCTGACGGTGATCAGCGCGGCCATGCCACCCAGGTAGAGGGTGTGCAGGATCAGCGCGCTGTAGCGCTCGTCCAGATCGAAGCGCCCGCGCTGCCAGAACCAGACGAGCAACTGCAGCAGCGGGATGACGAAGGCGCAGACGAACACCAGCGCGCACCAGGCGCTGGCGGCCAGGGCCCGGCCGCCGCGCAGCTGATACAGCGCCTTGCCCCGTGGGCGTTCATGAACCGGTCGCACCGCACCGCGGGCGCGGCGCTCGCCATACAGGGCGAGCATCACCCCGAGCAGCAGCAGGCTGGCCAGCTGGGTCGCGCTGGTCAGGCTGTAGAAGCTGTACCAGGTCTTGTAGATGGCGGTGGTGAAGGTGTCGTAGTTGAACACCGACACCGCACCGAAATCGGCCAGGGTCTCCATCACCGCCAGGGCCAGACCGGCACCGATGGCCGGTCGCGCCATCGGCAGGGCCACTCGCCAGAACGCCTGCCAGGGGCTCTGCCCGAGGACCCGCGCGGCCTCCATCAGGCCCTTGCCCTGGGCCAGGAAGGCATTGCGCGCGAGCAGATAGACATAGGGGTAGAACACCAGCACCAGGACGATGATCACCCCGCCGGTGGAGCGCACCGACGGCAAGCGCAGGCCGGCGCCGAACCATTCGCGCAGAAGGCTCTGCAGCGGCCCGGCGAAGTCCAGCAGACCGACGAAGACGAAGGCCAGGACATAGGCGGGAATGGCGAACGGCAGCATCAGCGCCCAGTCCAGCCAGCGCCGCCCGGGAAACTCGCAGAGGCTGGTGAGCCAGGCCAGGCTGACCCCGAGCAGGGTCACCCCGACGCCGACCCCGAGCACCAGCACCAGGGTATTGCCGACCAGGCGCGGCAACTGGGTTTGCCACAGGTGTGCCCAGATCTGCCGATCCACCTCGTGCCAGCTCAACAGCAGCACGCTCAGCGGCAGCACCACCAGCAGGGCAATGGCGAAGGCGATGGGGTACCAGCGACGCTGGGCAGGATGGGCCACGCAGACTCCTAGCAGACGAAAACGCAACGCCCCGCAGAGGCGGGGCGTCGGGAGTATAAAGCCAGCCGGCCAAAGGGTGGACAACCGCGAAGCGTTTTCCAGCGCAACTCGGCGGCGGATGTCAGTAGTGACATCCGCCCTAGCCGGCCGCCATCAGTTCCAGCCGGCGCGGTCCATCAGCATGGTCGCCTCGGCCTGGCGCCTGCCGGCCACTTCCAGGGGAATGCTGTCGGCCTTGAAGCTGCCCCAGGCGGCGACTTCCGCCGAGGGTGCGACCTGCGGGTTGGCCGGGAATTCCTGATTGAGGCCGGCGAACAGGCCCTGGGCCTGTTCGCTGGTCATCCACTCCAGCAGCTTCTGCGCGGCCTCGGGGTGCGGGGCATAGCGGGTCACGCCGGCGCCGGACAGGTTGACGTGAACGCCGCGATCGGCCTGGTTGGGCCAGAACAGCTTGGCCTTGAGCTCCGGATTCTGCTTGTGCAGGCGGCCGAAGTAGTAGGTATTGACGATGCCGACATCGCACAGGCCGGCGTCGACGGCCTGAATCAGCGCCGTGTCATCGGCGAACACGTCGGTGGCCAGGTTGTTCACCCAGCCCTTGACGATTTCCTCGGTCTTGGCCGCGCCATGGGTCTCGATCAGGGTGGCGGTCAGCGACTGGTTGTAGACCTTCTTGCTGGTACGCAGGCACAGGCGGCCTTCCCAGTTCTTGTCGGCCAGGGCCTCGTAGGTGCTCAGTTCATCCGGCTGGACCCGCTCGGTGGAGTAGACGATGGTCCGCGCGCGCAGCGACAGGCCGGTCCAGCTGCCGGTACTGGAGCGATACTGGGCGGGAATGTTGCGCTCGATGACCTCGGACTGCAGCGGCTTGAGCACGCCCTGCTGCTCGGCCTGCCAGAGGTTGCCGGCGTCCACGGTGATCAGCATGTCGGCCGGGGTGTTCTCGCCTTCGGCCCGCAGGCGGGCCAGCAGCGGCGCCTCCTTGTCGGTGATGAACTTCACCTCGACGCCCGTCTTGGCGGTATAGGCATCGAACACCGGCTTGATCAGCTCGTCGATGCGCGAGGAGTAGACCACCACTTCGTCGGCGGCCTGTACGGCTCCCGCCAACGCGGTAAGGGTGAGGGCGGCGAACAAACGCTTGCTAACCTGCATGGGTACTGCCTCTTGGTCGTAGGTGAGTCACTGAGCCAAATAGTAGTGAATAGCATTTAGTTTCTCAACCACCACTTCCCGCCCAGCGCCGCCCTGCTGATCCAGATCAATACCGGCATCCGCCACTCGACGAGCAACGCCCCTCAGGCGCGGGCCAGCGCCGGCAGGTCGCCCGACAGGCCGAGCGCCTGGCGCACGAACAGCGCCTTGGCATCGGGCAGCTCGTCGACCCAGTTGAGCCCGGCATTGCGCAGCCAGCGCAGGGGCAGCGGATCGGCCTGGAACAGCCGCTCGAAACCCTCCATGGCCGCCATCATCGCCAGGTTGTGCGGCATCCGGCGGCGCTCGTAGCGACTCAGCACCCGTACATCGGCCAGGCGCTCACCGCGCGCCAGGGCGTGCTGCAGCACCTCGGCGAGCACCGCGACATCGAGAAAGCCCAGGTTGACCCCCTGGCCGGCCAGCGGATGGATGCTGTGGGCGGCATCGCCGACCAGCACCAGGCCATCTTCGACGTAGCGCTTGGCGTGGCGCTGGCGCAGCGGGATGCACAGCCGGCGATCGGCGTGCAGCACCTGGCCCAGGCGATGCTCGAAGGCCTTGCCCAGCTCGCGGCAGAACGCCGCGTCATCCAGCGCCATCAAGCGTTCGGCTTCGTCCGGCACGGTGGACCAGACGATCGAGCACCAGTGCTCACCGGCCGGGCCGACCAGAGGCAGCATGGCCAGCGGGCCGTCATCGGTGAAGCGCTGCCAGGCGGTGGCCTGGTGCGGTTGTTCGCAGCGCACGCTGGTGACGATGGCGTGATGCAGGTAATCCCACTCGCGGGTCGCGCAACCGGCCAGCCGGCGCACCGCCGAGTTGGCGCCGTCGGCGGCGATCAGCAGGGGACTGCGCAACTGCCGGCCATCAGCCAGGGTCAGCAGCCAGTCGTCGCCCGAGCGGCGCAGCTGCTCCACCCGAGCGCCGGCCAGCAGGCCGATGCTGCTGTCGTGCAGGCGCTCGAGCAGGGCATCCTGCACCACCCGGTTCTCGATGATGTGGCCGAGGGTGTCGGCATGCACGCTGCTGGCGCTGAAATGGATCTGCCCGGTGCCGGAGCCATCCCACACCCGCATCTGTGCATAGGGGCTGCTGCGCCGGGCGAGGATGCCGGCCCAGGCACCGAGGCGCTCGAGTACCCGCTGGCTGGCGATCGACAAGGCACTGACCCGCGGCTCGAAGGGTGCGGCGGCGGCGAACGGCGAGACGCTGAGCGGCCCGCCATCGACCAGCAGTATCTCCAGGCCGGTCTCCTGCAGGGCCAGGGCTAGGCTGCTGCCGACCATACCGGCGCCGACGATGATCAAATCTGCACGCATGTCCATTCCTTAAGCGGCCTGTCGCAGGCGGGGTTTGAGCCGCACGTAGAGAGTCTTGTGCACCCTCGCCACCAGGGCGCCGGCGCCGTCGCGCACCTCGACCTGCAGCTCGGGCAGGTACTTGTCACCACCGGCGGTGCGGGCACGGATCTGCTCGAGCAGGCTGGCCTCGAGACCGAAGTCGGCGTACACCGGCCCTCTGCCTGGGGCAATGAAATCGATGTGCGCGGCCTTGTCCCAGACGACATAATCGCCGCCGAGGTTCTCCATCAGCATCAGCATGAAGAAGGGGTCGGTCATCGAGTAGAGACTGCCGCCGAACTGGGTGCCGACGTAGTTGCGGTTATACCAGCCCAGGCCCATCTTCACCCGCACCCGACGGAAGTCTGCGCTGATCTGACGCACCCGCACCCCGGCGCCGAGATAGGGCGGATACAGGTTCAGCGCCCAGCGCAGCAACCGCGCCTTGCGCGCCCTGCGTCCGGCGTCCATGCCTAGCGCTCCACACGGGTGCCCAGGCCCATGGCCTGGCGCGCGAACCAGTGCTTGGCCGGCGGCAGCAGATCGAGGCCGAGCAAGCCGAGGTTGCGCCCGGCCGCGAGTACCGGCTCGCCGCTGCCGAACAGGCGGGTGAGCCGATCGGAGAAGCCCACGGTCAGCTGCTGGTCGCTGCGCTGACGGCGCAGATAGGCCTGCAGGGTGGCGAATTCGCCAAGCGGCGCGCTGCTGCCGAGCAGCGCCTCGGTCAGCGCCAGGGTATCGCGCAACGACAGGTTGTAACCCTGCCCGGCGATCGGGTGCAGGCTGTGGGCGGCATTGCCGAGCACCACCAGGTGCGGGCGCACCTGCTCGCGGGCTTCGACCAGCGCCAGCGGGTAGAGGTGCCGCGCGCCGACCTGGCGCAGTGCACCGAGGCGGTAGCCGAAGGCCTGCTGCAGTTCGGCGAGAAATGCCCGGTCGTCGACACGCAAGAGGCGCTCGGCATCCGCCGAGGGACGGGTCCAGACCAGCGCGCAGCGGTTGTCGGACAGCGGCAGCAGGGCCATGGGGCCCGCGTCGGTGAAGCGCTCGAAGGCCTGGCCGCCATGGGCCTGCTGGGGGCTGATATTGGCGATCAGGGCACTTTGCTCATAGGGCTGGCGACTGACCGCGATGCCGAGTTGCTCGCGCAGCCCGGAGCGGCCGCCGTCGGCGAGAATGGCCAGGTCGCAGTCGAGCTGGGCCTCATCGTTGAGGGTCAGGCGATAGCCATCGCCCAGGGCGTCGAGGCGGGTCACCTCGGCCGGACAGCGCCAGCTGATCACCTCGGCGTCCAGCGCCTGCCACAGGCAATGGCCGATCCAGGCGTTCTCCACCACGTAGCCAAGCGCCGGCACGCCCTCCTCCTCGGCCTGCAGGCGCGCGGCGGCGAAGCGGCCGCGGTCGGAGACATGGATCTGCCGAATCGGCTCGGCCCGCTCGGCAATCGCCGACCAGAGGCCCAGGCGCTCGTAGATCAGCCGGGTGCCATAGGACAGCGCGGTGGAACGCGCATCGTAACTGGGCTGGTAGGCGTCGCCGGGGGCGAAGGGCTCGATCAGGCAGATCTGCCAGCCGCGCGCCTTGGCCGCGTCCTGCAGGGCCAGGGCCAGACTGGCGCCGACCAGGCCACCGCCGACGATCGCGAGATTGACCCGCTGCATGGCCTCAGGCGACCTCGCTGCGCGCGGCCGCCATCAGCGCCTCGATCTCGGCCACGGTCTTCGGCACGCCGGTGGTCAGTACCTCGCAACCCTGCTTGGTCACCACCACGTCGTCCTCGATGCGCACGCCGATGCCGCGCCATTTCTTCGCCACCTTGTCGTTGTCGACGGCGATATAGATCCCCGGCTCGACGGTCATGGTCATGCCGACTTCCAACACCCGCCACTCGCCGCCGACCTTGTAATCGCCGACATCGTGCACGTCCATGCCCAGCCAGTGCCCGGCGCGGTGCATGTAGAACGGCTTGTAGGCCTCGGCCGCGATCAGCGCGTCGACCTCACCCTCGAGCAGGCCCAGCTCGACCAGGCCGGCGGTGATCACCCGCACCGTCGCCTCATGGGCCTCGTTCCAGTGCTTGCCGGGGGCGATGTGCTTGAAGGCCTCCTCGTTGGCGGCCAGGACCAGCTCGTAGATGGCCTTCTGCTCCGGCGAGAAGCGCCCATTGACCGGGAAGCAGCGGGTGATGTCGCTGGCGTAGCAGTCGATCTCGCAGCCGGCGTCGATCAGCACCAGGTCGCCATCCCTGAGCGGCGCGTCGTTCTCGCGGTAGTGCAGGATGCAGGCGTTCCTGCCGGCGGCGACGATCGAGCCGTAGGCCGGCATCTTCGCCCCGCCCTTGCGGAATTCGTAATCCAGTTCGGCTTCCAGATGGAACTCGTGCAGCCCTGGGCGACTGGCTTGCATGGCACGGATGTGGGCACGGGCGGAAATGTCCGCGGCCTCCTGCATCACCTTGATCTCGTTGGCCGACTTGTACAGACGCATATCGTGCAGCAGGTGATCGAGGGCGACGAACTCGTTGGGCGGCGAGGCGCCCTGGCGCGCCTTGGAGCGAATCTGGTTGATCCACTCCATCAGGTGGCGGTCGAACTCCTGGTTGGTGCCCATGGCGTAATAGACCCGCTCGCGCCCCTCGATCAGGCCGGGGAGGATGTCGTCGATATCGCCGATGGGAAAGGCATCGTCGGCGCCATACTGGGCGATGGCCCCGTCCTGACCGGCGCGCAGGCCGTCCCAGAGCTCGCGCTCCGGGTCGCGCTCGCGGCAGAACAACACGTACTCGCCGTGCTCGCGCCCGGGAATCAGGGCGATCACCGCCTCCGGCTCGGGAAAGCCGGAGAGGTACTGGAAGTCGCTGTCCTGGCGGTAGACGTGCTCGACGTCGCGGTTGCGGATGTACACCGGCGCGGCCGGCAGGATGGCGATGCTGTTGGGCTCCATCTGCGCCATCAGCGCCTTGCGCCGACGGGCATATTCCGACTTGGGGATGCTGATCATGGGCAGGCAGGGTCCATTGGTTGAGGCGAAGGCAATCAGTGCAGCGAGGGCTTGGCCGCCACTGGCGCGGGCTTGGCGCACTCGCTGAACAGCAGCAGCGGGGCGACGCGCAGGTACTCCATCACCTCCATGTAGTCGTTCTCGCCGTCTTCCGACTCTTCCAGGGCATTCTGCACCTGGGCGATGGCCGACAGGTCCTGCAGCACCTCCATGGCCTCGGCGCTCAGCGCCTTGTCGCCAGCCGTCAGGCCGAAACCGCCGAGAAAGCCCTGGCACCACTGACCCAGGGCGGCGGCCCGCTCCTGCAGCGGCGCCTCGTCGGGCGGCAGCAGCAGCACCACGGCGACGTCATCACCGGTCAATTCGGTCTTGACCATCTCCTGCAGGCCGATCAGGGCCTGGCGGATACTTTCCTGCGGGGCCTCGCCGAGCAGCTCGGCGGCATCCACCAGCCAGGCGTCGGCATCGAAGCCGGCGCCGGCGCAGCTGCGCCCCAGCAACAGGCCATGCAACTCGGCGGGCGAAACGGGATTGGCGCTGCTGGCAAGCAACGCGGCGAAGGCGGCATAGGCGGAACTGGAAGTCGGCATAGATAACTAGGCGCCAGGCGGCGCAATCACTAGAATGAAGGCCTCGTATCCTAGCACCGGCAGGCGCGGCAAGACCATCGGCGGGTTTGACCCCGCGCGCGGACGCGCCTATATAGTCCGGTCAATCCTTGCCTTAGCGAGAGCCCATGGAAGACGCCGACCTGCACGCCCTTACGACCAAGCTGGACCTGCTGATCCAGCGTGTCGAGCAGCTTAAGGCCCACAACCGACTTCTCCTGGCGAATGAAAAGGCCTGGCGCGAGGAACGCGCCCATCTGATCGAAAAGAACGAAATGGCCCGGCACAAGGTCGAATCGATGATTTCGCGCCTCAAAGCCCTGGAGCAGGACACATGACCCAGTCGAATACCGTCACCGTGCATATCCTCGACAAAGACTATTGCATCGCCTGCCCAGCGGAGGAGCGCAGCAACCTGGAAAGCGCCGCCCGCTACCTGGACGGCAAAATGCGCGAGATCCGCTCGAGCGGCAAGGTCATCGGCGCCGACCGCATCGCCGTGATGGCCGCCCTGAATATTTCCCACGAGCTGTTGCACAAGCAGCAACACCTGGAACAGCACTCGAACTCGACCCGCGACCAGGTGCGCCACCTGCTCGAGCGGGTCGATTCCGCTTTGGCCAGTGACGGCGACGGCCAAGGTGGCTGATTGCAAGGCGGCAGTTTCGGGTATACTGGCCGCCGCTCCCTGGAGTGTGCGCCAGTTGGTGATGTCCCTGAGCCGATACGCACAAACCCGGGGGTTGCATGTTGGGGCAGGTGTGCATGTCCGCCTGACGGAAAGCCTTAACGCCTCCTGCAACCTCCACCTTGAACTTTCGGGTTCAAGGGCTAAACCGACAGCGGCACGTCGGGGAGTCACTCATTTCTGCCTGCTGCGCACCCGCAGCACCCGGTCTCTCGCCTGACATGCTCGAAGCCAACGATCTGACCCGCGCTCAACTGCGCCGCCTGCTGCGCAAGACGCGCAGCGCCCTCGACCTGCCGACTCAGCGCCGCGCCGCGCGCGACCTGTATCGCCAACTGAGCCAGCACCCGCATTTCCGCCGTGCCCGACATATCGCCCTGTACCTGCCCAACGATGGCGAAATCGATCCCGGCCCACTGCTGCGTGCCGCGCAGGCCCGCGGCAAGGCCACCTACCTGCCGGTATTGAACCGCTGGCCGCACAGCAAGATGGTGTTCCAGCGCGTGCGCGCCAACGAGAAGATGACCCCGAACCGCTTCCGCATCCCCGAACCCCGCCACAATCGGGCGAAGCAGCGCAAGATCTGGGCACTGGACCTGATCCTGCTGCCACTGGTCGGCTTCGATCGCCACGGCGGTCGACTCGGCATGGGCGGTGGCTTCTACGACCGCAGCCTGGGCTATCGCGACATGCGCAAGAGTTGGCACAAACCGACACTTTTGGGCCTGGCCCACGAATGCCAGCAGGTCGATCGACTGACCATGGCCAGTTGGGATGTGCCGCTCGCGGCAACGGTGACGGACAAGGGCTGGTACTAGTACGCCGCGTTCCCTGCGGCGTGCACGGCGATCAACCGACGGTCGACGACTGTTTGGCCGGCGCGTCCATTGGACGATCCCACAGACTCTGGGTGTAACCCGTGGTAACCACGCCCAGGCTGAACAGTATGACCAATACCCACAATATGTCTGGCTTGCGTTTCATAGGATGCCTCCTCCTTCAAGGCACACTGCGCACGGTGGACCGGCGGCAATTATTTTTATGGATCGTGCGGTAGGCTCTGGCGCATGCCCCGATACCGTCCATCGAAGCGTCGCGAACCGGAATTTTCTGGCGCCAGTTGGCCGCCAGCTACCCATACGACAAGGTGTCCTCCTAAAGGACGGACTTCCGGGAGCAAAGTTCATGCCTTTTTGGTTGATGAAGTCAGAACCCGCCGAACTCTCCATCGCCGACCTGCAGCGCCTGGGCCAGGCTCGCTGGGATGGCGTACGCAACTACCAGGCCCGCAATTTCCTGCGCGGCATGCAGGTCGGCGACCTGTTCTTCTTCTATCACTCCAGCTGCGCGGTACCGGGGATCGCCGGAATCGCCCGTATCGAGCGCGCCGCCTACCCCGACCCCAGCGCGCTCGACCCCCACAGCCACTACTTCGACGCTAAGGCAAGCAGCGAGAAAAACCCCTGGAGCGCGGTCGATGTCGCCTTCGTCGAAGCCTTCCCCGAGGTGATCCGCCTGCCCCAACTGAAGGCACAGAGCGCCCTGACGGCGCTGCCCCTGGTGCACAAAGGCAGTCGCCTGTCGGTGATGCCGGTCAGCACCGATGAATGGCAGGCAATCCTCGCCCTGCGCTGAGTCGTGCTGGCATCGCATGCCGGCACTGTGCTATTGAATTAGGCGAACCCAGCGGAACCCGCCTATGCCGCCGCCGCGCCCACAGTACTCCTGGCCCGCACGCCTGGCGCTTGCGGCGCTGCTGCTGGCCCTGTGCCTGGCCAGCCTGCTGATCTGGCGGCAGATGCTGATCGCCCAGCAGGAGCGCATCGCCGAGCGGGTCGGCTACCAGGCCCGCAGCCTGGCACGCCAGCTGGAAACCAGCCTGAACGATCAGGTCGAGGATTTGCACCGCATGGGCCTGCTGTGGAACCACCGCGGCCGCATTCCCCGGGACGAATGGACAATCGATAGCCAATCCTCGCTGAACCACTTCAAGGGCTACCAATCGATCCAGTGGCTCGGCGCCGACCTGCGCATGCGCTGGGTCCTGCCCCTAGAGGGCAACGAAGCCGCCCAGCACTTTCGTCTGACCCCGGCACATCCGAACTTCGATCTGGCGATGCAGGCCAAGGGCGCCGGAGAACCGCGCTTCTCCAACAGCTTCGGCCTGGTCCAGGGCGGCCGGGGCTTTATCCTCTATACGCCCCTGTACATTCGCAACGAACAGGGTGAGCGGGTATTCGACGGCTTTCTGCAGGGCGTATTCCGGGTCGGCAAGCTGATGGACGAACTGCTCGCCAACCTCGACAGCGAGCAGTTCAGCGCCGACCTGCTGGAGGCCGGCCACCCGATCTACAGCCACCCACGCACCGATACCCTCGTGGCCTTGCAGCAGGAAGTGCCGCTGCGCCTGTTGAACAACCAGAGCTTCGCCCTGCGCCTGACGCCCAGCGAGCGCCTGCTGGAACAACTGAGCACGCCACTGCCGCAGGTGGTGCTCGGCGCCAGCCTGACCATCAGCCTGCTGCTGGTCGCCGCCATGGCGCTGGCCCTGGAGAATGCCCGGCGCGCCGGTGCCCTGCAGGCCAGCAACCAGAACCTGAACCTGCAGATCAACCAGCGCCAGCAGATCGAACAGGTGCTGCGCGAGAGCCGCGAACGCCTGCAACTGGTGCTCGACCTCACCGACTCCAGCCGTGACGGCCTGTTCGTCATCGACCCCTACAGCCGCGAAGTCCTGCACATGAACCAGGCCACCTACAGCAGCCTGGGCTATAGCGCAGAGGCCTTCAGCGAACTGCTCAAGGAGGACCCGGAGCAGCTTCTACCCGGCTACCACCAGTGGCTCGAAGAGGTGCGCCAGGCCCAGCAGGCCAGGCTCTCGACCATCTTCCAACGACAGATGCGCCGCCGCGATGGCAGCTATCAACCCGCGGAGATCAGCGCCCAGCTGGTCCAGCAGCATGGCCACGAGTACCTGATCGGGGTTTCCCGCGACAACAACGAGCGCCTGCGCCTGGAGGCACAACTGCAGCGCCTGTCGCAGCAGGATGGCCTGACCGGCCTGTTCAATCGGCGTTACTTCGACAACCAGCTGAGCAGCGAGTGGCGCCGGCTGCGCCGCCAGGGTGCGCCGCTGGCGCTGCTGATGCTGGATATCGACTACTTCAAGGCCTACAACGACAAGCTCGGCCACCTGGCCGGCGATGACGCCTTGCGCCAGGTCGGCGACGTGCTGAAGAGCTGCCAGCAGCGCGAAGGCGATACTGCCTGCCGCTATGGCGGCGAAGAGTTCGCCATCATTCTCCCCGATACGGACCTGGAAGGCGCCATGCACGTGGCGGACGAGGTGCAGCGGCAGATCGACGAGCTGAATATCGAACACCCCGCCAGCCCACTGGGCCGCCTGTCCCTGAGCATCGGCGTGGCCGTGGCCCAGCCTGGCAGCGGCGAGCAACCTGAGAGCCTGGTGGCCCATAGCGACCAGGCGCTGTACCGGGCCAAGCACGCGGGACGCAACCGCACCTGCGTCTGGCAGCACGAGCCGTCCTAGCGGCTCGCTCGGCAGCCGCGCCGCAACGGCGCGTCTACTGGATGATCAGGTTGTTGAACAACAGATCCTCGACCAGCGGCGCGCCCTCTTCCTGAGTGAGCACATCCTGCACCTGCTTGAGCGCCTCCTGGCGCAAGGCTTCCTTGGCACCGGCGGCACCCATGGTCTGGTCGGTTTGCTGGGAAAACAGCATCACCAGCTGATTGCGGATCAAGGGCTCATGGTGCTTGACCTTCTCCTCGGCCTCGCTGCCAGTGACGCGCAGGGCGACATCGGCCTTGTAGAACTTCAGCTTGGGCCCGACACCGAAGTTGCCCACCAGCGCGGGCGTCAGATTGATATAGGCAACTACGGGCGCCTTGCCCTCCTCGCCCTCGCTCTTGGACTCCGAGGCGGATGCCAGCAGGGGCATCGACAGGGCTAGCAACACGGCGATAACGGCTTTCACAGGCATGGGCTCTCCAGAAGGTTGCCCTAGCATAGCCACAGCCGCGCCGCGACCCAAGCCCCGGGCTTATGCTTGCCCATCAGAACCGACCATGCTCGTTGACCCGCCGCACCGCCCTCCTACACTGCAGGACCACCCACGCAAAGGAACCACCCGATGAAAGCCGTGCTGTGCAAAGCCTTCGGCCCCGCCGAAACCCTGGTCCTGGAAGACATCGCCAGCCCCGTCGCCAAGGCCAACGAGGTCCTGCTCGAGGTGCATGCCGCCGGAGTCAATTTCCCGGACACCCTGATCATCGAGGGCAAGTACCAGTTCAAGCCGCCCTTCCCCTTCTCCCCGGGTGGCGAGGCAGCCGGCGTGGTCGCGGCGGTCGGCGACAAGATCAAACACCTCAAGGTCGGCGATCGGGTGATGGCCCTGACCGGCTGGGGCAGTTTCGCCGAACAGGTTGCGGTAGCCGGCTACAACGTGATGCCGATTCCGCAGGATATGGACTTTGCCAGCGCCGCCGCCTTCGGCATGACCTACGGCACCTCGATGCACGCGCTCAAGCAGCGCGCCAACCTGCAGCCGGGCGAGACCCTGCTGGTGCTCGGCGCCTCGGGTGGCGTCGGCCTGGCGGCGGTGGAAATCGGCAAGGCCATGGGCGCCCGGGTGATCGCCGCGGCGAGCAGTGCCGAGAAGCTGGAGGTGGCCAGGGCCGCAGGCGCCGACGAGCTGATCAACTACAGCGACAGCAGCCTGAAAGACGAGGTGAAGCGCCTGACTGGCGGCCAGGGCGCCGACGTGATCTACGACCCGGTTGGCGGCGACCTGTTCGATGCGGCCGTCCGCAGCATCGCCTGGAATGGCCGCCTGCTGGTGGTCGGCTTCGCCAGCGGGCGCATCCCCGAACTGCCGGTCAACCTCGCCCTGCTCAAGGGCGCGGCGGTGGTCGGAGTGTTCTGGGGCGCCTTCGCCCAGCGCCAGCCGCAGGACAACGCCGCCAATTTCCAGCAGCTGTTTGCCTGGCACAGCGCAGGCAAGCTCAAGCCGCTGGTCTCGCAGACCTATCCGTTGGAACAGGCGGCTCAGGCGATCGACACCCTCGGCCAGCGCAAGGCGGTGGGCAAGGTGGTGGTGCAGGTGCGGTAGGGGAAAACGAGCGCAGACCGTTCCCACCAGGGAATCGGGCGGCGGAAGACGCTGCGCGGTTTTCCACCCTACGGGCTGGCGGCAACGGTCAGGCCGCCTGGTCAACGAAGAAGGCCGCCAAACTGGCGGCCTTCTTCATGAGCGGCGCCTAACCGCGCGGCGCGTAGGCAAACACGTCGGCGCGCATCTGCCGAGCGTCCATGCCCGCCTCGACCAGGGCGTCAAGGGTCGCATAGACCATCGCCGGCGAACCGCTGGCGTAGACGTGCAGCGCCTTGAGGTCGCCGAAGTCCTCGCGCACCGCTTCATGCAGCAGGCCGCGCCGGCCCTGCCAGTCGACCGGGTCGCTGACCACCTGATGCAGGAACAGATTGGGCAGTTGCTGCCATTCGTCCCAGCAGGGCAACGCATAGAAATCTTCCGGACGCCGCGCCCCCCAGTACAGATGGACCGGGTGCTCGAAGCCGGCCGCCCGGCAGTGCTCGATCAGGCTGTGCATCTGCGCCATGCCGGTGCCGGCGGCGATCAGCACCAGGGGACCATCGGGCAATTCGGCCAGGTGGGTGTCGCCGAAGGGCAACTGCACCCGAGCGAAGCCCTGCGCGCGCAAATGCTCGATCAGCGCGCGGCTGGAAGCGTCGCGGGCCAGGATGTGCAGCTCCAGTTCGCGCCCCGACAGTGGCGCCGAGGCCAGGGAAAACGCGGCGAACTCGCCATCGCCCCGCTGCAACAGCAGATACTGCCCGGCGTGGTAGCGCGGCACCTTGCCGGCCGGCGCGCGCAACAGCACGCGGTAGACGTCGCCACCGACCGCCTGGCACTCGATCAGCTGACAGCTCAGTTCGCGCACCGGCAGCTCGCCGGGCAACAGCACGCCGTCCCACAGCAACACGCAGTCCTGCTCGGGCTCGGCCAGGCAGGCGAACACCTCGCCGTGGTCATGCGACGCCCCGGCCTGGCGCACCCGGCCATTGACCAGCAGGGCCGCGCAGATCTGGCAATTGCCATTGCGACAGCTCTGCGGGCAGTCGTAGCCCAGGCGCCGTGCGGCGTCGAGGATACGCTCGCCCGGCTCGACTTCGAGCACGGCACCGGAGGGTTGCAGGGTCACTCTCATCACTATTCAGTCCACCAGGAAAAACCAAGGGCGCTGGCACCACCAGGAAACCGCCCATACATCCAGCTTAGTCGCATCAGTCGATACCCAACCCGGCCCAGAGCTCGTCGACCCGGCGTTTGACCGCCTCGTCCTGAACGATGGCCCGGCCCCACTCACGATTGGTCTCGCCGGGCCACTTGTGGGTGGCGTCCAAGCCCATCTTGCTGCCCAGCCCGGAAATCGGCGAGGCGAAGTCCAGGTAGTCGATCGGCGTATTGTCGATCATCACCGTATCGCGCTTGGGATCCATACGCGTGGTGATGGCCCAGATCACGTCGTTCCAGTCCCGCGCATTGATGTCGTCATCGGTGACTATGACGAACTTGGTGTACATGAACTGTCGCAGGAACGACCAGACCCCCAGCATCACGCGCTTGGCGTGCCCCGGATACTGCTTCTTCATGGTCACCACTGCCATGCGGTAGGAGCAGCCCTCCGGCGGCAGATAGAAGTCGCTGATCTCGGGAAACTGCTTCTGCAGGATGGGCACGAAGACCTCATTCAGCGCCACGCCGAGAATCGCCGGCTCATCCGGCGGTCGCCCGGTGTAGGTGCTGTGGTAGATCGGCTGCTGGCGGCGGGTGATGCGCTCGACGGTGAACACCGGGAAGCGATCGACCTCGTTGTAGTAGCCGGTGTGGTCGCCGTAGGGCCCCTCGTCGGCCATCTCGCCGGGATGGATCACCCCCTCGAGGACGATCTCGGCGCTGGCCGGCACCTGCAGGTCGCTGCCGCGGGCCTTGACCAGCTCGGTCTTGTGGCCGCGCAGCAGGCCGGCGAAGGCGTATTCGGACAGACTGTCCGGCACCGGGGTGACCGCACCGAGGATGGTCGCAGGATCGGCGCCGAGGGCCACGGCGACCGGGTAGGGCCGATCCGGAAACTTTTCGCACCAGTCGCGAAAATCCAGGGCGCCGCCGCGGTGGCTGAGCCAGCGCATGATCAGCTTGTTGCGGCCGATCACCTGCTGACGGTAGATGCCGAGGTTCTGCCGCTCCTTGTTCGGCCCCTTGGTGATGGTCAGGCCCCAGGTGATCAGCGGCCCGACATCGCCCGGCCAGCAGGTCTGCACCGGCAGCTTGCTCAGGTCGACGTCCTCGCCTTCCTCGATCACCTCCTGGCAGGGCGCATCCTTGAGCACCTTGGGCGCCATCGACAGCACCTTCTTGAAGATCGGCAGCTTGGACCAGGCGTCCTTGAGCCCCTTGGGCGGCTCCGGCTCCTTGAGGAAGGCCAGCAGCTTGCCGATCTCGCGCAATTCGCTGACCTCTTCGGCGCCCATGCCCAGCGCCACCCGCTTGGGCGTGCCGAACAGGTTGCCGAGCACCGGCATGCTGAAGCCGGTGGGGTTCTCGAACAGCAGCGCCGGACCGCCCTTGCGCAGGGTGCGGTCACAGACTTCGGTCATCTCCAGCACCGGCGAAATCGGTGTCTGGATGCGCTTGAGTTCGCCGCGCGCCTCCAGGCCGCGGATAAAGTCGCGCAGGTCGCGATACTGCATGCAGGAGCCTCGTCTGGGGCAGTCCAATCGGGGGCGCAAAGTTTAGCGCCGAACTGGGATATTCAGAAGGATGACGCGCGGCGCAGATGCACGAAAGCCGGGTTGCCCCGGCTTTTCGCTTGCTGCTTCGGCTTACTTGCGACGCATCGACTGGAAGAACTCGTCGTTGGTCTTGGTCGCCTTGAGCTTGTCGATGAGGAACTCGATGGCGGCGATTTCGTCCATCGGGTGCAGCAGCTTGCGCAGGATCCACATGCGCTGCAGTTCGTCCTCGGCGGTCAGCAACTCTTCGCGGCGGGTGCCCGCACGGTTGATGTTGATGGCCGGGAACACGCGCTTCTCGGCGATCCGCCGGTCCAGCGGCAGCTCCATGTTGCCGGTGCCCTTGAACTCCTCGTAGATCACCTCGTCCATCTTCGAGCCGGTCTCGACCAGCGCGGTGGCGATGATGGTCAGCGAGCCGCCTTCCTCGATGTTACGGGCGGCGCCGAAGAAGCGCTTGGGCTTCTCCAGGGCATGGGCGTCGACACCACCGGTGAGCACCTTGCCGGAGCTCGGGATCACGGTGTTGTAGGCACGCGCCAGGCGGGTGATGGAGTCGAGCAGGATGACCACGTCCTTCTTGTGCTCGACCAGGCGCTTGGCCTTCTCGATCACCATCTCGGCGACCTGCACGTGGCGGGTCGGCGGCTCGTCGAAGGTCGAGGCGACCACTTCGCCGCGCACGGTGCGCTGCATCTCGGTCACTTCCTCCGGGCGCTCGTCGATCAGCAGGACGATCAGGTGGCACTCGGGGTTGTTGCGGGTGATGTTGGCCGCGATGTTCTGCAGCATGATGGTCTTGCCCGCTTTCGGCGGGGCGACGATCAGGCCGCGCTGGCCCTTGCCGATCGGGGCGCAGAGGTCGATCACCCGGCCGGTGATGTCCTCGGTGGAGCCGTTGCCGGCCTCCATGATCAGGCGCTTGTTGGGGAACAGCGGGGTCAGGTTCTCGAACAGGATCTTGTTCTTGGCGTTCTCCGGTCGATCGTAGTTGATCGTGTCGACCTTGAGCAGCGCGAAGTAGCGCTCGCCTTCTTTCGGCGGGCGGATCTTGCCGACGATGGTGTCGCCGGTGCGCAGGTTGAAGCGGCGGATCTGGCTCGGCGACACGTAGATGTCATCCGGGCCGGCCAGGTAGGAGGCGTCCGCGCTACGCAGGAAGCCGAAACCGTCCTGGAGGATCTCCAGCACGCCATCACCGGAGATTTCCTCGCCGCTCTTCGCGTGTTTTTTCAGCAGCGAGAAGATCACGTCCTGCTTGCGCGAACGGGCCATGTTCTCCAGGCCCATCTGTTCGGCCATTTCCAGCAGTTCGGTGATCGGCTTTTGCTTGAGTTCGGTCAGATTCATAGGAATGACGTAATCATGAAGGAGGGGAAAATAAGCTATTAGGCTTGAGAGGCCGCGCCGCGGAGAAGGCGATTGAACCGCCTGCTTGGGTGTCGAAGGTTCGACCAAGAGGAGCGCCGGCGACGGAGTGCAGAGGGCCGCATAGAAAATGCAGCGAGGCCGAATGTAACACCGGCCTGACGAAGGCGTCTAGCCTTCACATGGAAAAAAGCCCCGCAAAAACGGGGCTCTTGCCGACAGCGAAATCAGATGTTGCTGTCGAGGAAGGCGGCCAATTGCGACTTGGACAGGGCGCCGACCTTGGTCGCCTCGACGTTGCCGTTCTTGAACAGCATCAGGGTCGGAATACCGCGCACGCCGTACTTCGGCGGGGTTTCCTGGTTCTCGTCGATGTTCAGCTTGCAGACCTTGAGCTTGCCCTGGTAGGTCTGGGCGATCTCGTCGAGTACCGGAGCAATCATCTTGCAAGGGCCACACCATTCAGCCCAGTAATCGACCAGCACCGGACCTTCGGCCTGGATGACGTCCTGATCGAAGCTGGCATCGCTGACGTTGGTGATGAATTCGCTCATGGAAAGTCTCCGTGTTCGGAAGCAAAAAGTTGTCGACATCATAGCCCGGCTTTTCTGGCACAGGAAGGCTCGCGCCATTGAGCTTCTCTATGAGGCCAGACAAATACTCCGTGTTTTGTCCGCCGAATCGCTGACGGGCCGAAGCGGCAAGCAGGCTGGCAGACGCAGGTCCCGCGCGTCAGTCGAGCAGGGATGCGACATCAGTATGCGTTGGCGTGCCCGGTCGATCATGGCAGGATGACTGCGTTCCGCATCGAGACACTATCACCATGCCGCATACTCCAGCCGAGTCTTTTCCCTTGATTGCAGCTATCGACCTGGGCTCCAACAGTTTCCACATGGTCCTGGCCAAGGCCGACCACGGCGAGATCCGCATCCTCGAGCGCCTGGGCGACAAGGTGCAACTGGCCGCCGGCATCGATGAGCAGCGCCTGCTCAGCGAGGAGGCCATGCAGCGCGGCCTAGACTGCCTGCGTCGCTTCGCCCAGTTGACCGCCAGCCTGCCGGAGGGTGCGGTGCGCGTGGTCGGCACCAATGCACTGCGTGAAGCGGTCAACCGCGACACCTTCATCCGCCGCGCCGAAGAAGTGCTGGGTTGTCCGGTGGAAGTCATTTCCGGTCGCGAGGAAGCCCGCCTGATCTACCTCGGCGTCTCCCACAGCATCGCCGACACACCGGGCAAGCGCCTGGTGACCGACATCGGCGGTGGCAGCACCGAATTCATTATCGGCCAGCGTTTCGAGCCGCTGCTGCGCGAGAGCCTGCAGATGGGCTGCGTCAGCTACACCCAGCGCTACTTCCGCGACGGCAAGATCACCCCGGCCCGCTATGCCCAGGCCTATACCGCGGCGCGCCTGGAGCTGATGGGCATCGAGTACGCCCTGCGCCGCCATGGCTGGCAGGATGTGGTGGGCGCCTCCGGCACCATCAAGGCCATCGGCCTGGCCATCCAGGCCGCGGGATTGGGCGGCGGCGAGGTCAATCCGGAGGGGCTGGCCTGGCTCAAGCGCAAGATCTTCAAGCTCGGCGAGGTGGACAAGCTCGACCTCGACGGGATCAAGGTGGACCGGCGGGCCATTTTCCCGGCCGGCCTGGCGATTCTCGAAGCCATCTTCGATGCCTGCGAGATCCAGCGCATGAGCCACTCCGAGGGCGCCCTGCGCGAAGGCGTGCTCTACGACCTGCTCGGCCGCCACCACCACGAGGACGTCCGCGAGCGCACCCTGAGCGCCCTGATGGAGCGCTATCACGTCGACCTGGAACAGGCCGCACGGGTCGAGAGCAAGGCATTGTCGGCGCTGGACCAGGTGGCGGACAGCTGGGAACTGGGCGACGAGTGGCACCGCGAGCTGCTGACCTGGGCGGCACGGGTCCATGAGCTGGGCCTGGACATCGCCCACTACCAGTACCACAAGCACGGCGCCTACCTGATCGAACACTCCGACCTGGCCGGCTTCTCGCGCCAGGACCAGCAGATGCTGGCCCTGCTGGTGCGCGGCCACCGGCGCAACATTCCCAAGGACAAGTTCGCTGCCTTCGGCGCCGAGGGCGTCAAGCTGATGCGCCTGTGCGTGCTGCTACGCTTCGCCATCCTGTTCCATCACATCCGCGGCGGTCAGGAAATGCCCAGGGTGCGCCTGCAGGCCAGCGAGCAGCAGCTGCAGCTGCATTTTCCCGATGGCTGGCTCGAGGCCAACCCGCTGACCCAGGCCGACTTCGCCCAGGAAGCGGAGTGGCTCAAGCGCATCGAGATCAACCTCAGCGCACACTGACCAGCGGCGTGGTGAGCTTCTCCAGCAGACCGGCCTGGGCGCTACGCGGGTTCTGGTTGCCGGTCGGACTGAGGCGCACGTAGCGACCATCGGCCTGCAGCACCCAGCTCTGGGTGTTGTCGGTCAGATAGCTCTCCAGCTCCTTCTTGACCCGCAGAATCAGCTTCTTGCCTTCCACCGGGAAACAGGTCTCGACCCGCTTGTCGAGGTTGCGCTCCATCCAGTCGGCACTGGACAGGTAGATCTTCTCTTCGCCGCCATTGAGGAAGTAGAACACCCGAGTGTGCTCGAGGAAGCGACCGATGATCGAGCGCACCTGGATATTGTGCGAAACCCCCGGCACCCCCGGACGCAGGCAGCACATGCCGCGCACCACCAACTCGATCTTCACCCCCGCCTGGCTCGCCTTGTACAGTGCCCGGATCACCTTGGCGTCGGTCAACGAGTTGAACTTGGCCATGATGTGCGCCGGCTTGCCCTCGGCGGCCAAGGCGGTTTCCTTGGCGATCAGGTCGAGCAGGGTCTTCTTCAGGGTGAAGGGCGCGTGCAAAAGCTTCTTCATGCGCAGGGTCTTGCCCATGCCGATCAGCTGGCTGAACAGCTTGGCCACGTCCTCGCCCAGGGCCACGTCGGCGGTGAGCAGGCTGTAGTCGGTGTACAGCCGGGCGTTGCCGGCGTGGTAGTTGCCGGTGCCCAGGTGCGCATAGCGAACGATATCGCCGTTCTCGCGGCGCAGCACCAGCATCATCTTGGCGTGGGTCTTGAACCCGACCACGCCGTAGATTACCACCGCGCCGGCGGCCTGCAGGCGGCTCGCCAGGGCCAGGTTGGACTCCTCGTCGAAGCGTGCGCGCAATTCGATCACCGCGGTGACCTCCTTGCCGTTGCGCGCCGCCTCGACCAGGGCATCGACGATCTCCGAATTGGCTCCGGAGCGGTACAGGGTCTGCTTGATCGCCAGCACGTGCGGGTCCTTGGCCGCCTGGCGCAGCAGATCGACCACCGGCGTGAAGGACTCGAAGGGATGCAGCAGGAGGATGTCCTGCTTGCTGATCACGCTGAAGATGTTGTCGCTGTTCTGCAACAGCTTGGGGATTACCGGGGTAAAGGGCGTGTACTGCAGCTCCGGATGGCTGGCCAGGCCGGTGATGCTGAACAGCCGGGTCAGGTTGACCGGGCCACTGACCGTATAGAGCTCGCTCTCGCTCAGACCGAACTGCTTGAGCAGGTAATCCGACAGGTTCTTCGGACAGGTGTCGACCACCTCCAGGCGCACCGCATCGCCGTAGCGGCGGGCGAACAGCTCGCCACGCAGCGCGCGGGCCAGGTCCTCGACATCGCCGGTATCCACCGAGAGGTCGGCGTTGCGGGTCAGGCGGAACTGGTAGCAGCCCTTGACCTTCATGCCCTGGAACAGGTCGTCGGCGTGGGCATGGATCATCGAGGAGAGGAACACGTAGTTGTCACCGGGGCCGCCGACCTCCTCCGGAACCTTGATGATTCGCGGCAGCAGGCGTGGCGCCGGGATGATCGCCAGGCCGGAATCGCGGCCGAAGGCATCGACCCCCTCCAGCTCGACGATGAAGTTCAGGCTCTTGTTCACCAACAGGGGGAACGGGTGGGTCGGGTCCAGGCCGATCGGGGTGATGATCGGCGCGATCTCGTCGCGGAAGTAACGGCGCACCCAGGCCTTGAGCTTGGTGTTCCAGTGGCGGCGACGGATGAAGTTGATGTTGTGCTTGGCCAGCGCCGGGAACAACACGTCGTTGAGAATCGCGTACTGGCGGTCGACCTGCTCGTGGACCAGCTCGGAGATCCGCGCCAGCGCCTGATGCGGCTGCAAACCGTCGGCCGCCGCCTGTTCGCGGGCAAAATTGATCTGCTTCTTCAGGCCGGCGACGCGGATCTCGAAGAACTCGTCGAGGTTGCTGGAGAAGATCAGCAGGAACTTCAGACGCTCCAGCAATGGGTAGGACTCGTCCAGCGCCTGCTCCAGCACGCGGATATTGAATTGCAGCTGTGACAGCTCACGGTGGATGTACAGGCTGCTATCGTCCAACCCCGGCACCACCGGTGCAGGCACCGGTGCGGGCGGCGCAACGGGGGCCTCCACGGGAGCGGGCGCCTCTTCGGCACGCTCGACGGCGGTCGTCTGGGCATCGAGCAGTTCGCTGGCGTTGAGTCCTTCGGTGTTCATTACTGGGTTCCCGGCGGGGTCATTGCCCCTGCTTTAACAGTTCAGCCGCACGCACGGCGAAATAGGTGAGGATGCCATCGGCGCCGGCGCGTTTGAAGGCAGTCAGCGACTCGAGGATCACCGCCTCGGACAGCCAGCCATTCTGGATCGCCGCCATGTGCATGGCATATTCGCCGCTGACCTGATAGACAAAGGTCGGCACGCGGAATTCATCTTTGACCCGCCAGAGGATGTCCAGGTAGGGCATGCCCGGCTTGACCATCACCATGTCGGCGCCCTCGGCCAGGTCGGCGGCGACTTCGTGCAGTGCCTCGTCGCCATTGGCCGGATCCATCTGGTAGGTATTCTTGCTGCCCTTGCCGAGGTTGGCGGCCGAGCCAACCGCGTCGCGGAACGGGCCATAGTAGGCGCTGGCGTACTTGGCCGAATAGGCCATGATGCGCACATTGGTGTGATCGGCTAGCTCCAGCGCCTCGCGGATCGCCTGCACGCGACCGTCCATCATGTCCGAGGGTGCCACCACCTGGGCCCCGGCAGCGGCATGCGACAGCGCCTGCTTGACCAGGGCATCGACGGTGATGTCGTTCTGTACATAGCCGTGTTCGTCGAGAATGCCGTCCTGACCATGGGTGGTGAACGGGTCGAGGGCCACGTCGCTGATCACCCCCAGTTCCGGGAAGCGCTCGCGCAGGGCGCGAATCGCGCGCTGGGCAATACCTTCGGGGTTCCAGGCCTCGGCGCCATCCAGCGACTTCTTCTCCAGCGGCGTCACCGGAAACAGCGCCAGCGCCGGGATGCCCAGGGCGACCCAGCGCTCGGCCTCCTGCAACAGCAGGTCGATCGACAGCCGCTCCACGCCCGGCATCGAGGGCACGGCCTCGCGGCGGCCTTCGCCGTCGAGGACGAACACCGGCAGGATCAGGTCATCGACACTGAGGCGGTGCTCGCGCACCAGGCGCCGGGAAAACTCATCGCGGCGATTGCGGCGCAGGCGAGAGGCGGGGAACAGGCGATTACTCACAACAGGCTCCAGAGCCCGCACAGCGGGCGAGTGTGACAGTTATAAGCGGACATTATGACCAATTGATGACCGTCATAGCGGATCAGCGACGGTCCGCCGCAGGCCCATTGTGGTCGCGCCGGCCCGCATCCGTCGAGTCGCCCGCGGTTTTCCGCCTGGGCCGAAGAGCCAGGCCCCGCCCTGCGCCGGCCGACCGCGGCGACAGAGTGCGCATCGCCAGCAGACGGCAACCTCGGCGAGGGCGATTGCCGGCCCGGCTACCGCCATCCCGCCTCAGGCCGGCAGCACCTGTACCGGGCGCGGAGCGAGGTACAGGGCCAGTGCGCTGGCCAGGCCATAGCCGAGCAGCAGGGCCCAGCCACGCCCATCCATGGCCAGCAGCCCGAGGCCGTCGGCCAGGGCGAACAGCGGCAGGTTGGCCAGCAGCCGGACGCCCTCCAGCGCCCGCGCCCAAGTCCGGTTCTCCAGCCATACCCCGAGGCTGTAGAGCCCCAGGGCCAGCCAGACACAGGCTAGGCTTAGCGCCTGCACCGATTGCCCCTCGGCAATCGCCAGCAGGTAGCAGCTGGCCAACAGATAGCCACTGAACTGCACGATCGCATAGAGCCGCTGGTAGCGGCTCAGCGGCACCTCGAATTTGACGAACCGGCTCAGGTTCGGCTTGACCTGCGGATACCGCGCCGCGACATCCGTCGGGCGCCAGCCGGTGGGCATAAACCAGATGCGCAGCCGGTCCCACCAGGACGCCGCGCGCCGCGCATCCCGCCAGAGCGCCACGTACACCTGCAGATTGGCCCACAGCGGATTCCAGCTGGCCAGCGGCGTGGTCACACCGAAGATCGCCGGCTGCTCGTCCAGTTCTTCCTGATAGCTGCCGAACAGCCGGTCCCAGAGGATGAATACGCCGCCGTAATTGCGATCCATGTACACCGGGTTCTGCGCATGGTGCACGCGGTGACTGGACGGGGTGATGAAAATCCACTCCAGCCAGCCGAGCTTGGGCACATGGCGGGTATGCACCCAGAACTGGTAGAGCAGGTTCAGTGCCCCGACCGTGAGGAACACCAGCGGCGGCACCCCGAGCAGGGCCAGCGGCAGGTAGAAGACCCAGCCCAGGAGAAAGCCGCTGCTGGTCTGGCGCAACGCCGTGCTGAGGTTGTACTCCTCGCTCTGGTGATGCACCGCGTGCGCCGCCCAGAGCAGGTTGCGCTCATGGCCCAGGCGGTGCAGCCAGTAATAGCAGAGGTCGTAGCCGAGGAAGGCCAGGAACCACAGCCAGGGGTTGTCCGCGGGCCACTCGGCCAGCGCCCAGTGCTGCCATGCCCAGCCGTAGGCGAGCAGACCGAGCGCCTTGCTCAGCAGGCCCGTGGTGATCGAGAGCATGCCGGCACTCAAGCTGTTCAGCGTATCGGCCAGGCGATAGCTGCTGAGGCCCCGCCAGCGGTCGGCCAGCCATTCGAGGGCCATCAGGGCGAAAAACCCGGGCACGGCGTAGAGGATGTAATTCATGTCGGCGTCATATCCCTGTACGAAGGCAAGGGCTAGGATTGCACTAGATCCTAACGCGCTGGCGGCGTGCCGCCCGCGGCGCACCACGACAACCCGAGAGACATTTGACGACAGCATGCGCCGATCCCTTCGCTGGCTCCTGTGCGGCCTGATCCTGCTGAGCCTGGCCGCCCTGCTCGGGCTCTATCCCTATCGCGCCGCGCTGTTGCCCGCGCACGACGACCTGGCCAGGGCGAAGGCCCGTCTGGCCCCCCAGCTGAGCCTGTTTACGCCGACCGGGGCCGGCCCCTTCGCCACCGTGCTGGTGTTTCATGGCTGCAGCGGGCAACGCCAGGCGATGGTCGACAGCGTCAAGGCCTGGCTGCTGCCGGCCGGCTATGCCGCCCTGTTCGTCGACAGTTTCGCCGCACGCGGCATCGACGACTGGCGGCCGGTATGCGCCGGCAAGCGGCTCTGGGGCAATCAGCGGGCGCTGGACGTCTACGCGGCCATCGAGCTGGCGGCGCAGCTGCCGCAGGTCGATGGCCGGCGTCTGGCGCTGCTCGGCTTCTCCCATGGCGGCTGGAGCGTACTCGATGCCCTGGCCTATGGCGGCGCGGCCGGGCATGGCTTCTCGGCGCCGGGCCCGCAAGGCCTGGCCCGGGTCAAGGCGGCGATCACCTACTATCCCTATTGCGGCTTTCCGGCCCAGCTGCAGCGCCACCTGAGCGCCGACCCGCCGCTGCTGATGCTGCTGGCCGGCGAAGACCGGGTGACCGATCCCCGCCAATGCCTGCAGGCCCTGGATGGCTTGCCAGTCGGCGCCGTACAGGTGCAGCGCTATGCGCACGCCGGCCACGTGTTCGACCATGCCAGCGAACTGGCCACCTACCAACCCCAACTCGCCGAGGATGCGCGACTGCGAGCCAGCGACTTTCTGCGCGCCCACCTCGGCCCCGAACCATGACCAGGAGTAGACGATGAACAAGAAGGTAGCGGTGATTCTTTCCGGCTGTGGGGTCTACGACGGCTCGGAAATCCACGAGAGCGTGATTACCCTGTTGCGCCTCGACCAGCGCGGCGCCGAGGTCCAGTGCTTCGCACCGAACGTGAACCAGCTGCACGTGGTCGACCACTACAGCGGCGACGAGGCGGACGAAACCCGCAACGTGCTGGTCGAGTCGGCGCGTATCGCCCGCGGCAAGATCAAGGACGTACGCGAGCTGCACGTCGCCGACTTCGATGCGCTGATCATGCCCGGCGGCTTCGGCGTGGCCAAGAACCTCTCCGACTTCGCCCTGAGTGGCGCCACCTGCACGGTACAGCCCGATGTGCTGAACGCCGCCCAGGGCTTCGTCAAGGCGGAAAAACCGGTGGGCCTGATCTGCATCGCCCCGGCCCTGGCGGCGAAGATCTTCGGCGCCGGCATCGTCTGCACCGTCGGCAACGACCACGACACGGTCGCCACCCTGGAGCAGATGGGCGCCGTGCACAAGGAATGCGAGGTGACCGAAATCATCGAAGACCCGCTGCACAAGCTGGTCACCACCCCGGCCTACATGCTCGCCCAGTCGATCAGCCAGGCGGCGGCGGGGATCAACAAACTGGTCGACCGGGTGCTGGAACTGACCCACGCCGACTGACCCTCAGCAGGCCGATCCGGCCAATGCGCGCGCCACTCCCGCCGCACCCCTGGCCAAGTGCCCGGGAGTGCGGCAGCGTGACGACAATCCCCAGCGAGCATGGCGCCGATGACCAGCCAACCCTTCGAACTCACCGCCGAACTGCAGCAGGCGGTGAGCAGTTTTTTCCAGCACATCCCGTTCAACCAGGTGCTCGGCATCCAGCTCGATGAGCTCAGCACCCAGCGGGTGACCATGCACCTGCCGATGAAGCCCGAGCTGATCGGCAACTTCGTCCACGGCATCCTGCATGGCGGCGTGATCTCGTCGCTGCTGGACGTGGCCGGTGGCGCCATGGCCCTGATCGGCGCCTTCGAGCGTCACCAGCACCTGTCCAGCGCCGAGCGCATGGCCCGGCTGTCGAAGCTGGGCACCATCGACCTGCGCATCGACTATCTGCGTCCCGGCCGCGGCCAGCGTTTCACCCCCAGCGCGGTGCTGCTGCGCTCGGGCAACAAGGTGGCGGTGGTGCGCAGCGAGTTGCACAGCGACGACGGCACCCTGGTCGCCGTGGGCACCGGCACCTACCTCTGCGGTTAGGCACGCGCCAGACGGGTGAGGATGCGGTCCAGCGAGTTGGCGAAGGTCTGCCGGTCCTTGTCCGAGTAGGCGGCCTGGCCGCCACCGACCTGGCCCTGCTCGCGTAGCTCGGTGAACAGATTACGGGTGGCCAGCTTGTCGCCCATATTGCGCTCGTCGAATTCGCGGCCACGCGGGTCGAGGGCGGCCACGCCCTGCTTGACCAGGCGATCGGCCAGCGGCACGTCGCTGCAGATCACCAGCTCGCCCGGCACGGCGTGCTCGACCAGGTAATCATCGGCCGCATCCGGCCCGCTCGGCACCACGATCAGGCGCACACAGGCGAAGCTCGGCCGGGCCACCGGCTGGCCGGCGACCAGCACCACCTCTAAGCCCCGCTTGAGGGCGAACTTCACCACCTGATCGCGCGCCGCCCGCGGGCAGGCATCGGCATCTATCCACACTCGCATCGGCCTTCACCCTCCGTCGCCCTGTCGCTCAATCCCGGCATCTTAGGTCATTTGCCGGACGTCGGCAGGCGCGAGCCTCAGGCCGCGCCGAGCGGGCTCCGGCGCCGCTCGCCAACCCAGCTGCGCCCGTAGAGCAGCGCGATCATCGCCAGGGCCAGCCCCTGGGCCGCCAGACTGTAGCCATCGGCATGAATGCCCAGCCAGTCGAAATCGAAGAAGGCCACGGGGCGAGTCGCCAGCACGCCGGCCTCCTGCAGGGCGGCGACGCCGTGGCCGGCGAACACCACCGCCAGCACGCAGAGCAGCACCGCGTTGGCGCTGAAGAAGGTCGCCAAGGGCAGCTTGCGTGAGCCGCGCAGGATCACCCAGGCCAGGCCGAGCAACAGCAGCAGCGCCGCGCCAGCGCCGGCCAGGACCAGGCCATGGCCCTGCGGGCCGGCCTGCAGCCAGAGCGTCTCGTAGAACAGGATCACTTCAAACAGCTCGCGGTAGACCGAGAAGAAGGCCAGCAGGGCGAAGCCGAAACGCCCGCCACCGCCGACCAGGCTGCTCTTGATGTAGTCCTGCCAGGCGGCCGCATGGCGGCGGTCGTGCATCCACACCCCGAGCCAGAGCACCATGACACTGGCGAACAAGGCAGTGATGCCTTCGAGCATCTCGCGCTGGGCGCCGCTGACGTCGATCAGGTAGGCCGCAAGCGCCCAGGTGCCGACCCCGGCCAGCAACGCCAGCCCCCAACCCAGGTGCACACTGCGCACCGCCCGCTGCTGTCCGGTGTTGCGCAGGAAAGCGAGGATCGCCGCCAGTACCAGGATCACCTCCAGGCCCTCGCGCAGCAGGATCAGCAAGCTGGAAAAGAAGCTCAGCGAGTCCGACAGGCCGCCACCGTCGAGCAGGGCCGCGGACTTGTCCAACTCGACCTTGGCCGCCTCCAGGCGTTGCGCCGCCAGGGGCAGCGAAGCGCCATCCTGCAGCGCCTGACGGTAGGCCATCAGCGCCTTCTCGGTGGTCTTGCGCTGGTCCGGATCGAGATTGTTCAGGGCGCTCTCGACCAGCTCGAAGCCTTCCAGGTAGGCGCCGACCGAGAGGTCGTAGGCCTGCTCGCGTTCACCGCGGCCATAGGCCAGCAGGCTCTGCTCCAGGGTGGTGCGGCTGTGTTCGATCAGTTGCAGCGGCCCGCGCTGCTGAGCCGGCGGCCGGGCCCGCTGGGCACGAAATGCCGCCGCGGCCGCCGCGCCCTGCTCCGCGGCCACCTGCGCGGGGGTGGTGGCCGCCAGGGCAGCCAGGGTAAAGGGCGCGGCCTCGGCCGCCGGCGCGGCGCTGAAGCCGGCAATATAGCTGGCCAGATCCCAGCGCTGGCGCTCGTCGAGCTGATCGGCGAAGGCCGTCATGTCGGTGCCGTCGATGCCCAGGCCGATGGTGTTGTACAGGTCGTACAGGCTCAGCCGGTCCATCCGCGCCAGGTCCCGCAGGTTGGCGGGCGGCGGTTCCAGGCCGATCCCGGCGGGGCCGTCGCCGGCGCCCTGCTGGCCGTGGCAAACGCTGCAGTGTTGGGCGAACAGCGGTGCGCCGCGAGCCGGATCGGGGGTGATGGCCGGCGTCTGGCTGACCGCATAGGCCCTGGCCAGGGTGGCGGCCAGTTGCCGAGCCTGGGCGGCGACGGCACTGCCCTGCTCGCGCCGCTCGATGCCCTGGCGTAGGCTGGCGATACCCTGCTCCAGTTCGACCTGCTCGCGGCGTGCCGGCAGCGCGACAATCAGGCCCTGCAGCACACCGAGAAACTCCAGTTGCTCGCGGTACTCGCCAGCATCGACCACTTCGCCATTGGCCACGGTCGCCGGATAGTCCGCGCCCAGGTAGCCCAGCAGGTGCAGGGCCTGCGCCGCGTCTGCAGCGGGCTCGGCCAAGGCGCACAGGCTGCACAGCGCCAGCACAGGCACCAGCAGCCAGGGCAGAATACGGGAAGACGACATGGGGCCAATCCAAATAAGAATTAATAGTGTTTGATTATTGTCCTCCCCGGATCCGCTCTCAAGCCCCGGGCCACCTTCATCATGCGACCTTTTGTCGCCACCCAGCGGAGTCTTCGCCATGCACCTATGGGATCGCCTGCAGGAACCCGCCAATGCCCTGGTCTGCGGCGCCAGCCGCGGCATTGGCCTGGCCCTCGTCGAACAACTGCTGCAGCGCGAGGAGGTCGCCGGCGTGTGGGCCATCGCCCGGCATGCCAGCGAGTCGCCGGGCCTGACCGAGCTGCTCGAGCGCCATGGCGAACGCCTGCGCTGCCTGGATGTGGATGCCTGCGACGAGCAAGCGTTGAGCCGGCTGGCCGTACGGCTGCAGGACTGCCTGCCGCGCCTGCACCTGCTGCTGTGCACGACCGGGGTGCTGCACGACGGCGCGGCGAGCGCCGAGAAGGGCCTGGCGCAACTGGATCTGCCGGGCCTGCAGGCGGCCTTCCAGACCAACGCCTTCGCCCCGATCCTGCTGCTAAAGCACCTGTTGCCACTGCTGCGCGGCCGTCATCCGTGCACCATCGCTGCCCTCTCGGCACGAGTCGGCTCGATCGGCGACAACCGCCTCGGCGGCTGGTACAGCTACCGCGCCAGCAAGGCCGCACTGAACCAGCTGCTGCACACCGCCAGCATCGAACTGGCCCGACTCAACCCCGAGGCCTGTGTGCTCGCCCTGCATCCGGGCACCACCGCCACCGAGCTGTCCCGGCCGTTTCAGCGCAACGTGCCGGCCGACAAGCTGTTCAGCCCCGCCTTCGCCGCCGCCCGGCTGCTGGAGCAGGTCGAGCGCCACGGTCCGCCGCAGTCCGGCAGCTTCTGGGCCTGGGACGGCCAGCCGATCGAATGGTGAGCGCGGCGCGGAGTCAGGCCGGGGCGCGGCGCAGGGTGGCCAGTAGCGCCGCGGCGCCGACGAACAGCCCGGCGAAGGTACGGTTCATCAGCCGCTGTTGGCCGGGCGAGCGCAGCAACCGCAGGACCCGCGAGGCGAGCCCGGTGTAGCCAGCCATCACCACCAAGTCGACAGCGATCATGGTCAGCCCCATCAGCAGGTACTGGCCGAGCAACGGCGCCTTTGGATCGAGAAACTGCGGCAGCACCGCGAGCATGAACACGATCGCCTTGGGGTTGCTGATGTTGACCAGAAAGCCGCGGCTCACGAGCACCAGCGGTCGCCCCAGCGGGCGGATGGTTTCGGCCGCCATCTCGGCGGGCAGGGCCTGCCACTGGCGATAGCCGAGATACGCCAGATAGGCCACGCCGAACCACTTGATCAGGCTGAAGGCCAGCGCCGAGGTCGCCAGCAGCGCGCCCACGCCGGCGGCGACGATCAGGATCTGCAAGGCCAGGCCCAGTTGCAGACCCAAGGCGTTCCAGTAGCCGCGCCAGAAGCCGTACTGCAGCCCGGCGGACATCGAGGCGATGGCCCCGGCACCGGGCGACAGGCTGATCACCCAGCAGGCGACGAAGAAGGCGAGCCAGGTTTGCAGTGCCATGGCAGATACCTCAGAACAAGTGAAGGAAACAAGGACAGGCCCAATAGCCTACCCCCTGCCAGGCAAGGCGCCCAGCCTCGCCGGTCAGTCCGGCGAAGCCTTGCGCAGCTGCACCGGCTCCGGCGTCTCCTGACGTGCGCGCGCGCGGGCGGCGCGCAGGCGAATGTTGATCGCCTCCACCGCCAGCGAGAAGGCCATGGCGAAGTACACATAGCCCTTGGGCACATGCACGTCGAAAGCTTCGGCCACCAGCACGGTGCCAACCACGATGAGGAACGACAGGGCGAGCATCTTCAGGCTCGGGTGGCGGTCGATGAAGTCGCTGATGGTGCCGGCCGAGAGCATCATCACCAGCACCGAGATGACGATGGCGGCGATCATCACCTGGACATTGTCGACCAGGCCGACGGCGGTGATCACCGAGTCGAGGGAGAAGACGATGTCGATGATGGCGATCTGCACGATGATGCCCATGAAACCATAGGCCTTGCCGCCGGCCTGCTGCGCCTCCTCGGCGCCCTCCAGGCTGTGGTAGATCTCCGCGGTGCTCTTGAACAGCAGGAACAGTCCGCCGAAGAACAGGATCAGGTCACGCCCGGAGATACCCATGCCGAGCACCTGGAACAGATCATTGGTCAGGCGCATGACCCAGGCGATCGACAGCAGCAGGAGGATCCGCGTGCCCATGGCCAGGGCCAGGCCGAAGAGCCGCGCCTTGGGCTGCTGGGCCTTGGGCAGGCGACTGACCAGGATCGAGATGAAGATGATGTTGTCGATGCCGAGGACGATTTCCAGGGCGGTCAGGGTGAGAAACGCGACCCAGATTTCCGGGTTGGTCAGCCATTCCATCAGGGTCAGATCTCTAAGTGACGGGTGGGAGAAACTTCGCCATTGCGCCAGCGGCGCACGGCTTTCTGGAAGAACAGGCTGTTGGGCACCTGCAACTGGGCGCCATTGGATCCCTCGGCCAGGTCCTGCAGGGTGGTATAGAACAGGTTGATGGACAGCACCCGGCCCTTGATCCCGGTCTTCTCGGCGCCATCGATCAGCTCGAGGTGGTCCCCCAGGCGAAACGGCCGCAGGGCAAAGATCAGCAGGGCGCAGAACAGGTTGGACAGCACGCTCCAGATGGCGAAGAAGGCCACCGCCGCCACGGCGACGAAGCCGGTCAGCGCGGTCCACAGGATCTGTGCCGAAACACCGAGCCGCTCGAGTACCAGCAGGCCGGCGCTGCCGATTACCAGCCAGCGCAACACGGTGCGCAGCGGCCGCAGCAGCTCCGCCGGCAACTGCGGGTAGCGCGCCGCCAAACGCCGCAAGCCGCGCCCGAGCAAACGCTGCAGCAGCCACGCCAGCAGCAGAATCAGCAGCACCTGGCCGGCCCTTATCAGCGGCTCGCTCCAGGTGACCAGCCATTGCCAGTCCGGCAGTGCAACAGTCAACTGGCGGCCTCCAGTTCGGCCTGCAGGGCCTCAAGGGTTTCCAGGGCGAGCATCCAGCGCTCCTCCAGATCCGCTTCGCGGCCCTTCAGCCTGGCCTGCTCGGCCAGCAACTCGCGCAGCTCGTCCTTGCGCGCCGGCTCGTAGAGCTCACTGTCACCCAGGCGGGTCTCCACCGCAGCGAGCTTCTCGTGCAGCTGGCCGAGTTCCTTCTCCAGCTTGTCGGCTTCACGCTTGTGCGGCGCCAGCTGCTGGCGCAAGGCCGCGGCGGCCTGGCGCTGGGCGCGCTTGTCGGCCTTGTCGACGCCACCGTCCCCGCCGCCCGCCGACACCGGCGCCTGCCGGGCGCGGTAATCGACCAGCCAGCGCGCGTAGTCTTCCAGGTCACCGTCGAACGGCTGGACCCGGCCATCGGCCACCAGCAGGAACTCGTCGGTGGTGCTCTTGAGCAGGTGGCGGTCGTGGGACACCACCACCACCGCGCCGGAAAACTCCTGCAGGGCCATGGTCAGGGCCAGGCGCATCTCCAGGTCGAGGTGGTTGGTCGGTTCGTCCAGCAGCAGCAGGTTGGGCCGGCCCCAGGCAATCAGGGCCAGCGCCAGGCGCGCCTTCTCGCCACCGGAGAAGTTCACCACCGGCTCCTCGCAACGCGGGCCACGGAAGTCGAAGCCGCCGAGGAAGTCACGCAGCGTCTGCTCGCGCTCGCTGGGCGCCAGACGCTGGAAATGCAGCAAGGGGCTGGCCTTGTCGTCGAGGGCATCGAGCTGATGCTGGGCGAAGTAGCCGACCACCAGGTTCTCGCCGCGGCGCAGGCGCCCGCCGAGCGGCTCAAGTTCACCGGCCAGATTCTTGATCAGGGTCGACTTGCCGGCGCCGTTGGGCCCGAGCAGGCCGAGGCGCGCCCCTGGCGCCAAGCTCAACTTGACCTGCTCGAGCACCACCTTGTCGCCATAGCCCAGGCGCCCCTCACTGAGGTCGAGCAGTGGACTGGAGATCTTGCTGGCCTCGCGAAAGACGAAGTCGAACGGCGAATCGACATGCGCCGCCGACAGTTCCTCCATGCGCTCCAGGGCCTTGATCCGGCTCTGCGCCTGGCGCGCCTTGGTCGCCTGGGCCTTGAAGCGGGCGATGTACTTCTCCATGTGCGCGCGCTGCGCCTGCTGCTTCTCGTAGGCCTGCTGCTGCTGGGCCAGGCGCTCGGCGCGGGTGCGCTCGAAGGCCGTGTAGCCGCCGCGGTAAAGGGTCAGCTTCTGCTGGTCGAGGTGGACAACGTGATCGACCACCGCATCGAGGAAGTCGCGGTCATGGGAGATCAACAGCAGGGTGCCCGGATAGCTTTTCAGCCAGCCCTCCAGCCAGAGAATCGCGTCCAGGTCCAGGTGGTTGGTCGGTTCGTCCAGCAGCAACAGGTCGGACGGGCACATCAGCGCCTGAGCCAGGTTCAGGCGCATGCGCCAGCCCCCGGAGAAATCGCCGACGCGTCGATCCATCTGCGCGCTGTCGAAGCCCAGGCCCGCCAGCAACTTGCGCGCGCGCGCGTCGGCGCTGTAGCCGTCGAGGTTGTCCAGCTCGGTGTGCAGGCGGGCGATGGCCGCACCATCGTGAGCCGCCTCGGCCCGGATCAGCTCGGCCTGGACCCGGCGCAGATGGCTGTCGCCATCGAGCACGTAGTCCACCGCCTGACGCTCGACGGCATCGACCTCCTGGCGCATATGAGCGATGCGCCAGTCCGCCGGAATCAGGCAATCGCCCGCGTCCGGCGTCAGCTCACCGCGCAGCAGCGCGAACAGGCTGGATTTGCCGGCGCCGTTGGCGCCGATCAGGCCGGCCTTCTGGCCGGGATGCAGGCACAGCTCGGCGCCTTCTAGCAGACGCTGCGGGCCACGCTGTAGAGTGAGGTTCTGGAGTCGGATCATAATGGCGGCGGAGTCTACCAGAGTCCCTCGCCGCATACTCGGAATGCACCATGCCTGCTGACCTGTGGCGTTTCGCCCAAGACTATTACCAACGCCCGGGCGTCGAGGCCGCGTGCCTGCAACTACAGGGCCAGGGGGCGGACGTCTGCCTGCTGATCTGCGCCGCCTGGCTGGGCCGGCGCGGGGTGGCCTGCAGCACGGCGCGCGTCGCGCAACTGCGCCGCCTTGCGCAACCCTGGCAGCAAGAGGTGGTCGGCGTGCTCAGACAGGTGCGCCAGGATTGGCGCGATGCGGCTCGCCACGACAAGCAACTGGCCGAGCTGCGCGAACGGGTCAAGCAATTGGAGCAGGAGGCCGAACGCCTGCAACTGCAGCGCCTGGAATCGCTCGGCGAGGCCTGGCCGTGCGCGGTCGCGGCGGACTCGCTTGCCTGGCTGGAGCAGGTGTTACCGACCGCCTGCCGAACTGACCGCGCCGCGCTTGTGCAGCTGCGCGACGCGGCCATCCAGCCCTAGGAGGCGGCAGGAGGTGTGCGGGTACCGGCAGCGGGGGCCGCACCCTCCTCGCTCGCCGGCGCGGCGGCGGGCTTGGCCGCCGTCGGTTTAGCGGCCACTGGTTTGGCCGCCGCCGGTTTGCGTGCCGCCGGCTTCTTCGCCGCAGGCGTGACCCGCGGTTTCGCGGCGGTCCGGGCGGCGGGCTTGCCGGCGGTTTCGGCAGAGACAGCACCCTCGCTCGCGACCGACGCGGGCTTGCTCGTCGGCTTGGCGCGGCGGGTAGCGGCCGCTTTGACAGCAGGCTTGGCGGCGCCAGAGCGGCCAGCCGGTTTCGAGGCAGCTGCGGCGGCCGGGGCCTGATCGGCAGCGGGCTTGGCCGCTGTGGCGGTGGTTTTCCGCGCCGCTGGTTTTGCTCGCGGCTTGGCCGGGGCCTTGCTGGCTGCAGGTGCGGCAGGCGACGTGGAGGCCGGCGCCTTAGCCGCGGCCGCCTTGGCGTCACGATGACTCAGGGCCTTGCCGACCGCCTCCTTGACCTTACCCACGCCCTGAGCCAGCTTCAGACTCTCCTGGGCGTCACGCTTGAGCCCAGCGATATAGCTGCGGGTCTCGGCCTGGCGCTCCTTGAGTTCGTCGAGCAGTTCCTCCAGTTCGGCCACGGCGGCCTTGGCCTTCGCCTGCGTCTTGACCTTGCCGGCAACGGCCGCCTGCTGCAGCTTGTCACGCGACTTGTGCAGCTTTTCCTGGGCCTTGCCACGCTGCTTTTCCAGCTTGGCGAGTAACTTTTCCGCCTCGAGCAGCGCCTGCGAACAGGCCTGCTCCAGGTGCTCGAGCAGGCTACTGGACAACTGCTGAAGCAAATGCAACGGCGTATTGACCGATTTCTTCTTCGAGTTCTTCTTTGCCGACATAGCTCGCCTCCTGGCGGGTAGGGATGCCCCCATACTAGCCCCCGTACCTGTCACTCGCTAGCCGTGATACTCGCCCGGCGCGCCGATATGGCATGACCACGACGCGCCGGCAGGCACTGGCGAATGGCAAATGGCAAATGGCAAATGGCAAATGGCAAATGGCAAATGGCAAATGGCAAATGGCAAATGGCAAAGACAGGCTAGGAGCGCCGGATGTTTCTTGCCAGTGGATCCGCAGAAGATGAACGCAGACCGACCGACAGCAGCAAGCTGTAGCGGTTCAGGAAAGGCTGCATTGTCGACCTGCTGGGCGCCTGGGCCGAGGACGCAGCCCAGATAGCCAGGCTTCGTCAGTGGGCTGGAGCGACCTGTTGCTGATGAGCGTTGTGCAGCACTTCGATCAGGCAGTCTTCCAGCTCGAAGCGCTCGTGCAGCAACTGCCCGAGATGCGCCACTTCTTCACTGAGGGATACGCCCTCGCGGCAATCGCCATTGTCGCAACGGTCATTGAAGGACAACGCCACTTCGGTGATCGCTTCGATACGTGGATAGATCTGCTTGGCCAGGTCGAGCCCGCGTTGATCGCCAAAGGCCTTGGCTTCACTGGTCAACTGCTCGTAGACCTCGAAATGGCCCGCCGACACGTAATCGACCAGAACCTCGCAGAACCTCTGCAAGGTTTGCGCGTTAGCACTGGGCGCCTGCGGGGAATTGCTGATGGCGGTGAAGGCAGCCACCAACTCTTGGCGCTCCTGCAACCAACGGTCAATCAGCAGGTGAACTCCACCCCAACGTTCCTGGGCGTTCTGACAACTCTCAAGCATGATGACCTCGCTTCCCTTGTTGGCGTTGCTGTTATACGTCCGCTCCGAGACGTTATTCTGTCTATCGGTGCATGATCTTGGGAAGGCAACCGCAGAATGGCAAATTTCCGGCGGTGCGTGCAGGCAGATTATGCCGCTGGGCTTGCGCCATCAAGGCGCACCGCCGAGAAACTTTCATACGAGCGTTTAATCTGCAAGCCGCGCGGCAACGGCCGCCGGCGCGCAGCCGGCGGCCGCACTGCGCATCAGTGCGTACGGCGAAAAACGCCTGGCCCTGCGGCCTCTGGCGTCAAACTCTGCGCAGCAACTGGAGCAGGGCGAACAACCCCATGGCGACAAAACCGAGCAGGCTCCACTCGGGAATGCTCATGCCGAACAGGGTCCAGTTGACCTCGGCGCAATCGGCCGAACCATGCAGAACCAGGCGCACGATATCCTGAAAGGGCAGGGCCTCCATCATGTAGTCGAGACTGGGCAGACAGGCCGGCAACTCGTCCGCGGGAACCCCTTGTAGCCAGATTTGCCGGCCTGCCGTGGCGCCGCCCGCGCCGGCGAACAGCAGCGCCAGCACCGCGTAGACGCCGCGCCCCAGGGCGCCAGGCGCATGCAGGGTGGCCAACAGGCAGACCAGGCCGAAGCCGATCACGCAGATGCGCTGCACCACGCACAGCGGGCACGGCTCCAGGCCGACCACATGCTCCAGATAGAGTGCGGCCCCCATCAGCGCCACGCTGGCGAGGAAAGCGAGAAAGAACAAGGAACGCGGGCTGGCCAGGGGCATGGCGGCTCCGAAAGTGATCAAAGGGTGCCTACGGTAGTGGAAAGCCCCTCGCCCTTTCAAGCCAAACAGCCAGCCCAGAGCGGCTGGCCATCAGCAACGCGGCACCGGGCGTCCATCGCCCGCTGCGCGCTCGGTCTCATCCGCGAACCGCAGTCGCCACCGGCTGCGGGCCGCCAAGACGCTGATCGAGCAGACTCAGGCCCTCCTGAAACAGCTTGTTGCTGCCTTCGACCTCGCCCAACTGGGCCAGCAGGTGCGCCAACTCGGCACAGGTTTCCGGGTGGCGCTGGAACACCAGGCTGCTTTCGAAATACTCGCGGGCCTTGCCCCACAGCTTGCCGTGCAGGCATATCCGACCGAGGGTGAGCAGCAGGTCGGCATCCTTGGGGTGGTCCTTCAACCAGCCCTCGGCCACCTGCAGCTGGCGCGCCGGGTCGCGGCCACGGAGCAGGCCGTAGAGCCGCACCAGACGCGTATCGTAGTGACGTTTCAGGGCCTGCTGCAACAATTCTTCGGCTTCGGCCTCGGCGCCTAACAGGCGCAGCTGCTCGGCATACACGACCAGCAATTCCGGTTCCTGGCGCTGCGCCGAGGACAGCTGCTGCCAGGCCTCGGTCAGGTTTGCCAGGGCGCCGGACACATCCCCTTCGCTGGCCTGGCCGGCATCGGCCAAACGGCCACGCCAGGCGCGCTGCTCGACCTCCAGCAACTCGGCGGCGCTAAGGACCTTGAGCTTGCGCAACTCCGGCAGCAGGCCGAGCAATGCCGACCAGCCGCCCGTCAGCAGGTACAAGCGCTGCAACTGGCGCAGCACCTGACGCTGCTGGGGATGGCGCCGATTCATGACTTCGAGTGTGTCCTTGGCTGCCTCTAGGTCACCCCGCTCTTCCTGCAATTCGGCATGGTTCAGGGCGATGGCCAGCTCGGCCTCCGGTTGGCGCTTGAGGGCCTGTTCGAGCAGGCTGTCGCTGTCTTCATGCTGACCGAGCTTGTGGGCCGCACGGGCGGCCCCCAGGTAATACATCAGCGGCTGCTCCTCGCCCTCTGCAGCCCGGCGCAGGTGACGCAGGGCTCGCACCCAGCGCCCCTCGGCCAGGTCGAGGAAACCCTGCTCGCTGGCCTGACGCACGCGCCGGCTGCGATGCAGGCCGGACCAGGGGTTGACCAGGCCAAACGATACCAGCAGCAGGCGCACCAGCAGACGCAACAGATAGAGCAGCAGGACGACCACGGCTGCCAGCACCAGAAAGGCCCACAGGCTCGACTCGTAGCGAAAGCCCTGGTAGGCGAACAGCACATAGCCCTTGTGTTCGGCGATGGCCAGGCCGAGCAGCGCCAGGCCGGCCGCCCCGAGCAGCACGACGAGCAACAGGTAGATGCGCTTCATGGGCGAGCCTCCTCGGCGCTTGGCGCCGCCTCGTCCGGCGCCTCATTGGCCTGAGCCTGGCGCTCGACCCGCTGACGCGCCGACTGCTTGTGCTCGATGTAGGCCTGCACCGCCGTGAGCGTGCCGCTCAGATCCGGCACTACCACCGCCACCGGTCGCTCGATCAATTCGTCGGCACGCATGCGCAGGGCCCGGCTGGCCGGATTGTCACGATTGAAATTGCCATCCAGCACATCGCGCGCCTGCTCCAGCGCCCGGCGATAGACCTCGGACTCGCCGTGCAACGCCGCCCACTGCGCCTGCTCCAGCGCCAGGCTGAGGGCCAGCCGCACTTGCGCCAGGCTCTGCCCGGCCAGCAGCGGCCGGATGTTCTGGTCGGCATTGAAATCGAGGCGGAAATACTGCGACAGGGTTTCCAGGCCCCTGGCCCACCAGCTGTCTGCATCGCTCTGCGCGGCCAGGTCGGCGAGCACACCGCCCTGGCTGTCGAAGGCCGGGTTCAGCGCATTCAACTGCATCACCTGCTCACGCAGGGCGCCGAGTTGAAGGAACAGCCCGGTGCGATCGGGGTCGACCGTGGTGCGCAGCGCTTCCAGGCTTCTGGCCAGCTGCTCGCGCGCGGCAAAAGCGGCGGGGTCGTCCTGATCGCGAAGAATCTCGTCGGCGCCCTGCACCAGGGCCGTGGCGCTGTTGATGTCCTGCAGCGCCGACAGGCGCAGGCTGGCCAGGCGCAACAAGTGCTCGGCCTCCGCCAGGCGCCAGTCCTGGCGGCTGGCACCGAGCGCCGTCTCCAGGCGCTGATTGAGCAGCTGCTGATCGCCTTGCAGCTGGGCAAGCAAGCGCCGCTGCGCCTCCAGCTCGTCGGCTGGCGGCAGTTGCTGCAGGCGCCCGCCCAGGGTCGCGACCCGCTGCGCCAGGGCCTCGGTCTCGCCGCGGGCCTCCTGCAACCGGCCGAGCTGCTGTTGTTCACGAGTCTCCAGCGCGCGTAGCTGCCAGGCACTCCAACCCGCCGCGCCGGCCCCGGCGGCTGCGATCAGCAGGGCCAGCACCGCCAGGCCGGTGCCGCGCGACGCCGGTTTGTGCGCCGCGCTGGCCGAGGCGGCGACGGCGTCCGGTACAGGTTGCTCTTGCTCTTTCGGGGAAGTCGCTTCGCTCACGTATCCATCCTTTGCATCAGAGGTCGGGGGCAGGTTGCGCCTGCAACGCCGCCAGCAACGCCGCGGCATTCGCGCCACGGCAGTCCACAACAGTCTCGGCGCCCGCGGCGCGGGCCTGATCGGCCACCCGCGGACTGGGTACAAACAAGGGTAGCCCGGCCAGCGCAGACCAGTCGGCAGCGGCCAGTTGCAGCAGGTTGGCGAGCCCCTGGCCACTGCTGACCACCAGGCCGTTCAATTGCTCCGTGCGCACCCGTTCGGCCAGCGCCCGCGGTGGATAGGTCGGCAGCAGGCGACGATACAGCGGCAGATAGTCGACCTGCACACCCTGCTCGCGCAATCGCTCGGCGAGCCATTCGCGGCCATCCTCGCCCCGCATGATCAACACCCTTGGGGTATGCGCCGTGGCGACGGCCTGCTGCAGTTGCGGCAGGTCGAGCAAGGCTTCGCTGTCGTCCGCCCGGTCCGGGCAATACACGGTCAAGCCATAGTCATCGAGGATCTGGGCGGTCGCCGCGCCGACGCCGAACCAGGGCTGCGCGGCCAGTGGCTGCGGCCAGTAGCGATCGAGCAGCTCCAGGCCAAGCCGCGCCGCGGGCTTGCTCACCACGATCACCGCGCAGTAACGGTCCAGGTCGAGAATCGCGGCGCGCTGCTCGGGCGTCTCGGCCAACGGCTCGATCGCCAGCAGCGGCAGGCTGCTGCTGTAGATGCCCTGCTCGGCCAGGGTCGCGGCCAGAGCCGCGCACTCTGGCGCCGGCCGGGTCAGCAGCAAGCGCCAGCGACTCACTCGGCAGCGGCCTCGCCGTAGACCGCCGCGAGGATCGCCGCGGCGCCCTGGGCCAGCAGCGCCTCGGCCACCTCGACGCCGAGCCGCTCGGCCTCGCCGGCCGGGGCGCGGCGCTCGGCCCGCAGCAACAGGCCGCCATCGGGCTGGCCGACCAGGCCACGCAGCCACAGCTGCTCGCCCTCGAGCACCGCGTAGCAGGCGATCGGCACCTGGCAGCCACCATTCAGGCGCTTGTTCAGCGCCCGCTCGGCGCTGACCCGCAGCGCGGTATCGCGATGGTGCAACGGCGCCAGCAACGCATGGATCTCGGCGTCGCCGGTGCGGCACTCGATGCCGACCGCACCCTGTCCGCCCGCCGGCAGGCTCTCATCGACGCCGATAGAGGCGCGGATGCGCTCGGCGAAACCGAGGCGGATCAGCCCGGCGGCGGCGAGAATGATGGCGTCATACTCGCCGGCGTCGAGCTTGGCCAGGCGGGTATTGACGTTGCCGCGCAGGAAGCGGATCTGCAGGTCGGGCCGGCGCGCCAGCAACTGGGCCTGGCGCCGCAGACTGGAGGTGCCGACCACGCTGCCGGCCGGCAGCGCGTCGAGGCTGTCATAGCTATTGGAAACGAAGGCGTCGCGCGGATCTTCGCGCTCGCAGATGCAGTACAGGCCCAGCCCCTCGGGAAAGTCCATCGGCACGTCCTTCATCGAATGCACGGCGATGTCGGCCTGGTTGTCCAGCAGGGCGGTCTCCAGCTCCTTGACAAACAGCCCCTTGCCGCCAATCTTGGCCAGCGGCGCATCGAGCAACTTGTCGCCGCGACTGACCATCGGCACCAGGCTCACCCTCAACCCCGGATGAGCCTGCTCGAGGCGGGCCTTGACATGTTCGGCCTGCCACAGAGCCAGGGCGCTTTTTCGGGTGGCGATACGGATTTCACGGGGCATGGGGCAATTCCAGAAAACGAACTGCCGGGGATAATAACAGGCTGGCCAGGCTCAAGCCCAAGCGCTCGAGACACGCCGGCAGCCAATAGCGACTAGAGGCTGCTCATCAGCTTGCGCACCCCGGCGACATGCCGGCGACTGACGATCAAGGCCTCGTCACCAAGCCCCTTGAGAAACAGCTGAAAATGTCCCAGCGGCGTACGCTGCAAGCGCTCGATTCGGTCCCGGGCGACCAGCGCATTGCGGTGGATGCGCACGAAGCGATCGCCGAACTCATCCTCCAGCGCCTTGAGCGGCTCGTCCAGCAACACCTCGCCGCCCTCGTGGCGCAAGGTCACGTACTTGTGGTCGGCGATGAAATAGATCACCTGATCGAGGGGGATCAGCTCGATGCCCTTGCGCGTGCGCGCACTGATATGGGTGCGCGGGCCGCTGCCGCTTTCCGCCGCCGGCCGGGTCAGCGCCGCGAGCTGCACGCGGTTCGGCCGCTCGGCCTTCTTCAATGCTTCGCTCAGGTTCTCGGGGCGCACCGGCTTGACCAGGTAGCCGACGGCACTGACCCTGAACGCCTCCAGGGCGAACTCGTCGTGGGCGGTGCAGAAGATCACCGCTGGCGGCGCCTCACGCTCGCAGAGCTTGGCCGCCACCTGCAGTCCGTCGAGGCCAGGCATGCGGATATCCAGCAGCACCACATCCGGCTTGAGGCTGTCGATCAGGGCCAAGGCCTCTTCACCGTTGCTCGCGGATGGTTCGAGGACACGGTAGCCATCGAGTTCGCCGACCATGCGGCTGAGGCGCTCACGGGCCAAGGGTTCGTCATCGACGATCAGGACATTCATAGGGCTCCGACTTCCTGCGTGAGTCTGGCACAAGGATAGCGTAGACAAGTGAAGTGGCGGCCGTCACGGCGCTCGACGCTGAGACTGGCAGCCGGCCCGAAAAGTGCCGCGAGGCGCGCATGGATATTGTCCAGGGCCTGGTGCGTGCCAGTCGACGCCTGCCCCTCGCCTCTCTCCTCGTAGGGGTTGCTCACGCACAGGTGGAAGGTGCCGTCGGCATAACTCGCCTCGACACGCACCAGGCCACCCTCGATGCGCGGCTGAATGCCATAGATCAGGGCATTCTCCAGCAGGGGCTGCAAGGTCAGTTGAGGAATCGGTAGATCGCTGGGCACGCCATGCACCTCCCATTGCAACTGTAGTCGCTCGCCAAGGCGGTAGTGCTCGATCGACAGATAACGCTTGGCCAGCTCCACCTCCTCGCGCCAAGGCACCAGGGAACCGGGTCTGGCCAGGCTGGCGCGGAACAGGTCGGACAGATCCAGCACCGCCTGCTCGGCCTTGTCCGGATCGACCGCCACCAGGCTGGCGATGCTGTTCAGGCTGTTGAACAGGAAATGCGGACGGATCCGCGCCTGCAAGGATTCGATGCGCGCACGCAACTCCGCCTGCTCCTGCCGCCGCCATTGGCTCTGCAGATAAAAATAGCGTAGCAGCAGCGCCGACATGATCAGGCTGATCAAGGCATGGCGCAGGTAGAGCTTGGCCTCGCCGGCATGCGGCAAGGGCCCGCCGAGGCTGTAGAAGTCGGCGACGGCGGTGCAGGCCAGGGTCAGGCCGACCACGATCGCACAGCACAACCCCCCGGCCAGTGCCGGCCCGAGGCGCGCCAGCAGGGGCCGCAGACGACACAGCAGGGCGGCCGAGAGCAGCACGTTCCATTGCACGAACAGGGAGGTCAGGGCCAGGCGCACCCAGTCGAAACCGGGCTGCATGGGCTCGGCCAGCACCAGCACCAGCACCAGCAACTCGGCCAGCAGCACCATGCTCAGCAGGGCCTCGGACTGGCAGAGCTCCGGGACGAAGAAGTCGTCGACGGCCGCCGTGTGTTTGTTCATTTCACCCCCTCGAATCGGCATGGGCGCAGTTTCCGCGCGCCCTGCCCGGGCGGCAAGGGTGCCGGCCTCCGGCAGGCGAAATAAAGCCCGCGAATGGCGCCTGACGAAGCAAACTGTGACCGGCGCAACACTGCCCGGGCGATTGCCGCGCGGCCCGATTGGCAGCAGTGGCCCGGCGATTTTGCCCATCACCCCTGTTATTATCGGCTGACTATTCCGTCACGCCGGCCGCCATCCGCGGCCGCCCGAACAGCGCACCAGCCGAGCGAATCCCATGAGTACAGAGAAGACCAACCAATCCTGGGGCGGCCGCTTCAGCGAACCCGTCGACGCCTTCGTCGCCCGCTTCACCGCCTCCGTCGAGTTCGACAAGCGCCTGTATCGTCACGACATCATGGGCTCGATCGCCCACGCGACCATGCTGAGCCAGGTCGGGGTGCTCACCGAGGTCGAACGCGACAGCATCATCGGCGGCCTGCAGGCCATCCAGAGCGAAATCGAGGCCGGCCAGTTCGACTGGCGCGTCGACCTGGAAGACGTGCACATGAACATCGAGGCGCGCCTGACCGACCGCATTGGCGTCACCGGCAAGAAGCTGCACACCGGCCGCTCGCGCAACGACCAGGTGGCCACCGACATCCGCCTGTGGCTGCGCGACGAGATCGACGTCATCCTCGGCGAGATCAGCCGCCTGCAGCAGGGCTTGCTGGAGCAGGCCGAGCGCGAGGCCGAGACCATCATGCCCGGCTTCACCCACCTGCAGACGGCCCAGCCGGTGACCTTCGGCCATCACCTGCTGGCCTGGTTCGAGATGCTCAGCCGTGACTACGAGCGCCTGGTTGATTGCCGCAAGCGCACCAACCGCATGCCCCTGGGCAGCGCCGCCCTGGCCGGCACCACCTACCCGATCGACCGCCAGATCACCGGTCAGTTGCTCGGCTTCGACAGCATCGGCGGCAACTCGCTGGACGGCGTCTCCGATCGCGACTTCGCCATCGAGTTCTGCGCCGCCGCCTCGCTGGCGATGATGCACCTGTCACGCTTCTCCGAGGAGCTGGTGCTGTGGACCAGCGCGCAGTTCCAGTTCATCGACCTGCCCGACCGCTTCTGCACCGGCAGCTCGATCATGCCGCAGAAGAAGAACCCGGACGTGCCCGAGCTGGTGCGCGGCAAGACCGGCCGGGTGTTCGGCGCCCTGACCGGCCTGCTGACCCTGATGAAGGGCCAGCCGCTGGCCTACAACAAGGACAACCAGGAAGACAAGGAGCCGCTGTTCGACGCCGCCGACACCCTGCGCGACTCGCTGCGCGCCTTCGCCGACATGATCCCGGCCATTAGACCTAAGCATGCGATCATGCGCGAAGCGGCTCTGCGCGGTTTCTCCACCGCCACGGATCTGGCCGACTACCTGGTGCGCAAGGGCCTGCCGTTTCGCGACTGCCACGAGATCGTCGGCCATGCGGTGAAGTATGGCGTGGACAATGGCAAGGACCTGGCCGAGATGAGCCTGGAAGAGCTGCGTCAGTTCAGCGACCAGATCGAGCAGGACGTGTTCGCTGTGCTGACCCTGGAAGGCTCGGTGAATGCCCGCGACCATATCGGCGGCACCGCGCCAAACCAGGTGCGCGCGGCGGTCAAGCGCGGCCGCGAACTGCTCGCCGGCCGCTGATCACCGTGGCCCAGGCGGCTCCCCCGGGAGCCGCCTCATCTCAGCCCTTCGCCTTGGCCTGAATCATCGCCAGAAACGCCGGCATGGCAGCATCGCGCTCGGCGGCGATGCGCTGCACATGGGGGTTCTGCTTGAGCCGGGTGAGCAGCTCGAGCGCCGCCGGGAAGTCGGCCAACAGGTCGAGGTCGAACAGCTTCTTGGCCACCCCGCAGGCCAGCTCGATGCTGTAAAGGAAGTAGATGTCGGCCAGGCCGAAGCCCTCACCGGCGAGGTAGGGCGCGAAACGACCATGGCGTCTGAGGGTGGCCATACCTGCCAGCAGTTCCTCCCGGCAGCGGGTCTTGAGCGCCGCGGGGATGGGCGCCGCGAAGAACGCCTCGGCGTAGCCGAGACGTGCCGGCAGCTCGATGTACAGCTCGATTTCCTTCATCAGACTGCGCACCTGGGCCCGGGCGAATGCGCCCTCGGGCAACAGCGGCCGGCCCTCACCGGCCTCCTCCAGGTAATCGAGAATCGCGCTGGTCTCGTTGATGAAACCCTGCTCGGTCTCCAGCACCGGCACCTTGCCGCGTGGGCTGATAGCGAGAAAATCCTCGCCCTGAGTGGCGTAGACGGTGACTTCCTCGAATGCCAGTCCCTTTTCCAGCAGAGCCAGCTTGACCATATTGAAGTAGTTGCTGACCGCGAATCCGTATAGCTTGAGCATGGCAACGGCCTCCGACGCCGACGATTGGACCACTACCTTTAGCCGATGACCGCGCCGGCGGCCAGTCGCATCGACTCGGTGAATGGCGCGCCCCGCGCCGGGCTGGCACACTGCAGACAAACTCCACGGACAACACCGCCATGAGCGAACACGATCAAGACGAAGACGAGGCCTTTGCCGAAACGGCGCTGATCCAGGCCATCGAGAATCAACTCGAGGCCGGCGAACCGCCGGCGGCCCTGGCCACCCTGAACAAGCTGACCCTGGTCGGCTATGAGCGTGACGAGATCCTGCAGATGATGGCCCTGGTCCTGGCCCATGAAGTCAAGGCCATGCTGCGCGAGGATCGCGCCTTCGACGGCGACGCCTACGAACAGTCGCTGCGCGCCCTGCCGGCCTTGCCGGATGAAACGGCCTGAATTGGCCTGCCAGTCGCCGGAGCGCGCGCGCGCCAGCGCGGCTCGCTACACTGCACAGACCCGCGGCCTGCTTCACCCAACGCGGGACACCCTCGGGCCGGCCGCACGGTCCAACAGATAATCACAAGAGCCTGGAGCACTTATGTCCATTACCCCTGAGCTGGTTGCCGAACTGGAACTCCTCTCGCTGTTCAACCTGGCCAATATCCAGGAAGGCCTCAAGGTTCACCATGTTGCCGCGCCCGAGGCGATCGCCGCGGCCAAGCGCTTGCACGCCAAGGGCCTGGTCACCCAGGAAGATGGCGGCTACCTGACCAGCCTCGGCGTGGAAGCCGCCGAGCATGCGCAAGGCCTGCTGACCATCCTCAAGGTCGGCGAAACCGCCTGATCCCGCCCTGCCCCGCTCGCCGTCGCCCTTCAGGTCGGCGCCGAGCGGGCGATATAACCCTGTACACAACACCCGACACCCGCAATCGAGCCCTGCATGACCCGCAGCCAGGAAATTCGCCCGGACATCGACGACGGCATCGACCGCAAGGTCCTGGGACAGCTGCGTGCGCGTTTTCTCAAGGTCAATGACGGCCGCCTGGACCGCGCCATGCAGGCGCTGTCGACGCGCCAGCAACTGGTGCTCAAGCTGCTGCCGCTGTTGCTGCACGTCAATCACCCGCTGCTGCCCGGTTATGTCTCCGGGCTGACCCCGGCCGGCCTGAGCGGCTACCAGCCGAGCGCCGAGGTGCTGGCGGAGGCCCAGCGCCTGACCCGCTCGTTCGCCTACAAGGCGCGGCGCGGCAATCCGCTGGGCGGCGCACCTAATCTGCCGATTCATGGCCTGTTCCTGATGGGCAGCCTGGGCACCGTGGCCCAGGCCGAGCAGAGCGACATGGACCTGTGGCTCTGCCATGCCGCCGATCTGGCCCCGCTGGAGCTGATCGAACTGCGCAAGAAGTGCGACCAGCTCGAGGCCTGGGCCGCGACCCTGGGTGCCGAGGTGCATTTCTTTCTGGTCGACGCCCTGCGCTTCAGCGCCGGCGAGCGCGAATCCAAGCTGACCTCGGACGACTGCGGCACCACCCAGCACTACCTGCTGCTCGACGAGTTCTACCGCACCGCCATCTGGCTGGCCGGCCGCACACCGCTGTGGTGGCTGGTGCCGGTCTACGAGGAAGCGCGCTACCGCGACTACGTCGACACCCTGCTGAGCAAGCGCTTCATCCGCGCCGAGGAGGTGATCGACCTCGGCCACCTGGCCCGCATCCCGCCGGCGGAGTTCATCGGCGCCGGCATGTGGCAGCTGTACAAGGGCATCGAGTCGCCCTACAAGTCGGTGCTCAAGCTGCTGCTCACCGAGGTCTACGCCAGCGAGCACCCCAGGGTCGAGTGCTTGTCGCTGCGCTTCAAGCAGGCGGTCTACGCCAATCGCCTCGACCTCGACGAACTCGACCCCTACATGGTGGTGTACCGACGCCTGGAGGAATACCTCAGCGGCCGCGGCGAGCACGAACGCCTGGAGCTGATCCGCCGCTGCCTGTACCTCAAGATCGACAAGAAGCTCAGCCGGCCGCCGCGCGATCGACGCAAGAGCTGGCAGCGCCTGCTGCTCGAGCGCCTGACCGGTGACTGGCAGTGGGACAGCCGGCAGCTGGCCCTGCTCGACAGCCGCAGCCAGTGGAAGATGCGCCAGGTCGGCGCCGAGCGGCGCATGCTGGTCAACGAGCTGACCTACAGCTACCGCTTTCTCTCCCAGTTCGCGCGTAGCGAACAGGCCGGCAGTTCGCTCAGCAGCCGCGACCTGGGCGTGCTTGGCCGCCGCCTGTATGCGGCCTTCGAGCGCAAGGCCGGCAAGGTCGAGTTTATCAACCCGGGCATCGCCCCGGACCTCGCCGAGGACACCCTGACCCTGGTGCACTGCCATAACGAGAAGGCGCCGGACGACAGCCAGTGGGCGCTGTTCAATGGCAGTCTCGGCGCCCAGGAATGGCGCGATTTCGCCCCGCTGAAACGGGCGCGCGAGCTGATCGAGCTGCTCGCCTGGTGCCACCGCAACGGGGTGATCGACAGCAGCACCCGGCTGTCGCTGCACCCGGGCAACAGCGACCTCAGCGAATTCGAGCTGTCCAGCCTGCTGGCCAGCCTCCAGCAGGCCCTGCCGCTGCCGTTTGCCGCCGTCGCCGAAGCGGCGCTGTTGCGCGCCAGTGCGCCACGCGAGGTGCTGCTCCTGGTCAATGTCGGCCTCGACCCGCTCAAGCAGCACAGCCTGATGAATGTGCACATGACCAGCGAGCGCACCGACGCCCTGGGCTATTCGGGCGTGCGCGAGAACCTGATTCTGACCCTCGACCAGGTCAGCCTGAACAGCTGGAACGAACTGCTGGTCAGCCGCTACGACGGCCCTCAGGCCCTGCTCGACTGCCTGCGCGACCTGCTCAACAGCCTGCCGGCCAGCGGCGAGCGGCCGACCCTGCGGGTGCGCTGCTTCTGCCGCAACCGCGCCCATGCCATCGCCGAGCGGGTCGAGGCGCTGTTCGCCGAGGTCCTCGGCCACTTCGATGGCGCGCAGCCGATCCGCTACCTGCTGCAGATCAAGCAGCAGTTCCATGTCCTCGACCTGATCCCCGGCCAGGTCCGCCACACGGCATTGAGCAACCTGCCGGCCCTGCTCGACCACCTGGGCCAGGATCAGCCCGGCTACCGCCCCCTGCACCTGGATCGCAGCGCGCTGGAAGGCGAGGACCTGGCCACGATCCTGCCGCTCGGCCAGCCCGACTGCATCCAGGTGTTCTATCGCCTGGACGAAACCGGCGAGCAGGCCGAAGTGACCGTGCTCGATGAACACAACGCCCTGTGGCGCCAGCGCATGGCGTTTCGTGACGAGCAGAGTCTGCTGACGCCACTGCAGCGTTTTCTCCAGTCGCTGCTCTATCGGCGCAACGCCCAGCTGCCGCTGGACAGCCCGCAGCCGACGCCGGCACTGGAGGTCCTCTACTATCAGGTGCTGCCGGCGGCGCCGCTGCGTGCGCAACGCCTGGAGCGCCGGCCGCCGCCGCAGTCGCCGCTCAGCCACCCGTTCTACGATGTCCAGGCGATCGTCGAACCGGCCGATGGCAAGCGGCGCCAGGTGACCCTGTACTGCAACCACCGCGAATTCTCCGAACTGGAGTATGCCGGCGACCTGTATGCCGCTGTGGCCCGGCACATCCTCGCCCAGCGCCGCGGCGGCGAGCGCTACCCCTGCTACATCACCGACCTCGACCTTTCCGCGGTGCTGGAGGGCCAGGCGCAGACCGTGCACTACCTGCGCTACAAGGCCGAGCTCGAGAATGCGCTGAACCAGGCCCTGCAGCGCGCCTGAACCCGGAGCGGGCCGCCAATGACAGCCGGCAACGGCCGATTGCTGCAGTTGCGGTCGCCGGGCGACAGCTGGGGACGACCAATGCTGATCGTGAATCCGTTGTTCAAGCCCTTGCGGCAATCAACGAAACAAAACCCCGCGTGGCGTCGCGGGGTTTTGCCTGTGTCGGGCCGACCGTAGCACAGCCGCCCGAATCGACCAGAGCGGGCGCTCAGGCCCAGGGCTGGCGCAGGCGCGCCTGGGCAGCCTGGCAGATGGCGCGTCGCCGCGCCGGGTCGGCAGCCCCCCATTCGAGGATCTCCGTCAGCAAGCGACCACAGCCCAGACAGACGTCGCGCGGGTCCAGGCAGCACTGCCGCCGACATGGCGAGGCGACCGATTCCTGGGCATCCACGGCCGGAGAGGCGCGTGGGCTATCAGAGCTCTTCGAACTCAAGATCGGCTCCCGACTGTTCCAGGGTGATACGCGCAAGCATCTCGCCGAGCTGCTCGGCGCTGCTGTCGCAGACCCAGCGCTCGCTGGCCGGATCGTAGTCGAAGTGGAAGCCGCCCGAGCGCGCCGCCAGCCAGAGCTGGCGGATCGGTTCCTGGCGGCTGAGGATCAGCTGCGTACCATTCTCGAACCGCACCGTGAGTACCCCGGCGGAGTTTTCCAGATCGATATCCAGGTCGCTGTCATCGAAGATGTCCTCCACCGCCTGCTGCGCGGCGTCGACCAGGTCGTGAAAGCGGGCTTCGGTCAAACTCATTGCGGGTGTCCTCGAAATAATCAGGCAGGTGGATTCTGGGCTCGTGCGGCGCCCTGCAAACAGCGCCGGACCTGCAGCGCTCGGGCATCAATTGCCCGCGGTCGGTGCCAGACCACGGCGATAATGCAGCAGCAGTTGCCGATGTGTCTCGCCCGGCAGCAGGGTGCAGGATAACCCAGCTACCCCCTTCGACACCCATCGCGGCAATGCGCAAGCGGTGCCGGCAGGACTCGCGGCGCGCTCCAGGCTGGTCAGTGAAAGCGGACCTCGGAGCGCTGCGCAGGGCTCCCGGCAGCCGCCTCGGGCGTCCGTAAAAACCGACGAAAGCCCCGTCCGCCGGGAATCCCGGCGCATAGGCAAGGCGCTGGGGCGCCGGTATACTCCTGCGCATTACTGCTTTATCACAAGGATTTCGCCATGAAGCGGCTGTTGACTGCCCTTTTCGCGCTCGTCGCCCTCACCTCCGTGCTTGCCGGTTGCGGCCAGAAAGGCCCGCTGTACCTGCCAGACGACGGCAAGACGGCACAAGAGCGCGACCGAGACGTCTTTCTCTAAGGGGGTTCCATGCAAGCTTTCAACCACCGCGACGGCGAGCTGTTCGCGGAAGGCGTGGCGCTGTCCGCCATCGCCCAACGCTTCGGCACCCCGACCTACGTCTACTCGCGCGCCCATATCGAGGCGCAATACCGGGCCTATGCCGATGCCCTGCAGGGCATGCCGCACCTGGTCTGCTTCGCGGTCAAGGCCAACTCCAACCTGGGCGTGCTGAACGTGCTGGCACGCCTCGGCGCCGGTTTCGACATCGTCTCGCGCGGCGAACTGGAGCGCGTGTTGGCCGCCGGCGGTACGCCTGCCAAGATCGTCTTCTCCGGGGTCGGCAAGACCCGCGACGACATGCGCCGTGCGCTGCAGGTCGGCGTGCACTGCTTCAATGTCGAGTCCAGCGATGAACTGGAACGCCTGCAGCTGGTCGCCGCCGAACTGGGCGTCAAGGCGCCGGTATCGCTGCGGGTCAACCCCGATGTCGACGCGGGCACCCACCCGTACATCTCCACCGGGCTGAAGGAGAACAAATTCGGCATCGCCATCGCCGATGCCGAGCAGGTCTACGCCCGCGCCGCCGAACTGGCCAACCTCGAGGTGATCGGGGTCGACTGTCATATCGGTTCGCAGCTGACCAACCTGCCGCCCTTCCTCGATGCCCTCGATCGCCTGCTGGCCCTGATCGATCGCCTGGCCGAGCGCGGCATCCAGATCCGCCACCTCGATCTCGGCGGCGGTCTCGGCGTGCAGTACCGCGACGAGCAGCCGCCGCTGGCCGGCGACTATATCCAGGCCGTGCGCCAGCGCATCGCCGGCCGCGAACTGGCCCTGGTATTCGAGCCGGGCCGTTCGATCGTCGCCAATGCCGGCGTGCTGTTGACCCGGGTCGAGTACCTCAAGCACACCGAGCACAAGGATTTCGCCATCGTCGACGCGGCGATGAACGACCTGATCCGTCCGGCGCTGTACCAGGCCTGGATGGACGTGCAGGCGGTGCGCCCGCGCGAGGGCGCGAGCCGTCCTTACGACATCGTCGGGCCGATCTGCGAGACCGGCGACTTCCTGGCCAAGGAGCGTGAACTGACGCTGGCCGAGGGTGACCTGCTGGCCGTGTGCTCGGCCGGCGCCTATGGTTTCGTCATGAGTTCCAACTACAACACCCGCGGCCGCGCCGCCGAGGTGATGGTGGACGGCGAGCAGGCCTACCAGGTGCGCCGACGCGAGACTCTCGACGAACTCTTTGCGGGCGAAAGCCGGTTGCCGGAGTAAGGCCATGTTATTGCGCTTTACCAAGATGCACGGCCTCGGCAACGACTTCATGGTGCTCGACCTGGTCAGCCAGCACGCCCACATCCAGGCGAAGAACGCCAAGCAGTGGGGCGATCGCCACACCGGCGTCGGCTTCGATCAGCTGCTGATCGTCGAACCGCCGAGCAACCCGGACGTCGACTTCCGCTACCGCATCTTCAATGCCGACGGCTCGGAAGTGGAACAGTGCGGCAATGGCGCGCGCTGCTTCGCCCGTTTCGTGCTGGACAAGCGCCTGACCGTGAAGAAGCAGATCCGTGTCGAGACCAAGGGCGGCATCATCGAACTGCACGTGCGGCCCGACGGGCAGATCACCGTGGACATGGGCGCCCCGCGCCTGGATCCAGCCCAGATCCCGTTCCTCGCCGAACAGCAGGCGCTGAGCTACCCGGTCGAGGTGGACGGCCAGACCTACGAATTGGCGGCGGTGTCCATGGGCAACCCGCATGCGGTGCTGCGGGTCGACAGCGTCGATGCCGCGCCGGTGCATGAACTGGGGCCGAAGCTGGAACACCACCGGCGCTTCCCTCAGCGGGTCAACGTCGGCTTCCTCCAGGTCATCGACCGCCAGCGCGCACGCCTGCGCGTGTGGGAGCGCGGCGCCGGCGAGACCCAGGCCTGCGGCACCGGCGCCTGCGCGGCAGCGGTAGCGGCGATCAGCCAGGGCTGGATGGACTCGCCGGTGCAGCTGGAGCTGCCCGGCGGCAAGCTGACCATCGAGTGGGCAGGCCCTGGCCAGCCGGTTATGATGACCGGACCCGCGATGCGCGTGTACGAAGGACAGGTTCGCCTATGACCGACCAGCAGGATTCGCCCAAGCCACTCGATCCGGAGACGGTTGCCGCCTACCTGCGCCTGCATCCGGAATTCTTCATCGACCACGACGAGCTGATCCCTGAGCTGCGCATCCCGCACCAGCGTGGCGACACCGTGTCGCTGGTCGAGCGCCAGGTCAAGCTGCTGCGCGAGCGCAACATCGAGATGCGCCACCGCCTGTCGCAGCTGATGGACGTGGCCCGCGACAACGACCGCCTGTTCGACAAGACCCGCCGCCTGGTGCTCGACCTGCTCGACGCGGCCAGCCTCGAGGAAGTGGTCAGCGCCGTGGAAGACAGCCTGCGCCATGAGTTCCAGGTGCCCTTCGTCAGCCTGATCCTGTTCAGCGAGTCGGTCCTGCCGGTCGGCCGCTCGGTCAGCAGCGCGGAGGCGCATCAGGCCATCGGCGGCCTGCTGGCTGGCGGCAAGACCATCTGCGGCGTGCTGCGCAGCCACGAACTGGCCTTCCTGTTTGGCGACAGCGAGGCCGAGCAAGTCGGTTCGGCGGCGGTGGTGGCGCTGAACCACCAGGGCCTGCACGGCGTACTGGCCATCGGCAGCAGCGACCCGCAGCACTACAAGAGCTCGCTGGGCACCCTGTTCCTCGGTTATATCGCCGAGGTGCTGGCCCGGGTGCTGCCACGCTTCGCCATGCCGCTACGCTCGGTACGCTAGCCGAGCGCCCGCTGCGGGTCGCTGCCGCTCAGCTCACTGCCACGAGAATTCAGCATGACATTCAGCAGCACCACGCCCATTCTGCGGATTTTCGACGAGGCCAAGGCCCGCGAGTTCTACCTGGACTTCCTCGGCTTCAAGCTCGACTGGCAACACCGCTTCGCCGAGGACCTGCCGCTGTACCTGCAGATATCCCGGGACGGCTGCGTACTGCACCTCTCGGCGCACCACGGCGATTGCTGCCCGGGGGCGGCCCTGCGCATCGAAACTGATGATCTGCAGGCATTGCATCAGGAGCTGCTGGCCAAGGCCTACGGCTTCGCCCGCCCGGGCATCGAGCAGATGCCCTGGGGCAGCGCCGACATGCCGATCCACGACCCGTTCGGCAACCGGCTGATCTTCACCAGCGCGGCCGGGACCTGACCCGCCGTCCGGGAGCTCGCATGCAGCGCCACCTCGATGCCTATCTCGACCACCTGCGTCACGAACGCCAGGTCTCGGTGCACACCCTCGATGGCTATGCCCGCGACCTGCGCAGGCTGATGGCACTCTGCGACGACGAGGGCCTGCCCGACTGGACTGGCCTCGACGGTCGTCGACTGCGCCGCCTGGTCGCCACCTTGCACCAGCAGGGCCAATCCAGCCGCAGCCTGGCGCGCCTGCTCTCGGCGGCGCGCGGCCTCTACCGCTACCTGATCCGCGAAGGCCTGGCCCAGCAGGACCCGGCCAGCGGCCTGAGCCCGCCGAAGGGCGAGCGGCGCCTGCCCAAGACCCTCGACACCGACCGAGCCGCACAACTGCTCGACGGCGCACGGGAGGACGACTTCATCACCTGCCGCGACCAGGCCATGCTGGAACTCTTCTACTCCTCGGGCCTGCGCCTGTCCGAGCTGGTCGGCCTGGACCTCGACGGACTCGATCTGGCCGCCGGGCTGGTGCGGGTGCGCGGCAAGGGCAACAAGACCCGCGAGCTGCCGGTCGGACGCAAGGCTCGCGCGGCCCTGGATCAGTGGCTGACGCTGCGCGCCCTGGCCCGGCCGGTCGAGGCTGCGCTGTTCATCAGCCAGCGAGGACGGCGCCTGGGCCCGCGCGCGGTGCAGTTGCGCGTGCGCCAGGCGGGCGTGCGCGAACTGGGCCAGCACCTGCATCCGCACATGCTGCGCCACAGCTTCGCCAGTCATATGCTGGAGTCCTCCCAGGACCTACGTGCGGTACAGGAGCTGCTTGGCCACGCCGACATCGCCACCACCCAGGTCTATACCCACCTGGATTTCCAGCACCTGGCCAAGGTTTACGACAGCGCCCACCCCCGGGCCAAACGCAAAGGCAGTAGCGAATGAGCATTGAGCTGATCACCTTCGACCTCGACGACACCCTGTGGGATGTCTCGCCGGTGATGCAGGACGCCGAAGCGGCGCTGCGCAACTGGCTGGCCCTGCACGCCCCGCGCCTGGGCGGCGTTCCGGTCGACCACCTGTGGTCCATCCGCGCCCGCCTGCTCGCCGCCGAACCCATGCTCAAGCACCGCCTCAGCGAGCTGCGCCGGCGCATCCTGTACCACGCCCTGGAAGAGGCCGGCTACCCGCACGACGAGGCACAGGCCTTGGCCGAATGCGGCTTCCAGGTGTTCCTCGCCGCCCGCCATCAAGTCGAACTGTTCGCCGAGGTGCACCCGACCCTGGAGATCCTGGCCGCTCGCTACACCCTGGGGGTGATCACCAACGGCAATGCCGATGTACGCCGCCTGGGACTGGCCGACTACTTCCAGTTCGCCCTGTGCGCGGAGGAGCTGGGGGTCGGCAAGCCGGACCCCAAGCCCTTCCAGGAGGCCCTCAGGCGCAGCGGCATCGCCGCTCGGCACGCCGTGCATATCGGCGATCACCCCAGCGACGACATTGCCGGTGCCCAGGCCGCCGGATTGCGGGCCATCTGGTTCAATCCCCTGGGCAACCCCTGGGAGGCCGCCGAGACGCCCGATGCCCAGATCAGCAGCCTGGCCGAACTGCCCGCGCTGCTGCAGGGCTGGCGCTAGCCCGCGCACGCGGCTGAACGCGAGAAACAAAACACCCTGCGCAGGGCCAGCCTGCGCAGGGCGTCGGGAAGAGCTTCTCGGCAGTCCGCCACACAGACGGACGCCGGGTGGGCGGTCAGGCCTCAGATAGGCCGACTGCCGTATTTGCTGTCCGGTTTCTTGGGCGGGTCGGAGACCACATTGGGCTCGACCTCCTGCACCTTGCCACCACGCGCCAGGAACTCTTCCATGGCCCGGGCCAGGGCATCGCGCTCCTTCTGCTTGGCTTCGACGCTGGGTAGCTCGTTGACATCGACGGCCTTGGCCTTGGCCTTGCTCTTGCCGGCAGGAACGACCTCGTCGTCGCCATCATCGCCGTCGTCACCATCGTCGGCGGCCGCCAGCTCTTCGCCGCTGTCCTCGTCGGCCCCTTCGAGTTCGTCTTGTTCCAGATCTTCGTCGCTCATGTTCAACCTCATGACTTGCGAAAAGCAGGTTAGTTATAGCCCAGCTGCGTAGGCATTCGTACGCCGCCGGGAAAAATTCAATTGACCTTGCCTGGCAAAGCCGCCGAGCGCTCGTTGCCTCGGCTCGGGTGAGCGCGCCTTTGCAGGCGGCGCTCACCCCACCGGGCGCATTCTAGCGCGCCGCCAGAAAAAACAAAGGGCGCCCTTAGGCGCCCTCGCTGAAACCAGTAGCGATCAGGACTTGGTGAACTCCGGGTAGGCTTCCATGCCGCATTCGGCCAGGTCCACACCTTCGTACTCTTCCTCTTCGCTGACGCGCAGGCCGATGACCGCCTTGAGGATCGACCAGACGATCAGGCTGGCCACGAACACCCAGGCGAAGATGCAGCCGATACCCAGCAGCTGGGCGCCCAGGCTGGCATCGCCGTTGGTCAGGCAGACCGCCAGCAGGCCCCAGATACCGACCACACCGTGCACCGAGATGGCGCCGACCGGATCGTCGAGTTTGAGCTTGTCCAGGCCGAGGATGGAAAACACCACCAGCACGCCGCCCACTCCACCGATCAGGGTGGCCTGCAGGGCAGTCGGGGTCAGCGGCTCGGCGGTGATGGCCACCAGACCGGCCAGGGCACCGTTGAGGGCCATGGTCAGGTCGGCCTTGCCGAACAGGATGCGGGCGACGATCAGCGCCACCACCAGGCCGCCGGCGGCGGCCATGTTGGTGTTGACGAACACCTGGGCCACCGCGTTGGCGTCTTCGATGGTGCTCATCTTCAGCTGCGAACCGCCGTTGAAGCCGAACCAGCCCATCCACAGGATGAAGGCACCCAGGGTCGCGATCGGCAGGTTACAGCCGGGAATGGCATTGACCTGGCCACCCGCGCCGTACTTGCCTTTACGTGCGCCGAGCAGCAGCACGCCAGCCAGTGCGGCGGCGGCACCGGCCATGTGCACCACGCCGGAGCCGGCGAAGTCGAGGAAGCCGGCTTCGTTGAGGAAGCCCGAGCCCCACTTCCAGAAGCCCTGCACCGGGTAGATGAAGCCGGTCATGACCACCGCGAAGGCGAGGAAGGCCCACAGCTTCATGCGCTCGGCCACCGCACCGGAGACGATCGACATGCAGGTCGCGGCGAACACCACCTGGAAGAAGAAGTCGGAACGGGCCGAGTAGTAGGGCGCATCATCGCCACCGGCGAGGACCGACTCGACGCTGTTCTCGTCGCCGAGCAGGAAGCCCAGGCTCGGCAGGATGCCGCCTTCCGGGCTGGAGTACATGATGTGGTAGCCGATCACCAGATACATGATGCTGGCGACGGCATACAGGGCGATGTTCTTGGTGAGGATTTCGGTGGTGTTCTTGGAACGTACCAGGCCCGCCTCGAGCATGGCGAAACCGGCCGCCATCCACATCACCAGGGCACCGCAGATCAAGAAATAGAAGGTATCGAAGCCGTACTGCAGTGCAGTCAATGCTGTGTTATCCATGGTTCACCTCTTTCCGGCGCGCTTTTTTATAGAGCGCTGTTCGGTTAAGGCGCCCGGGTTGGCTCCGGGCGCACTCCGTGTGCTTACAGGTTGTAGCCACGCTCGTTGTGCAAGGCGAGATCGAGCCCCACTGTTTCCTCCTCGTCAGTGACCCGCAGGCCCATGACCAGGTCGATCACCTTGAGGATCACGAAGGTGACGATGGCGGTGTAGATCACGGTGAAGGCCACGCCCTTGAACTGGATCCACAACTGCAGAGCGATGCTCTCCACCTCGCCGAAGCCGCCCAGTGCGGGCGCGGCGAATACCCCGGTGAGCAACGCGCCGACGATGCCGCCGATGCCGTGCACGCCGAAGGCGTCGAGGGAGTCGTCGTAGCCCATCTTGCGTTTCAGGCTGGTGGCACAGAAGAAGCAGATCACCCCGGCCGCCAGGCCGATGACCAGGGCGCCCACCGGGCCGACAGTGCCGGCGGCCGGCGTGATGGCAACCAGGCCGGCGACCACGCCGGAGGCAATGCCCAGGGCGCTGGGTTTACCGTGAGTGATCCACTCGGCGAACATCCAGGCCAGTGCCGCCGCCGCCGTAGCGATCTGGGTCACCAGCATGGCCATGCCGGCCGTACCGTTGGCCGCCACGGCAGAGCCGGCATTGAAGCCGAACCAGCCGACCCAGAGCATGCCGGCGCCGATCAGGGTCAGCCCCAGGTTGTGCGGCGCCATGGCCGTGGTCGGAAAGCCCTTGCGCTTGCCCAGCACCAGGCAGGCGACCAGACCGGCGATACCGGCATTGATGTGCACCACGGTGCCGCCGGCGAAGTCGAGCACACCCCAGTCCCACAGCAGGCCACCGTCGCCACCCCAGACCATGTGCGCGATGGGCGCGTAGACCAGGGTAAACCAGACAGTCATGAACACCAGCATGGCGGAGAACTTCATGCGCTCGGCAAAGGCGCCGACGATCAACGCGGGGGTGATGATGGCGAAGGTCATCTGGAAGACGATGAACACGCTTTCCGGGAAGGCCGCAGTCAGGCTGTCGGGGGTCACGCCGTTAAGGAACGCGAGGCCCAGACCGCCGACGAAGGAGTTGAAGTTGACAACCCCCGCTTCCATGCCAGTGGTGTCGAATGCCAGGCTGTAGCCGTAGACCATCCACAGGATGCTCATCAGGCCGGTGATGGCGAAGCATTGCATCATCACCGAGAGGATGTTCTTGGAACGGACCATGCCGCCGTAGAACAACGCCAGGCCGGGAATGGTCATGAACAGCACCAGCGCCGTGGCCGTGAGCATCCAGGCGGTATCGCCGCTGTTCAACACAACCTCGTCGGCCAGGGCCAGGCCAGGGAAAACGAGGGACAAAAGGGCTCCTAGCCCTGCGAATCTTCGCAGAGTCATGGTTTAACTCCTGGGGCGGGGGGTTCGGAGGCTTAGATCGCGTCGGTATCGGTTTCGCCGGTACGGATGCGGATCGCCTGTTCCAGGTTGACCACGAAAATCTTGCCATCACCGATCTTGCCGGTGTTGGCCGCCTTGGTGATGGCCTCGATGACCCGATCCAGCTGGTCGTCGGCGATGGCCACGTCGATCTTCACCTTCGGCAGGAAATCGACTACGTATTCGGCGCCGCGGTACAGCTCGGTGTGGCCCTTCTGACGCCCGAAGCCCTTGACCTCGGTGACAGTGATGCCCTGCACGCCAATCTCTGACAGTGATTCACGAACGTCGTCCAGCTTGAACGGCTTGATGATGGCAGTGACTAACTTCATGAAACTTTCTCCCGTGTAAGGTGGACTTGCCCCAGGAATTACGAACCCGACTCAAGTCTAAGCGCAGTGTCTGGCTTTTGTAATGCATCGGCTGTCCTTGCTTGGCGACCCCGATACCCACCAACCGCTCCTGGCGAAAGGCGTTCTGCCTCGCCGGATGCACTGGAACTGCATCGGTGCATCCGTCACCTGCGTCCAAGCAGAAATCTTGCCAATTTAGCGAAAAGCGCTTTTTTTCAGTCAGTTACCAGCAAAATGCTGTCCGAACGCGCACTGCACCAGGAGAATAGCGCACGATATCGGTGCGCGCCCGCCAGCTGCCATGCGCGAAAAGTGTGCAGCCGGCCGGCGCACCCGGCGACGTGCTACACTCGCCCGCTCTGCTACTGGAACCTCGCCATGCTGCCGCCCAAAGCCCTGCTCGATGCCCTCGGCTCCCACGCCTCGCGCCTGTTCAATGGCGATACGCCGCTTCCGCGCAGCGAGTTCGAAGCCCAGTTCAAGGCGCTGCTGCAGAGTGGCTTCAGCAAGCTCGATCTGGTCAGCCGGGAAGAATTCGACAGCCAGATGACCGTGCTGGCGCGCACTCGCGCCCGCCTGGAGGCCCTGGAAGCCAAGGTCGCCGAACTGGAAGCCCGCCTCGCGACAGAGCCCGCGCCGCCCGCCGAGTAAGCACTCGGTCCATGGCGGCAGACGATCAAGGAGCGATCGATGTCCCTGGCCATAGTCCATAGCCGCGCCCAGGTGGGCGTCGAGGCCCCCGCCGTCACGGTCGAGGCGCACCTGGCCAATGGCCTGCCGTCGCTGGCACTGGTCGGCCTGCCCGAGACCGCGGTCAAGGAAAGCAAGGATCGCGTGCGCAGCGCCATCCTCAACTCGGCGTTCGACTTCCCGCCGCGGCGCATTACCCTGAACCTGGCCCCGGCTGACCTGCCCAAGGACGGCGGCCGCTTCGATCTCGCCATCGCCCTGGGCATCCTCGCCGCCAGCGGTCAGGTACCCGGCGCCGCCCTGGAGCAGCTCGAGTGCCTGGGGGAGCTGGCCTTGTCCGGCGCCATACGCCCAGTCCAGGGCGTGCTGCCCGCCGCCCTCGCCGCGCGCTGCGCCGGACGCACCCTGGTGGTGCCCAGGGCCAATGCCGAAGAAGCCAGCCTGGCCTCGGGCCTGAGCGTGATCGCCGTCGACCATCTGCTGGAACTGGCCGCGCATCTCAACGGGCATACGCCAATCGCCCCCTACCAGGCCCAAGGCCTGCCGCGCCAGGCGCAGCCATACCCGGATCTGGCCGAGGTACAGGGCCAGGTGGCGGCCAAGCGCGCCCTGCTGGTCGCTGCCGCAGGCTCACACAATCTGCTCTTCACCGGCCCGCCCGGTACCGGCAAGACCCTGCTGGCCAGCCGCCTGCCCGGCCTGCTGCCGCCGCTGGACGAGGCGGAGGCCCTGGAGGTCGCCGCCATCCACTCGGTGGCCAGCCATGCGCCGCTGGACGCCTGGCCGCAGCGCCCGTTCAGAAACCCCCATCACAGCGCCTCCGGGCCGGCCCTGGTCGGCGGCGGCAGCCGCCCGCAACCCGGCGAAATCACCCTGGCCCATCAGGGCGTGCTGTTCTTGGATGAGCTGCCGGAATTCGACCGCAAGGTCCTGGAGGTACTGCGCGAGCCCCTGGAAAGCGGCCAGATCGTCATCGCCCGGGCGCGCGACAAGGTACGTTTCCCTGCACGATTTCAGCTGGTGGCCGCCATGAACCCCTGCCCCTGTGGATTTCTCGGCGACCCCAGCGGCCGCTGCCGCTGCACCCCGGAACAGATCCAGCGCTACCGCGGCAAGCTGTCCGGACCGCTGCTCGACCGTATCGACCTGCATGTCACCGTCGCCCGGGAAGCCACCGCGTTGCATGTGCCAACTGGCGAATCCGGCGCCGACAGTGCCAGCAGCGCCGCCCGGGTCGCCGCCGCACGCCGGCACCAGCTGCAGCGCCAGGGCGTGGCCAACGCCTTTCTCGACCTGCCCGGCCTGCGTCAGCACTGCAGCTTGCTGGCGACCGATCAGGCCTGGCTGGAGAGCGCCTGCGAGCGCCTGGGTCTGTCCCTGCGTGCCGCGCACCGGATCCTCAAGGTGGCGCGCACCCTGGCCGATCTGGAGCAGGCCGAGCAGATTGCCCGTCAGCACCTGGCCGAAGCCCTGCAGTACCGCGGCCACCCGCAGAGCTGAGCGCGGCGCCGCCGGCGCTCAGCCGATGCGCTCGACCGCGGGCAAGCGCATCGCCGCCACTTCGGCGAGGAGAAAATCGCGCAGCCGCTGGAAGCGCTCCTGGCCGCGGCGCGCCTTCGGCCAGACCAGGTAGTAGCTGCAACCGCTGGGCACGGCGCAGGGCCAAGGCAGCCCCAGGCGGCCCTGCTCGACATCCTCGGCGATCATCACCAGGTCGCCGATCGACACCCCATAGCCGCGCGCCGCGGCGACCATGCCCAGCTCCAGGGTGTCGAATACCTGGCCGCCCTTGAGCGGCACCTGCTCGCCCAGGTCCATTGCCTGCAACCATTGGCGCCAGTCGCGCCGGTCCGGCGTCGGATGCAGCAACTCGGCGTCCTGCAGCCGCGCCAGATCCCAGGGCGCGGCGCCAACCGCTTGCGGCGCGCAGACGGGGATCAGCCACTCGTCGAACAGCCGTGTCACCTGCCACTCCTCGGCAAAGCCACCGGCACTGAGCAGCACCGCGCAATCGAAGGGCTCATGCTGGAAATCCACCTTGTCCACGTCCATCCAGGCACTGGTCAGCTGCACCTCGATGTCGCGCTGCTGCAGGCGAAAGCGCGACAGCCGCGCCAGTAGCCAGCGCATGGTCAGGGTCGAGGGCGCCTTCAGGCGCAGGATCGCATCGTCCACACGCAGCAGGGTGCAGGCGCGCTCCAGGGCATCGAAACCCTCGCGCAAGCCGGGCAGCAACTGACGTGCCGGCTCGGTCAGTTGCAGGCTGCGACCGCGGCGCTCGAACAGACGGCAGGCGAAGTGCTCCTCCAGGGTGCGCACATGCCGGCTCACCGCGCTCTGGGTGATCGCCAGCTCTTCGCCGGCGCGGGTGAAGGAGCCGTGCCGTGCCGCCGCCTCGAAGGCACGCAGGGCGTAGAGCGGTGGAAGGCGTCGATTCACAGCGCCACTCCATGAGTATTAGTCATGCATTGCATCGTTTTTTTCCCTTTGTGGCCGTCGCCTCAACTCCCGAGAATTGCAGAATTCTCGGCCTGCACGAATTCCCGTGGCAAGCCCTTTCACTGAGCCAAACTCATCATGAGCCACGCCCTTCGCAATGAACTCCTGGCCATCCTGCGCCTGGCCGGCCCCCTGATCGCCGCGCAACTGGCCCATGTGCTCATGGTCTTCACCGATACCGTGATGATGGGCCTGCTCGGCCCGCAGGCCCTGGCCGGCGGCGGCCTTGGCGCAGCCAGTTATTCATTCGTGTCGATATTCTGCGTCGGCGTGATCGCCGCCGTCGGCAACCTGGTGGCCATCCGCCATGGCGCGAACGACCCGGCCGGGGTCACCCGCCTGACCCAGAACGGCCTCTGGCTGGGCTGGACGCTGGCCTTGCTGGCCGGCCTGGCGCTGTGGCACCTGCAGCCGCTGCTGCTGCGCCTCGGTCAGTCGCCGCAGAACGTGGCCGCGGCCATGCAGTTTCTCGGCACTCTGGTGTTTGCCCTGCCCGGCTACATGAGCTTCATGGCCCTGCGCGGCTTCACCAGCGCCATCGGCCGGCCCGGACCGGTGATGGCGATCAGCATCGGCGGCGCGCTGGCCAACTTCGTGCTCAACTATGCCCTGATCGAGGGCTGGTTCGGCCTGCCGCACCTGGGGCTGGCCGGCATCGGCCTGGTCACCGCCCTGGTGATGAATGCCATGGCCCTGCTGCTGACCTGGCATGTGCTGCGCCACCGTGCCTATGCCGGCTACCCGCTCGCTCGTGGCCTGCTGCGCCCGGCCAGGGGCGAGCTCAAGGAGCTGTTGCGCCTGGGCCTGCCGATCGGCGGCACCTATGCCGTGGAATCCGGATTGTTCGCCTTTGCCGCCCTGTGCATGGGGGCGTTGGGCAGCAGCCAGCTGGCGGCCCACCAGATCGCCGTGCAGTCGGTGTATGTGGCCTTTATGGTGCCGGTGGGCATTTCCTATGCCGTGACCTTTCGCATCGGCCAGCACTTCGGCGCCGGCCGCCTGTCCGAGGCACGCCGCGCCGGCCACCTGGGCCTGGCCCTCGGCGCCGGCTGCATGCTGGGCTTCGCCAGCCTGTTCTGGCTGGCGCCCGAGTGGGTCATCGGGCTGTTTCTCGATCGCTTCGACCCGGCCTACCGCGAGGTGGTCGCCCTGGCTGCCGGCCTCCTGGCGATCGCCGCCTGGTTCGAGCTGTTCGACGGTATCCAGACCATCGCCATGGGCGCGATCCGCGGCCTCAACGATGGCAAGACCACCTTCCTGGTCGGCCTGGGCTGCTATTGGGTGGTCGGCGCGCCCCTGGCCTGGACCCTGGCCTTTGTCCTGGGCTGGGGCGCCGCAGGCGTCTGGTGGGGCCTGGCCGGCGGCCTGGGCTGCGCAGCGGTCGGCCTGAGCCTGTGCTTCGAACGCAAAACCGCTTGCCTGCTGCGCCAGAGCGCCTGCACCGCGCAACTGGCCGCGCGAGCCTAGCGCACGGGTGCGCCCAGGCCCGGCAGCGGCTGGCGCAGGCCGAAGACCAGCAGGCGCGCCAGTTCGTTCAACGGCAGCGCCTTGCTGATCAGGTAGCCCTGGATCTGGTCACAGCCGAACTGGCGCAGCAAGGCCAACTGCTCGGCGCTTTCCACGCCTTCGCCGACCACCTCGAGGTTGAGGTTGTGCGCCAGGTTGATCATCGCCCGCACCAGCTGCCGGTTTTCCGTCCGCCCATCCATGCCGGCGACAAAGCTGCGGTCGATCTTCAGCAGGGTGATCGGCAGGTTGTTGAGATGGACGAAGGAGGAAAAACCGGTACCGAAATCGTCCAGCGAGAACCGCACGCCCAGCTGCCCCAATGCCTGCATGGTCTGCTGCACCCGGTCGCTGCGGCGCATCACCGCGGTCTCGGTCAGCTCGAACTCCAGCCAACGGGCATCGACCCCGCGCTCCTCGATCAGACGCTGCAGGGTCGCCAGCAGCTGGCTGTCCTGGAACTGGCGGAACGACAGATTGATCGCCATATGCAGCGCCGGCAGGCCCCTCCCACGCAACCACTGCATGTCGCGCAGCGCCCGGGAGATCACCCAGTAACCGAGTGGCACAATCAGGCCGCTTTGTTCGGCCAACGGCACGAACTCGTTCGGTACCAGCAGACCACGCTCGGGGTGACGCCAACGCACCAGTGCCTCCAGGCCGACGATCTGCCCGCTTTGCAGGCACAGACGCGGTTGGTAATGCAGCTCCAGCTCGTCGCGGCGCAGACCACGGCGCAGCTCGCCCTCCAGATCCGCCAGGCTGCGCACGCGGCGATGGATACGCTGATCGAACAGATGCCAGGTACAGCCCTGCTGGCTCTTGGCCTGCTGCATGGCCGTGTGCGCGTGCCACATCAAGGAGTCGGCGTCGCCGTCCACGCGGGCGTAGGCAAGGCCCAGGCTACAGCCGAGCAGCAGGCTCTCGCCGTCGACCCAGTAGGGCTCCCCCAGGGCTTCGCAGATGCGCTCGGCCAGGCGCTCGGCACGCGCCGGATCGCGCCGGGTATCGAGCAACAGGGCGAACTCGTCACTGCCCAGGCGGGCGAGGATGTCACCGGATTTCAGCTGCGCCTTGAGCCGTGCCACTACCTGCAGGATCAGACGGTCGCCGGCCTGGTAGCCGAGGGCATCGTTGGCATGGCGGAAGTTGTCCAAATCGAGATGACCGAGCGCCAGCCCGCTGCCGCCCTGCTCGAGCTGGCGGGCGGCCAGCAGGGTCTGGAAGCCCTGGCGATTGGCGATTCCGGTCAACGCATCCTGCTCGGCCAACCGCTGCAGGCTCGCCACCAGGCCACTGCGCTCGCGCAGATAGCGCAGGCTTCGGCGCAAGGCGTCGAGACTGAAGGAATCGGCCACCAGCCAGTCGACCACCCCGGCTGGCACCTGCCGGGGCTCCTGCTCCAGCAGCAGGACGATCGGCAGTGAACACAGCCCCGGCTCGGGCAGCCGATCGGGCGTACACAGCAACAGGCATTGGCCGGGCTCGTCGAACAGGCTGCTGGCCGCCTCCCAGGACGGCACGCTGATCAGGCTGTGGCCACAGCCGAGGGCATCCAGCGGGTCACGCAGGCGCAGCGCCCATGACCTCGATTCGGTCAACAAGAGCAAGCGTATTGGTTCGACTGGCGCAGCCACTGGACTCCCGTTAAGCGAATAGAAGGCGGGCACCCTGAACGGCAGTGGGCGCACCGCCGAGAAAGCTTGAACACGGGAACGAAGCTACCCAAGTGCACCCAGAGCGGCCAGTAGCAGAGCGGGAAGCTGTGAGCGAGATCATGTCCCTGAGCAAAAGCGGCGGCCCAGAGCCCTTTGCCGGCTGGGCCGGGACGGGTGCGATCAGGCGAGGTGGGCGAGCGGCGCCGCAGGCAGGCGGTGCATCTGCCGCTGCAGGAAGGGCTGCAGCTCATGCAGCGGCAGGGGCTTGCTGATCAGGTAGCCTTGCCCCTGGTCGCAGCCGAATTGCTGCAGCAGGGTCATCTCGGCTTCGGTTTCCACACCTTCGGCGACCACCTCCAGGCCCAGATTACGCGCCAGGTTGATCATCGCATTGACCAGCCGGGCCTGGTCGGCATGCACCGCCATGCCGGAGACGAAACTCTTGTCCAGCTTGAGCAGGGAAATCGGCAGGCTGGCCAGGTGGACGAAGGACGAATAGCCGGTGCCGAAGTCGTCCAGCGAGAAGCGCACCCCCAGGTTGCCCAGGGTCTGCATGGTGGCCAGCACATAGTCACTGCGGCGCATCACCGCGGTCTCGGTCAGCTCGAACTCCAGCCAGCCCGCGTCGACCGCGCAATCGTCGATCAGGCGCTGCACGGTCGGCAGCAGCTGGCTGTCCTGGAACTGGCTGAACGACAGGTTGACCGCCATGTGCAGCGGCATGTCACGCTCGGCCAGCCAGCGCAGGTCCTGCAGGGCACGAGCCACCACCCAGTAGCCGAGCGGCACGATCAAGCCGCTCTGCTCGGCCAGCGGGATGAACTCCTGCGGGTAGAGCAGCCCGCGTCCTGGGTGACGCCAGCGTACCAGGGCCTCCAGGCCGACGATGGCGCCGCTATTGAGGTCCTGGCGCGGCTGGTAATGCAGCACCAGCTCGTCACGCCGCAGGGCCCGGCGCAACTCCGCCTCGAGATCGGCCAGGGTGCGGGTCTCGCTGGAGGTTCGCTCGTCGTACAAATGGTAGCTGCAGCCTTCCTGAGCCTTGGCCTGCTGCATGGCCAGGTGGGCATGCCAGAGCAGCGGATCGGCGTCCTCGCCGGCGCGGCCGTAGGCCAGCCCCAGGCTGCAACCGAGAATCAGGCTCTCGCCTTCTATCCAATAGGGCTCGGCCAGCGTCTGCATCAGCGCCATGGCCAAGGGCTCGACCCGCAGCGCCGACTGGCTGATATCGAGGAGCAGGGCGAACTCGTCGCTTCCTATCCGCGCCAGACTGTCCTGGGGTTGCAGCAGCCCCTGGATACGCTCGGCCACCTGTTGGATCAACAAGTCACCGGCCAGATGGCCGAGACTGTCGTTGGCATGGCTGAAGTTATCCAGGTCCAGATAGCCCAGCAGCAGCCCGCGCCCCTGATTCTGTTGCAGGCGCTGGCGCAACAGCCGTTGGAAACCCTGGCGATTGGCGATACCGGTCAGCGGATCGCGCTCGGCCTGCACTTGCAGACGCTGGCGCTGGCGACTGTAATCCAGGCAGCGGCGCAACACCTCGGCGGTCAGGCTGTCGCGGGCAAGCCAGTCCTGGGCGCCGGCCAAGGGCTCCAGCGGCGGGCGCTCGAGCAGCAGGATGGGCGGCAACGGGCAGTCGTCGGCTGGTGGTTGGCATGGCGGGGTGCAGAAGATAAGGTCGGGGGCCTGTTGCCGATAGCGACGCCGGGCGTCCTCCCAGCTGCTGGCGACGAACAACCAGGCCGGCTCGGGCTGCTCGGCGAGCAACGAATCGAGCAGCTTCACCCAGTGGCTTTCTGTCGTCACTATCAGCAGTCGGCAGAAATCGCGTTGGCAGGTCACGTAACCTCCGCAGGGCCCTAGTTCACAAACTACATTAACTTATAGCCTCATCCACCTAATTAAGCACAAAAAAATGACGATTGCCACCTTATCGTCATTTCCTTGACGGCCGCCGTGACCAGGGCCCCTGGCCGACATTCCTGATAGAATCTGCGCCCTTTTTCCCAACTCCCATAGCCCATGTCCCGACTCAATCCCCGGCAGCAGGAAGCCGTGAACTACGTCGGCGGCCCTCTTTTGGTGCTCGCCGGCGCAGGCTCCGGCAAGACCAGCGTGATTACCCGCAAGATCGCCCACCTGGTGCAGAACTGCGGCATCCGCGCCCAGCACATCGTCGCCATGACCTTCACCAACAAGGCCGCGCGCGAGATGAAGGAGCGCGTCGGCACCCTGCTCAAGGGCGCCGAGGCGCGCGGCCTGACCGTGTCGACCTTCCACAACCTGGGCATGAACATCATCCGCAAGGAGTACGCGCGCCTGGGCTACAAGCCGGGCTTCTCGATCTTCGACGAGGGCGATATCAAGGCGCTGCTCAGCGACATCATGCAGAAGGAGTACGCCGGCGACGACGGCATCGACGAGATCAAGAACTACATCGGTTCCTGGAAGAACGACCTGATCCTGCCCGACCAGGCCCTGGCCGAGGCCCGTGGTCCCAAGGAGCAGACCGCAGCCATCGTCTACCTGCACTACCAGCGCACGCTCAAGGCCTATAACGCGGTGGACTTCGACGACCTGATCCTGCTGCCGGTGAAGCTGTTCCAGGAGCACGCCGACATCCTCGAGAAGTGGCAGAACCGCATCCGCTACCTGCTGGTGGACGAATACCAGGACACCAACGCCAGCCAGTACCTGCTGGTGAAGCTGCTGGTGGGCATGCGCAACCAGTTCACCGTGGTCGGCGACGACGACCAGTCGATCTATGCCTGGCGTGGCGCCCGCCCGGAGAACCTGATGCTGCTCAAGGAAGACTACCCGTCGCTGAAGGTGGTGATGCTCGAGCAGAACTACCGCTCCACCAGTCGCATCCTCAAGTGCGCCAACGTGTTGATCGCCAACAACCCCCACGCCTTCGAGAAGCAGCTGTGGAGCGAGATGGGCATGGGCGACGAGATCCGGGTGATCCGCTGCCGCAACGAGGACGCCGAGTGCGAACGGGTGGCGCTGGAGATCCTCACCGAGCACCTGCGCACCCAGCGCCCCTACAGCGACTACGCCATCCTCTACCGCGGCAACTACCAGGCCAAGCTGATGGAGCTGAAGCTGCAGCACCATCAGATCCCCTATCGCCTCAGTGGTGGCACCAGCTTCTTCGCCCGCCAGGAGGTGAAGGACCTGATGAGCTACTTCCGCCTGCTGGTCAACCCGGACGACGACAACGCCTTCCTCCGGGTGATCAACGTGCCGCGCCGCGAGATCGGCTCGACCACCCTGGAGAAACTCGGCAACTACGCCACCAGCCGCAAGATCAGCATGTACGCCGCCGCCGGCGAACTGGGCCTGCAGGAAGTGCTCGATAGCCGCTTCACCGAGCGCCTGGCGCGCTTCACCAAGTGGATGGACCGGGTGCGCCAGGAATGCGCGCAGAACGACCCGATCGCGGCGATCCGCAGCATGGTGATGGACATCGACTACGAGAACTGGCTGCGCCAGAACGCCTCCAGCGACAAGGTCGCCGACGCGCGCATGGGCAACGTCTGGTTCCTCGTCGAGGCGCTGAAGAACACCCTGGAGCGCGACGAAGACGGCGACATGACCATCGAGGACGCCATCGGCAAGCTGGTGCTGCGCGACATGCTCGAGCGCCAGCAGGAGGAAGAGGAAGGCGCCGAGGGCGTGCAGATGATGACCCTGCATGCCTCCAAGGGCCTGGAATATCCCTCGGTGTATATCCTCGGCGTGGAGGAGGAAATCCTCCCGCACCGCTCCAGCATCGAGGCCGATACCGTCGAGGAAGAACGCCGCCTGGCCTACGTTGGCATCACCCGCGCCAAGCGCAACCTGACCATGACCTTCGCCGCCAAGCGCAAGCAGTACGGCGAGATCATCGACTGCTCGCCAAGCCGCTTCCTCGACGAACTGCCGCCCGAGGACCTGGTCTGGGAAGGCCAGGAAGACGCGCCCCCGGAGGTCAAGGCGGCCACCGGCAACTCGGCACTGGCCAACATGCGCGCCCTGCTGAAAAAATGACCGATCTCAACCCGGCGCAGACCGGCACCGGCACAACCAAGAGGGACACCGCGTGGAAGCGCTGAAACAGAAAATTCGCGACGAAGGCATCGTGCTCTCCGAGCAGGTGCTGAAGGTCGATGCCTTTCTCAACCACCAGATCGATCCTGTGCTGATGCAGCAGATCGGCCACGAGTTCGCCCAGCGTTTCGCCGGTCAGGGCATCAGCAAGATCGTCACCATCGAGGCTTCGGGCATCGCCCCGGCGGTCATGGCCGGGCTGGAGTTGGGCGTGCCGGTGATCTTCGCCCGCAAGTACCAGTCGCTGACGCTCAAGAACGACCTGTACATCTCCAAGGTGTTCTCCTTCACCAAACAGACCGAGAGCACCATCGCCATCTCCGCCAAGCACCTGAGCAGCGCCGATCATGTGCTGCTGGTCGACGATTTCCTCGCCAACGGCCATGCGGCCAAGGCCCTGATCGACGTGATCGGCCAGGCCGGCGCGAGCATCGCCGGAATTGGCGTGGTGATCGAGAAGTCGTTCCAGGCCGGCCGCGCCGAGCTGGACGCTCTCGGCTACCGGGTCGAATCCCTGGCGCGGATCAGCTCTCTGGAGGCTGGCCAGGTCGACTTTCTCGACGAGTAGCCTGCAGCCCCGCCAGCAATAGGCGCCGATACAGGGCCTCACGCACGCCGCACGGCTGGGCCAGGCCCATGCGTGCCAGCTGCGCCGCGAAAGCATCGCTCGGCGGAGCCGCCACCAGCGCCTTGAGCAGTGCCGCGAGAATGCCGAGCCGGGTCTTGGGCTTGAGCCAGTGCAATGCCCGCAGCAGATCACGCTCCTCAGCGGTGAAATCGCAGCCCAGCGGATACTCGTCGAACAGCGTCGGATGCCGCGCCTGCAGCGCCTGCAGGCGCCACGGCAGGTTATCGGTGAGGCGCGGATCGAGGCGAAAGTCCCTGGGTAATTTACCTGCCTGTTGCGCTTGGGTGATCAGCGCCGGCTGGAAACGTGAATCGCTGATCGCCAGCAGCGCCCCGATCACCTCGGCATCGTTCTTGCCGCGCAGGTCGGCGATGCCGTACTCGGTCACTACCATATCGCGCAGGTGGCGGGGAATGGTGGCATGGCCATAGCTCCAGACGATGTTCGAGCTGATTCGCCCGGCCGCCTCGCGCCAGCTGCGCAGCAGCAGGATCGAACGCGCGCCGTCCAGCGCATGGGCCTGGGCGACGAAGTTGTACTGCCCGCCGACGCCGCTGAGCACCCGCCCATCCTCCAGCTGATCGGCCACCGCGGCGCCGAGTAGGGTCATGCAGAACACCGAGTTGACAAAGCGTGCATCGCGACGCTGCAGGCGCTTGAGCGGTTCTTCACCATGCAGCTCATTGATGAAATGGATCCCGCACATGGCGAAATGCGCGAGCCGCTCCGGCCCCATTGCCCGCAAACGCCGGTAGAAATCGGCGGGACCGAGAAAGAATCCACCGTGCAGCACCACCCCACCCGCCGCCGGGCGCAGGAAATCATCCAGAACAGCCTGGGTCTGCGGATCACTCAGCACGCTCGCCAGCTGGCGACCATCGGGTAACTGCAAACGGTCGCCACGCAGCTGCAACGCGCCGTCCAGCAGGCCGCCGGCCTGCAACCAGGCCAGACTCCGCGCATCCAACTCGGCGGGCACCCCGGCGTCGAGCAAATGCTGCACGCTACGCGGGCGGCCCAGGTCATCCAGCGCCCCGGCCGTCGCCAGCCGCTGCACGCGCAGTTCGGGATAGACCCGGCGCCGCACCACCCCGGCCTCGGCCAGCGCCAGCAAGCCGTAGGCGAACATTTCACTGCAGCCGTACAGGCCTTCGGCAAAGGGCCCCAGGTTGTCATCCTGGCCAGCCGAGGCCCCCTGCAACGCCGTCAGGACCGAGCGGTAACCGGCATTGTCACGATGACGGGCCAGCAGCGCCGCGCTCAACGCATCGCCCATCGAACCGATACCGATCTGCAGGGTACCGCCGTCACGGATCAGGCTGCTGGCATGCAGGCCGATGCAGTGATCCTGCACACCGACCGGCATGTTCGGCGTGGAGAACAGGGTAGTGCGCTCCACCTCCCGCACCTGCAGATCGAAGCTGTCGCGGCGCACCTGCGCCGCCCCCGCCATATAGGGCAGCGCCTCATGCACCTGGGCCAGACACAGAATGTGCTCCCCAGCCCCACGGCGCTCGGCCAGCAGCGGCAGCAGGTCCAGGGTGATATCCGGGTTGCAGCTGAGACTGAAGTACTGCGGCCTCTGCGGGTCGCACGCGACCAGCTGGGCGATCAGGTTCACGCCCTTGTCGTTGAGATCGCGGGCAACATGGCTGTAATTGCAGCTGATGTAGTCCTGCTGCGCCGCCGGGCAGTCCAGCAGGCTGCCCGGCTGCAGGTAGAACTGCTCGATGTGCACATTGGCCGGCAGGCGGCCGGCGCGCAGGTCGGCGAGAAAATCCAGTTCGGGGTAGTCGCCGTAGATGCGCTCGACCACTGGCTCGAGGAAGCGCCGCTGCAGATCATGCGAGGCGCCCGGGCGCTCCAGGCACAGGGCGGTATAGATGGTCAGCCGGCGCTCGGGCAAGCCCTTGATCCGCGCGTACAAGGCATTGACCCAGCGGTTCGGCTTGCCCAACCCCAAGGGCAGGCCCAGCCGAATCGGCCCTGGGATGTCCCGCAGCACCCGCTCGACAGCTTGCTCGATGGAACACCACTGCGACACCTGGCGACCCCCAACTGCATCCATGAGAGATTCAGTTTGGACCCTGCGAGGTGCCTTGTAAGAAAATGGCACTGCGCCAACATGCAAAAAGCCGCCCGAAGGCGGCTTTTCTACACGGCAGCGAAGGATTACAGGCCGGACATTTTCTCGATGGCGGCGCGCAGCTCGTCGTCCGTGCAATCGTTGCAGGTGCCTTTGGGCGGCATGGCGTTGAGGCCGGAGATGGCATGGGCCAGCAGGCCGTCGATACCATTGGTGGCACGCGCCTGCCAGGCAGCGGTGTCGCCGATCTTCGGCGCGCCCAGTACGCCGGCCGTGTGGCAGGCGCCACAGTGCTTGGCGATGATGTCGTCGGCGGTGCGCGCACCGCCACCGGCGGCGGAGGCAACGGCTTCGATGCCCTTGCACTCCTCGCCCATGACGCAGACTTCACCGACCGGTTTCAGGCGCTCGGCGATGGCCTCAGCGGTCGTGGCCTGAGCAGTTGCTGCCCACAGGGCCAATACGGCAGCCGGCGCTACCAGCATGTTCTTAATCAGATTCACGGTACACCCTCATCGTGGCTAGTCACGCCCGCGGCCACGGTTTCGCGAGCGGCCGACAGTATAACGACAAGCCCGCGGCGCCGAAACAACCCTAATGTCGCAGGGTTATTATCGGGCGCCGTGGGCGACTGATCAGAAGTTCGCCGGCGTGGTGGCGCTGATCAATCGCGCCGGCCTGTCGAACGGGTTGCGGAAACGGTGCGGCCGGCTGCTTTCGAAGTAGTAGCTGTCGCCCGGCTCGAGGATGAACACCTCCTCGCCGACGGTCAGCTCCAGGCGCCCCTCCACCAGCAGGCCGGTCTCCTCGCCCTCGTGGGTGTACATGTCGTCACCGGTATCGGAGCCGACCGGGTAGGTCTCGTCGAGCAGGGTAATGGCACGGTTCGGGTGGGTCTTGCCCACCAGCTTCATGGTGATCGCGCCACTGTGGATATCCGTCAGCTCCGCGGCCCGGTATACCACCTGGGTATGATTGTCCTGCTCGGCGTCCAGGGAGAAGAACTCGACCAGGGACATGGGGATACCCGCCAGCACCTTCTTCAACGAGCTGATCGAGGGGCTCACGCTGTTCTTCTCGATCATCGAAATAGTGCTGTTGGTGACACCCGCGCGCTTGGCGAGTTCACGCTGAGACAGGCCTTTGAGCTTGCGAATGGATTGCAGTCGAACACCGACGTCCAATGCTGGAGTCCCCCTCGGGAAGATACGGAAAAGTGCCCGTATCATCGCAACAGCGTTCAGTATTTACAACACCCTGGTCGCAAATACTAGCCGGCGGCCCGATCAGTCGCCGGAATAGAGCAACGGCACCCGGCGCAGGTTGCAAAACAGCTGGTAGGGAATGCTGCCGGCGCGGATCGCCACCTCACTGGCGAGGACCTGCTTGCCCCACAGCTCGACCCGACTGCCCAGGCCGGCGGCCGGTAGGTCGGTCAGATCGACCGTGAGCATGTCCATCGACACCCGGCCGATCAACCGGCTCGGCTGGCCGTCGATGGCCACCGGCGTGCCGGTCGGCGCGTGGCGCGGGTAACCGTCGGCATAGCCCATGGCGACCACGCCGACCCGGGTCGGCCGTTCGCTGACGAAGGCCGCGCCATAGCCGACCGGCTCGCCGGCCGGCAACTCGCGCACGCTGATGATCTTCGACTCCAGGGTCATCACCGGCTGCAGACGAGCGGACACGGCCTGATCCTGCTCGAAGGGCGTGGCGCCATAGAGCATGATGCCCGGACGCACCCAGTCACTAGGGATGCGCGGCCAGCCGAGTACCGCCGGCGAATTGCGCAGACTGATCTCCGCCGCCAGGCCCTGGCGGGCCTGCTCGAACACCGCCAGCTGCTCCTCGCTGCGCGGGCAATCGAGTTCGTCGGCGCGGGCGAAGTGGCTCATCAGCACGATCTTCGCCACCTTGCCACTGGCCAGCAGGCGCTGGTAGGCGGCCTGGTATTCCTGCGGGAACAGGCCGACCCGGTGCATCCCCGAATCCAGCTTGAGCCAGACGTTCAGCGGCTTGCCCAGCCTCGCCTGCTCGATGGCCTCGACCTGCCACAGCGCATGCACCACGCACCAGAGATCATGCCGTTCGATCAGCGCCAGCTCGTCGGCCTCGAAGAAGCCTTCCAGCAGCAGAATGGGCGCACCAATACCCGCTTCGCGCAGCTGCAGCGCCTCCTCGATACAGGCCACGGCAAAGCCGTCGGCCTCGGCTTCCAGGGCCTGGGCGCAGCGTACCGCACCGTGCCCATAGGCATCGGCCTTGATCACCGCCAGCGCCTTGGCCCCCGTGACTTCACGGGCCAACCGGTAGTTGTGACGCAGGGCTTGCAGATCGATCAGGGCACGGGCTGGGCGCATGGCTGGGCACTTCTTGTTGTGGAATTACGCTCGGGGCGCAGCGCCCCGGACTGACGATTAAAAAAACCCGGCATCGAGGCCGGGCAGAAGCCAACTAGTAGGTTAGGTCAGGCGCTCGGACGGCCGCCACCACCATCATCTCGACCAGCACCTCGGGCCGGTACATCCTGGCCTCGACGTTGGCCAGGGTCTCGCGGGTCTGCTGCACGATGTCGCCGCCATGATCATCCGCCAACTGCCCGGCCAGGTAGACCGTGCCGTTGTGGATGATCTCGCTGCAGCGCGTCTCAGTGTGCAGGCGCTGGACTGGCATGTCCCGCGGCCTCCTTGGAGCGGCCGTAACGGAAGATGTCCAGGCCCTCGGTGCTGATCTGCGGGCGCTTGTTGGCCATCAGGTCGGCAAGGAAACGGCCGGAGCCGCAGGCCATGGTCCAGCCCAGCGTGCCGTGACCGGTGTTGAGGAACAGATTGCGCAAACCGGTGGCACCGACAATCGGCGTGCCATCCGGGGTCGCCGGGCGCAGGCCGGTCCAGAACTCGGCCTGGCTCAGATCGCCGCCTTGCGGATAGAGGTCGGCCGTGATCATTTCCAGGGTCGCCCGGCGACGCGGGTTGAGGCTCAGGTCGAAACCGGCGATCTCGGCCATGCCGCCGACCCGGATACGGTTGTCGAAGCGGGTGATGGCGACCTTGTAGGTCTCGTCGAGAATGGTCGAGTTCGGCGCCATGTCGCCATTGGTGATCGGCACGGTCAACGAGTAGCCCTTGAGCGGGTACACCGGGGCACGGATGCCCAGCGGCTTGAGCAGCTGCGGGCTGTAGCTGCCGAGGGCGAGCACGTAGCGGTCGGCGGTTTCCAGCTTGCCGTCGATCCACACGCCGTTGATCCGATCGCCGGCCGAGTCCAGGCGCTCGATGTTCTGGCCGAAGCGGAATTCCACACCCAGCTGCTTGGCCATCTCGGCCAGCTTGACGGTGAACATCTGGCAGTCGCCAGTCTGGTCGTTGGGCAGGCGCAGGGCGCCGGCCAGCTTGTGCTTGACCCCGGCCAGGGCCGGCTCGACCCGGGCGATGGCGTCGCGGTCGAGCAGCTCGAAGGGCACCCCGGACTGCTTGAGCACGGCGATGTCCTTGGCCGCGTTGTCGACCTGGGCCTGGGTGCGGAACAGCTGGGTGGTGCCCAGGCGCCGACCTTCGTAGCCGATGCCGGTCTCGGCGCGCAGCTCGTCGAGGCAGTCGCGGCTGTACTCGGACAGGCGCACCATGCGCTCCTTGTTCACCGCATAACGGCTGGCGGTGCAGTTGCGCAGCATCTGCGCCATCCACAGGTACTGGTCGATATCGGCGGTGGCCTTGATCGCCAGCGGAGCGTGCTTCTGCAGCAGCCACTTGATGGCCTTCAGCGGCACGCCAGGGGCGGCCCAGGGCGAGGCGTAACCCGGGGAGACCTGACCGGCGTTGGCGAAGCTGGTTTCCATGGCCGGGGCAGGCTGACGATCGACCACCACCACCTCGAAGCCCTGACGGGCCAAGTAGTACGCACTGGCCGTACCCACCACACCACTACCCAGCACCAGTACCCGCATCGTCTTCTCCTCGCCGCGACTATGCGCTGGCGTTTTTTCTATTGAGCGTTGATGCGCGCAGTATATTGAGCAGCAGCCAGTGTTTTTCACTATATATATAGCTATATTTGGAAATAATTCTTGGCAAAAATCGCTTCTACGGAGGGGCATCCGCCATGCGTACCCAGCATCAGAGCCGCCGCGAACTGGACAAGATCGACCGCAACATCCTGCGCATCCTCCAGGAGGACGGGCGCGTCTCCTTCACCGAACTGGGCGAGCGTGTCGGCCTGTCGACCACGCCCTGCACCGAACGGGTGCGGCGCCTGGAGCGCGAAGGCATCATCATGAGCTACAACGCCCGGCTCAACCCGCAGTACCTCAAGGCCAGCCTGCTGGTGTTCGTCGAGATCAGCCTGGACTACAAGTCCGGCGATACCTTCGAGGAGTTCCGCCGCGCGGTGCTCAAGCTACCGCATGTGCTGGAATGCCACCTGGTCTCCGGCGACTTCGATTACCTGGTCAAGGCGCGGATCAACGAGATGGCCAGCTACCGCAAGCTGCTCGGTGACATCCTGCTCAAGCTGCCCCACGTGCGCGAGTCCAAGAGCTATATCGTCATGGAGGAGGTCAAGGAGTCGCTGGCCCTGCCGGTACCGGAATGACTGGCCGCTGTCGCTAGACCAGCACCTGGCGGGTACTGGCGATCAGCTGATGGACCTGCCGCTCGACGCGTGGCTCGGTCGGCTGCTGCGGCCCGCGCCCGCGCGGACAGGGCAGGCTCGGCGTGGTACCGAACAGGCGGCAGATCAGCGGCCGCTGGTCATACACCTCACAGCCCTGGGGGCCGAGGTGGACACAGTTGTATTGCGCCAGGGCGGCCTCGTGCTCGGCATCGCTTTTCACCGGCAGGCGCGCCATCTCCTCGGAGGAGGCGGTCACCGGGCCGCAGCAGTCGTGACAGCCGGGCACGCAGTCGAAGCGGGGAATCTGCAGGCGCAGATGGTCGATCTTGCGGCTGGTACAACTCATCTACGGCGTCCTCGGAAGAAAGGCGACCTATGGTATGCCCAGGACGTCAGGAGACATCGGCGAATTGGCGAGTTTCCCGACGAAATTACAGTTTTTGGCTTCTGCCCCTTGGCTCCAGGCAGAAACCGCGCTTATTCTGCGTCAAATTTTCCAAACACAACAATCAGGATTCCACACATGAACGCCCGCGTTCACCAGCCGGTGCACAGCACCCAGCACGCCGCCTCCTACTATGCCGCCAGCAGCAACCGCCACCTGGACTACCCGCCCCTGCGCGGCGAGTTGCGCGCCGACGTGTGCATCGTCGGCGGCGGTTTCTCCGGTTTGAACACCGCCATCGAGCTGGCCCAGCGCGGCTTCTCGGTCGCGCTACTGGAGGCACACAAGATCGGCTGGGGCGCCAGCGGCCGTAACGGCGGCCAGCTGATCCGCGGGGTCGGTCACGGGGTCGAGCAGTTCGAGCCGGTGATCGGCGTCGAGGGCGTGCGCCAGCTCAAGCTGATGGGGCTGGAGGCGGTGGAGATCGTGCGCCGGCGAGTCGAACAGTTCGCCATCGACTGCGACCTGACCTGGGGCTACTGCGACCTGGCCAACAAACCCAGCCACCTCGAGGGCTTCGCCGCCGACAAGGCCGAGCTGGAAGGCCTGGGCTACCGCCACCAGCTGCGCCTGCTGCAGCCGCAGCAGATGCACGAAGTGGTGGGTTCCAGCCGCTACGTCGGCGGCATGATCGACATGGGTTCGGGGCACCTGCACCCGCTCAACCTGGCCCTGGGCGAAGCCGCGGCCGCCCAGTCCCTCGGCGTGCAGCTGTTCGAGAACTCGACGGTGACCCGCATCGACTACGGCAGCGAGGTCAAGGTGCACACGGCCCAGGGCATAGTGCGCGCCGCCCAGCTGGTGCTCGGCTGCAATGCCTACCTGGGCCAGCTGAACCCGACCCTGGGCGGCAAGGTGCTGCCTGCCGGCAGCTATGTGATCGCCACCGAGCCGCTGTCCGCGGCCGAGGCCAAGGCGCTGATCCCGCAGAACATGGCGCTCTGCGACCAGCGCGTGGCCCTCGACTACTACCGGCTCTCGGCCGACCGCCGCCTGCTGTTCGGCGGTGCCTGCCACTACTCCGGCCGCGACCCGGCGGATATCGCCGGCTATATGCGGCCGAAGATGCTCAAGGTGTTCCCGCACCTCAAGGACGTCAGGATCGACTACCAGTGGGGCGGCATGATCGGCATCGGCGCCAACCGCCTGCCGCAGATCGGCCGGCTCAAGGGCCAGGAAAATGTCTACTTCGCCCAGGCCTATTCCGGCCACGGGGTCAACGCCACCCACCTGGCCGGCAAGCTGCTCGGCGAAGCCATCGCCGGCCAGGCCGGTGGCGGCTTCGACCTGTTCGCCCGGGTGCCGCACATGACCTTCCCCGGCGGCAGGTACCTGCGCTCGCCGCTGCTGGCCCTGGGCATGCTCTGGCACCGGCTCAAGGAACTGGCCTGAGGCCTGGCTCCCGGCCAGTCGCTCAGAGCCTCCAGAAGGGCCGCAAGGCCTCGGCGCGTGCCTCGGCGCGGCTGAGGCCGATATCCGCAAGCTGCTCGGCACTCAGCTCGAGCAGCGCCCGCCGCGTGCGCCAGCGCCGCCAGAACAGGGTCCAGCGCCGCCCGCCGACGGCGCCCGACGCCGCTGGTGCCGCCCGTCCAGCCTCCTGCAGTTCCTGCTGACGCAACACCAGCCTGACATCACCGAGTCCATTCATCGCCCCACCTCCGACCTTCATGCTGCCTGGGCGACCATGATCGCCAGCTGTGCGCCGGCATTACAGATTCAAAAAAGCTATTTTTGCGGCATACAGATTCGGCGAAATTGCTCTGAATCCTGTATTTTTCAGCCATCTGTATGGTTTTCGGCTAACCAGGCGCCACCCGCGGAGCAACTGTCATGACCCTCTACCTCAACCTGGCCGAACAGCTCGGCGCCCGTATCGAGCAGGGCCTGTACCATCCCGGCGACCGCCTGCCCTCGGTGCGCGCCCTCAGCCAGGAGCATGGCGTCAGCCTGAGCACGGTGCAGCAGGCCTACCGCCACCTGGAGGACCTCGGCCTGGCCACGCCACGGCCGAAGTCCGGCTACTACGTGCCCCTGGAGCGCCAGGTGCCGGCACTGCCGCAGGTCAACCGGGCGGCGCAGCGGCCGGTCGAGGTGTCGCAGTGGGACCATGTGCTGGAACTGATCAGCAGCTCGCCGCAGCGCGGGCTGATCCAGCTCGGCCGCGGCCGCCCGGACATCGCCAGCCCCACGCTCAAGCCGCTGCTGCGCATGCTCTCGCGCCAGGCCCGGCGTCAGGACCCCGAGGTGCTGACCTACGGCAGCATCCGCGGCGAGCTGCGCCTGCGCGGGCAGATCTCGCGACTGATGCTCGGCTCGGGCTGCCGGATTGCGGCCGAGGACATAGTCGTCACCACCGGCTGCCACGAGGCGCTGTCGGCGTCGATCCGCGCTATCTGCCAGCCCGGCGACATAGTCGCGGTGGACTCGCCGAGCTTCCACGGGGTCATGCAGGCCCTCAAGGGCTTCGGCATGAAGGCCCTGGAGCTGCCCACCGACCCGCTCAGCGGGATCAGCCTCGACGCCCTGGAAATGGCCTTGGAACAATGGCCGATCAAGGCCATCCAGCTCACCCCGAACTGCAACAACCCGCTCGGCTACATCATGCCCGAGGCCAACAAGCGCGCCCTGCTGGCCCTGGCCCAGCGCTTCGACGTGGCCATCATCGAGGACGACGTCTACGCCGACCTGGCCTTCAGCTACCCGCGCCCGCGCACCATCAAGTCCTACGACGAGGACGGCCGCGTGCTGCTCTGCAGTTCCTTCTCCAAGACCCTCGCGCCGGGCCTGCGGGTCGGCTGGGTCGCGCCCGGGCGCTACCTGGAGCAGGTCCTGCACATGAAGTACATGGGCACCGGCAGCACCGCCCAGCTGCCGCAGCTGGCCCTGGCCGAGTTCCTCGAGGCCGGTCACTTCGAGCCGCACCTGCGGCGCATGCGCGCCCAGTACCTGCAGGGTCGCGACCTGATGGTCGACTGGGTCAGCCGCTACTTTCCGGCCGGCACTCGGGTCAGCCGGCCCCAGGGCGGCTTCATGCTCTGGGTGGAGATGCCGAGCGGTTTCGACAGCCAGCGGCTCAATCGCACGCTGCTGGCCCATGGCATCCAGATCGCCCCGGGCAGCATCTTTTCCGCCGCCGGCAAGTACCGCAACTGCCTGCGCCTGAACTATGCGGGCAAGCCGACTCCGGCACTCGAGGACGCCGTGAGCCGGGTCGGCGAAATCGCCGGCCAGCTGCTCGCCGAGCTGCCCGAGCCGGTCTAGTCACCACGCACCGGCGCGGTCGCCAGGGCAGGCTCGAAACCGCTGTCGCGCCAGGCCAGCACCACGAACACCGCGGCGCCTATGGCCATCAGCAGTGGCAAGGCGTGGCCGGTCAGCCACTGGCTGGCCGCCCCGGTGAGCAGCGGCCCGATCAGGCAGCCCAGGCCCCAGAGCTGGGCGACGTGGGCGTTGGCGCGGACCAGTTCGTCGTCGCTGTAGCGCTCGCCGATGAGGATCAGCGACAGGGTGAACAGGCCGCCGGCGCTGGCGCCGAACAGCACCAGCAGCGGCCAGGACAGCGGCGAATGCAACAGCAATGGAATCGCCAGGCTGCTGAGCAGCAGGGTCAGCCCGCAGCCGCGGAACAGCGTGCGCCGCGACATGTGGTCGGCCAGCAGACCGATCGGCAACTGCAGCACCGCATCGCCGACCACCACCACGCTGACCATCAGCAGCGCCACCTCCTGGGTGAAGCCCTGGCGCAGGCCATAGATCGGCAGCAGGGTGAGCATCATCGCCTCGAATGCGGCGAACAGCATCACCGCCCAGGCGATCGCCGGCAGCTTGCGGCAGAACGCCGCCAGCCCGCGCCCCGAGGCGCTCTGTGCATCGACCCGCGGCGCGCCGCTACGGCCCAAGAGCAGCAGCGAACCGCCGATCAGCAGACCGGTGCCGGCCCAGAAGCCCAGGTCGGTAGCGGCGCCCAGGGCCGTGAGCAGTAGCGGCCCGCAGAGCTGGCTCAGCGCATAGCCGGTGCCGTACAGCGCCACCAGCCGGCCGCGCCACTTCTCCACCGCCAGCTGGTTGATCCAGCTTTCGCCGAGGATGAACACCAGGGTCAGGGCCACGCCGATCAGCAGGCGCAGCAGCAGCCACACCGCGTAGGTCTGCACCAGCGCCAGCAGTGCCACCGACAGCGCGCTGCACAGCAGGCTCAATTGCATCAGACGGGTGGTACCCAGGCGCCCGGCCAGGCGTCCGGCCAGGGAGGCACCGAGCAGCACACCGACCGCCGGGGTCGCCGCCATCACGCCGATGGCGAAGGCATCGTGGCCCCAGCTCTCCAGGCGCAACGACACCAGCGGCATGGTCACGCCGAGGGCCAGGCCGATGCTGATCACCGCCGAACAGACGGCGAAATAGGTACCCCAACGCATTGCCAGACTCCTTTATGTCATGGCCATTGAAAACAGAACGGCCGGGCTCCCAAGGGGAACCCGGCCGCAGGTGTGGCTCAGACGAGCCGGCCCCGAAGGGCGGACCTTGAGGCGGTCGCCCGCCCCTCGAGTGACGTTACAGCTTGATCCAGGTGGCTTTCAACTCGGTGTACTTGTCGAAGGCGTGCAGCGACTTGTCACGGCCGTTGCCCGACTGCTTGAAGCCGCCGAACGGCGCGGTCATGTCGCCGCCGTCGTACTGGTTGACCCAGACGCTGCCGGCGCGCAATGCCTTGGCGGTGAGGTGGGCCTTGGACAGGTCGCGGGTCCACACCGCCGCCGCCAGGCCGTAGGGCGTGTCGTTGGCGATGGCCACCGCCTCCTCGGCGCTGTCGAAGCCGATCACCGACAGCACCGGACCGAAGATCTCTTCCTGGGCGATGCGCATGGCGTTGTCGACGCCGTCGAAGATGGTCGGCTCGACGTAGGTGCCGCCGGTCTCCTCCATCACCCGCTTGCCGCCGGCGACCAGTTTGGCGCCATCGTCATGCCCGGCCTGGATGTAGCCCAGCACGTTGTTCAGCTGGGTGGTATCGACCAGCGCACCGACGTTGGTCGCCGGGTCCAGCGGATGGCCCGGCTTCCAGGCCTTGATCGCCTCGACCACCAGCGGCACGAACTGCGCCTTGATCGAGTTCTCCACCAGCAGGCGCGAACCGGCGGTGCACACCTCGCCCTGGTTGAAGGCGATGGCGCCGGCGGCGGCCTCGGCGGCGGCCTGCAGGTCGGGAGCATCGGCGAAGACGATGTTCGGGCTCTTGCCGCCCGCCTCCAGCCAGACGCGCTTCATGTTCGACTCGCCGGCGTAGACCATCAGCTGCTTGGCGATTTTGGTCGAGCCGGTGAACACCAGGGTGTCGACGTCCATATGCAGGGCCAGGGCCTTGCCCACGGTGTGGCCGTAGCCTGGCAGCACGTTGAACACGCCGGCCGGAATGCCGGCCTCGATGGCCAGCTGGGCGATGCGGATGCCGGTCAGCGGCGACTTCTCGGACGGCTTGAGGATCACCGAGTTGCCGGTGGCCAGGGCGGGGCCGAGCTTCCAGCAGCTCATCAGCAGGGGGAAGTTCCAGGGCACGATGGCCGCGACCACGCCGATCGGCTCGCGGGTGACCAGGCCCAGCTCGTTGTGCGGGGTAGCGGCCACCTCGTCATAGATCTTGTCGATCGCCTCGCCGCTCCAGCGGATGGCGCGGGCGGCGCTGGACACATCGATGCCCAGCGAGTCGCTGATCGGCTTGCCCATGTCGAGGGTTTCCAGCAGGGCCAGTTCCTCGCGGTGCTGCTCGATCAGCTCGGCGAAGCGGATCATCACTTCCTTGCGCTTCACCGGCGCCAGGCGCGACCAGACTCCGGAATCGAAGGTGCTGCGGGCATCGGCCACGGCAATCTCGGCGTCGGCCAGGTCGCAGCTGGCGACCTGGGCCAGCAGGCGGCCGTCCACCGGGCTGATGCACTCGAAGGTCGCCGCGGAAGCAGCGGCGCAGTATTGGCCGTGAACAAAGGCGCGGCCTTCGATGTTCAGATTCTTGGCGCGCTGTTCCCAGTCGGCGCGAGTCAGGCTAGTCATTCGAGCATCCTCTATCAGTAGAACGTGCGACGATTCAGGCTCGCGCACTGTCAATAATTCTGCAAGGCCCGGGACGGGCCATTTCCTGCCGCCAACACTAAACCAGAGGGCCCCACATTTTCAATATTTTTGACAAAGCGCAGTAAAACCCCCTTGTCATGTTCGTTTTATTAAACATAGACTGCGCAAAATCGCTCCCCAGCCTCCCTCTTTCAGCGCGTTTGGATAGCCAGCATGACCCTCGACAGCCGCTTGCACGTGAACAATAAAAACCACAGCCTCGACGATTTCTGGATGCCCTTCACGGCCAATCGCCAGTTCAAGGCCAAGCCGCGCCTGCTGGAAAGTGCCGAAGGCATGTACTTCACCAGCAGCGACGGCCGCCAGGTGCTGGATGGTACCGCCGGCCTCTGGTGCTGCAACGCCGGCCACGCTCGCCGGGAAATTACCGAAGCGGTGAGCACGCAGATCGCCAAGCTGGACTTCGCCCCGACCTTCCAGATGGGCCATTCGTTGCCCTTCGAGCTGGCCAGTCGCCTCGCGGAAATCGCCCCGGCCGGCCTGAACAAGATTTTCTTCACCAACTCCGGCTCGGAGTCGGCCGACACCGCCCTGAAGATCGCCCTGGCCTACCAGCGCGCCATCGGCCAAAGCAGCCGCACCCGCCTGATCGGCCGCGAGCTGGGTTACCACGGGGTCGGCTTCGGCGGCATCTCGGTCGGCGGCATGGTCAACAATCGCCGCGCCTTCCCCCTGCAGCTGCCGGGGGTCGATCACCTGCCGCATACCCTGGACGTCGCCCGCAACGCCTTCAGCCGCGGCCTGCCGGAGTTCGGCATCGACAAGGCCGACGAACTGGAGCGCCTGGTCACCCTGCACGGCGCCGAGAACATCGCCGCGGTCATCGTCGAGCCGATGTCCGGCTCGGCCGGGGTGGTGCTGCCGCCGGTGGGCTACCTGCAGCGCCTGCGCGAGATCACCAGGAAGCACGGTATCCTGCTGATCTTCGACGAGGTCATCACCGGTTTCGGCCGCGTCGGCAAGGCCTTCGCCGCCCAGCGCTGGGGCGTCACCCCGGACATCATCACCACCGCCAAGGGTCTGACCAACGGCGCCATTCCGATGGGCGCGGTGTTCGTCGACGAGCGCATCCACGACGCCTTCATGCAGGGCCCGGACGGCATCGAACTGTTCCACGGCTACACCTATTCGGGGCATCCGGTGGCCTGCGCCGCCGCCCTGGCGGCTCTGGACATCTACCAGCGCGACGGCCTGTTCGAGAAGGCGATCGAGCTGGAAGGCTACTGGCAGGATGCCCTGTTCAGCCTGCAGGGCCTGCCCAACGTGATCGACATCCGCGCCATCGGCCTGGTCGGCGGCGTGCAGCTGGCGCCAAGCGCCGAGGGCGTCGGCAAGCGCGGCTACCAGGTCTTCGAGCAATGCTTCCACAATGACCTGATGGTGCGCGTGACCGGCGATACCCTGGCCATGTCGCCACCGCTAATCGTCGAGAAGCCTCAGATCGACAGCCTGGTCGAAAGGCTCGCCGACGCCATTCGCACTGCCCACTAACCGCCAGCCAAGGAAGCCCACGATGAACATCGACCAGATCCTCGACTTCGCCCAAGCCACCACCGCCGCTGAACACTATCGGCCGGCCCCGGAAAAGATCCTCAAGGGCGACCCCGAGCAGAGCGTGCGCAACCACTACGCCAGCCCCTGCAGCCAGTTCAACGCGGGCATCTGGGAAGGCGCGGTCGGCCAGTGGACCATCAGCTACAGCGAGCACGAGTACTGCGAGATCCTCCAGGGCGTCTCGGTGATCCGCGACGCCGAGGGCAACGCCAGGACCGTGCGCGCCGGCGACCGCTTCGTCATTCCCGCCGGCTTTTCCGGTACCTGGGAAGTGCTCGAGCCCTGCCGCAAGGTCTACGTGATCTTCGAACAGGCCGCCGCCTGACACCCCCGAATTTCATGCGTCACCCTTTAGCCCGCACTGAGCGGGCTTTTTTTTACCGACTGCTTAACCGCTCATTCAGGGATGCCGGTCGAGGCGCCGCGCCCTCCGGGCCTGCGCCGGCGCGGCGGTGGGGGTGCGGAGCAACGCGGCCTGCCACTGGCCGGCGGTGAAGGCGTCCGTCTCCTGCAGCAGCTGGACCTTGCCGGCGACCAGGCTCGCCACCGGCACGCCGTCGCGGTACAGCAGGCGATTGCCGGGCAGCGCCGGCACCTTGCTGCCGGGCAGCAGGGTACCGACCAGGTTCAGCGGGTCGCTGGCGGACACGGCGACCAGGCTGCCGTCCGCCGAGCGCTTGCGCACCTCGCGCAGCAGGCCGACCGCCTCGGGCAGGGCGAACTGCTCGCCGACCAGGCCAGCGACGAAGCGCCCGCCACGGATCTCGCCGCGCGCCTCCAGGCGCTGATAGACCCGCAGCAGCTCGCGCCAGGGCGGCAGCCAGTCGGCCTCGCGCGCCAGCAGGCGCCAGCAGACCACGCCGTAGCGACGCAACAGGGTGCGCGCCACATGCTCCAGCACTTCGGCGTCGATCTTGCCGGGGGCCTCCTCGCCGCGCCCACGCAGCAGGGCCCAGCGCCCGGCATCCTGCATATTGGCCAGCGCCCGGCGCGCGCGGCGCTGCTGCTGACTGCGCTTGGCCGCCGGCAACAACAGCGAACGCAGGCCGGCGAAGCTGTCGGCATGCACCAGGCCGAGGCTGACCAGCTCGCCCAGCGCATCCTCCAGCTCGCTGCGCAACAGGTGCGCCTCGTCCTGCAGTTCATCGAAGAACAGCGCCCCCTGGCTCGCCAGCACCTGACGCACCCGCTCGGCGCGGGCGCTCGGCTCGCTCGGCGCGGCCTCGCCCAGGCAGGCGCGCCACAGGCGCAGGTGCTTGCGCGGCAGCAGGACGATCGGCGTGCTGCGCAGCGGCCCGCCGGCCGAGCGGCGGCGCCCGGCCAGGTTGAGCCCGGCCAGGCGGCACCAGACCAGGCGCCCGGAACGGCACAGATCGTCCAGCCAGTTGATCCCGTAGTCGGCCACCCGGCTCGGCAGCAGCTCGCTTTCCCAGGCGCCGGCGGCGGCCTGGAAACCCTCCAGCTGGCCCAGCACCCCGGCCAGGGCTTCGCCACCGCGCACCCGGAGGTCGGGGGCGATGCGCTGCCAGTCGAACAGAAAGCGCATGAAGTCGGCGCGCGGCACCGGCTCGATCTCGCGGCGCAGGCGTTTCAGCGTGTAGCGGTGGATGCGCGCCAGCAGGTGGCGCTCGCACCATTCCTGCTCGGCGCCGCCTGGCGAAAAGTGGCCGCGCAGCACATGCCCCTCGCCCTCCAGGCTGGCCAGGGCACCCGCCACCGCGCTGGCCGGCTGGCCGAGATCGGCGGCGAGCCGCCGCGCCGGCAGCGGGCCGAAGCCGCTCAGGCGTCCGCGCACCAGTTCGACCAGCGCCGCCTGCGCCGTCCAGGGTTGGTCGAACCCGCCGGGCGCTGCGATCGCCGGGTCGAACTTGCCCTCGGACGCCAGCGCCTGCCACTGGCTCAGGCGCTCGGCGGCCAGCCACAACGCCGGCTGCGCGCTGCGCTGCAGACAGCTGGCGCGCCTGGCCTTGACCAGCTGCGCCAACCAGGCCCGCCAGCCGGAATGGGCGTCGACCTCGGCCTGGGTGATGGCGCCGAGCCCCAGCAGCGCCTCGTGCAGTTCGTCGGCATCGCGCACCTGCGGCCAGGCTTCCTCGCGCACCGCCGCTATGGCCGCGACATCCAGTGCGCCGAGGTCGTCGCTGGCGGCCGCCTCGCTCCAGCGACGGTTGTGCACCGCCTGGGTCCGCCGCTCTTCCAGCGGCGCATCGTCGAGGAAGGCGTAGGGCCGGGCACCGAGGATCTCCGCGGCCAGCGCCGAGGGTGCCGGCAGGTCGCGCGCCAGCAGCTCGACCGCGCCGGCCTCCATGCGCTTGAGCAGGGCCAGCCAGCCTTCGCAGTCCATGGCCTGGTGCAGGCAGTCGTCGAGGGTCTGCGCCACCAGCGAGTGCTCGGGAATCTCGCGCTCGCCGACGATGTTCTCCAGGCAGGCCACCTGGTCGGGGAACACCGCGGCCAGCAGGTCCTCGCTGCGCATGCGTTGCAGCGGCGGCGCCACCCGGCGCCCGCCGGAGAAGCGCGGCAGGGCCAGGGCGACGCCGGCGTTCCAGCGCCAGCGCACGGCGAACAGCGGCGCATCCAGCACGGCCTGGATCAGGATGTGCTCGGCGCTGTTGCTGTGCAGGTAGCGCCACACCTCGTCCAGCGCGAAGCTGTGGCTGGTGGACAGCGAGAGGATCAGCGCCTCCTCGGTGGCCGCCGCCTGCAGCTCGAAGTTGAAGCGGCGGCAGAAGCGCTTGCGCAGCGCCAGGCCCCAGGCGCGGTTGAGGCGGCTGCCGAACGGCGCGTGGATGATCAGCTGCATGCCGCCGGACTCGTCGAAGAAGCGCTCCAGCACCAGGCGCCGCTGGGTCGGCAGCGCGCCCAGGGCGGCGCGGGCACGGGCCAGATAGTCGACGATCTGTTCGGCGGCCGACGGGTTCAGGCCCAACTCGTCGGTGAGCCAGCTGACGGCGCCAGCCAGCCCCGCAGGCTTATCTGCGGGCTCCCTGGTGGAAAACGCTTCGCGGTCTTCCACCCTGCACGGGAGTTCGGCCGGCGCTGCCAAGCGCTGCTCCACTGCCTCGCGCAGGCGCGCCACCGCGGCCGACAGTTCGTCGCTGCGCCCGGGCGCCTCGCCGAGCCAGAACGGAATGCTCGGCGGCAGGCCGTGGGCATCCTCGACCCGCACCTTGCCCGGCTCGATGCGCAGGATGCGGTAGGACTGGTTGCCCAGCTGGAAGATGTCGCCGGCGTTGCTCTCCACCGCGAAGTCCTCGTTGAGCGTGCCGATGGCCTGCCCCTGGGGCTCGAGCAGCACGCTGTAGTCGCCGGCGTCGGGAATGGTGCCGCCGGAGGTAATCGCAGTCAGGCGCGCGCCGCGGCGGCCGCGCAGGCGCCGGTTGACCGCATCGGGGTGCAGGTAGGCGGCGCGCACCCCGCGGCGGCCGTGGTAGCCCTCGGCGAGCATCCTCACCAGGGCGTCGAAACTGGCGCGCGGCAGCTCGGCATAGGGCGCGGCGCGGGTCAGCAGCTGGTACAGCGCGTCCTCGCCCCACTCGCGGCAGGCCACCTCGGCGACGATCTGCTGGGCCAGCACGTCCAGCGGCGCGCGGGGGATGACCAGGGCATCCAGCTCGCCGCGCCCGACGCAGTCGAGCAGCGCCGCGCATTCGACCAGGTCGTCGCGCGACAGCGGGAACAGCCGGCCCTTGGGCGTGCCGCCGACGCTGTGACCGGAACGGCCGACCCGCTGCAGGAAGGCAGCGATGCTGCGCGGCGAGCCGAGCTGGCAGACCAGTTCGACCTCGCCGATGTCGATGCCCAGCTCCAGCGAGGCGGTGGCTACCAGCACCTTGAGTTCGCCGCGCTTGAGCCGCCTTTCGGCGTCCAGGCGCGCCTCCTTGGCCAGGCTGCCATGGTGGGCGGCGACCGTTGCCGCGCCGAGGCGCTCGCCCAGGTGGCGGCAGACCCGCTCGGCCAGACGCCGGGTGTTGACGAACACCAGGCTGGTGCGATGGGCCCGCGCCAGCTCGGCCAGGCGGTCGTAGACACTGTCCCAGCCGTCGTGGCTCATCACCGCCTCGAGCGGCAGCGGCGGCACCTCGAGGGCCAGGTCGCGGGCGCGCTGGTAGCCGATATCGACGATCGCGCAGGCGCCCCGCCCGTCCGCCGCCGCGCCGAGCAACAGGTGCGCCACCGCCTCGATCGGCTTCTGCGTGGCGGACAGTCCGATGCGCACCAGCGGCACCTGGCACAGCGCCTGCAGCCGCTCGACGCTGAGCATCAGGTGACTGCCGCGCTTGCTGCCGGCGAGGGCGTGGATCTCGTCGATGATCAGGCTGCGGCAACCGGCCAGCAGCGTCCGCCCGGACTCGGAACCGAGCAGCACGTAGAGCGATTCCGGGGTGGTCACCAGGATATGCGGTGGCCGCCGGCGCAGCGCCTCACGCTCGCTCGGACTGCTGTCGCCGGTGCGCACCGCGGTACGAATTGACACGTCGGCCAGGCCCTGGCGCGCCAGCTCGGCGCGAATGCCGAGCAGCGGCTGCTCCAGGTTGAGGTGGATGTCGTTGGACAAGGCCTTGAGCGGCGAGACGTAGACCACGCTGCAGCGCTCCTCGAGCGCCCCGCCCCGGGCCAGCCCCTCACGCACCAGGGCGTCGATGGCGGCGAGGAAGGCGGTCAGGGTCTTGCCCGAGCCGGTCGGCGCGGCCACCAGGGTGCAGCGCCCGGCCTGGATCGACGGCCAGGCGCCCGCCTGCGCCGCCGTGGGCGCGGCGAAGGTGGCGCGAAACCAGGCCGCGACGGCGGGATGAAAGCCCGCCAGCGCGGCCGCGCCGTTAGCGGGGGAAACGGGGCGCGGGGTCATCACCCCACTATGCTAGGCCCGTGCTGCCCTCTCAAGGCTTGGCGACCGACGGCCGCCCCAGAGGGATTGGCGCTGATCAGCGCAGTGCGGACCGGCAAACTCCAGGCAAGAAAAAGCCCGCCATGAAGGCGGGCTCTTTCGGCAAGGTGCAGGATCAATTACTTGATCTTGCCTTCCTTGTAGATCACGTGCTTACGCACAACCGGATCGAATTTCTTGATTTCGATCTTGTCCGGAGTGGTGCGCTTGTTCTTGTCGGTAGTGTAGAAATGACCAGTACCGGCACTCGAGATCAAACGGATCAGTTCACGCATGACTTACTCCTTAAACCTTTTCGCCGCGAGCGCGCAGCTCGGACAGCACTACGTCAATGCCACGCTTGTCGATGACGCGCATGCCCTTGGCGGATACGCGCAGACGCACGAAACGATTCTCCGACTCGACCCAGAAGCGGTGATGCTGCAGGTTCGGCAGGAAACGACGACGGGTTTTGTTGTTTGCGTGGGAAATGTTATTCCCGGTTACCGGACCCTTACCGGTAACTTGACAGACTCTCGACATGCCTCAGCCCTCTAAAACCACATGCCCAACCCGGCATGGGTTGGCCGCTTAAACTCAATGTCAATGGCGCTCTGCGCCGCGTTTCTCGAGGGTCTTACCGGTCACACCAGAAAGCGCAACTACCGGGCCCCTAGAAAAGAGCGCTGCTTTATACCAGAAAGCCCCCAAGGCAACAAGGACGAACGCACTTTCTTGCCGATGCCGCTGGACGCCCGGATGGCGGCCGAGCCGGCTGCCGGGGGCTGCTGCTGCCCTCGACCACTCGTCGCAAAGGCCCGCGATTTCGCCGCCCCTCATGCTCCAGGATTGAATCTGGCCGGCACGCGCAGGACGCGTGCGCTGCCCTCGCCCAGAAGAATGCCATAGGCGCCGCCCTCCTGGCCGCCTGGGCTACAGCCAGCCGTGCTCGGCCAATGACAGTGGCTCGCCGTCGCCGACGATGAAGTGATCAAGTACCCGCACCTCGACCAACTCCAGCGCCGCCTTCAGACGCTGGGTCAGCACCCGGTCGGCCTGGCTCGGCTCGGCTACCCCCGAGGGATGGTTATGGGTCAGGATCAAGGCCGCCGCGTTGTGCGCCAGAGCGCGCTTGACCACCTGGCGCGGATAGACGCTGGCGCTGTCGATCGAGCCGTGGAACAGCGCCTCGAACGCCAGCACCCGATGCTTGGCGTCGAGGAACAGACAGCCGAACACCTCATGCGGTTCGTGGCGCAACAGCGCCTTGAGGTAGTCGCGCACCGCCTGCGGACTTTCCAGCGCCGAGTCGCGGCGCAACTGCTCGGCCAGGTGCCGACGGGCCATCTCCAGCACCGCCTGCAGCTGGGCGAACTTGGCGGGGCCCAGGCCCAGACGTCGACTGAAAGACGGCAAGTCCGCCTGCAGCAGGGTGCGCAGACCGCCGAAATCGGCGAGCAGGTGACGCGCCAGGTCCACCGCACTCTGCCCGGCCACGCCGGTGCGCAGGAAGATCGCCAGCAACTCGGCGTCGGTCAGACTCGCCGCCCCCTGGACCAGCAGCTTTTCCCGCGGACGCTCCGCCGCGGGCCAGTCGCGAATACTCATGCCACCTCCCTGTCGAGCCAGGCGGGCCGCTGCTCCGCTACGGCCGCTGTGCTATCGTAGCCCAGTTTTTACGCGGCGACCGGCCTGGGGAGGCGTCATCGCCGCGCTACATTTTCACCTCGATAACAAGGCAGGCCTATGCAGCGGCTCTATCGCAAACGCATCGTTCTTGGCGTGGGGGGTGGCATCGCCGCCTACAAGAGCGCCGAGCTGGTCCGCCGCCTGCGCGACCAGGGCGCGGACGTCCACGTGGTGATGACCAAGGGCGGCCGCGAGTTCATCACCCCGCTGACCCTGCAGGCGCTGTCCGGCCATCCGGTCCACCTCGACCTGCTCGACCCGGCTGCCGAAGCCGCCATGGGCCATATCGAGCTGGCCCGCTGGGCCGACCTGGTGCTGATCGCCCCGGCCACCGCCGACCTGATGGCACGCCTGGCCCAGGGCGTGGCCGACGACCTGCTGAGCACCCTGGTGCTGGCCACCGACGCCCCGGTGGCCCTGGCCCCGGCGATGAACCAGGCGATGTGGCGCGACCCGGCGACCCAGGCCAACGCGCAACTGCTCAGCGCGCGCGGCATTCGCCTGTTCGGCCCCGGCGCCGGCAGCCAGGCCTGCGGCGACGTCGGTCCCGGGCGCATGCTCGAGGCCGAGGAGCTGGCGCAACGCGCCGCCGACTGCTTCGAGAACCTGGCGCTGACCGGCAAGCACGTGCTGATCACCGCCGGACCGACCCAGGAGAACATCGACCCGGTGCGCTACATCACCAACCACAGCTCCGGCAAGATGGGCTTCGCCCTCGCCGAAGCGGCCGCCGAGGCCGGCGCCAGGGTCACCCTGATCAGCGGCCCGGTGCACCTGCCGACCCCGGACCGAGTCGAGCGCATCGACGTGGTCAGCGCCCGCGACATGCTCGCCGCCTGCGAGGCCGTCATGCCCTGCGACCTGCTGATCGCCGCCGCCGCGGTGGCCGACTACCGCCCGGAAGTGGTCGCCCAGCACAAATTGAAGAAAGACCCGAGCAGCGCTGACGGCCTGCTCCTGCAAATGGTGCGCAACCCGGATATCCTCGCCACCCTGGCCGGACGCAGCGACCGGCCGTTCAGCGTCGGCTTCGCCGCCGAGACCGAGAACCTGCTCGGCTACGCCTCGCGCAAGCTGCAGGACAAGAACCTCGACCTGATCGTCGCCAACGACGTGGCCAACCCGACCATCGGCTTCAACAGCGAGGAAAACGCCATCACCGTCATCGACCGCGAATTGCAGCAGAGCAGTTTCGCCCAGACCAGCAAGGGCAAGATCGCCCGCCAGCTGGTGGCCTTCATCGCCGAGCGCCTGCCCGCCTGATGCACTCACTCATCGACTACAGAGCCTGACATGCACGCCTTACAAGCCAAGATCCTCGACCCGCGCCTCGGCGACCAGTTTCCCCTTCCGCAATACGCCACCCCGGGCTCGGCCGGCCTCGACCTGCGCGCCATGCTGCAACATGAGCAGGTGCTGGAGCCCGGCCAGACCGTGCTGATCCCCACCGGCCTGTCGATCTATATCGGCGATCCCGGCCTGGCCGCGATGATCCTGCCGCGCTCGGGCCTGGGCCACAAGCATGGCATCGTCCTCGGCAACCTGGTCGGCCTGATCGACTCGGACTACCAGGGCGAGCTGATGGTCTCCTGCTGGAACCGCGGGCAGAGCGCCTTCAGCATCGCCGTCGGCGAACGCATCGCCCAGCTGATTCTGGTGCCGGTGGTGCAGGCGCACTTCGAGCTGGTCGAACAGTTCGATCAAAGCCAGCGCGGCGCCGGCGGCTTCGGACACTCCGGCAGCCATTGACCCCTTGCCCTTTCAGGATGAACCGCCGAGGAGACGCTGGATGAAACTCTTCAAGCATGCCGCCAAGGATGCCGCGCCGACCAAAGCGGGGCGCAAGGTATCGGCTGCCAGCAGCGCCCCCCTCGGCGTCTGGCTGCCCGCCCTGCTGGCCACCCTGGCCGGCCTGGCGACGGCCGCCGGACTGCTCTGGTTCGGCGTACTCGCCGACGCCCAGCAAAGTCAGCAGCGCCAACTCGTCCAGGCCTGGGGCGGCAGCCAGGCCGCCGCCCTGCAGCAAGCCCTCAAGCAACTGGCCGCCGACACTCGCGCGGCGGCGGCCAACCCGCAACTGCTCGAGGCCCTGCAGAGCCAGGACAGCGACCAGATCAGGGCCGCCGAGCGCAACCTCGGCTACTGGGACGGAGTGGTCGACGCGCACCTCAACGCCCAGGGCCAGGCCGTGCAGGACATGAGCCGGCGCGCGCCTATGAACTTCGCCGCGCTGGACATGCTACGCCGGGTGGAGAGCGGTCAGACGCCTGCCGCCGAAGCCTACAAGGTCGACCAGCGCTGGCTGATCTATAGCGCCGCCCCGGTGCGCCTGGCCGACGACCAGCCACAACAGGGCACCCTGCTCCTGGCGGTCCAGCTCGATCGCCTGCTGGCCAACCTGCCCGCACTGCCGGCTGGTGTCGGCCAGGTGCAACTGACCCAGCAGTTCGGCAACGGCCCCGCCCAGCTGCTGGCACAACGGGGCCAGGCTCAAGGCGAGGTGCAGACACTCAGCAGCGGCAATCCGCACTGGAGCCTGCGCTTCACGCCGGGGCCTGCACTGAGTGTTTCGTCCTACTCGCCGCTGTCCCTGGGCCTGGTGGCCCTGACAGCCCTCGGCGGCGCCTTGCTCGGCCTGTACCTGGCGCAGAACGCCCTGCAGCAACGCGTGCGCAAGGACGCACGCCAACTCGGGCAGATGCTCGAAGAACTCTCGGCGGGAAAAGCCATCAAAGCCATCAACCTCAGCCTGCCCCCGCTGGCCAGCCTGGCCCACAGCCTGGCGCGCCTGCCACGCCGCAGCAGCCCTGCGCCGCAGGAGCGCAACGGCCAGGGCACAACCGCGGACGCCGCGGCGCCAAGCCAGCCTGCCGGGCTGGTCGACCCTCTGTTTCAAGACACCGATATCCTCGATATCGACATTCTCGACGACGACCAGGATCTCCTGGGACTGGAGCAAACCATCGATATGAATAGCCCGCAGCACGCAGCCCCTCGATTGCCCGCCGACATCTTCCGCGCCTACGACATTCGCGGCGTGGTTGGCAGCAGCCTGACACCGGAGACCGCGTACTGGGTGGGTCGCGCCATTGGCTCGGAGAGCCTGGCCCAGGGCGAGCCCAACATCGCCGTCGGCCGCGACGGCCGCCTGTCCGGCCCGGAGCTGGTGCAACAGCTGATCCAGGGCCTGCTCGACTGCGGCTGCCACGTCAGTGACGTGGGCATGGTGCCGACCCCCGTGGTCTATTACGCCGCCAACATCCTCGCCGGCAAGTCCGCGGTAATGCTCACCGGCAGTCACAACCCGCCGGACTACAACGGCTTCAAGATCGTCATCGCCGGCGACACCCTGGCGGGCGAGCAGATCCAGGCGCTCAAGGCGCGCATCGACAACAACGACCTGGCCAATGGCGTCGGCAGCGCCGAGCAGGTCGACGTGCTGGAGCGCTATTTCCAGCAGATCCGCGACGACATAGCCCTGGCCCGCCGGATGAAGGTGGTGGTCGACTGCGGCAACGGTGCCGCTGGGGTCATCGCCCCCCAACTGATCGAGGCACTCGGCTGCGAAGTGATCCCGCTGTACTGCGAGGTCGACGGCACCTTCCCCAACCACCACCCGGATCCGGGCAAGCCGGAAAACCTGGCCGACCTGATCGCCAGGGTCAAGGCCGAGAAGGCCGATCTCGGCCTGGCCTTCGACGGCGATGGCGACCGCGTCGGCGTGGTCACCAACACCGGCACCATCGTCTACCCGGACCGCCTGCTGATGCTGTTCGCCAAGGACGTGGTATCGCGCAACCCCGGCGCCGACATCATCTTCGACGTCAAGTGCACCCGCCGCCTGACCCCACTGATCAGTGGCTATGGCGGGCGCCCGGTGATGTGGAAGACCGGCCACTCGCTGATCAAGAAGAAGATGAAGGAAACCGGCGCCCTGCTGGCCGGCGAGATGAGCGGCCACATCTTCTTCAAGGAACGCTGGTTCGGCTTCGACGACGGCCTCTACAGCGCCGCCCGCCTGCTGGAGATCCTCAGCCAGGACAAGCGCGACGCCGAGCAGGTGTTCGCCGCCTTCCCCAGCGATATTTCCACCCCGGAGATCAACATCCAGGTCACCGAGCAGAGCAAATTCGCCATCATCGATGCCCTGCAACGCGATGGCCAGTGGGGCGAGGCCAACCTGACCACCCTGGACGGCGTGCGCGTCGACTACCCTAAGGGCTGGGGCCTGGTCCGCGCCTCCAACACCACGCCGATGCTGGTGCTGCGCTTCGAGGCCGACAGCGAAGAGGAACTCGGCCGGATCAAGGACGTGTTCCGCGCCCAGCTTGCCAACGTCTCAGCCGACATTAATCTACCGTTTTGATTGCCGAATCAGCATTGGAGTCCAGCATGACCCTCGAGCGTGATGCCGCCGTCCAGGTGGCCAAGGTTCTTTCCGAAGCCCTGCCCTATATCCGCCGCTTCGTCGGCAAGACCCTGGTGATCAAGTACGGCGGCAACGCCATGGAAAGCGAGGAGCTCAAGACCGGCTTCGCCCGGGACGTGGTGCTGATGAAGGCGGTCGGCATCAATCCGGTGGTGGTGCATGGCGGCGGCCCGCAGATCGGCGACCTGCTCAAGCGCCTGAGCATCGAGAGCCACTTCATCGACGGCATGCGCGTCACCGATACCGCCACCATGGACGTGGTGGAAATGGTCCTCGGCGGCCAGGTCAACAAGAGCATCGTCAACCTGATCAACCAGCATGGCGGCAGCGCCATCGGCCTGACCGGCAAGGACGCCGAACTGATCCGCGCCAAGAAGCTCAAGGTCAGCCGCCAGACGCCGGAGATGACCCAGCCGGAAATCATCGATATCGGCCATGTCGGCGAAGTCACCGGGGTCAACACCGACCTGCTCAACATGCTGGTCAACGGCGACTTCATCCCGGTGATCGCGCCCATCGGCGTGGGCCCGGACGGCGAGTCCTACAATATCAACGCCGACCTGGTGGCCGGCAAGGTCGCCGAGGCGCTGAAGGCCGAGAAGCTGATGCTGCTGACCAACATCGCCGGCCTGATGGACAAGCAGGGCGAGGTCCTCACCGGCCTGACTACCGAGCAGGTCGACGGCCTGATCGCCGATGGCACCATCTACGGCGGCATGCTGCCGAAGATCCGCTGCGCCCTGGAAGCGGTGCAGGGCGGCGTCACCAGCGCGCACATCATCGACGGCCGGGTACCCAATGCAGTGCTGCTGGAAATTTTCACCGACAGCGGCGTCGGCACCCTGATCTGCAACCGCAAGCGCCACTGAGCGGCGCCACCGTTCGGCAGCGAGCAACCAACCGGCGAGCGCCGGCTGGTTGCTTGGCGTGGCGCTAGCGCTGCCTGTCGAGCAACTCGCCAAGCCGCGCACGATCGGCGGCAAAGCTGACTTCGGCCTGCTCGCGCAACTCTTTATAGCGGTCGATTTCCTTCTGCAGGCGCCGCTGCTCATCCTTCTGGCTGTCGATCTGGCTCAACAGCTGTTGCGGCACGGCGCGCCCGGCCCGCTCGTAGTCGGCGGCCTGGCTCTGCAGATTGGCCTGCTGGGTACGCGCCGACTGCAGGTTGCCCTGCGCCACGCCGATCAGGCCGTCGAGTTCGACCAGCTTGCGCTCGCGGGCACGGTCGACGTCGGCAGGACTCGAGTACAAGCGCAGCAGCTGCTTGTCCGAGCCGGCCCGGGCCTTTTCCATCAGCAGGCGCTGCATTTCCTCGGCGCTCGGCGCCGGCGGCACCACCTGGATCACCCGCCCCTGCTCGTTAAGCACCTCATAGCCCTTGCCGATGAGTTCCGGCGGCACGCCCTGACGGCTGAGCACGGTGACGCCCTGATCGTCGACGTAGCGGTACAGCTCGGTAGCCGGCGCCAGCGCCGGGAGCAGCAGGCCGAGCAGCAGCGTGGAACGAATCAGGGCCGGTTTGAGCATCGGGCAACACCTTGGGTCAGGGGGTCAGATTCCGTACTCGGCGCGGTAGGCTTCTACCGCCGGCAGGTACTGCTTGAGCTCGGCATCGTCGGCCAGGTATTCGAGCACCTGCTCGAGCGAGACGATGCTCACCACCGGCATGCCGAAGTCACGTTCGACTTCCTGAATCGCCGACAGTTCGCCCTGGCCCCGCTCCTGGCGGTTCAGCGCGATCAGCACCCCGGCGGCTTGCGCGCCTTGGGCGCGGATGATCTGCATCACCTCGCGAATCGCCGTGCCGGCGGTGATCACGTCGTCGACGATCAGCACCTTGCCGGCCAGCGGCGCGCCGACCAGGGTACCGCCTTCACCGTGATCCTTGGCCTCCTTGCGATTGAAGCACCAGGGCAGGTCGCGCTGATGGTGCTCGGCCAGGGCCACCGCGGTGGTCGCCGCCAATGGAATACCCTTGTAGGCCGGACCGAACAGCACGTCGAAATCAATCCCGCTGTCGACGACCGCCGCGGCGTAGAAGCGTCCCAGCTGAGCCAGGGCCAGGCCGCTGTCGAACAGCCCGGCGTTGAAGAAATACGGGCTGGTGCGCCCGGACTTGAGAGTGAACTGACCGAAGCGCAGCACCCCCCGCTCGATGGCAAAACGAATGAACTCGCGCTGGTACGCTTGCATGGATAACCCTGGACGGCACGGAATTGGCTAGGAATTTAGCTTATTGAAGACGAGCTCGGGTATCATACACGCACGTGTTTTTAGGGGCCATTTATGCGGATCATCAGTGTGAACGTGAATGGTATTCATGCGGCAGTCGAGCGTGGTTTGCTCAGTTGGCTGCAAGCACAGAATGCCGACGTCATCTGCCTGCAGGATACCCGTGCCTCCGCCTTTGACCTGGACGACCAAGCCCTCCAACTGGACGGCTATTTCCTCTATGCCTGCGATGCAGAAGTGCCCAGCCAAGGCGGCGTGGCGCTGTATTCGCGGTTGCAACCCAAGGCGGTAATCAGCGGCCTCGGCTTTGAAATGGCCGATCGCTATGGGCGCTACCTGCAGGCGGACTTCGACAAAGTGAGTATCGCCACCTTGCTGCTGCCGTCCGGGCAGAACGGCGACGAGAGCCTGAACCAGAAGTTCAAGTTCATGGACGACTTCACCCACTACCTGGACAAGCAACGACGCAAGCGCCGCGAATACATCTATTGTGGCTCGCTGTACGTCGCGCACCAGAAGCAGGACGTGAAGAACTGGCGCGACTGCCAGCAGTCACCCGGCTTCCTCGCGCCCGAGCGCGCCTGGCTGGATGAGGTGATCGGCAGCATGGGCTATGTCGACGCCCTGCGCGAAGTCAGCCGCGAAGGCGACCAGTTCAGCTGGTGGCCGGACAGCGAGCAGGCCGAGATGCTCAACTTGGGTTATCGCTTCGACTACCAGCTGCTAACCCCCGGCATGCGCCGCAGCGTGCGTTCGGCGCGCCTGCCGCGCCAGCCGCGCTTCTCGCAGCACGCCCCGCTGATCGTCGATTACGACTGGATTCTCAGCCTGTAGGTCGCTCAGCCAGAAAAAAGCCGGCGCGATGCCGGCTTTTTTTCTGAACAGCGGGTTACTTGATCAGCCGCCAACAGATGGGGTAACGATAGGCCTCGCCGGCATTGGCCTTGATCCCGGCGATGATCGTCAGCACCAGCGCGGTGACACTGACCAGCAACATCAGCGGAAAGCCGATCACCACCCAGGCCAATACGCCACAGAGCATCATGGCCAGGCTGAAGGTGATCTGGAAGTTCAGCGCCTCGCGCCCCTGGTCATCGACGAAGGCCGCGCTGTCCTTCTTCATCTGCCAGACAATCAGCGGCCCTATCACGTTGCCGACCATCGGCACCAGAAACCAGAAGAACGCCGCGTAATGACAGAACATCGCCCACTTGCGCGCTTCCGGCCCCGGCGTCGGTACGAGTTCCTGTTGCTCCATGCTCCCCCCCCGAACGGCTCAAACGCCTCAGTCTGCCAGCGCCGCCTGCTGAAGTTCGAACAGCTCGGCCATGCCCTTCTGCGCCAAGGCCAACATGGCGTTCAGCTCCTCGGGCTGGAACGGCGCGCCTTCGGCGGTGCCCTGTACCTCGATGAAACCGCCGACACTGGTCATCACCACGTTCAGGTCGGTCTCGGCGGCCGAATCCTCAAGGTAGTCGAGATCGAGCACCGGCTCGCCCTGGTACATGCCCACCGACACGGCGGCGATCATCTGCTTGAGCGGGTCGCCAGCCTTGAGGCCGCCGCGTTTCTTGATCGCCTTGAGCGCATCGGCCAGCGCCACCATCGAGCCGGTGATCGCCGCGGTGCGGGTGCCACCGTCGGCCTGGATCACGTCGCAGTCGACGTACAGGGTGAACTCGCCGAGCTTGGACATATCCAGGGCGGCGCGCAGCGAGCGGCCGATCAGACGCTGGATCTCCAGGGTGCGGCCGCCCTGCTTGCCACGGCTGGCCTCGCGCTGGTTGCGCTCGCCGGTGGCCCGCGGCAGCATGCCGTACTCCGCGGTCAGCCAGCCCTGACCCTGGCCCTTGAGAAAGCGCGGCACGCCCGACTCGACGCTGACCGTGCAGATCACCTTGGTATCACCGAACTCGACCAGAACCGAACCCTCGGCGTGCTTGGTGTAGTTGCGGGTGATGCGAATCGAGCGCAACTGATCGGCGGCGCGGCCACTGGGACGTTTCATCGGGGAATACCTACTCTGGCTTGAAATCTGCCGAGCATTATAGAGGTCGCAGCCCCGCTACGACACGACCAATTGGGAGCGAGCGACGCACTGCGCTACAATCCTGCGCCTTTGCTTCTGTCTTTCCGCGAGGTTCGCCCCCATGATTCACAGCATGACGGCCTTCGCCCGTGCCGAGCAGGCCGGGTCCAACGGCACCCTGAGCTGGGAGCTGCGCTCGGTCAACCACCGCTACCTGGAGCCCCACCTGCGCCTGCCGGAAGCCTTCCGTGACCTCGAGGGCGCTGTGCGCGAGGCGCTGCGCCAGGGACTGTCGCGAGGCAAGGTCGAGTGCACCCTGCGCTACGCCGAGGACAGCGCCGGCAAGCCGCTGCAAGTCGATCGCGAGCGCGCCGCCCAGCTGGTCGCCGTTGCCGAGAGCGTGGCCAGCCTGATCAAGCAGCCGGCCGCGCTCAACCCGCTGGAGGTGCTCGGCTGGCCGGGCGTGCTGGTCGCCGACGCGGTCGACCCGCAGGCGCTCAACAAGGCCGCACTGGCGCTGTTCAACCAGGCCCTGGACGAACTGAAGAAAGGCCGCTCGCGCGAAGGCGCCGAGCTGGCCAAGCTGATCGGCGAGCGCCTGGATGCCATCCTCGCCGAGGTGGCCGCGCTACGTGAACTGGTGCCGCAGATGCTGGCCGCGCAGCGGCAGAAGATACTCGAGCGCTGCGCCGAGATGCAGGCCGAGCTCGACCCGCAGCGCCTGGCGCAGGAGCTGGTGCTGCTTGCCCAGAAGAGCGATGTCGCCGAGGAGCTGGACCGCCTCAGCACCCATGTCACCGAGGTGCGCCGCGTACTCAAGACAGGCGGCCAGGCCGGTCGCCGTCTGGACTTCCTGATGCAGGAACTCAACCGCGAAGCCAATACTCTCGGCTCCAAGGCGTTCGACCCGCGCAGCACCCAGGCGGCGGTCAACCTCAAGGTACTCATCGAGCAGATGCGCGAGCAGGTACAGAACATCGAGTAACACCAGGCCCGGCGCCAGGCAGATTCATACGACCAGCAACAAGACAGTCTCGGGAAGCTTTCATGACCATTACCACCGGCACCCTCTATATCGTTTCCGCCCCCTCCGGCGCCGGCAAGACCAGCCTGGTCAAGGCGCTGATCGACAGCGAGGCGCAGATCCGCGTTTCCGTCTCCCACACCACCCGTGCCATGCGCCAGGGCGAAGTGGAAGGGGTGAACTACCACTTCGTCAGCCGCGAGCAGTTCCATGCGATGCTCGACAAGAGCGAGTTCCTCGAGCACGCCGAAGTGTTCGGCAACCTCTATGGCACCTCGCAGCAGTGGGTCGAGCAGACCCTGGCCGAAGGCTTCGACCTGATCCTGGAAATCGACTGGCAGGGTGCGCAGCAGGTGCGCCGGCTGATGCCACAATCCAAGTCGATCTTCATCCTGCCGCCGACCCAGGAAGCTCTGCGCCATCGTCTGACCAATCGCGGCCAGGACAGCGGCGAGATCATCGAGCGGCGCATGCGCGAGGCGGTCAGCGAGATGAGTCATTACGTCGAGTACGACTACCTGGTGATCAACGACGACTTCGCCCACGCCCTCAGCGACCTGAAGGCCATCTTCCGCGCCAATCAGCTCCTGCAGGCGACGCAACAGCAGCGCCATAGCGGCCTGCTCAGCGAACTGCTAGCGTAGGCAACAGGGTCCCAGGACCATGCCGGCGCCGGAAATCTCGGGTCAGGCATGGCCCTTTTCCGCACGTCTGGGAGGCGGCCATACATATAGCGCTTCCCTTATTGCTGGTGATTTTTTAGACTATTCAGTCCACTCGCCCATCTGGGCCCAGTTTCATTCCGCATCAGTTACGAGGAACACCATGGCCCGCGTTACCGTCGAAGATTGCCTGGAAAACGTTGATAACCGCTTCGAGCTGGTCATGCTCGCTACCAAGCGCTCGCGCCAACTCGCCACCGGCGGCAAAGAGCCGAAGGTCGCCTGGGAAAACGACAAGCCGACCGTGGTCGCCCTGCGCGAAATCGCCGCCGGCCTGATGAGCTATGAGGTGGTCGCCGAGGAAGAGATCATCGAAGAAGAGCCGCTGTTCGCAGCCTTTGAGGATGAGGCCAACGAGCCTCTGTAAGCCCATGCCTGGTCGAAGCTACGCGGCGTTGCGCCTGGATTGGCAAGGGGAACTCCCATGCCAAGCATAGACGCTCTCGCCGAACGACTTTCGACCTACCTCGACAGCGATCAGGTCAACCTGATCCGGCGCGCCTATTTCTACGCCGAGCAGGCTCACGACGGCCAGCGCCGGCGTAGCGGCGAGGCCTATGTCACCCACCCCCTGGCGGTGGCGTGCATCCTCGCCGACATGCACATGGACCATCAGAGCCTGATGGCCGCCATGCTGCATGACGTGATCGAAGACACCGGCATCGCCAAGGAAGCGCTCGACGCGCAGTTCGGCGAGTCGGTCGCCGAACTGGTCGACGGGGTCAGCAAGCTGACCCAGATGAACTTCGAGACCAAGGCCGAGGCCCAGGCCGAGAACTTCCAGAAGATGGCCATGGCCATGGCCCGTGACATTCGGGTGATTCTGGTCAAGCTGGCCGACCGCCTGCACAACATGCGCACCCTGGAAGTGTTGTCCGGCGAAAAGCGCCGGCGCATCGCCAAGGAAACCCTGGAAATCTACGCACCGATCGCCAATCGCCTGGGCATGCATGCGATGCGCGTCGAATTCGAGGATTTGGGCTTCAAGGCCATGCACCCGATGCGCTCCGAGCGCATCCGCGCCGCAGTGCGCCGGGCCCGGGGCAACCGCAAGGAAATCGTCAACAAGATCGAGGAATCGCTGGTCCACTGCCTGCAGCGCGAAGGCCTGGAAGGCGAGGTCCACGGCCGCGAGAAGCACCTGTACGGCATCTACCAGAAGATGCGCGGCAAGCGCCGGGCGTTCAACGAGATCATGGACGTCTATGCCTTCCGCATCATCGTCGACAAGGTCGACACCTGCTACCGCGTGCTCGGTGCGGTGCATAACCTGTACAAACCCCTGCCGGGGCGCTTCAAGGACTACATCGCGATCCCCAAGGCCAACGGCTATCAGTCCTTGCACACCACCCTGTTCGGCATGCACGGCGTGCCCATCGAGATCCAGATCCGCACCCGCGAGATGGAAGAGATGGCCAACAACGGCATCGCCGCCCACTGGCTGTACAAGGCCAACGAGGAAGACCAGCCCAAGGGCACCCATGCCCGCGCCCGCCAGTGGGTCAAGGGCGTGCTGGAGATGCAGCAACGCGCGGGCAATTCGCTGGAATTCATCGAGAGCGTGAAGATCGACCTGTTCCCCGACGAGGTCTACGTGTTCACGCCCAAGGGCCGCATCATGGAGCTGCCCAAAGGCTCCACCGCGGTCGACTTCGCCTATGCGGTGCACACCGACGTCGGCAACACCTGCATCGCCTGCCGCATCAACCGCCGCCTGGCGCCGCTGTCCGAACCGCTGCAAAGCGGCTCGACGGTGGAGATCGTGTCCGCCCCCGGCGCCCGGCCGAACCCGGCCTGGCTCAACTTCGTGGTCACCGGCAAGGCCCGCACCCATATTCGCCATGCGCTCAAGCTGCAGCGCCGCTCGGAATCGATCAGCCTCGGCGAGCGCCTGCTGAACAAGGTGCTGACCGGTTTCGACAGCCACCTGGAGAAGCTGCCGGCCGAGCGGGTGCAGGCGGTGCTGGGCGAATACCGCCTGGAGGTCGTCGAAGACCTGCTCGAGGATATCGGCCTGGGCAACCGCATGGCCTATGTGGTCGCCCGTCGCCTGCTGGCCAGCGACGGCGATGAACTGCCGAACGCCGAAGGTCCCCTGGCGATTCGCGGCACCGAGGGCCTGGTGCTGAGCTACGCCAAGTGCTGCACGCCGATTCCCGGCGACCCGATCGTCGGCCACCTGTCGGCCGGCAAGGGCATGGTCGTGCATCTGGAGGGTTGCCGGAACATCGGCGAGATCCGCCACAACCCGGAAAAATGCATCCAGCTGTCCTGGGCCAAGGACGTGGTGGGCGAGTTCAATGTCGAACTGCGTATCGAGCTTGAGCACCAGCGCGGCCTGATCGCCTTGCTCGCCGGCAGCGTCAACGCCGCCGACGCCAACATCGAGAAGATCAGCATGGACGAGCGTGACGGTCGCATCAGCGTCGTGCAGCTGGTGGTCAGCGTGCACGACCGCGTCCACCTGGCCCGGGTGATCAAGAAACTGCGCGCACTCGCCGGCGTGATCCACATCAACCGGGTTCGCGCTTAAGCCGATGCCAGCAGACTCATTCCACTAGAGTGAGCCTCAACCCACCACTCGCTAATACCCAATGGTGGCTCCAAGCCCACCGCCTACCCTCACCAGGAGAATCCAATGAGCAAGAGCGTTATCAGCAGCGACAAGGCCCCGGCCGCCATCGGCACCTATTCCCAGGCGATCAAGGCCGGCAATACCGTCTACATGTCCGGCCAGATCCCGCTGGACCCGAAAACCATGGAGCTGGTGGAAGGCTTCGAGGCGCAGACCGTGCAGGTGTTCGAGAACCTCAAGGCCGTGGCCGAAGCCGCCGGCGGCTCGTTCAAGGACATCGTCAAGCTGAACATCTTCCTCACCGACCTGGCGCACTTCGCCACCGTCAACGAAGTCATGGGCCGTTACTTCGAACAGCCCTACCCGGCCCGCGCGGCCATCGGCGTCGCCGCCCTGCCGCGCGGCTCCCAGGTGGAAATGGACGCCATCCTGGTCATCGGCTAAACCCTGCGGCGGGGCCTGCGCCCCGCCATTCTTCTCGCGCAGGAGTCGCCATGCGCCCATGCCTCAGCCTACTGCTCGCCTACGGAGTGCTCGCCGGCTGCGCCAGCCCGCCCAGCGATCCCAACGGCACCTGGATCAACCGGGCAGCGATCGAGGCCGCCAGTGAGCACGGCAGCCTGCGCGAAGCCCTGCTCGCCTACGGCCCCAATCTGGAATGGCAGATCGACGGCCAGCGCCAGCAGGCCAGCTTCAGCAATGGTTTCGAGCTGGGCGAGGGACAACTGGTCGGCGAGGACCTCGGGCGTTTTCGCATCGACTTCTACGGTGACTACCACGAATACCTCAGCCTGGACGGCGATGAACTGGCCCAGCAAGCCAGCGGCGTCTGGCCGGAGCAGCGCTTCGTCCGCGCCGACAGCGTCGCACCCGCCGACGCCCCACCCGGCAGCGCCTTCGAACAGGCGCTCTACCGCAGCTACCTGGGCGGCACCTGGACCATTCGCCAAGGCCAAGGCGAAGGCGGCCTGGTGCTGTTCCACAGCGACGGTCAGGTGCAGGGGCTACCCGGTGCAGAGCGCTATGCGCTGTGCCTGGCCGGCGACTGCGCAGCCATGAGCGGCGAGCACGATAGCCTGTGGCTGCAACTGGGCGAACAGGGCCAGGCCTGGCTGTTCGAGCACGACGGCCCACAGCTGAGCATCTTCGAGGCGCTCAACCGTGCCCCGTTCGACGAGATGCCCGATTACCAGAAAGGCGCGCAACGCTGGCTGCTCGAACGCCGCAGCCAATAGCCGTGTCTAGCCGCGGGCGCGCCGCACCTCAGGGCTCCGCCAAGATCGCCGCATAGCCCTCACGGTAGCTCGGATAGCGCGGCGTCCAGCCCAGGGCACGCGCCCTGGCGTTGCTGCAGCGCTTGCTGCCGGCGCGGCGCACGCTGGCCTGCTCGGCCCAGCCGCTCACGCCCAGCCGCTCGCGCAACCAGCCGACCACCTCGTGCAGCGGGGCCGGCTCATCGTCGACGCCGATATAGCAGTCCTCCAGCGCCGCCCCCGCCGCATCGGCCTGCAGCAGGAAGGCCAGCAGCCCGGCGGCATCGTCGGCATGGATGCGGTTGCCGTACAGCGGCGGCTCGCTGGCGACCCGATAGCCCTGACGCACCTGATTGAGCAGCCACTGCCGACCCGGCCCGTAGATACCGGTCAGGCGCACCACGCTGGCGGCAACAGCGCCGCCCAGGGCCAGGCGCTCGGCCTCGCGCAACACGCGTCCGGCATAGCCCTCGGCCAGTGCCGGCGACGTCTCGTCGACCCACTCGCCGCCCTGCTGGCCATAGACGCTGCTGCTGGAAACGAACAGCAGGCGCCTGGGCGTCTGTCCGCACTGAGCCAGCCAGCCGAGCACCCGGCGCAGCCCGTCCACGTAGGCCGCGCGATAGCCGGCCTCGTCGTGCTGGGTCGCCGCCGCGCAGTAGACCAGGTAGTCCAGCTCGCCAGTGGGCCAGGCGGGCGGGCAGCTGTCGAGCTGCAGGTCGCCTGGCACCGCCAGCAACTCGGCGGGCAAGGCCGCCACCGAACGGCGCAAGCCATACACCGTCCAGCCGGCGTCGGCCAGGCGCAGCCCCACGCGGCTGCCAACATCGCCGCATCCGGCAATCAGTAGTCTCGTCGCCCTTGCCATAAACCCCTCCGAATTTCCCAGGCGCCCAGTTTAGCCCTGTTGGTTGATTGCAATGCAAAGGCTATGCTTAGCGGCAATTTAATGGATAAACACTATGACCCTCACCGAACTGCGCTACATCGTCACCCTCGCCCAGGAGCAGCACTTCGGCCGCGCCGCAGAGCGCTGCCACGTCAGCCAGCCAACCCTGTCGGTGGGGGTGAAGAAACTGGAAGACGAACTTGGCGTGCTGATCTTCGAGCGCAGCAAGAGCGCGGTGCGCCTGACGCCGGTCGGCGAGGGCATCGTCACCCAGGCGCAGAAGGTGCTGGAGCAGGCCCAGGGCATCCGCGAACTGGCCCAGGCAGGCAAAAATCAGCTCACCGCACCGCTGCGGATCGGCGCCATCTATACGGTCGGCCCCTACCTGTTCCCCCACCTGATCCCGCAGCTGCACAAGGTGGCCCCGCAGATGCCGCTGTATATCGAGGAAAACTTCACCCATGTGCTGCGCGACAAGCTGCGCACCGGCGAACTGGACGCGATCATCATCGCCCTGCCGTTCCAGGAGGCCGACGTCCTGACCAAGGCACTGTACGACGAGCCCTTCTATGCCCTGCTGCCGGCCGACCACCCCTGGACGGCCATGCCGAGCATCGACAGCAAGCTGCTCAACGACAAGAGCCTGCTGCTGCTCGGCGAAGGCCACTGCTTCCGCGACCAGGTGCTGGAGGCCTGTCCGAGCCTGCGCAAGGGCGGCGAAGAGCAGGGCAAGCACACCACGGTGGAGTCCAGCTCGCTGGAAACCATCCGCCATATGGTCGCCTCCGGCCTGGGCGTGTCGATACTGCCGCTGTCGGCGGTGGACAGCCACCACTATGCGCCCGGGGTGATCGCGGTGCGTCCGCTCAGCGCCCCGACCCCCTTTCGCACCGTGGCCATCGCCTGGCGCGCCAGCTTCCCGCGGCCCAAGGCCATCGAGATCCTTGCCGACTCCATTCGTCTGTGCTCGGTCGCCCGTCCGCAAGCGCAAACCGCCTAGGGTTCGCCCATGACTGAGCTCGCTGCGGTATCGGTCACCGCGCTCAAGGGCGTCGGCGCCGCCCTGGCCGAGAAGCTGGCCAAGGTCGGCCTGGAGAGCTTGCAGGACGTACTCTTTCATCTGCCCCTGCGCTACCAGGACCGCACCCGCATCGTACCGATCGGCGCCCTGCGGCCCGGCCAGGACGCGGTGGTCGAAGGCGTGGTGGCCGGTGCCGACGTGGTCATGGGCCGCCGCCGCAGCCTGCTGGTACGTCTGCAGGATGGCAGCGGCACCCTGTCGCTGCGCTTCTACCATTTCAGCCAGGCGCAGAAGGAAGGCCTCAAGCGCGGCACCGCGCTGCGCTGCTACGGCGAGGTGCGCCCCGGCTCCTCGGGCCTGGAGATCTACCATCCGGAGTACCGCGCCCTGTCCGGCAACGAACCGATCGCCGTGGAACAGTGCCTGACGCCGATCTACCCGACCACCGAAGGCCTGACCCAGCAGCGCCTGCGAGCCTTGAGCGAGCAGGCCCTGGCCCGCCTCGGCCCGCGCAGCCTGCCGGACTGGCTGCCGGCGGAGCTGGCCCGCGACTACCGTCTGGCCCCGCTGGATCAGGCGATCCGCTACCTGCACCGGCCGCCGGCGGACGCTGACTTGGAGGAGCTGGCCGAGGGCCGCCACTGGGCCCAGCATCGCCTGGCCTTCGAGGAGCTGCTGACCCACCAGCTGTCGCTGCAGCGCCTGCGCGAACAGGTGCGGGCCCAACAGGCCCCGGCACTGCCGCCGGCCAAGCGCCTGCCTGCACTGTACCTGGACAACCTGGGCTTTCGCCCCACCGGCGCCCAGCAACGGGTCGGCGCCGAGATCGCCTACGACCTCAGCCAGGACGAACCCATGCTGCGCCTGGTGCAGGGCGATGTCGGCGCCGGCAAGACCGTGGTCGCCGCCTTTGCCGCCCTGCAGGCGCTGGAGGCCGGCTACCAGGTGGCGCTGATGGCGCCGACCGAGATCCTCGCCGAACAGCACTTCCTCAACTTCAGCAAATGGCTGGCGCCACTCGGCATCGAGGTCGCCTGGCTGGCCGGCAAGCTCAAGGGCAAGGCCCGCGCCGCCGCCCTGGAGCAGATCGCCGCTGGAGTACCCATGGTGGTCGGCACCCACGCGCTGTTCCAAGACGAGGTACGCTTCCACAAGCTGGCGCTGGTGATCATCGACGAGCAGCACCGCTTCGGCGTGCAGCAGCGCCTGGCCCTGCGCCAGAAGGGCGTGGGCGGGCGACTCTGTCCGCACCAGCTGATCATGACCGCCACCCCCATCCCGCGCACCCTGGCGATGAGCGCCTACGCCGATCTCGACACCTCGATCCTCGACGAGCTGCCACCGGGGCGCACGCCGGTGAACACCCTGGTGATCGCCGACAGCCGTCGCCTGGAAGTCATCGAGCGGGTACGCTCGGCGTGCAACGAGGGGCGCCAGGCCTACTGGGTGTGCACCCTGATCGAGGAGTCGGAGGAGCTGACCTGCCAGGCCGCCGAAACCACCTTCGAGAACCTCGCCGCCGCCCTCGGCGGCCTGCATGTCGGCCTGATCCACGGGCGCATGAAGCCGGCGGAGAAGGCCGCGATCATGGACCAGTTCAAGCAGGGCCAGCTGCAACTGCTGGTCGCCACCACGGTGATCGAGGTCGGCGTCGACGTGCCCAATGCCAGCCTGATGATCATCGAAAACCCCGAGCGCCTGGGCCTGGCCCAGCTGCACCAGCTACGCGGGCGGGTCGGGCGCGGCAGCGCCGCCAGCCACTGCGTGCTGCTCTACCACCCGCCGCTGTCGCAACTGGGCCGCGAGCGCCTGGGCATCATGCGCGAGACCTGCGACGGCTTCGTCATCGCCGAGAAGGACCTGGAGCTGCGCGGGCCCGGCGAGATGCTCGGCACCCGCCAGACCGGCCTGCTGCAGTTCAAGGTCGCCGACCTGATGCGCGACGCCGACCTGCTGCCGGCGGTGCGCGATGCCGCGCAGGCCCTGCTGGCGCGCTGGCCGCAGCATGTCAGCCCGCTGCTGGAGCGCTGGTTGCGCCATGGCCAACAATATGGGCAAGTGTGAACCAGTGCACAGGCGCCCGTCGCCTGAGCCTTCGATCCGCAGGCCTGCTGTTTATACTTCGGAGCACTTGCTCCCCTTGAACCGGACTTCGTCATGAGTGATGCCGCCCTCGCCCCCGCTACCGAACCAAACCCGCCAGCGGTGATCCTGCAACTGCTGGATAAACTCGGCGTGACCTACCGGGCATGCAGCGAGGAGTCGACGCTGGCGGCCGCCCAGCGCCTGCAGGCCGTGCTGCTGGAGGATCCGGTCGGCGCCCTGTTGGTGCTGTTCCCGCAGGATCAGCTGCTCGATCTCAATCGCCTGACCGAGCTGACCGGACGCCAGCTCACCGCGCTCAGGCCGGAACGCCTGCAGCGCATGCTCGCCAAGCATGCACTCGGCGTGCTGCCCGGGCTCCCCCCCCTGACCAGCTCGCCCTGCCTGTACGATGAGCGCCTGCTGCAGGTGCCCAGCCTATTTGTCGAGTCGGGCCAGCCCGGGGTGCTCCTGGAGATTCCCAGCGAGGCCTTCAAGGGCCTGCTGAGCAAGGCCAGCGCGGCGCGTTTCGGCGAGCCGCTGAGTACGATCCGGCCGAACCTGGACCGCCCGGACGACGACCGCGCGGAAATTACCCAGGCGGTCCAGGCCTTCACCGCCCGGCGCATCCAGCAGCGCCTGGAAGAAACCATCGAGATTCCGCCACTGCAGGAAACCGCACAGCGGATCATCAAGCTGCGTGTCGACCCGGACGCCACCGTGGACGACATCACTGGCGTGGTCGAGACCGATCCGGCCCTGGCCGCCCAGGTGGTCAGCTGGGCGGCTTCGCCCTACTACGCCGCGCCCGGCAAGATCCGTTCGGTGGAGGATGCCATCGTTCGCGTGCTGGGCTTCGACCTGGTGATCAACCTGGCCCTCGGCCTGGCCCTGGGCAAGACCCTGAGCCTGCCCAAGGACCAGCCGCAGCAAGCCACCCCCTATTGGCAGCAGGCGATCTACAGCGCCGCGGTGATCGAGGGCCTGACCCGCGCCATGCCCCGCGCCCAGCGCCCGGAAGCCGGCCTGACCTACCTCGCCGGGCTGCTGCACAACTTCGGCTACCTGGTGCTGGCCCACGTCTTTCCGCCGCATTTCTCGCTGATCTGCCGCCACCTGGAGGTCAACCCGCACGTGTCGCACAGCTACGTCGAGCAACACCTGCTGGGCATCAGCCGCGAGCAGATCGGCGCCTGGCTGATGCGCTACTGGGACATGCCGGAAGAACTCACCAGCGCCCTGCGTTTCCAGCACGACCCCAGCTATGCCGGCCCCCACGCGGTCTACCCCAACCTGGTCAACCTGGCGGTCGGCCTGCTGCGCAATCAGGGCATCGGTGCCGGGCCGCAACGGGAGATTCCCCAGCACCTGTTCGACGACCTGGGCCTGAGCCGCGACAAGGCCGAGGAGGCGGTGAACAAGGTGCTCGCCGCCGAGGTGGCGCTGCGCGAACTGGCATCGCAGTTCCACCCGCCGCACTGAGCCCTGGCCACGGGAGCCAGCACAGACCAGAAGGGACCGCACAGGTCCCTTTTTCATGGTCCCGCGCAGGCTACTTGAGCTTGCCGCGCCGCGCCGCGAACAGCTTCGGCAGGGCCCGCAGGCTGCCTTCGAGCAAGCGCGCAACCTCGGGCTGGCGATACAGCGCGGCATACTCGGCCAGCTCGGTGCTGGGCATCCGCCGATAGGCATAGAGCATGAAGGACTCCACCGCCTGGGCACTGCTGACCCGCAGCGCCTCGACCTGAGCCTGGGTCTGCTCCGCCAGCGCCCGCTCATCGAGGGTCTCGCCGCGGGCCCTGAGCGCCAGCAGTGCCTGGGTCTTGCCCACCTCGTAGCGCAACAGGGCGGCCAGGTCGGAGGTGTGCGCCGCGGCATCCAGGCGCCGCACCAGGGCCAGGCGCTGGCTCAAGGGCGGCCGCTCGCTGAGCCGCTGACGGTATTCGGCCAGGGCACTGGCCTGTTCGCCCACCGCCCGCTCCGCGGCGCTGAAACGCCGGGCCAGCGGGCTGTCGAGCAATGCCCGGGCCTTTTCCAATTGAGCCTGGTCGAGGGTACCGGCCAATCGCCCGGCCAGGTCCAGGCACAGCGCATCGGCAGCAAAAACCTTGTCCATCTCGGCCCGCTGCTCGCCGCTCAGCCCCCGCCGCAGCAGGGGCGCGGTCTGTTCACAGAGCAGGCGGATCCCGGCCAGCTGAAACACCGGGGCGAAGTCATCGGCTTTGGGCGGCGCGGCATGCGCCAGACCGGCCGACAGCAACAGGGCGAGGATGAGCATTGGCATGAGCAAGGCTTCCGCAGTGACTCAGCGCAGCCTAGCCAATCACGCGGGCGCCAGCCAGGCGCGGCACCCGCCAGTGGGAATCAGGCCGCCTTTTTCTCGGCGCTGCCCGGCTTTTTCGGCATCAGGTACTTGGTCAGGCCCTGGAACCACAACACCAGCGCCGGGTTGCCCTGGATCTGGATGTCCTTGTTCTGGATGCCCTGCATGAAGGCCAGCTGCTTGTTCTTCGCGCTCATGGTGGCGAAACCATAGGCGCCGTCCTTGAACCCGAGGGCAAAGGCCGGCTCGGGGGCCGGACCGCGCTTGCTGCTGATGCGCTGGTTCTTGACGATGAAATGACGGGCGATCTTGCCGTCCAGGGTGTGCAGCTGAAACTGCATGTCACGGTCGACGAGCTGTTGCTGGAAGGCGGGATTGTCGCGGCTGGCCTTGGCCATCAGGCGACCCAGCATCCACAGGAGAAAACGGAATTTCATGCGCACGGCCTCGGCGGGGAAGAAAACGGCGGCGCATTGTAGCGGTTTGCCACGAGTACTACAGCCCATCGAGCGCCGGCGGCGCGCGACCGACGAGTCATTTCACGGGTGGGTCCGGAGCCGTTGCCGGCCCCGGACGGGCGAGGCTCAGTTGACCGCGTCTTTCAGGGACTTGCCCGGCTTGAAGGCGACGGTGTTGCTGGCCTTGATCGTGACCGGCTGGCCGGTCTGCGGGTTTTTGCCGGTGCGAGCACCGCGGTGGCGCTGCACGAAGGTGCCGAAGCCGACCAGGGTCACGCTGTCCTTGCGGTTCAGGGCACCGGTGATTTCTTCCAGTACGGCGTTGAGTACACGACTGGCCTGGTCTTTGGTCAGGTCAGCCTTCTCCGCGATGGCGGCGGCGAGTTCCGGTTTACGCATAAATGCCTCTTTGACGGTTTTTTTGTTGTTGTCCGTGCTGCTCGTCCAGAACAGCGCCAAGGCGCCGCAACAGCTCTGCGCTGCGGCAGACCCTGGCAGAATGGCATGACATCTGGCGCGGCGCCAGCCTGCGACGCTACTTTGCGTCGGCCGCTTCAGGCTGTTTACGCCAGAATGCCTGACATTCACGCCAACAGGGGCGGCAGCTCCTTGTTCAGAGCCAGCTTCTCCTGCACCGCCGAGCCGGTCAGGGCGTAGCCGAGCAGCGCCCCGTCGCCATCGCGGCACAACGCCTTGATATCGGCGCCGCTGCCCTCCACCGTCCATTCGCCCTGGCGGCCGCGCGGGGGCGGCGACACGACCAGCGGACAAACCGGCGTCTTCACCGTGACCGGCATCGGCCCATAGCGCACCTCGGTCGGCTTGCCCGCGAGGGTCTGGGCCAGGGCACGGGCGCAGGCCATCAGAGGCATCACGTAGAGCAGGTTGAGGCCATCGACCTCGGCGCAATCGCCCAGGGCATAGATGTTGGCGTGGGAACTCTGCAGCAGGCGGTCCACCTGAACCCCGCGCCCCACCGCCAGGCCGGCAGCCGCCGCCAGCTCGGTGCGCGGGCGCAGTCCGACGGCCGAGATCACCAGATCGCAGGCGAGCTGGGTGCCGTCCGACAGCTGCGCCAGCAGGCCGCCGTCGACGTGGTTGAGGCTGTGCAGCACCGGGCCCAGGTGAAAACGGGCGCCCAGGCTCTCCAGCCCGGCCTGCACGGCGGCGGCCGCCGCCGGATGCAGCAGCCCGGGCATCACCTGCTCGCAGGGCGCCACCAGCTCGACCTGGAAGCCGCCGAGGCTGAGGTCGTTGGTGAACTCGCAGCCGATCAGGCCGGCGCCGAGCAGCAGCACCCGCTGCTTGCCGGCGGCGGCAGCGCGAAAGCGCGCGTAGTCCTCCAGGTCGTTGATCGGGAAGATCGCGTCCTCGGCATCGCCGGCCACCGGTACCCGGATCGGCTCGGCGCCCCAGGCCAGCACCAGGTCGCGGTAGCTCACCGCCTCCTCGCCGAGCCACAGGCGCCGATGGCCCGGGTCGATGCCGGTGACCCGGGTGTGGGTGCGGATCTCGGCGCGCAGTTGCTCGGCCATGGCGCCCGCTTCGGCCATGCACAGGGCGTCGGCATCCTTGTGCTTGCCGAAGCCGGTCGAGAGCATCGGCTTGGAATAGGAGCGGCCGTCGTCGGCGCTGATCAACAGCAGCGGGGTTTCGCCATCCAGCTTGCGGAACTCCCGCGCCAGGTTGTAGCCGGCCAGGCCGGTACCGACGATTACCAGGGGTGCACTCATGTCCTTTCCTCGATCCTGACGCGACGCGCCAGCCGCACGGCCAACGCCCCATCATGGGGTTATTCGGGGGATTGCCGGTCGGGTTCAGCCGACCTCGATCATCTCGAAATCCTGCTTGCCTGCGCCGCAGTCCGGGCACACCCAGTCGGCGGGTATGTCTTCCCAGCGGGTTCCAGGCTCGATGTTGTCTTCGGGCAGGCCTGTGATCTCGTCATAGATGAATCCGCAGACCACGCATTGCCACTTGCTCATGGGCGCCCTCGTCACTGACTCCTGCACAGACCCTACTGCAACCGTCCGGCAAGCGCCAACACCGGCGGGCGCACCAATAAAAACGGCGGCCCCAGGGCCGCCGTTCGCTAATCCTGGGCATCAGGCGATTTCGATCATCTCGAAATCCAGCTTGCCTACGCCGCAATCCGGGCACAGCCAGTCTTCCGGCACATCCTGCCAAGCGGTTCCGGCGGCGATGCCCTCATCCGGCCAGCCCTGGCTCTCGTCATAAACCAGTCCGCAGACCACGCATTGCCACTTCTTCATATCGACCTCAGGGTGTATCTAGGGGGTAACGTCAGGAAAAACTACCGCAATAGCGGGCAAACGCCAAGCCGCCAGACGCGTGCAACGGACGACTGACATCGAACCCCGCCAGCCGCTCGGCTCAGGCAGGCCAGGCCGTCTACGCCGGCTCACCCTACCGGCCGACCACCGAGGGTTGCTACACTCGCCGGCTTCCAGACCTCCGCCGTGCCGCCCGTGACCCACGCCACCCTCGCCCATCCGCCCCGCTGGCTGACCGCCAACCAACTGCACCCGGCCCCGGCCGCCGGGGTGCGTGAGTGGCTGTTCAACCAGGACTCGCTGACCCGCCGCCTCACCGCGCTGTCCAACCACGGCTTCAGCGTCAGCCCGCTGGCCGAGGGCTGGCAGCGCCTGCGCAACGACGAGTGCGCGGCCCTCGGCGTCCGCGACGGCAGCCAGGGCTGGGTGCGCGAGGTGCTGCTGTGCGGCCACGGCCGGCCCTGGGTATTCGCCCGCAGCGTGGCGGCGCGCAGCGCCCTGGAGGGCTCGGGGCTGAACCTGGCCGACCTGGGCAGCCGTTCGCTCGGCGAGCTGCTGTTCAGCGACCGCGCCTTCGACCGCGGCGCTCTGCATGCCTGCCGCTACCCCGCCGCCTGGCTGCCCGCCGCGGTGCGCGACGAGCGCCTGTGGGCGCGCCGCTCCTGCTTCAGCCGTGGCGCCCTCGGCGTGCTGGTGGCCGAAGTGTTCCTGCCGGCGTTCTGGCCGGCGGCCGGGATAGATGCCTAGGCTGGACAACCGCGACGCGCTTTCCACCGCCCCATCGCCCACCCTGATGGATCGCTAAAGCCCGATCCACCCTAGGCCGCCATCATCCGTATAATCCGCGGCAGCCCGCACGGAGACGCGCCCCGATGTACACCCGCCTGCTGAAATCGCTGAATCGCCTGCATCCTCGCGCCTGGGACTTCATCCAGCTGATGCGCCTGGAAAAACCCATCGGCATCTACTTGCTGCTGTGGCCGACGCTGTGGGCGCTGTGGGTGGCGGCCGAAGGCGTGCCCAGCCTGAAGAACCTGCTGATCTTCGTGTTCGGGGTAATCCTCATGCGCGCCGCCGGCTGCGTGATCAACGACTATGCCGACCGCGACTTCGACGGCCACGTCAGCCGCACCCGGGCGCGACCGCTGGCCAGCGGCAAGATCCAGCCGCGCGAGGCGCTGCTGCTGTTCTGCGTGCTGGTGGCGGCGAGTTTCGTGCTGGTGCTGCTGACCAACGCCGCCACCGTCTGGCTGTCCTTCGGCGGCCTGGCCCTGGCGGCCTGCTACCCGTTCATGAAGCGCTACACCTTCTACCCGCAGGTGGTGCTGGGTGCGGCCTTCTCCTGGGGCATGCCGATGGCCTTCACCGCCGAGACCGGCAGCGTGCCGGCCGAGGCCTGGCTGCTGTATATCGCCAACCTGCTGTGGACGGTGGCCTACGACACCTACTACGCCATGGCCGACCGCGAAGACGACCTGAAGATCGGGGTCAAGTCCACCGCCATCCTGTTCGGCGAAGCCGACCGGCTGATCATCGCCACCCTGCAGGGCCTGGCGCTGCTATGTCTGCTGCTGGCGGCCGCGCGTTTCGAACTGGGCCTGTACTTCCATCTGGGCCTGCTGGTGGCGGCGGGCTGCTTCGCCTGGGAATACCACCAGACCCGCAACCGCAAGCCCATGGCCTGCTTCAACGCCTTCCTGCACAACCACTGGGCCGGCCTGGCGATCTTCGTCGGCCTGGTGCTGGACTACGCCCTGAATACCTAGCCGGCGCGCATGCCTGGTGGGCGCAATTGCGACCACCAGCTGTCATATCGCTGCAATAATTCCGTTATCTAATGCGCCTACGACAGTTAAACGAGCCGAGACTGGACCCATGGTTGGCAAGAACATCCTGATCGTCGATGACGAAGCACCGATCCGCGAGATGATCGCGGTGGCCCTGGAAATGGCCGGCTACGAGTGCCTGGAAGCGGAAAACACCCAGCAGGCCCACGCCATCATTGTCGATCGCAAGCCCGACCTGATCCTGCTCGACTGGATGCTCCCCGGCACCAGCGGTATCGAGCTGGCCCGCCGCCTCAAGCGCGACGAGCTGACCTGCGACATCCCAATCATCATGCTTACCGCCAAGGGCGAAGAAGACAACAAGATCCAGGGTCTGGAAGTCGGCGCCGACGACTACATCACCAAGCCGTTCTCCCCGCGCGAGCTGGTCGCCCGGCTCAAGGCCGTGCTGCGCCGCGCCGGCCCCAGCGACAGCGAGGGGCCGATCGAGATCGGCGGCCTGCTGCTCGATCCGGTCAGCCACCGGGTGACCATCGACGGCAAGCCGGCCGAGATGGGCCCCACCGAATACCGCCTGCTGCAGTTCTTCATGACCCATCAGGAAAGGGCCTATACCCGCGGCCAGTTGCTCGACCAGGTCTGGGGCGGCAATGTCTATGTCGAGGAGCGCACCGTCGACGTGCACATCCGCCGCCTGCGCAAGGCCCTCGGCGAGGCCTACGAGAACCTGGTACAGACCGTTCGCGGCACCGGTTACCGCTTCTCCACCAAGAGCTAGTCACCCGCATTCTGGGTTAGGATTGCCGACGGCCGGCCCGGCGCGGCGCAAAGGATCGATTGGCGGATGACTTCCACGTGAATAACAACTGGCGCGGCGCCCTGGTGCGCCGCCTGCTGCTGCTGGTCGGTGGCTGCCTGCTGCTCGGCCTGCTCACCGGCGCCTACGCCTGGATCCTGGCGATCGGCCTGGCGACCTACCTGTGCTGGCACCTCGGCCAGCTGCTGCGCCTGCACCGCTGGCTGAAGGAACAGCCGGACGAGCCGCCGCCGGACGGCTACGGCCTGTGGGGCGAGGTGTTCGACAGCATCTACCACCTGCAACGGCGCAACGAGAAGGCCCGCGGCCGCCTGCAGGCGGTGATCGACCGGGTCCAGGAATCCACCGCGGCGCTCAAGGATGCGGTGATCATGCTCGACAGCCAGGGCAACCTGGAGTGGTGGAACCGTGCCGCGGAAACCCTGCTGGGCCTGAAGACCCCGCAGGACAGTGGCCAGTCGATCAGCAACCTGGTGCGCGACCCGCGTTTCAAGGAGTACTTCGACAAGGGCAGCTACCAGGAGCCCCTGGACCTGCCCTCGCCGGTCAACGGCAATCGCCGCCTGCAGTTCCATATCACCCAGTACGGCAACCGCGAGCACCTGATGCTGGTACGCGACGTCACCCGCATTCACCAGCTGGAACAAATGCGCAAGGACTTCGTCGCCAACGTCTCCCATGAGCTGCGCACGCCGCTGACGGTGATTTCCGGCTACCTGGAGACCCTGCTGGACAACGTCGAGGCGGTCAATCCGCGCTGGCTGCGCCCCCTGCAGCAGATGCAGCAGCAGGGAGGGCGCATGCAGAACCTGCTCAATGACCTGCTCCTGCTGGCCAAGCTGGAGGCCACCGACTACCCCTCGGACAACCACCCGGTGGCCATCGACCTGCTGCTGCTGTCGATCAAGAATGACGCCCAAGCCCTGTCCGGCGATCGCGGCCACCGCATCAGCCTGGAAGCCGACGCCCACCTCAAGCTCAAGGGCAGCGAGGCCGAACTGCGCAGCGCCTTCTCCAACCTGGTGTTCAACGCGGTCAAGTACACCCCGGACGAAGGCCAGATCCACATCCGCTGGTGGGCCGATGAACAGGGCGCGCACCTGGCGGTACAGGACAGTGGCCTGGGCATCGAAGCCAAGCACCTGCCGCGCCTGACCGAGCGCTTCTACCGGGTCGACTCCAGCCGCGCCAGCAACACCGGCGGCACCGGCCTGGGCCTGGCCATCGTCAAGCACGTGCTGCTGCGCCATCGCGGGCGCCTGGAAATCAGCAGCCGCCTGGGCAAGGGCAGCACCTTCACCTGTCACTTCCCCGGCTCGCAGATGGTGCGGCGGCCGCAGTAACGCCTAGACTTGCAAAGGCAGGCGGCAGCCCCCACCCTTTAGCGCTCATTGGCCAACCGAACCCCATATGGACCCCTCCACGAGCTACTCCGCCGCCACCTACTTCGCCGACTTCGGCCTCCTGCTGTTCGCCCTGCTGCTGGTCCTGCTCAACGGTTTCTTCGTCGCCGCCGAGTTCGCCATCGTCAGGCTGCGCGCCACCCGGGTCGAGGCCCTGGCCGTCAAGAGCGGATGGCGCGGGCATATCCTGCGCACCGTGCACAACCAGCTGGACGCCTACCTGTCGGCCTGCCAACTGGGCATCACCCTGGCCTCGCTGGGCCTGGGCTGGGTCGGCGAACCGGCCTTCGCCCACCTGCTCGAGCCGCTGCTCGGCGCCGCGGGCATCGATTCGCCGCAGCTGGTCCACGGCATTGCCTTCTTTACCGCCTTCTTCATCATCTCCTACCTGCACATCGTGGTCGGCGAGCTGGCGCCCAAGTCCTGGGCGATCCGCCAGCCCGAGCTGCTGTCTTTGTGGACGGCGGCGCCGCTGTACCTGTTCTACTGGGCCATGTACCCGGCGATCTTCCTGCTCAACGCCAGCGCCAACGCCATCCTGCGTATCGCCGGCCAGGGCGAGCCGGGACCGCACCACGAGCACCACTACAGCCGCGAGGAACTCAAGCTGATCCTCCATTCCAGTCGCGCCCACGACCCCAGCGACCAGGAGATGCGCGTGGTCGCCTCGGCGGTGGAGCTGGGCGAGCTGGAGGTGGTGGACTGGGCCAACTCTCGCGAGGACCTGGTGTTCCTGGAGCTGAACACCCCGCTGGAGGAGGTGTTCAGCCTGTTCCGCCGGCACAAGTACAGCCGCTACCCGGTGTACGACGAGGCCGCCGGGGAATTCGTCGGAGTACTGCACATCAAGGACCTGCTGCTGCACCTGTCGCTGCTGGAGATGCTGCCCGCGGCGCTGAAGATCGCCGAGCTGATGCACCCGATCGAACGGGTCAACCGGCACATGCCGCTGTCCGACCTGCTCGAGCAGTTCCGCAAGGGCGATGGCTCGCACTTCGCTCTGGTCGAGGAGGCCGACGGCAAGGTGATCGGCTACCTGACCATGGAAGACGTGCTCGAGGCGCTGGTCGGCGACATCCAGGACGAGCACCGCAAGGCCGAGCGCGGCATTCTCGCCTACCAGCCGGGCAAGCTGCTGGTGCGCGGCGACACCCCGTTGTTCAAGGTCGAGCGCCTGCTCGGCCTGGACCTGGACCACGTCGAGGCCGACACCCTGGCCGGGCTGATCTACGAGACCCTCAAGCGGGTACCCGAGGAGGAGGAAGTCGTCGAGGTCGAGGGCCTGCGCATCATCGTCAAGAAGATGAGAGGGCCGAAGATCATCCTGGCCAAGGTCCTCAAGCTGGACTGAAGCGCCTCATTCGTCCAGCGCCGCCGCGCCGCGCCGCCAACCCAGAAGGCTGTGGCCGCACAGGGTGAGCAAGATCAGCCCGCCGCCCAACAGCACCTGGCGGCTCGGCGCCTCGCCCAGCAGCCACCAGACCCAGAGTGGCCCCAGCACCACCTCCAGCAACAGCAGCAGGCCCACCTCGGTGGCGCTGATCCAGCGCGGGCCGAGTTGGATCAGCATGAAGGCCAGCGGCAGCAATACCCCGGCCATGACGGCCAGACCGGCCCACTGCGGCACGCTCAGTAGCGGACTGCCGCCGACGAGGAAGCCGAGCAGCGACACCAGCAGGGCGCCGGGGATCAGCGCGGGGCTCATGTCCACCGCCGGCCGGCTGCGTGCCAGGGTGAAGTTGCCGGCCAGCAGGGTGGCCGCCGCCAGGGCCCAGGCGTTGCCAGCCAGGCTGTTGCCGGGCTGGCGGTCGGCGACGATAAGGCCCACCCCGGCGACGCAGATCAGAATCGCCAGCAGGGTGCGCAGGGCCAGGCGCTCGCCGAGGAACAACCAGGCCAGGGCCGCGGCGATCAGCGGGGCGATGCTGAGGATCAGCAGGGTATTGGCCGCCCCGGCCAGGGTGATCGCCTGAACGAAGCCGAGGGTACTGATGCAGTAGCACAGCCCACAGCCGAGGCCGACCCAGCCGCAGCGCCGGGCGGCGGCCGGCAATTCGCCGCGGTAGCGCCAGGCCAGCAGCAGGCCCAGGCCGATCGCCATCAGCAGCCCGCGCCAGGCCAGGACCTGCATCGCATCGGCGGCCAGCCAGCGCAGCACCAGGGCGTCCGGGGACAGCACCAGCACCCCGAACGCGGTCAACAGCAAGCCCTTCTGCCTGTCCTGCACCCTTGCACTTCTTCCTATGATTGCGCCACGCCCCCGTGGCAGTGACCCGGCCGGCGCCTGACTCGACGCCAGCCCGGCACATACAGGATAGAGCCCGGCGCTCGGCCTCGGGCCAGAAGACTGGCAATAGTCGCCTCTTCGACGGGGAAAGGGCTGAGCCGTGGCCCCGCACCGGAAACCGAGCCGGGATCACGACATTCGGCGACGTCCTCGGGCATGCAGCCGTCGCTTTGTCCGGACAGGATGGTGTCGGCAGCGGCCTTGCGCGTCATAACCGTCTGCCGGACATCAAACCAACAAGAAAAATGCCGCCGAGCCGTGCGCTGACCAGCAGAGTGCAGCGCTCGCTCAGGGCGCCTGGAAACGCTATGAATATGATTCTATCGGGGGCGATCATCGCCTTGCTGGCGACCACTGTGCTGGTCCTGATCCGCTGGGGCAACCTGCGTTGCAGCGGCCCGGAGCCTGTGGGGCTGTTCACCTTCTTCGCGATCCTCTTCACCTCCGGCCTGGACATGGGCCTGATCATCTTCCCCCTGACCGAGTTTCCCACCTACGCGGAGGAGGCCCAGTATCAATTCTCCAACCCGCTGGCGGTGGAGTTCGGCTTCTGGGGCTTCCTGATCTGGGCCTTCTATTTCATCACCACCTTCTACTTCTGCGTGGTCGAGCCCCGGGTCAAGCTGTTCGAACTGCGTCCGGTCAAGCTGATCAACAACCTGGTGATCATCTCTACCTGCGCCTTCACCGCCTACCTGTTCCTGGTCAACATCGCCTGGTACGCCCCCGAACTGGGAGACGGCCTGGCCTACCTGGTGGTGCTGGGGATAGTGCTGGCCGCGGTCTATTCCAGCACCGACATTCGCTATCTGAAGGTCCTCAGCGTCGGCTCGACCTGGCTGTTCTTCGCCCTGATCCTGGGGATGTGGTGGGCGGCCGGTTTCGGCGCCGACCATTTCGCCGGTGCGGCGAGCAAGATCGCGACGGGCTACTTCGCCGAACTGCCCGGCTTCATCCTGCCCCTGGGTGATTACCACGCCTTCTACCTATTCTGGTGGTTCGCCTGGAGCGTGATGATTGGCCAGTTCGTCTCGCGCTTCGTCGGCGGCCTGCGCACCTGGCAGCTGCTGCTGGCCCTGCTGGTGATTCCCTCAATCCCCCTGGCCATCTGGTTTGCCGTGCTCTACGGCTACTTCGACCTGGGCCTGGAAGTCAGTCATTTTTGGAAACTGGCGATGCTCGGCGTCGGGGTGATCTTCGTGATCAACTCGGTAGACTCACTGGTGCGCCTGTACACAGATAACCTCGGCATCAGCGTGGAGCGGCTCGGCCGCCCGCGCTTCATCGCCTTGAACATGACCCTGCTGGTCAGCCTGGTGCTGCTGTTCAAGTTCACCCCGTTCGAGATCCAGTGGGTGGGCCTGGTCGTGATCGCCCTCTATGCCGTAACCCTGGCGCTGCTGTCGCTGCGCCATCGTCCGGCCCTGCGCAGCATCCGCGCCAGCCACTAGACCAGCGACCGGCTGCGAGCAGCCCATGCCCGAGTCCCGCCCCGAGGGGCGGCTCGGCGTACCTTACGGGTTGCTGAAGCAGCACTCGATAACGGGGTTGCCACCTACCCTGATCATCCTGCCGCTGATGTCAGCGCAGCTGCCCCCGATCCTCCATGGCCCCGCGTCGCACAGCCAGACAGATCAGCTGCGCCCGCGCGCCCGAGATCAGGGGCGAGTGAAGGGGGGATAGCTCAGCGGCGGCATCATTCGCCGCCGACGGCGAAGTTCGGCAGGCTGTCGACCGGTTGGGCGAAGTTGAAGGGAATCGACTCCAGGGCCAGACCGACGTTGCGCTGGACCACGAAATGCAGATGCGGGCCGGTGCTGTTGCCGGTATTGCCGGAGCGTGCGATCAGGCTTCCGGCCTTCACCCGGCGGCCCTCCTGGACCTGCACCGAGCCCTTCATCAGGTGCAGGTAGACGCCCATGGTGCCGTCGTCATGGAGGATGCGCACGTAGTTGCCGGAGGGGTTGTTGCCACGACCGCTCTGGGCGTTCTCGGTCTTCACCACCACCCCGCCGCGCGCGGCGACGATGGGCGTGCCTTCGGGCATGGCGATGTCCATGGCATAGCGCCCCTTGGGGGTGAAGTGGCTGTATTTGCCGTTGGCGCCCTGGGTTAGGCGAAAGGGTCCGCCGCGCCACGGCAGCGGGTAGCGCTGCTGGCTCGGCTGCAGGCGCGGATCACCCAGGGCGTAGCGCAGCTTGGGCGTGTAGCGCAGCGGCTGGCCGGCATCGCGCGGCGCCAGGGTCGCCAGGCGGATCTTGCTGCGTGGCGGCAACACCCAGTTGATCGGCTGCTCCGGGGCACCGACCGCATTGGTGACATCCACCAGCTTCAGTTCGATCTGCACCGGGGCGTAGAGGTCGTTGCGCACCAGCAGGGTCTCGCCGGCCTCGTGCTTCTGGGTCTCCAGCTTCACCTGGTTGTCCAGGCGCTCGACCATGCGGTCGCGGAACACGAATACCTGGGCGCCTGGCGCCGCCTGATCGCTATAGGTCACCACGCCGTTGGCATCGGTGTACTTGTAGATGGTCAGGGCGGCCGCCTGGCTGCTGAGCAGCGACAGAAGGCACAGGGTGGTCAGGCGAAGGCTCATGGGATTACATGACTGCAGAGTTCATCCAGGCCCTAAGACTAGCAGCGGCGCCGGGGGCCCGCGAGCCGAAGCCGGGTGGAATGTGACGCCTGCCCACCCCCGGAGCTCGGCGGTACCCGGTCAGGCCCCGGGTACGAAGTGCTTCTGGGTGGTGCCGCGGGCGATCAGGCGGGACAGGTAGTCGAGCTTCTGCGGGTCGCGGTCGACGAACTTGAAATTGAGCAGCAACCATTCGCTGTCCGGCTTGGGCTCCAGCGCCGCCACCGAATGCAGATAGCCGTTGAGCCGCGCCACCTCGGCCCCCTCGCCCTGCTCCAGGTCGAGCACCGCGCTCTCCAGCACCTGCGGCAGGTTTTCCCCACGCTTGACCACCAGCTGCGCGTCCTTGAGGCTGAGCGCCTTGATCACGCAATTCATGCTGCCGCCGGGCAGGCGCAACTGGCCCTGGCCCCGACCGCCCGGCGCCTGCGCCGCCGACTTGGCCGAGGGCGCTGGGGCCGGTGCCGGCGCACGCTCGGCGGCTGGCGCCGCTGGCTTGACCACCGGCGCCTGGCCGCCGGTCAGCGCGGCCAGCGAGTCGTTGGCAAAACCGCCGCCCGCCAGCACCTTGGGCGGTGCGCTGGCGGCCAGTTGGGCGAGCTTGCCGGCGCGGCTCAGGGCCTTCTTGACCTTGGTCACCAGTTGCTCGTTGGAGAACGGCTTGCCGATGTAGTCGGAAACCCCGGCCTGAATCGCCTGCACGACGTTTTCCTTGTCGCCGCGGCTGGTGACCATGATGAAGGGCACGCTTTTCAGGTTGTCCTGCTCGCGGCACCAGCTGAGCAGCTCCAGCCCGGACAGCTCGGGCATCTCCCAATCGCAGAGGATCAGGTCGACCGGCTGGCGCGCGAGCAGCTGCTGGGCCTTGCGTCCGTTGATCGCCTCGGATATCTGCAGGCCGGGAAAATGGTCTCGCAGGCCCTTCTTCACCAGATCACGGATAAAGGTTGCATCGTCTACTACCAGCACGCTGACTTTGCTCATCGGCCACTCCTGTTCGAATGGCCCCTAGCATAGTCGCCGCGGCTGGCCGAAGGCCAACCCTAAAGGCACCAACGGCGGGTTACTTGCCCTTGCCCTGCACCTCTTCCTGCATGCGCGCCAGGCCCATGTGCTTCACGTCGGTGCCGCGCACCAGGTAGATCACCAGCTCGGCGATGTTGCGCGCATGATCACCGATGCGCTCCAGCGAGCGCAGCGCCCAGATGATATTGAGTACCCGGGCGATCGAGCGCGGGTCTTCCATCATGTAGGTGACCAGCTCGCGCAGGGCGGTCTTGTATTCACGGTCGACGGTCTTGTCGTACTGCGCCACCGACAGGGCCAGGTCGGCGTCGAAGCGGGCGAAGGCATCCAGCGCTTCCTGGACCATCTTGCGCACCTGATCGCCGATATGCCGGACCTCGACATAGCCGCGCGGCGCCTCGCCCTCTTCGCTGAGGAGGATGGTGCGCTTGGCGATCTTGGTCGCCTCGTCGCCGATGCGCTCCAGGTCGATCACCGACTTGGAGATGCTGATGATCAGGCGCAGGTCGGAGGCCGCCGGCTGGCGCCGGGCGAGGATGCGCACGCATTCCTCGTCGATGTTGCGCTCCATCTGGTTGATCTGGTCGTCGATCTCGCGCACCTGCTGGGCCAGGCCGGAGTCGGCCTCGATCAGCGAGGTGACCGCGTCGTTGACCTGCTTCTCGACCAGGCCGCCCATCGCCAGGAGGTGACTGCGCACTTCCTCCAGTTCGGCGTTGAACTGCTGGGAGATGTGATGGGTAAGGCTGTCTTTGTTGATCATGTGCGAACCCTTGAGTTAACCGGATGCGTTTACAGGTGAAATGGTCTTTGCCAGAGCGAATCGGGCAAGGCGGCCAAGCGCTGGCAGTACGGCCGGTACCGCAAGCCTCGCCGCCGCAGCCCGGCGCGCAAAGACAGCCATCAGCCGTAGCGACCGGTGATGTAGTCCTCGGTCTGCTTCTTCGCCGGGTTGGTGAACAGCGCGTCGGTATCGCCGAACTCGATCAGCTTGCCCATGTACATGAACGCCGTGTAGTCGGACACCCGCGCGGCCTGCTGCATGTTGTGGGTCACGATGACGATGGTGTACTTGGATTTCAGCTCGTAGATCAGCTCTTCGACCTTCAGCGTGGAAATCGGATCCAGCGCCGAGCAGGGTTCGTCGAGCAGCAGCACTTCCGGCTGCACCGCCACCGTGCGGGCGATCACCAGGCGCTGCTGCTGGCCGCCGGACAGGCCGAGGGCCGAATCGTGCAGGCGGTCCTTGACCTCATCCCACAGCGCCGCGCTCTTCAGTGCCCACTCGACGGTCTCGTCGAGAATGCGCTTCTGGTTCACGCCCTGGATGCGCAGGCCGTAGACCACGTTCTCGTAGATGCTCTTGGGGAACGGGTTGGGCTTCTGGAACACCATGCCGACGCGACGGCGCAGCTCGGCGACATCCTCGCCCTTGCGGTAGATGTTGCGGCCGTCGAGGTTGATCTCGCCGTCCACCCGGCAACCGTCGACCAGGTCGTTCATCCGGTTGAAGGTACGCAGCAGGGTCGACTTGCCGCAGCCGGACGGGCCGATGAAGGCGGTCACGCGCTGCTTGGGTATATTCATGCTGACGTCGAACAGCGCCTGCTTGTCGCCGTAGAACAGGTTCAGGCCGGGCACCTCGATGGCCACGGTTTCCTCGGCCAGGTTGAGGCTCTGCTTGCTGCGGCCCAGGGCGGCGATGTCGATGCCGTGACTCGGAGTTTGGTGCTGCATGGGAGGCTCCCTACGCTAACAATTGGGTCACCACCGGCCCCGCCGAACGGGCAGGGCCGGTAAGGAAATTAATGATCCAGCGCCTTGTACTTCTCGCGCAGGTGATTGCGGATATACACCGCACTGAGGTTGAGCAGGGCGATCACCAGCACCAGCAGCAGCGCGGTGGCGTAAACCAGCGGCCGCGCGGCCTCGACGTTGGGGCTCTGGAAGCCGACGTCGTAGATATGGAAGCCCAGGTGCATGATCTTCTGGTCCAGGTGCAGATAGGGGTAGTTGCCATCCAGCGGCAGCGCCGGGGCCAGCTTGACCACGCCCACCAGCATCAGCGGCGCCACTTCGCCGGCGGCGCGGGCCACGGCAAGGATCAGGCCGGTCATCATCGCCGGGCTGGCCATCGGCAACACCACCTTCCACAGGGTCTCGGCCTTGGTCGCGCCCAGGGCCAGCGAGCCTTCACGCAGGGCCCGGGGAATGCGCGCCAGGCCTTCCTCGGTGGCCACGATCACCACCGGCACGGCGAGGATCGCCAGGGTCAGCGAGGCCCACAGCAGGCCGGGAGTGCCGAAGGTCGGCGCCGGCGCCGCTTCCGGGAAGAACAGCTGGTCGATCGAGCCGCCCAGTACATAGACGAAGAAGCCCAGGCCGAACACGCCGTAGACGATCGCCGGAACGCCGGCCAGGTTGTTCACCGCGATGCGGATGATCCGGGTCAGCGGTCCCTGCTTGGCATACTCGCGCAGGTAGATGGCCGCCAGTACGCCGAACGGGGTAACGATCACCGCCATGATCAGGGTCATCATCACGGTGCCGAAGATCGCCGGGAAGATGCCACCCTCGGTGTTGGCCTCACGCGGGTCGTCACTGACGAACTCCCAGACCTTGGCGAAGTAGAAGCCCAGCTTGTCCAGGGTCGACATGGCATTGGGCTGATAGGCCCGCACCACCTTGCCCAGGTTGATGTCCTGCTCGCGGCCGTCGACGCTTCTGACCGTCACGCTGTCGCGGTTGAACTGCTGGTTGAGTTCGCTCAGCTGCGTCTCCAGCACCTTGTACTCGGCATCCCACTGGGCACGCTCGGCGTCCAGGTCGGCCTGGGCGGCGGCGTCGAGCTGATCGTTGAGCTGCAGTCGGCGGGTCTTCAGGCGCAGATTTTCCAGGCCATGGTTGATCCGGCCAATGTCCTTCTTCTCCAGCCGGCTGATCTGCTGGTGCAGCTGGTCGGTCCGCTCGAGACGCTGCTGCAGTTCGGCCCAGGCCGCATCGCCCTCGGCCACTACCTGGCCGGCCTGCTTGACGCTGACCAGGTAGCCATAGAAGTTGCCCCACTCGCGGCGCTCCATCACCACCAGATTGGCCGGTCGCCGCGCATCGCTGGTCCACTCGCCCACCACCCAGCTGAAGTCGGCACCGTACAGATCGCGGTTACCCACCTTGAGCAGCTCGCGGGTCATGAACTCGCCGCCACTGGTGTCCACCGGCAGGCCGGCGGCGGCCAGGCGCGCACGCGGCACCTCTTCGGCTTGCACCAGTTCACCGGCCAGCACCCGCGGCGCTTCCCCGGGGACCTGGTAGGTGGACTCGATCACGTCGGCCGGCCAGAAATGCGCCAGGCCGCGGGTGGCGATCACCGCCAGCAGGCCCAGGGTCATGATCACCGCGATGGATACCCCACCGGCGGTCATCCACACCCAGGGACTGCCGCTCTGGAACCAGGATCTGAGGTTTTGCTTTTTCACGTTCACGGACGTCTACCTTCCCGAGTCTTAGAGCGAGGCGTATTTCTTGCGCAGGCGAGTACGGATCACTTCGGCCAGCGTGTTCATCACGAAGGTGAACGACAGCAGCACCAGCGCCGAGAGGAACAGCACCCGGTAGTGGCTGCTGCCGACTTCGGATTCCGGCATCTCCACCGCCACGTTGGCGGCCAGGGTACGCAGGCCTTCGAAGAGGTTCATGTCCATGATCGGGGTGTTGCCGGTGGCCATCAGCACGATCATGGTTTCGCCGACGGCGCGGCCGAGGCCGATCATCAGCGCCGAGAAGATGCCCGGGCTGGCGGTGAGGATCACCACCCGGGTCAGGGTCTGCCAGGGCGTCGCACCGAGCGCCAGGGAGCCGAAGGTCAGGCTCTTGGGCACGCTGAACACCGCGTCCTCGGCGATCGAATAGATGTTCGGGATCACCGCGAACCCCATGGCCAGGCCGACCACCAGGGCGTTGCGCTGATCGAAGGCGATGCCCAGGTCATTGCTCAGCCACAGGCGCATGTCGCCGCCGAAGAACCAGTTCTCCATGTGCCCGCTCATGCTCAGGGAGAAGGTGGCGACCAGCAGGATCACCGGGATCAACAGCGCCGCTTCCCAACCATCGGGAATCAGCAGGCGGATGCGCTCGGGCAACCGGCTCCAGCCATAGGCCGCCAGCAGGATGCCGATTGGCGTGAGCAACAGCAGGCTGAAGATGCCCGGCAGGTGTCCCTCCACATAGGGCGCGAGGAACAGCCCAGCGAAGAAGCCGAGGATCACCGTCGGCAGCGCCTCCATCAGCTCGATCACCGGCTTGATCTTGCCGCGCATGGCCGGGGCCATGAAGTAGGCGGTGTAGATGGCCGCGCAGATGGCCAGCGGAGCGGCCAGGAGCATGGCGTAGAAGGCTGCCTTGAGGGTGCCGAAGGTCAGCGGCGAGAGGCTCAGCTTGGGCTCGAAATCGCTGTTGGCCGAGGTCGACTGCCAGACGTACTTGGGCTCGTCATAGCTCTCGTACCAGACCTTGCCCCACAGCGAACTCCAGGACACCTCGGGGTGCGGGTTATCCACGGCGAAGGTCTGCAGTTGGCCGTTGGACTCCACCAGCACGCGGCTGGCACGCGGCGACAGGGCCGCGACACTTGCGCCTTCGGCCACCGGCTCGACCAGCAGGGTGCGGTGCGCGGTGCTGTGGAAGATGCCCAGATTGCCGGCGGCGTCCAGGGCCATGAAGCCCTTGCGCCGCTCTTCCGGCATGAACTGGGTGACAGGGCTGTCGCCCAGCTTGAAGTCACGGATGCGGGTAAAGGCAGACTTGTCGTCCTTGTCGCGCACCATGAACCACTGGGCGATGCCGCCGCGGCTGTCACCGATCAACAGCGAGATGCCGCCGAGCAGCGGGCTGACCGTGGTCACCTCGGCCTCGCCGTCGAGCAGGTTATAGCGGCCGTTGAGGCGGTTGCTGCGCAGGTCGAAGACATCGGCGGTGGCCTTGCCGTTGAACACGTACAGCCACTGCTGGCGCGGATCGATCACCAGGGCCTTGATCGGCTCGGCAATCTGCGGCAGCTCGATGCGCGTCTGTTCCTGGCTGGTCTCGCCGGTGAACTCGTTCTCTTCGTTGGTCAGCGACAACACATGCAGCTCGGCCCCGGTCGAGGCGCTGAACAGCACGGTGTCACCGTTCTGGTTGACCGCCACATGCTCCAGCGGACGACCCTGGGGGTCGAGGTCGATGGGCGTCTCGCCGAGGGGATACTGCAACACCGGGGTGATGGTCTTGACGTTGTTCGGGTAGCTGACCGCGTAGTTCTGGCGGAACAGCAGCACCTGGCCATTGGACAAGCCCAGGACGATACGCCGACTGCCCGGCGCGCCCTCGCTGGCCGAGGTGATGGTGGTGCCCGCCGGAATCGCCAGGTCATAGCTGTTGAGCGCCGTGCCGTCCTTGAGCGCGAAGAACTGGACATGGCCAACACTATTGAGGCGCATGGCCACCTTGTTCTGCTCTTCCACGGCCAGCAGCAGCGCCTCTCCCTGTTCGGCGAGCCAGGCTGGCTGCTGCGGCTTGCGCGCTTCCAGATCGGCGCCGGAGAAGAGCGGCATGACCACATAGGCCAGGTAGAAGAAGATCAAGGTGATCGCCGCCAGCACTGCCAAGCCGCCGATGGACACGTACCAATGGGCCAGGCGGTCCTTCAGCGCACGCATGCGCCGCTTGCGCAGCAGCGCCGGGGTGTTGAAGTCCAGCCGTTGGCTGCGATTCGAGGAAGCGGTCATGGAATCTTTGGCCAGGTCGTTCATACATGGGTCTCTGAGCGGTTGGGCGCTCGCGCTGCAGAATACGCGAAGGCCAAATCTAACGCTCTTGTGTGACAGAAAGATTACAACGTAATGACGCAAAAACGCCCGCCACTCCAGCGGAGTGGCGAGCGTTGGAGCACTGCCTGCGGCCCTAGGGGGCCTCAGGCCGGCGCCGGCTTAGAGGCCCAGGTCCTTCAGGGCCTTGGCGGCCACCTTGGACGGCAGCGGAATGTAGCCATCCTTGACCACGACTTCCTGACCCTGCTTGGACAGCACCAGCTTGACGAACTCGGCTTCCAGCGGGCTCAGGGCCTTGTTCGGCGCCTTGTTCACGTAGACGTAGAGGAAGCGCGACAGCGGGTACTTGCCAGCCAGGGCGTTGGCTTCGGAAGCTTCTTCGGCCACACCCTTCTTGTCCACCAGGGGCACGGCGCGAACACTGGAGGTCTTGTAGCCGATGCCCGAGTAGCCGATGGCATTGAGGGTGCTGGAGATCGACTGCACTACCGAGGCCGAACCCGGCTGCTCGTTGACATTGGCCTTGAAATCGCCCTTGCACAGGGCTTCTTCCTTGAAGTAGCCGTAGGTGCCGGACACCGAGTTGCGGCCGAACAGCTGAACCGGCTTGGCGGCCCAGTCACCAGTCAGGCCCAGGTCGCCCCAGGTCTTGACGTCCGAGCCACCGCACAGGCGGGTGGTGGAGAAGATGCCGTCAACCTGCTCCATGGTCAGGCTCTTGATCGGGTTGTCCTTGTGCACGAATACGGCCAGGGCGTCGATCGCGACCGGGATGGCGGTCGGCTTGTAGCCATACTTCTCTTCGAAAGCCTGCAGCTCGGCATCTTTCATCTTGCGGCTCATCGGGCCGAGGTTGGAGGTGCCCTCGGTCAGAGCGGGCGGCGCGGTGGAGGAGCCAGCAGCCTGAATCTGGATATTTACGTTGGGGTACTGCTTCTTGTAATCCTCGGCCCACAGGGTCATCAGGTTGGCCAGGGTGTCGGAACCTACGCTCGACAGGTTGCCGGATACGCCCGAAGTCTTTTCATAGGTCGGCAGAGCCGGGTCGACAGCGGCAACCGCGGTGGCGGTGACAGCACCAGCGGCGACAAAAGTCATGGCCGCCATCAAACGCGTAAGTTTCATGCCTTGCTCCTAACAAATCAGGGTGGGGTTGGGTCGAGGCCAAGTATCTGCAGGCCGTGTGACCAATCTATGAAAGCAATATGACAGTTAGATGAACGCCGGCAGGATTGCACGCAACTTCCGGAAATACTTGGCTTGGCGCTGGAGCAAAGCGCCGCAGTCGCCCGGCGACCGTTCAGTCGGTATACTTCCCCAACCCGCGCCCTTGCGGGTTAACAGGTCGCCGAACACCGCTGTTCCCGGCCTGCTCCGCGCCAACAACAACAACCGCGCCGCGAGCCCATCTGAGATGAAAGATTTCGAACAGGAAGATCCGATCCCCCAAGGCGACCTGGCCCTGCAACTGACCGCCCTGCCACGCGAGACCAACGGTTTCGGTGACATCTTCGGTGGCTGGCTGGTGTCGCAGATGGACCTGGCCGGCACCGCCATGGCCAGCCGGGTGGCCGGTGGCCGGGTGGCCACCGTGGCGATCGATCGCATGGCCTTCCTGGTGCCGGTAGCGGTTGGCGCCCAGCTGTCCTTCTACACCCAGACGCTGGAGGTCGGTCGCAGCTCGATCCAGATGCTGGTCGAGGTGTGGAGCGACGACCCGCTGTCCAATGAATGGCGCAAGGTCACCGAAGCGGTATTCGTCTTCGTCGCCATCGACGGCAGCGGTCGCACCCGCCCGGTGCCGGCCCGGCGCTGATACAGCGATAGCACGATAAAAAAACGCCGGCTGATACGCCGGCGTTTTTTTCCCAGCCGCGATCGTCAGCCGCGGATGTTGTAGATGACCTTCTCGCTGACTTCGGCGTAGTCGTACAGGCGCTGCAAGTAGTCCTTCTGTTGCGCCCAGACCTTGGCCGCTACCGGATCGGCAGCAGCGGCGGCATCGACCACTTCGCTGGCCACGGCTTTCAGCTGGCTCAGTACTTCGTCCGGCAGGCTCCGCACCTCGACCCCTTCGGCCTTGAGCTGCTCCATGGCTTCCATGTTGCGCGCGTTGTAATCGTCGAGCATGTCCGCGTTCACATCGCGCGCCGCCGCGCGGACGATGGCCCGCAGGTCCGCCGGCAGGGTTTCCCAGGCCTGGAGGTTGATATCCAGCTCGAAGGTGACGTTCGGCTCCTGCCAACCCGGGGTGTAGTAGTACTTGGCCGCCTTGTGCAGGCCCAGGGCCTGGTCGTTGTAGGGGCCGATCCATTCGGTGGCGTCGATCGCGCCGGTCTGCAGCGCGGTGAAGATCTCACCGGCCGGCATGTTGACCACGGTGCCGCCCATCTTGGTCAGCACTTCGCCACCCAGACCCGGGGTGCGCATCTTCAGGCCCTTGAGGTCTTCGACCGAGTTGATCTCCTTGTTGAACCAGCCGGCGGTCTGCACGCCGGTGGCGCCACAGGCCATCGGCAACACGCCGAAGGGCTTGTAGACCTCTTCCCAGAGCTCGAGACCGCCGCCCTTGTGCAGCCAGGCATTCATTTCCTGGGCATTGGGGCCGAACGGCAGGGCGCAGAAGAACTGCGCCGCCGGCACCTTGCCCTTCCAGTAGTAAGGCGCTCCGTGGCCCATCTCGGCGGTGCCACGGGAGACCGCATCGAACACTTCCAGCGCCGGCACCAACTCGCCAGCGGCATAGATCTTGACCTTCAGGCGGCCATTGCTCATTTCCTCGACCAGCTTGGCGAAACGCTCGGCACCGACCCCGACGCCGGGGAAGTTCTTCGGCCAGGAGGTCACCATTTTCCAGTTGAAGGTCTCTGCACCCGCGCCTTCTTGAGGCTTGGCAGCGGTCTCGGCCTCCTTGTTGCAGCCGGCCAGTGCGGTGGCGGCCAGGCCTACCCCCGCTGCTGCGAGAATTTGACGACGTTTCATGCAATGACTCCTTGTTGTTTTACTTAGTGAACTGAACCTCGGGATCGCCGGCATTCAGCCAGTCCTGACTATCATAGGGTTTAGCATCCCTCAAGCGCGCTGACTACGTACGTAGTGCTGTCGGTTGCGACGCCTTCGCCCGGCCACCTAGAATCACGCGCCTTGCTGGCCATAACAATAAGGAACCGCCATGACCCATCGCCCGCCTCCCTTACTCGGCCTAGCGCGGCTGATCGACACGCTCAACACCCGCTTCGGCCAGGCCTGCGCATGGCTGACCCTGCTGCTGGTCGTCGGCACCGCCATCGTGGTGGTCTTGCGCTATGGTTTCGGCATCGGCGCCATCGCCCTGCAGGAGGCCGTGCTCTATGCCCACGCCCTGGTGTTCATGGGCGCCTCGGCCTGGACCTTGCAGCGCAACGCCCACGTGCGCGTGGATATCTTCTATCAGAAGTTCAGCGGCCGCCGCCAAGCGCTGGTCGAGCTGCTCGGCAACCTGCTGCTGCTGTTGCCGCTGTGCCTGTTCCTCGGCTGGAGCAGCTGGGACTACGTGGCCAACTCCTGGTCGACCCTGGAGGCGTCCAGCGAATCGGGCGGCCTCAAGTTCGTCTACCTGCAGAAGAGCATCATCCTGGTGCTGGTGGTGAGCCTGCTGCTGCAGGGCATCGCCGACCTGATCAAGGCCGCCTACGCCCTTGCCGGTCGCCTGCCGGAGCCGGAGGTGAAGCATCATGGCTGAGCTAATGGCGATCGTTCTGTTCATCAGCATCTGCCTGGCCCTGATGGCCGGCTACCCGGTGGCCTTCACCCTCGGCGGCGTGTCCCTGCTGTTCGCCGGCATAGGCGCACTCACCGGCACCTTCGACTCGGGCTATCTCAGCGCCCTGCCCAATCGCCTGTTCGGCATCATGAACAACCAGACCATGCTGGCGGTGCCGCTGTTCGTGTTCATGGGCGTGATGCTGGAGAAGTCGCGGGTCGCCGAAGACCTGCTGGAGTCGATGTCGCGGCTGTTCGGCACCCTGCGCGGCGGCCTGGCGATCTCGGTGTGCGTGGTGGGCGCGCTGCTCGCGGCCAGCACCGGCATCGTCGGCGCCACCGTGGTGACCATGGGCCTGATGGCCCTGCCGACCATGCTCCGGCGCGGCTACGACCCGGCCATTTCGACCGGAACCCTGGCGGCCACCGGCACCCTCGGACAGATCATTCCGCCGTCGATCGTGCTGGTGCTGCTGGGCGATGTGATGTCCAGCGCCTATCAGCAGGCACAGCTGCGCATGGGCATCTTCTCGCCGAAGACGGTATCGGTCGGCGACCTGTTCGTCGGCGCCTTCCTGCCCGGCATGCTGCTGGTCGGCCTGTACATCCTCTACATCATAGGGGTCGCGGTCTTGCAGCCGAAGAAGCTGCCGGCGCTGCCGCAGGACGAGCTCGGCCCGATCGAATGGGGCAAGCTGTTCAGCGCCCTGCTGCCCCCGCTGCTGCTGATCGCCGCGGTGCTTGGCTCGATCCTCGCCGGCTATGCGACGCCGACCGAGGCGGCGGCGCTCGGTGCCCTGGGCGCCATGCTGCTGGCCTTCGGCAAGCGCCAGCTGAGCTTCGCCCAGCTACGCGAAGTGGCCTTCGGCACCACCGAAATCAGCGCCATGGTGTTCATGATCCTGATCGGCGCCTCGCTGTTCTCCCTGGTGTTCCGCGGCTTCGGCGGTGAAGTGCTGATCGAGGACGTGTTCGCCCAGCTGCCGGGCGGGGTGCTCGGCGCATTCTTCGTGGTCATGCTGGTGATCTTCCTGCTGGGCTTCATCCTCGACTTCATCGAGATCACCTTCGTGGTGGTGCCGATCGTCGGGCCGGTTCTGCTGGCCATGGGGCTGGACCCGATCTGGCTGGGGGTGATGATCGCCCTGAACCTGCAGACCTCCTTCCTCACCCCGCCATTCGGCTTCGCCCTGTTCTACCTGCGCGGCGTAACGCCCTCGAGCGTGGCGACCAGCACCATCTACAGGGGCGTGCTGCCCTTTATCCTGATCCAGCTGGTGCTGCTGGTGCTCGCCTACCAGTTCCCTGGCCTGATCACCTGGCTGCCGGAACAGGTCTACGGCAAGTAAGCGAACGGCTGCGCCCCGCCCGGTTCACCGGGCGGGGCGGCACAAGGCCTTCGACATCTCAGTTGAAGCCGAACCAGTATTGCTCCCCGCCATGGGAGAACACGATGCCGTCGCGGGTGATCTGCCGCAGCGTCAGGCCAGTGGCGAGCTGATCGCCCTCGTGCAGGGTGCGGCCGCTCACGCGAATGAACCGCGCATCCGCCTTGCTCGAATAGATATGCGCGGTGAAGGCCAGCTCGCGCAACTGCTTCTGCACATCGCCCGGCAGGGTCTTCCAGTGGCTGACGCCAGTGAGGTCCTCGGCCGGCGGTGTTTCATCCACTGCCGGGGCGCGAACGGGCGCAGGCGCTAGCGCGGCCTGCACTTTCGGCGCCGGCGCGGGGACCACACCGCGGCTGACTGGCAGTTCCAGCACCACCTTGGGTGGCGCCGGCGCGGATACCGCGGCATCGCCCGACTCCTCTTCCCCCAGACTGACACGCACCCCCGCCATTTCCGCCAGGGCCGGTAGCCCCGGCGCGGGTTCCGGTGCCGGCGACGCGGCCTCGGCGGACGGCTGGACAGCCGCGATCCCGGCGGCAGGCTCGACGCTGGGCGGCACTGCCACTTGCTCGGGCCCGGACTCGCTGGCGAAGCGCATCCACGCCAAGCTCAACAGCAAGCCGAGCACCGCCGCCAGCGCCAGCCACTTCCACAGCCGCTCGCCCCATCGGCTCGGTGCGATCTTGACGAACTCAGGCTGCGAGTCGATGTGCGGAATTTCTCCGCGGTTGCGCTGACTTTCCGAGTGCTTGAGCGCGTTGAGAATGTAGGACATGGACTCACTCCGGCTCTGTGGGCGTCAGCAACGGAATGTCCGACTCGGTCAGGCTGCTGAGCTGGATCAGGGTTTGCGGCCCGACCACCGCGTCGGTCACCAGACGGTAGTGATGCTGGAAGGCCAGGACCTCCAGCTGCAGGTCCTGGTCGTAGTGCTCGCCGCGGCCGCTCGCCGGCGCGCGGCCCTGCAGCCAGGCCAGCTTGGCATCCAGCCAGGGCACCAGGGCACTGCGCGCCTCCGGCCGCAGCGGCACCTGGTAACCGGGTGGCATGCGCCAGAGCACCAGCTGGTTGTCCTGCAGCCAGCGACGCAGCTCGGCCAGTTCGACCGCACGCACTTCGCCGGCGATGTTCAGTCGCGCAAAACCCTGTTCGGGCTCCACGCCGACCAGGGTGGCATGGAACCTCTGCCCGGCGGCGTTGGACAGGCTGATCACCGCGGGCTGGTTCAGCTTCAACAGCTCGTCGAGATCGACCGGCTGGAGCAGACAGCCGAGGTTGTGCAGACGGGCGAACTGGCAGACCACCGGAGCACCAGCCGGGTTGTATTCGATGCCCCACTGGCGGAACAGCTCCTGGTAGGCCAGGGGTTCGGTGGCGTCCAGGTCGGTGCCCTCCGGCCATTGCCAGTCGGCCGGGCTGGACAGCGGCGTACGCGGCGGGATCAGGGCCTCCAGGCTCTCCGGCGCAACGCTGTCGAGCACCGGCGCGGCCTCTGCGACGGCCGTCGTCGGCTCGCCCGAGGCCGAGGCCTGTACCTCACCCGGCACGGCCGGCAGCAGGCCGGCCAGCTCCGGCAGCGGCAACGGCGGAGACCAGATCGCCCAGCCCAGCAGCAGACCGAGCAAGGTCAAGCCGAGCAGCCCCAGGCGCCAGCGCGGCGCCGTCCCCTTCGCCTGGCCACGCACCTCGCGTGCGGCACGGTTGAGTACGCCCCAGCCAACCGTCCGGCGGCGCTCGACGAAGGCGCCGAGCAAGGCGCGGTCACAGATGATATTGACCTTGCGCGGCACCCCGCCGGTCAGCCGGTGCAGGCGCCATAGCGCCAGGCGGCTGAACAGCGGCGCCTCGCTGCCGCCCACGGCGAGGCGATGGCTGACGTAGGCGGCCAGCTCGCTGCGCGACAGCGCATTGAGGTGATAGCGTGCGGTGATCCGCTGGTCGAGCTGGCGCAGCTCGGGGCGCGCCAGCTTGTCGAGCAGCTCCGGCTGGCCGATCAGAATGATCTGCAGGAGTTTCTGGCTGCTGGTCTCCAGGTTGGTCAGCAGGCGGATCTGCTCCAGCACATCGAGACTAAGGTTCTGCGCCTCGTCGATGATCAGCACGGTATTCACGCCCCTGGCGTGCGCCTCCAGCAGGTGCGCGTTGATCGCATCGATATAGCCCTTGATCTGGCTGCGGCTGTGTTGATAGGCGATCTTCAGTTCGTCGCAGATCGCCTCGAGCAATTCGGTGATGCTGTACTTGGGATTGAGGATGAAGGCCACCTCGGCGCTGGCCGGCAACTGCTCGAGCAGGCAGCGGCAGACGGTGGTCTTGCCCGTGCCGACATCGCCGGTCAGGAGGACGAAGCCGCCGTTGCAGTTGATGCCATACAACAGGCTGGCCAATGCCTCGCGATGCTGCGCGCTGAGGTAGAGGTAACGCGGGTCAGGCGCGATGGTGAAGGGCAGATCTGAGAAGCCGAAATACTTGCTGTACATGGTTCATCGAACCTCGCCAAGCGCAATGGATTCGGCCCGCGACACAGCCGTAGCCCGGATCAAGCCGGAGCCGGCGATGCGCCGGATGGCCTCCGGTTTGCCACGCCAGTCCGTCAGGCTCATAGGAGACTATAGAGGCCTGGGCGCCAGTTTCCAGTGCGTGGCGGGCGCGGATGGGGGTAGTAGCCGAGCGCCAGCCTTTCGTCGCCTGGCCTGAAAAACATCAACGCTGAAACTATGCTTGTAACGTGTAGTAACGGTAGGGAAGTGCTGTAACGGAAATGTGTATTAGGGGCTTAACAGATGCCTGCCACCGCCCGTCAATTGCCCGAAGAACCACGCCGCGCCCTGCTTTTCGACCCCTCCAACGACGAGCGCCTGTACGCCAGCCTGCACGTCGACGACTGGGTGTTCGACAGGATCACCTCGTCGAGTAACAATCTGGCGCTGCTGAAACAGCGACCCTATAGCGTCGGGGTCGCCCTGCTGCCCAGTGGCCTGAGCGAAGAACAGCGCGAACGGGTCGAAACCCTGCTCGGCGTCGATGAGCACCTGTCCTGGGTCGCCCTGACCAACCCGGCCAACCTCGACGACCTGGAGTTTCGCCGACTGATCTACGAACACTTCTACGACTATTTCTCCTTGCCGCTGAACAACAGCGACCACCTCCGGTTCGCCCTCGGCCACCTCGACGGCATGTCCAAGCTGCGTGGTGTCGAAGACCAGCTGCAGCCGGTCGAAGAGTTTCACATGGTCGGCGCCAGCAAACAGTTCCTGGCCATTTTCGAGCAGATCCGCCGGGTCGCCACGGTCGACGCGCCCGTGCTGATCCGCGGCGAAACCGGGGTCGGCAAGGAGATGATCGCCCGCGCCATCCACCAGCGCTCGCAACACCGCGGTGGCCCCTTCGTCGCGGTGAACTGCGGCGCGCTGCCGGAAACCCTGATCCACGCCGAACTGTTCGGCTACGAGAAGGGTGCCTTCACCGGCGCCTACAAGCGCAAGATCGGCCGGATCGAATCGGCCCAGAACGGCACCATCTTCCTCGACGAAATCGGCGACCTGCCACAGCAGCTGCAGGTCTATCTGCTGCGCTTTCTCGAACAGAAGACCATCGAACGACTGGGCGGCAACCAGAGCCTGACCAGCAACGCGCGGGTGATCGCCGCCACCCACGTCAACCTGGAGGAGGCCGTCAGCGAGGGCCGCTTCCGCGAGGACCTCTACTATCGCCTCAACGTCCTCAACATCGATGTGCCGCGGCTGTCCGAGCGCGAGCATGACATCGAGCTGCTGGCGCGCTTCTTCCTGCACAAGTTCGCCAAGGAACAGGGCAGCTCGGTGCGCGGCTTCACCCGCCAGGCCATCACCGCCATGCAGCATTACGACTGGCCCGGCAATGTACGCGAAATGATCAACCGCATTCGCCGCGCCCTGGTGATGAGCGAGAACCGCATGATCACCCCGCGCGACCTGGGCCTGTCGGACATCGACACCAGCATGGAGATCGAGCCCCTGGAACAGGTGCGCGCCCATGCCGAGGAGGTCGCCGTGCGCAGCTGCCTGAGCCAGTCGGGCAACAACGTGTCGCAGGCCGCCAAACTGCTCGGGGTGTCCCGCGTAACCCTGTATCGGATGATGGATAAGTACGGCATCCGCTAAGCACGCTGTAATGCCGGCTTAACAGTCGGCTATCGGCGTACGCCGCACCTCACCCGCAATCCCTTGATTTTCAACATATCAGCCCGCTTGGCGGGCTGTTTGCATCTCTGTTTCCATGCGGGGAGGAAACGACCATGCACGAGCGCCGCTCGACCGACCGCGAAACAGCACTGAGCATCCGCAGGGATGCCTCCGCCTCAGACCAGGAAATGGGTCAGAGCGCCTTTCCTGTATTCGCCGATCCGCCCTTCCTCGCCTGGCAGGCCTTGCACCGCAAGCAGGAGCTGTTCCAGCGCATTCACCCCAGCAGCCAGCCGGTCATCCTGCTATGGGACGAAGTCGACGACTACGAGCTGCTTTCCTGACCCCTGATGGCACTGTGACACAGCTCTATTTCCGCGAAAAACACCGATAGACGGTCGATTTACCCCCTCCGCCCTCAACTCCCTCCGAATACCTCTATTCCGGGCCTCACGGCCAGTCCGGCAAAAGTTCCAGATCATTTTTCAACCAAACTGCACGATAGTTATGCCTCAACTGTATAAAAAACGCACAGTCAGCGTGCTAGATTTCGCTCCCATTACGCATGTACAGAAACTGAACAGTAGTTGATGCGTAACTGAAACAGGAAACACCCCCGCTGCCCAGGCAGTGAACAGTGAGGTTTTCAAGATCGACCGGCTGACATTACAGCTGGACCTGATCGAGGGGCTTAACCGGGTAGCTCGCTACCCCGTGTAACAGCGATACAGAAAGCTCCTCTCCCGACAAAGGCAAAGCCAGGGCAACTTGGCGACGCAAAGTCACGGGCCCCCCAACGGGGGTCGCCGGACTGCCGAAGGAGAACCTCCCTCATGGACAGCCGTGAAGAGGATCTTTTCTGACTCGAATCAGGAGAGACCATGCGCACGTCCATGCCCTACGCCACATCCCTGCTCTGCATCCTGGCCCTCAATGCCGGCTTGACCTTCGCCGCCCAGCCGCATAGCCATGGCTCCAGTGAAGTCCGCCCAGCGATAGAGGCTCGCGACGCTGCGATAGCACGCACCAACGAACTGATCAGCTTGAACAAGCGCTTGCGCACCGCCGCAGCCGGCGAGCGCGCGCAGTTGCGCGAACAACTGATCGGCAAGGCCGAGCAACGTCGCCAGTTGCTTGCCGAACTGGCCCAGAGCAACCCGGCCGAGGTGCTGCGCGTCGCCATCCCGGACGACAAGCAGAGCGGCCTGCCGGCCGAGGTGCTGGCCAAGCTGGAACAGAACGTCGAGCTCGATGGCGAGTTGCAGGTGGTCTACGAAGACTACGAGAACGGCGATCACAAGCTGCGTCACTTCCTCAAGACCCCCTTTGGCGAGCGCTTCGAACTGCGCCTGGCAGGCGCCAAGCGTGAATGGCGCAGCGGTCTGAGCGTACGCGCCCAGGGCGTGCTGCTGGAAAAGGCCAACGGCCTGAATGCCCCGGTCCAGGGTGATCTGGTGGTCAATGACGACGACAGCGGCCTGCTCCTGCTGGCCGACGGCGCCACCACCAGCGCCAGCGGTGAACTGGCCTACGACCTGCCCAACACCACCGGCGCCCAGCGCACCCTGGCGATCCTGGTCAACTTCCAGGACAAGCCGGCAGACAAGCCCTGGACCACCAGCCAGGCCAACAGCCTGGTATTCGGCGACGTCAGCAACTTCTTCCGCGAGAACTCCAACCAGCAGACCTGGCTGACCGGCGACGTGGCCGGCTGGTACACCATCGCGGTCAACAGCAACCAGTGCGACGGTTTCGCCATCGAGCAGAAAGCCAAGGCCGCGGCCCAGGCCGCCGGCTACAACCTCGCCAACTACGAGCGCTTCCTGATGATCTTCCCGCAGAACAGCGCCTGCGGTTACAGCGGCATGGGCCAGGTCGGCGCCATGCCATCCAGCGCCTGGATTCACAACAGCCTGACCCTGCGCACCGTGGGCCACGAGATGGGCCATAACCTGGGCCTCTACCATGCCCATGCCATGGACTGCGGCGATACCACCCTGGGCAGCAGCTGCAGCAACCAGGAGTATGGCGACACCGTCGACATCATGGGCTACACCGGCACCGTCGGCCATTTCAACGGCTTCGCCAAGGAACGCCTGGGCTGGCTGAGCGGCGGCAACGTCGTCAACGTCAACAGCGCCGGCAGCTTCAGCCTCAAGCCGAGCAGTGCGACCAGCACCGGCGCCAAGGTGCTGAAGATCGCCAATGGCGTGACCAGCACGGGCGCCCCGCGCTATTACTATGTCGAATACCGTCAGCCCCAGGGCTTCGACGCGCAGATCAGCGACCGTGGCGTAATCGATGCCAGCAACATCTTCAACGGTGTGACCGTGCGCCAGGCCGCCCCGAGCGACGGCAACAGCGGCTACCTGCTGGACATGACCCCGGGCAGCAACTTCATCGACATGAAGGACGCCGCCCTCACCGGTGGCCGCAGCTTCAGCGACAGCGGCATGACCCTGACCACCCAGGCGACCGACGCCAGCCAGGCCCTGGTCACCGTCGACTTCGGCGGTAACGGTGGCGGCAGCACGCCGACCTGCACCCGCAATGCGCCTACCGTCAGCATGACCCCGGGCCAGAGCACCTGGCTGGCCGCCGGCAGCAGCTTCGACTACAGCGTGACAGTCACCAACAACGACAGCTCGGCCTGCGCCAGCAGCAGCTTCAGCCTCAGCGCCGGCAAGCCCAGCGGCTGGAGCACCAGCCTGCCCAGCAGCCTGAGCCTGGCACCCGGGGCCAACGCCAGCGTGAGCCTGCGCGCCACCTCGCCAAGCAGCGCCGCCGATGGCTTCTACAGCATCAGCGCCACCGCCAGCGCCAATGCCAAGAGCGCCAGTGGCAGCGCCAGCTATGTGGTCAGCAACCCGACCACCTCGACCAACAGCGCTCCGGTAGCGGCCAACGACGGCGTGACCCTGGCCAGCAAGTCGGCGGTGACCATCAATGTGCTGGCCAATGATCGCGATCCGGACGGCGATACCCTGAACATTGTCGCCTTCACCCAGGGCAGCAAGGGCACGGTCAAGCTCAACAGCAACGGCACCCTGACCTACACCCCGGCCAAGTCGTTCAAGAGCAGTGACCAGTTCAGCTACACCATCAGCGACGGCAAGATCAGCGCCTCGGCGACGGTGAGCATCGCTCTGCAGGCTGCCAGCGGCGACAGCGGCACTGGCGGCAAGGGCAACGGCAAGGGCAAGCCGTAAGGCGCAAAAAAAGCGCGGGGCCAAAGCCCCGCGCCATGCGGTTTATTTAGCGCCCGGGGTCTCCAGCCCCGGGCGTTGTGGCGTTAGAACGAGTTATCGTTCGGCAGGTCGCAGCCCAGGTTGTTGTCGGCATCCAGTGCCGAGTGCAACGCCAGGATGATGGCCCGATCCTTGGTGGCCAGCGCCGCGTTGACGTCGGCGATCACATCGGCCGTCATCCGCGGGAAGTCCACTTCCGGATGGGCGCTGTTGATCAGCGAGGCCACTGCCGAGCGCAGCAGGTTCTGCGCCGCACCGAGCAGGTTATCGCCACCGCCGTAGTTCAGCGCATCCATCAGGCTGTCGCCGCCCAGGTTGTTGTTGATCACGCCGTTCGGCAGGCTGAACACCGAGGTGATCAGCTGATTCGGGCTGTAACCGCTTGGCGGCCAGCTTCCCGGGCTGTTTTTCCAGAAGCCCGGAGTGCAGCCTTCGAAGTCAGGCGGCGGCGGTACATCGCAAGTCGCCTGAGCCGGTACGCTTTCCACCGGACCACTGGTCACGGCGTCGGTGGCACTGGCCACAACGGTATTGGTGTAGGTGCCAGCCAGGGCTGGCGTGTAGCTACCGTTGTAGTTGGCCGAAGCACCCGGGGCCAGATCGCCGATGTTGAAGGTCACATCGTCCGAGGTATCGCCCGGGGTGGCGTTGTCATCCACGATGATCACGCCAAGCAGCGCCACGTTGCCGTTGTTGGTCACGCTGCCGTCGAACAGGATCGCCTGGCCGAAGGCCGGGGCGTCTGTGCACTGCTTGGTGACCAGCAGGTCCGGACTCACATCGGCCAGACAGGTGGCATTGGCAGTTGCCTGCACCGGACTGCTGGTAATGGCATCGGTACCCGATGCGACCACCACGTCGGTGGAGCTGTTGGTGGCCAGAACGCCGAAGCCGCCGTTGTACGGAGCCGAAGCTCCCGGCGCCAGGCTGATCGGGCCGAGCACGGTGACGTCGTCAGCCAGGTTGCCTGGCGTGCCGTTGTCATCCACCACGGTGACATTGTTCAGCAACACGTTACCGGTGTTGGTCACCATGCCGTTGAACAGCACGTCGATACCGGTACCGGCGCCGTTGATGCTCGCGGTGCAGAACTTGTCGACCGCGATATTCGGCAGTACATCGGCCAGGCAAGTAGCTTGTGCTTTGGCCTGTACCGCATCGCCGCCGAGCACGGCCGTACCGCTGGCGACCACATGGTCGGTGGACGTGTTGCTGCCGCTGACGCTGAAGCTGCCGTTGTAAGGTGCCGAGGCACCGGCGTTCAGCTTGCCGATATTGATGGTGACGTCGTCAGCCAGGTTGCCCGGGGTGCCGTTGTCATCCACCACTGTGACGTTCTCCAGCGCCACATTACCGGTGTTGGTCACCATACCGTTGAACAGCACGTCGATGGCGTCACCACTGCCGTTGATGCTGGCGGTGCAGAACTTGTCGACCGTGATTGCCGGGTTGAGATCAGGCGCGCAACTGGCATCGGCCGTGGCCGTGACAGTGGTGTTGGCCCGATGGCCTTCGGCGGTCACCCGGTCCTCGGCCGGAATGGCCATGGTGCTGTAGCTGTCGCTGTATGGCTTCGACTCACCTGGAAGCAGGGTCGCCGGACCGAACACCAGGACGTCGTCGCCGGTGTCGCCCGGGGTGCCCATGTCATCGGTGACGGTGACATTGTTCAGGGTCAGGCCGCCGTCGTTGGTGACCATGCCGCTGAAGTTGACCAGGATGCTGTTACCGCCGTCATTGGCGTCAACCTCAGCCACGCAGTTCTTGGTCACCGCGATGCTGCACAGGTCAAAGTCACCCAGCACGAAGTCCTTCAGCTGCGCGGTTTCCGAGCGCGAGGAACGAGTTTCGGCGAGGAAGCTGCTGAAGCAGGGCACATCGCCCCCCAGCAGCGCGGACACGTTGATGCCGCCCTCGAAGAAGCTCTCGAAGGGGATCCCGGCGTAGCCGTTCTTCGGCGTGTAGCTCCAGGCCGGCTCACCCGGCAGGTTGCCGACGTTGGTGATGGCGCAGGCCAGCTTGTTGCCCGTGCCATCGCACTTGGCGTTGCTGGAGCTGTAGAGCTCGTCCAGGTTGTCGGCCACGTTGTCGTTGTCCGCATCCAGCGGGTCCCATTCGTAGACCTTGATCTCCGGCTGGGCGTTGGCGCCCTGGGGATATTCCACCAGCACCAGCAGGTCGCCCCGTTGGTTGCCATTACGCCCCACGTGCTTGCCGATGAACTTCTTGTCCGGCCCCAGGCCGACGTTGTCCTGGAAGAACCAGAAGCCGGCGAAGGCGTCACCGTTGTTGGCGAAGCGGTCGAGGCCGAAGTAGATGATCAGGTCGCCGGCCTTGTGCACCGCCGTGGCTTGCCCGGCTTGCACCGTGTAGCCGGCCGCATAGGCGTTGGTGATGTCGTCCTTGTCCGGTACAGAGCCATTGGTATGGCGCCACTCCGTGACGTCGCGGATGTCCTTGGAACCGCCCTGGGTGAAGATCGTCAGCGGCGCCTTATCGGCGAGGATGCCGGTGAAGGCGGCCGAGCCACCCGGGAGGCTATCCCAGTCGTCGCCGGCCGCTAGCGAGTTGACCGTGTTGCCGTCGAGTTCGAAGAGTCCTGGCGGGTTTCCGTCCACGGCAAACACCCCGGCCGTGGTCGTTATCCCCGCCACCAAGGCCGCGCCGAGCAAGCAGCGCGGTAGTGATCGCAGAAAATTATGCGTTTGCATAGCCGTACTCCCACGCCTCCGCTCTGCGAACCCTGCCGGCGAGAGGCATTGAGGCCTTGCCGCGGCGAACCCGATATCCGAACCGGGAGTGGCTTGATCTTGCAAAGCCGGACGCTACGAAAGGCATGCGTACCCTCGGCTTCCCTATGTCGCAACCACTGCATGGCCAGGGGGAGCCGAACCGGAGACTCTCGTCTCCTCGACAAGAACCATTCAATTACCAGGCCATAACTTCAAGCAATTGATTTATAAGCAGATAATTCACGAATCTAGGAAGAACCGCCCTCGGCCGAAGCCTGGCCAGCCAAAGCCGAGGCGATTTTTGTCCAGCTCACGAAACAGCTGGGAGAGTGGTTCACCAGGCAATTCCCGTCTGGGCCACTGGTCATGGGGCCTTGCGCCCGAAACAGAATCGGCACACTTGTTCAGACGTGGATACAGAAACGCCCGCACAGCCGCGAACGAATACCGACAGAACCTCAGTCAACCGCCGAAAGCCTCGATTTAGAGCGTTAGAGTTCGGTCTTATGCAAATCGACCCATCTTTAACATGGCAATCTGCCAGCGTTGCCGCGGCTTAAACCGTCATGCCGATCTGTATGGCTGGCGAACGCTGATCAGGCCTTTTTTTCAGACTTTTGACAGGCGCATCAAAAGCGAACGGCAGTTATGCAACATTGATACAGCGGCTGCCAGAGTGTTAGGGCATATCGCCGGCCTGGCGCGTCGCACCCCATCCCCTCCAGCCGGCGCGAGAGTGTGCGTCGCGGGACAGGAAGCCTGCACAGGAAGGCGGCAATGCGATCAACCGCCGCCCGACACAGCGGCAGTGCCACCAGGCCGCTGCCCTGGAGCAGCCTCGAGGTGGCTCGGGCTCAGCGCCCGAAAAGCCCGATTGCCCGCTGCGATGAATGTGCAGCGAGGGCCGATCACAACCTGTGCCGCTACTATTTCGGCGGCCATTGGCGACGCACTCACTCCATCACCCGCGCGGCCTTTCCCGCCAGCGCCACGGGGCCCGTGCACACAAAAAAGGGGCGCTGCTGTCAGCAGCGCCCCTTTGGGTCTTGCGAATGGCGGCCCTTTCCAGGGGGCCGCACGATTCAGGACTCCCTAGGGAGTCGGGCACAGTGGGCAATCGGCATCATCCGAATCCGAGGATGCCCCACCACTGAACACGCCATTGGCAGTCACGCTGGCCAGATCGCTGAACTCCAGCGGAGTCAGGTTGGTCAGGTCGACATCCGAGGACGGATAGTAGTAGCCATTGACGGTGAACGAGGCGTTCGAACCACCTGCCAGGGTGGCCGAATAACTGTCGAATACCACGGCCGGATCGTCGCTGAGGACGATACCGCTCAGGTCTTCATCACCGATATTGGTCACTTTGGCAGTGACCTGCACCTTGACTACCAGCTTGCCGTTTTCGGGCTCGAGGATCACCTTGTCGCAGTCCTTCTCGACCAAGATGCCGCGGGTGAAGCTGCCGGGGCAGTTGGCGGTCCAGGACTCGTTCACAGCGCCAAGCTCGACATTGTTATCACCCAGCGCCTTGGCCGTTACCGTGGCCTTGTTGGAATGCTGCAGGCTCACGGTCACGACACCATTCGCATCCGGCGCCGACTCGCTCACTCCCAACGAACTCTTAGGCACGCTGACCGTATCGCCGAACGCCACTTCACCACTGCCTACGGCAAGCGTGGTTGGGAACGTCAGGGTACCGAAGTCGCTGTCGACCAGTTTCACCTGGCTCAGCGGCACGTTGCCGGTGTTCTTCACATAACCGCTGTAGGTCACCTTGACGGTGTCGCCCTCGACGAAGGCTACGCTGCACTCCTTGAAGATCTCCGCCGAAACGGTGACGTCGAATGGGCAGGTTGCGGTATCCGAATCGTCGACAATGACCAGCGCCGGATTGGGCTGCTGTCCGGAGGCCGGCACATCCGCCACCTTGGCGAAAGCCAGGGCTTTGACTGTGTCACTCGTGGTGCCGCCGCCAGGAATGCCGCTCGTCCCATAGTGGCCCTCGTAGAACACGGTCGCCCCGCCAGCCAGCGGGAAGTAGGCGCTGCCATCGGCCTGCTTGACCAGGCCGGTCACATCCGGATCGTCGCTGCAACCGATGTCGCCGGTGTCGATGCAGACATGGTCGATGCTGGCACCGGCCACGCTGTCCTTGAGGTAGGCGATGTAGGCGCCGGCCCCTTCGTTTTCCAGCGTACCGTTGAAGCTGACATCGAGCCCGTTGCCGCTGCTATTCACCTTGGCCGCGCAGAACTTCTCGACGTCGATACCGCAAACCGGGAAGCTCGCCAGCACGAAGTCTTTCAACTGTGCGGTCTGCGACTCGGAGGAACGGGTCTCGGCGAGGAAGGAAGCGAAGCAGGGGCTGGTACCCAGCAGGTTGCTGATGTTGATGCCGCCCTCGAATACGCTCTCGAATGGCAGGCCGGTACCGGACTTGGGCGTATAACCCCAGCTCGGCGCCGGCAGGTCGATCAGGTTGGAGATGGCGCAGGCCACCTTGCCGCCGCTCTGATCGCACTCGGCGTGGTCGGAGGACAACAGCAGGTCCAGCGGACTGAACTTGCCACCCTTCTCGGCCGGGTCCTTGTTGCCATCTTTGTCCGCATCATTCGGGTCCCACTCGTAGACCTTGATGATCGGAAACGCATCGCTGGCTTGCGGATACTTGACGATCACGAAGACATCGCCGGGGAGGAACTTGCCGGGATTACCCGGGTCCGCACGCATGGCCACGTGCTTGGCCGGATTGCCGGCACTGTCGACAAAGGTGCCGCCGGGCCCTGCCTTGACCTCGTTCTGGAAGAACCAGAAGCCGGCGTTGGCGTCACCGTTGTTGGCGTAGCGGTCCAGGCCGAAGTAGATGATCAGGTCGCCGACCTTGTGTGGCCCGGTAGCGGTCGGGTTGATATAGGCCGCCGCATAGGCGTGGGTGATGTCGTCCTTGTCCGGCACCGAGCCGTCTGTGTGCTTCCAGTTGCTCACGTCGAGCACGTCCTTGGAGCCGCCCTGGGTGAAGATCGACTTGGGCGCCGGGTCGGACACGATCAGGGTGCCGAAGGTGCTGCTGCCTGCATTTTCATCTTCGGTGGTGGCGATGGGGGCGCCGTTGACGCTCTTGGCAGTGCCGTCGAACAGCGATTCCCAGTCATCACCGATCGTGTAAAGGGCATTGGGTAACACCCCCTTGGCCTCATCGGTCACGTTGCCTTCCAGTTCGAACAGGCCCGGTGGATTGCCGTCCACGGCGTTGACCATGGTCGTGCTGGCGACGCCAGCCACGAAGATAGCGCCGAGTAGACAACTCGGCAGCTTCCTCAACAAATGTTTCGTTTTCATCAGTCTGCTCCTTCACCACCGGCCGTAGCCTGTGATGTGCAGCCGTCCATTCATTCCGTCTGGAATGGCGCCGGCGCCGGGACTACCCGTGGACCGACTGGATGACTGTGCCTATGTGCAGGGTGCTAGCGGACTCCGACAGGTCTTGACTCACAACCAACAACAACCACACCACCGTCGAAATCCCTCTCCGGAGGACTACCGACTCTCCTCGCCACATAAGCAGTCAATTCCCGTGCCATAACGTTAAGCCATTGTTTTAATTGCTGTTTTTCTACAGTAAGAGGCGCAAAGCGCCGCCACAATAGCTTCCGGTAAACAATTGCACGCAATACTGTTAAGCCTGCCTGACAGAGGCTTTTCGACAGAATCGCGAGAGATGCACGGAACCCTTGTTAATTCATGGACTTGGCCATAGCTGGAGCCTGCACAGGCTGTTCCGATGCTGAGACAGGAGGCACGCAAGGCGGGGGCTGGAGGGGGGGCGGCGTCCATTGCGACGCCATCGATGATACGACCGGTTGGTGCAGGCCGGTGCCGCAGCGGACGCGCCGGGCCAGCGGCGCCATCTTCCCGCGGCAGGCTGGCGCTGCCGATGCCGCGCAGCCTGCCGACCAGGCGCGCCTAGAGCTGGCGGCCCTGGCCTTGCCAGGCGTCCTGGGGCAGGGTCACATCCTTGAGCTTGTTGCGGTATTCCTGAGTGACGTCGCGGGCCTCGTTGAGGCTGGTCACCGCCGTCGGGGTGATCATCACCACCAGCTCGGTGCGGCTGGTGCTCTTGCCCTGGCTGCCGAACAGCCAGCCCAGCACCGGCACGTGGCGCAGGTAGGGCAGGCCCTCGTTGGTACGGCCGTTGTTCTCCTTGATCAGGCCACCGAGGACCAGGGTCTCGCCGCTCTGGATCGCCACATTGGTGGTGATCCGCCGCTGGTTGATGGTCGGCGAGTCGATGCCCGAGGTGGCGTTGGCGGTGACGTCGTTCACTTCCTGGGTGATCTCCAGCACGATCAGGCCACCGGAGTTGACCCGCGGCTTCACCTCCAGCAGCACGCCGGTATCGCGGTATTGAATGGTGCTGGTGACCAGGGCCGACGGGTCATCGGGTTGGTTGATGATGCCGCTGGTGTTGGTGGTCTCCGAGGTGCGCACCGGCACCTGGTCGCCGACGCGGATGGTCGCGGTGTGGTTGTCCAGCACCATCAGGGTCGGCGAGGACACCACGTTGATCTTCGAGTCCGAGGCCAGCAGATCGAGCAGCACGCGGGTGCCCGCCGCATCGAACACGTTCAATGAACCGGTGGGGTTCAGGTCGGTCGGGGTGACGATGGGGAACTGGCCGAGGGTGCCGCGCGCGGTCTTGCCGCCGATGCTGCTCTTGAAGAACCACTGCAGGCCGTAGCGCAGCTCATCCTCGAGGGTGACCTCGACGATGGTGGCTTCCACCAGCACCTGCAGCGCCAGCACGTCGAGCTTCTGGATGGCCTGCAGGACCTTGTCGTAGTCGCTCGGCGTGGCCATCACCAGCAACGCGTTATTCTCCTCGTCGGCGATGATGCTGACCTTGCCGACGTCCAGGCTCGAGCCCTCGCCGCTCGGCGCGATCAGTTGCGGCGAGCGCACCGGCGCGGGCGCGGCCTCGCCGTCGGTGGCCGTCGCGGCCGGCGCGGCGGTCTGGCGTTGCGCCCGCGGCTGCTGCTCGCCCTCGGCGGCGCCCTGCCCCTCGAACAACTGGGTGAGGATCTCCGCCATGTGTTCGGCCTTGCCATTCTGCACGTGATAGATGTGCATGTTCGGCCCCTGGCCGCCCTCGGCCCGGTCCAGGCGCACGACCCAGTCGCGCGCGTCGTCCAGGTACTTGGCCTGGGGGGTGATCACCAGCAGCGCGTTGAGCCGCTCTATCGGCAGAAAGCGCACCATGCCGGCCAGCGGGCCGCTGGCCGCATCACCGAAGATCGCCTCCAGCTCCTTGAGCACCACCTGCGCGTCCACTTGTTGCAGGCGGAACAGACCGACCGACATGCCGCGCAACTGGTCGACATCGAATACCCGCACGGTATCGCGAATGTTGTTCAGCTCCTCCGGGGTCCCGGCCACCAGCAACAGGTTGCGCGTCTCGTCGACCCGCATCAGGCCCTTGACCGGCTTGAGCGGCTCGAGAATCTTCTGCAGTTCGCTGGCGGATATATAGCGCAGCGGGATCACCAGCAACTGGTAGCCGCGCAGTTCGATCGGGTTGAGCCGCGGCACCAGCGCCCCGGAGGGCGCCGAGTCGACGGGCACCACCTCGTAGAAGTTCTGCGACTTGACCAGCACCGCGCCATTGACCTGCAGCAGCGCCTCCAGGGTCGGCAACAGCGCCGCGCGGGTCAGCGGCCGGCTGGTCTGCAGGCTCACCGTGCCACTGACGTTCGGGTCCAGCACATAGTTCTTGCCGAGTATCTCGCCGAGGATGATCTTGACCACCTCGGCAATTTCCATCTGCTGGAAGTTCAGGGTGATCTCGCCCTCCTCGTCCACCGGCTGGCGCGGTGCGGTGCCGAGGTCGACCATGCTGCCGGAGCCGCGGTAGATCTCCGCGCGCGGCCCGGTGCTGGCAACGCTCGATGCGTTGCTCGGTGCCGGGCGCAGCGGTTGGCCCTCCGGGCGCGGCCGACGCACGCCACTGGTCGGCGCCGGCGCGGCCTGCTCGGCCTTGTGCCCCCAGGGGTTGTCGAAGGTGGCTCGGTCGCCACCTGGAATCGCCGCGCAGGCGGCCAGCAGCAGGAAGCTGCCGAACTGCAGGGGACGGGCCACGATCCTGAATATAGTCATCGAGATTCTCCTCTACCCTACGGGGCCGGCACGGCGGCGGCCGGCGTGTCCTTAGGCGGGGTTGTGTTGTCCGTCGGTGTTGCCGATCCGTTGCTGGCTTGTGCTTGCTTGCGCTTCTTGCGCTTGACCGGCTCGGCGCCGGGCTCGCCCTGGTCGTCGCGGACCACCGGCTCGCGCAGCGGCATGCGCACCTCGCTGGCGCCATTGCTGAGCAGCACATGGTCGCTGCCGATCTGTTCCAGCCGCCATTCATCGGCGAGCACCATGCCGATCTCCAGCAGCAGCCGCCCCTCGCCCTGGCGCTCGCTGAAGCTGGCCAGCTGACGCCCCTGCTCCAGAGCAATGCCGCTCAACCGCCAGGCCTCGCGCAACTGCTGCCCATCGAGGTTTTCCTGGGGCGCATCCCTGAGCACCGGCGGCCTGCGGGTACTGCTGAACAGCGGGCGCTCGATCATCTCCCGGTATTCGGCGAAGGGCCGGGTGACACCTGCGGCCTCTACTGGGGGTGGGCTCGGCTCCTCCGTCTCCGGCAGGGCGGGAGACTCCACGGCTGTGGGCTCGGCCGGGACCGTGCTTGGCGCCTGCTCGTCCTCGGCGGCCATCAGGGCGGCAACCACCGCCGGCAGCAGCAACAGCACTATCAGTACCAGCAGCACCGGCTTCCAGTGCGTGCGTAGCAGCTGTAGCAGATCCTTCATGGCGTCGCCCCCTGGGCGATGAAGCCCTTGAGATCGAAGGTCACGTCCAGCGACGGCACGGCCTTGAGGTCGGCGGCACGGCGCAGGCGCTGCATGTCGACCCGCGGGTTGCTCAGCACCACGATGTTTTCCACCAGCAGCAGCGGCTCATGGTTGGCCAGTTCGTAGAGCAGGCGCACCAATTGCTCGGTTTCACCGCGCAGGTGCACCTTGATGCCCACCGCCGGCACGGGCGCCTCGGCATCTTCGCGGCTGAGAATCTGGGTGCTGACGATCTGCGCGTCGACCTGGCCGACCAGCTGGCCGATCTGCTGCTGCAGTTCGGCACCGGCCAGGGCCGGGCGCGGCTCGGCGATGACCAGGCGCGACATCGGGTTGTCCTGCTTGAGCTCGGCCAGGCGCGCCTCCTGGGCCGGCAGTTCGGCGACCAGGCGCTGATAGACCTCCAGGCGTTGCTGCAGGTCGGCGATGATTTCTTCGTCGGACTGGAAGCGGCTGAGCAATGGGCCGACCACCAGCCAGAGCAGCAGGCTGATCAGCGCCAGCAGGATCAGCACGGCGAGCAACTGGCGCAAACGCAGGGGAATCATGGCGCCTCCTGTTGCGGTCGCCGCTCGGCTACCAGGCTGAAGCGGTCCTTCTGGGTACGCGGATTACTGGTGATCGGCGAGGCATAGCTGACATTCTGCAGAGTCTGGGATTGCTCGAGCATGCCGATCAGCGCCGAGGCCTCGGCCGACTCGCCGTCCATACGGACCCGCTCGCCGATAAGCTCGAAGCGGCTGAGCCAGGTGCTGTCCGGAAGCAGGCGGGTCAGTTCGTCGAGGGTGGCCAGTACATCATCGGCCTTGAGCTGCTGTTCACGCAGATAGGCGCGCCCGGCTTCCAGCCGCTGCAGCTCATCGCGCACCGCCGCTGCACGCTCGGCCGCCGCCTTGGGCCCATCCAGCTGGTTGGCCAGACGCTCGGCGCGCTGCTGCTGCTGCCACAATGGCAGCAACGCCAGCAGCACCAGCGCCACCACCGCGGCCACCTGCAGACGGCGATTGCCGCGCCAGCCGCCGCGCTTGCGCGCCATGCCGGCGGGCGACAGGTTGATCGGCTGGGCCTGCTGGTCCTCGGCCCGGGTCACCAGAACCGGGTGCACGGCCAGGCGGTCCAGACGCTTGAGCAACTGGTCGAGGTATTCGCGCAACACCACCAGCAGTTCCACCTGCAGACGCTGGCGGCGACGGTCGCGCTCGACGATGCGAAAGCCGAAGTAGACCTGCTCGGCGCTGAATGGGGTGTGCCGGTCCATCTCGAAGCGCAGCACGTTGCCCAGCCCCGCTTCGGTCGCGGCCGGCAGGCTCAGCACCTTGTGCAGCAGTTGCCGCTCGGGCAGCAGGAGGATCACTTGAGCGGCCTTGGCCGCGCGATTGAGCAGCACCTCGACCACCGCCGGCGGCAACTCGCCGCCCTCGCCGAGAGGCGCGCTGACCAGGGTCTCACGCTGGCCGAAGCTGCCGAACTCGAGGCTGCATTTGTCGTCCTGCAGGACGATGAACAGCAGGTTGCCGCGGCGCCGCAGGCGCTCGCGCCAGCGCTCGGGGACCAGGCCGAGCAGCTCGCCGCTCCACCACTGCCAAAAGCGCCTGGCCATGGCGATCAGGGCGTCTGCCGCCATCTGTAATCGGTCGTTCATTGGCTGTCCCTTCGTCCAAGGACGTTTCAATCTCGACAAACCATTACTGCTGGATGCTGTTGTGCAGGATCTCGACACCTTGCCGGCGACCCAGGCCCTGCAGGTGAATCACCACCTGTTGCCGAACCTTTACACCCGGGCTCAACGCTGTATCCGTAACGATAGAGTAGTTGACACCTGGCGCATTGGGCGCGAGCAAGAGCGGATCCACCCCGCTCAGTAACGGGGGGCGCTGGCCCGTTTCATAGTTGCGCCGACGCTGCTCGATAAAGCGATCGATGCTGTCGGCGCTGATCCCCGGCAGTGCCAGCAGCACCTCGCGGGGCGCCACCAGCGGGTTGACCTCGGCCTTGTTCGAGTACAGGGTCAACGCCGGCAGCACCCGCTGGTAGAGTGCCTCGTCGATGCCCAGCACGCGGCGCAGCTCCTCCAGCCGTTGGAAGGGTCGATTGGCCGGCGGGGGCAGGCCCAGGGCCCGGTACTGCTCCTCTTCGGCACCGGCCGGATGCAGCAGATCATCCTCGTCACGCCAGTCGAGAATCGCATCGACCTGGGCCAGCGCGGCCCGCTCGTCCAGCCCCACCGACTCGAACAGGCCTACCAGCAGCTGCGGGTCGGCTTCGTTCAGGTCGATCTTGCCCTGCTCGTCGAACAACGCCACCTCGACACTGATGCCATCGAGTTCCAGGCTGCGCGAGCTGCCATCGGCCAGCCAGCCGGAGGTGTTGGCCTGCAGCAGGCTCCATATGCCCCAATTGACCCCGGCCTCGGCGACATGCCGGGCACTCGCCGCCAGCCGTGCATTGCCGGCCAGCTGCAGTTCGGTACGGCTGCCGGCCGACAGGTTGAGGGCGATCAGCGACAGCAGCACCAGCAACCAGAGCACCCCGACCAGGGCCACCCCGCGCACGCTGCGGTTGCGCTCAACGGCTCTGGAAGATGGCATAGGCCACGTCCCTCGGTGCGACCAGCAATTCGGCAGCCGCGGCTCGACGCGGCGGGCTCAGCCGCAGCAGCACCGGCAAGGCCGCACGCTGGCGCCATTGCCGCTGCCAGTCATCCTCGACATCGCCGCGCCGCTCCAGGTAGCCGAACTCCCAGGGTTTGCTCAGCCCTTCGATCAGCACCTCGCGCTCACCGTCGCTGGCCAGGCTCTCGGCCAGCAATGCCCAGTTGAGCTCCTCGGGCTGGATGAAGGGCAGATAGCGCAGCTCCAGCTGCCAGCTCAGGCCCTCCTCGCCGAGCTGTTTTTCCTGCAGCAACTGCACCCAATAGAGCTGCTCGCTGTCATCCAGGGCCGGCAGATTGGCGACGAAGATCAGCTGTTGCGACTCACCGAAGAAGGCCATCTGCTGAATACCCTCGTCATCGCGCAGCGAGACCGCTTGCGGGCTCTCTAGCAGGCGGCGCAGCAGGGCCTGGGTCAGGGTGCTCAGTTCCATCTGCTGCTGGCGCAGCTCGGCCGCCTGCCAGCTGCGCAGGGCCACGTGCAGGCCGCCGTAGGCGAGCATCGCCACCAGGCTGGCGAGGGTCAGTGCCACCAGCAACTCGACCAGGGTAAAGCCGCCCTGTGCGCGTCTCATGGCCGCGGCCGCAGCAGGCGGATGGTGCTCAGGCTGACCCGCTCGCCCGGGCGCTTGCCCCAGCTGACCGAGACGCGCACCAGCCAGGGGGTGACGCTGTAGCGCTCGCCGGGCTCCTGATTCTCGAACTCGTAGGGCTCGACCTCGCTCTGCCAGCGGAAACGCTGATCCAGGCGCCCCTGCTGCTTACCGCGGCTGCTCTCGTCGAGGCCGACCAGCACCTCGGCCAGCTTGGACTCGGCCAACTGCACGGCCACCTGGTGGCGCTCGGCGGCGCTCAGGGCATTGAGCGACTGCGAGACGATGCGCATCAGCACGCTCATGCTCAGGCTGAGAATGAGAAAGGCCACCAGCACCTCCAGCAGGGTAAAGCCGCGTGCTCTATTCATCCGCCTCACCCTCGTCCTCCTGCTGGCGTGCCCGCTGGCGCGGCGGGTCTTCGCTTTCGTCCGGGGAAACGCGGCGCACCCGCCCGCTCAGCCAGTCGACCGCGATGTCCTCGCTACGCCCCAGCTCCAGCGACAGGCTGAGGCTGCCGCCTGAGGAGTCGCCGCGCGGGTAGAAAAGGATCTGCGCCCCGCTCACGAACGGCTCGCCGCCACCTGGCCCACCCTGCAGCTGCAGGCTGAAACGCTCGGGCAGGCGGTAGGGCTCGTCCCGGTAGCTGAGCAGCAGGCCGCCGCTGTCGACATCCTGGCTGATCGCCACCCGCGTGCCGCTAAGAATCGCCTGGCTGCGCGCATGGCGCAGCAGCGATTCCAGCTTGCGGCTCTCGACCTCCAGGGTCAGGCCCGGCAGGAAGCGCTGGAACGCCGGCCCGACCAGGCTCACCGCCAGGCTGGCGATGACCAGCACCACCAGCAGCTCCAGCAGGGTGAAACCGCGGCGGCGGTCAATCCCAGCTGTGCACATCGCGGTCCTCTCCGTCGCCCCCCTCGCGGTTGTCGGCGCCCAGGCTCCACAGGTCGAAATCGCCATTCTGGCCCGGCGCGCGGTAGTGGAATTCGTTGCCCCAGGGATCCTTGCGAATCACCTTCTTCTTCAGGTACGGGCCATTCCAGCTCTCGGCGTCGCGCGGCTTGGTGATCAGCGCCTCGAGGCCCTGGTCGCTGCTCGGATAGCGCCCCAGTTCCAGGCGGTAGAGGTCCAAAGCCGAACTCAGCTCCTGGATCTGCAGGGCGGCCGCCTTGGTCTTCGAACCACTCAACTGCTTGAATACCTGCGGCCCCACCAGGCTGGCCATCAGGCCGAGAATCACCAGCACCACGAGGATTTCCAGCAGGGTGAAGCCCGCGACTCGCCGCGCTGCTGGCCTGATCATCGAGATGCCGCGGTTGTGTCTGTCGTGCATGATGCCTCCCCAATCAGATTGGTATTTCGGTGATGCTCATGATGGCCACCAGCACCGAGAGAATGATGCCGGCGATCAGCAGGCCCAAGCCGACGATCAGCATCGGTTCCAGCACCGCCAGCAGGCGCTGGATGGACACCTCGACCTCGCGGTCGTAGGTGTCCGCCACTTTCAGCAGCATCTCGTCGAGGTGGCCGGTCTCCTCGCCCACCTGGATCATCTGCAGGGCCAGCACCGGAAACACCCCCGACGCCAGCAGCGGCGCCGCCAGTTGCCGGCCCTGTTTCAGGCTCTCGGCGGCGACGCCCACCTGCTCCACCAGCAACTGGTTGCTCAGGGTCTGGCGGGCGATGTTCAGCGCCTGCAGCAATGCCACCCCGCCGGTCAGCAGGGTGCCCAGGCTACGGGCGAAACGGGCGGTCTCGATCCGCTGACGGAGGGCGCCGAACAGCGGCAGGCGCAGCATCCAGCCATCCCAGCGCAGGCGATAGGCCGGCTGCTTGAGCAGCTGGCGCCACACCCAGAACGCCGCCAGCACCAGCAGCAGCAACCAGATGGCCGAGCCGCGCAGCACCTCGGCCACGCCGATGACGACCTGGGTCGACAGCGGCAGCGCCGCGCCCATGTCGTCGAACAGCTGGCGGAACTGCGGGATCACGTAGGTGAGGATCACCAGCAGCGAGGTCACCGACACCCCGAGCAGGATCACCGGGTAGATCAATGCCGACACCAGGCGGTCGCGCAGCGACTTGCTGCGCTCCAGGTAATAGGCCAGGTTGTTCAGGCCCTCGGCCAGGTCGCCCGCCACCTCCGAAGCCTGCACCATGCTGATGTAGAAACCGGAGAACAGTTCGGGGCGCTCGGCGAGGATGCGCGACAGGCTGACGCCACGCCGCACGCCTTCCTGGATCGGGCCGATCAGCTGCTGCATCGGCGCGTCGCTGCTGACCCGCTGCATGATCTCCAGCGAGCGATCCAGCGGTACCCCCGACTGCAGCAGCGAGGCCAGGTGCTGGGTGAACAGGATCACCAGGCGCTTGCTCCGCGAGGCCTGCAGCAGGTCGTTGAGATCGAGCTGCAGCCAGGACTGCCAGCCACGCCGGGTGCCGATCTCGATGGGAATCAGGCCGCGCATGCGCAGTTGCTCGAGCACCGCATGCTCGTCGGCCACCTCCAGCTGCCCCTGCTGAATTTCGCCGTCGTCGCTCACCGCCCGGTAGTGAAAAAGTGCCACGCTCAGCCCTCCTGCGTGACGCGCAGCACTTCTTCGATATTGGTGGTGCCGTCGAGCGCCTTCAGGCAGCCATCCTCGTACATGCTCAGCATGCCCTCCTCGCGTGCCTTCTGCCGCAGGGCACTGGCATCGGCATGCTCGAGTACCAGGCGACGCAGCGCATCGCTGAGGGTCAGCACCTCGATGATGGCGATGCGGCCGTGGTAGCCGGTGCCGTTGCAGGCGCTGCAGCCCTTGGACCGGTACAGGGTCACCGGGCGGTCGCCGGCCAGGCGGTCCAGGCGCAGCTCGCGGAGCATTTCCGCCAGCGGCTGGTAGGGCTCGCGGCACTCCAGGCACAGCTTGCGCACCAGGCGCTGGGCCAGCACCGCGTTCAGGGTCGAGGTCAGCAGGTAGTCCTCCACCCCCATTTCCAGCAGACGGGTGACACTGCTCGGCGCATCGTTGGTGTGCAGGGTCGAGAGCACCAGATGGCCGGTCAGGGCCGACTGGATGCAGATGCGCGCGGTCTCCAGGTCGCGCATCTCGCCGACCATGATCACGTCCGGGTCCTGGCGCACGATCGAGCGCAGGGCGCTGGCGAAGGTCAGGCCGATGGTCGGCTTGACCTGGATCTGGTTGACCCCCTCGAGCTGGTATTCGACCGGGTCTTCCACGGTGATCAGCTTGCTCTCGCTGGTATTCAGGCTGTTCAGCGCGGTGTACAGGGTGGTGGTCTTGCCGCTACCGGTGGGGCCGGTGACCAGCAGCACGCCATGGGGGATCTTCAGCACGTTCTGCAGGCGCTGCAACGGCTGCTCACTGAAGCCCAGGGCGGCGAAATCGAGCACCACGCTCTCGCGGTTGAGCAGCCGCAGGACCACGCTCTCGCCGTGCATGGTCGGCACTGTGGAGACGCGGATGTCGAGGTCGTTGCCCTGCACGCGCATCTCGATCCGGCCATCCTGCGGCAGGCGCCGCTCGGCGATGTTCAGCCGTGCCATCAGCTTGATCCGCGAGATCACTGCCGGTGACAACTGCACCGGTGGCGCCTCGGTTTCCTGCAGCACGCCATCGACCCGGTAGCGCACCTTGAGGCGGCTCTCGAAGGGCTCGACGTGGATGTCCGAGGCGCGCAGTTCCACCGCGCGCTGGATGATCAGGTTGACCAGGCGGATCACCGGCGCCTCGCTGGCACGGTCGCGCAGCTGCTCGACATCCTCCACCGACTCCTGCTCGGACGGCTCGACCCGCGAGAGGATGTCGCCCATCTGGCTCTGGCCCTGGCCGTGCATGCGCTCGATGGCGGCGTCGATCTCCGAGCCCAGCGCCACCCGCGGGGCGATCGGACAGCCGGCCGCCAGGGTCAAGGCCTCCAGCACGAAGTGGTCCTGCGGGTCGGCCATGGCCACCAGCAACTCGCCGTCGTCGAACTCCAGGGGCAGCGCCCGACATTCCTTGAGGAAGCGGTAGGACAGGCGCTCGGCCAGCAGCGGCGCGCTGGGAAAATCCGCGGCGGCGACCCGCGGCAGGTCCAGCAGCTGGGACAGCTGCTGGGCGATATCCTGCTCGGAAACCAGCCCCAGGCGATTGAGCAGGGTCGCCAGCGGCGTGCTCTCGACCTGCCCGGCCTGCATGCGCAGCACCCGGTTGTAGTCGGCTTCATCCAGGCGCCCGGCCTTGACCAGGGCCTGGCCGAGATCCGGTGACGAGTCGGCGACTGTGTCGCCTTGTGCGGCAAGCATAGTGCTCCAGCCTCAGGCCCGACCTACGGCACGCGGTTCCCTCGCGATCGGTCGGCGCCCGGCATGATCCGGTTCGAATTGGCGGCACGTTTCACTATAGCCGCTGGCGTGCGGCCCTACCGACCTGCGCCGACTATTCGCTCCTCAGCGCCTCCACCGGATGCAGGCGCACGGCACGGCGCGCCGGGGCGATGCCGGCCAGCAGACCGATGGCCCCGGCCAGTAGCAGCGCCAGCAGCAGGAAACCGGGAGCCAGGCTCAGCGGCAGGGCCGGTACACCCAGGTGCAGGCCGAGCAGCAGCAGGCCCATCAGCAGCAAGCCAAGCAGGCCGCCGGCCAGCGACAACAGCGCCGCTTCGGCGAGAAACAGCCCGAGCACCTGCCGATCGCTGGCGCCCAGGGCGCGCAGCAGGCCGATCTCGGCGGTGCGCTCGGCCACCGTGGTGGTCATGATGGTGAGGATGCCCACCGCGCCGACCAGCAGGGAAATGCCGCCGAGGGCACCGATGGCGATCGTCAGGGTGGCGAGGATGCGGTCCAGGCTGGCAAGCATGTCGTCCTGGGTGATCAGGCTGAAATCCTCCTCGCCGTGGCGCTCGATCAGCAGGCGACGAATGCGCTCGGCCAGCGCTGGCGAGCCGATGCCGGCATTGAACACCACGTCGACCTCCATCAGGCCCTCGCGGTTGAACAGGCGCTGGGCCCAGTCCACCGGGATATAGGCGATATCGTCCAGGTCGAAGCCGAGCAGCTGACCCTTCTCCTCCATCACCCCGATCACCCGGAAGCGCGTGCCGCCGACGCGAATGCGCTCGCCCAACGGGTTGGCCGCGCCGAACAGCTCGCGGCGCAGCTTGTGGCCGAGCACCGCGTAGGGCGGCGAACGGCCAGCGCGCGCCGGCGGCAGGAACTGGCCGAGGGCCAGGCGAAAACGCCAGGCCTCGGCCAACTGGTGGCCGCCGCCAATGATGTCGCTGCGCCGGCTCATGACGCCGAACTGGATGTCGCCGGTGCCCTGGATCAACGGCACCACCGCCTCGACATGGGCCAGCGTGCCCAGGGCCTCGGCATCGGCCAGGCTCAACGGGCGCACGCTGCTGAGAATGCCGCCGATGCCGCCTGTCTGGGTCTTGCCCGGAAAGACCGCAACTATGCGCGTGCCGAACTGCGAGAAGTTGTCCAGCACATAGACCCGCAGGCCCTCACCGATGGCGGTGAGCAGGGCCACCGCGGCGATGCCGATGGCCACCCCGAGCAGGGTCAGCAGGCTGCGCAGCGGCCGGCTGGTCAGGGCCGAGGCGGTCAGTTTGAAACCATCTTCGAAGCGCATCATGTCCGCGCTCCCGGCGGACGCAGCGCCTCCAGCGGCTCCAGCCGCGCCGCCTGGCCCGCCGGCAACCAGGCGAACAGCAGCGCCGCCAGCAATGCCAGCAGCAGCGAGCCGGCGCGGGCCCAGGCCGGCGTCTGCAGGGGGATGTCCCACAGCTGGCGCGCCAACCACAGCAACGCCTCGCTCAGGCCCAGCCCGGCCAGGCCGCCGGCCAGGGCCAGCAACCCGGCCTCGCCGACGAACAGCAGACGCACCTGCGCCGGCCGCGCGCCCAGGGCCTTGAGCAGGCCGATCTCAGCGGTACGCTGGTTCACCGCGATCCAGGTCACGTTCATGATCAGGATGCCGGCCACCAGCAGGCTGATCGCGGCGATCCCGGCCAGGGCCAGGCCCAGAGCCCCGAGGATGTCATCGAAGGCGGCGAGCAGGCTGTCCTGGCTGATCACGGTGACATCCTCCTTGCCTTCGTGGCGCGCGGCGATGGTCGCCAGGATCTGCCGCTTGCCGCTGTCGACGAGCTGCGGCCCGCGCATCTCGGCGAACACCCGGAACAGCCCCTCGCGGTTGAACAGCGCCTGGGCGCTGGCCACCGGAATGATCAGCATCTCGCTGATGTCCATGCCCAGCGACTCGCCACGGTCGGCGAGGATGCCGATCACCCGGAAGCGCCGGTCGCCGGCCCGCAGCCACTGGCCGAGGGCCGGGCGGCTGCCGAACAGCTCGTACCTGAGCGTCGCCCCGATCACGCAGACCGCCTCGGCCTGGTGCAGCGGCAAGGCCGGCAAAATCTGCCCCTGGAGTACCTCGAGCCGGCGGATGGCGAAGAATTCCCGGCTGGTGCCCAGGATCAGCGCCTCTCGCGAGCGGTTGCCGGCGTTGACCTCGACCTGGCCGGCCTGCAGCGGCGCGACCCGGCGCACGCTGGGCAGGCGGGCGACCGCCTCGGCATCGCCCAGAGTCAGGTCGCGGGTGGCCAGGCCGGTGATCGGCGGCATGCCGCCGGTGGTCTCCTTGCGCCCCGGCAGGACGATCAGGGTGTTGCGCCCGAGCAGGGAAAACTCGCCTATGACGAACTGCCGGGCACCCTCGGCCAGGCCGGTGAGCAGGTTCACCGCGACCACGCCGATGGCGATCGCCAGCAGCAGCATCAGGCTGCGCGAACCGTGCCCGCGCAGGGCGCCGAGCATCAGGCCGATGCCATCAGCGCTGCGCATCGCCCGGCTCCTGACGAATATCGTCGATGATGCGCCCATCGAGCATGCTCAGGCGCCGTCGTGCCCGCCCGCCGATACTGGGGTCGTGGGTCACCACCAGCAGGGTCAGGCCGTCCGCGTTGAGTTCCTCGAGCAGGGCCACCACCTCGGCGCCGGAATGGCTGTCGAGGTTGCCGGTGGGCTCATCGGCCAACAGCAGGCCCGGCTGCATGACCATTGCCCGGGCGATGGCCACCCGCTGGCGCTGGCCGCCGGACAGTTCGGCCGGCCTGTGGCGCACCCGGTCGCCGAGGTTCAACCGCTCGACCAGCCGCTCGCTGCGCCGGCGCCGCTCGGCCGGCTCGATGCCGGCCAGGACCATCGGCAGCTCGATGTTCTCCAGGGCGGTCAGACGGGGGATCAGGTGATAGGACTGGAACACGAAGCCGATATGCCGGCTGCGCAGCTCGGCGCGGCGGTTCTCGTCGAGCGCCGCGGTGGCCTCGCCGTTCAGCCAGTACTCGCCGCTGTCCGGCGCATCGAGCAGGCCGAGGATGTTGAGCAGGGTCGACTTGCCCGAACCGGACGGCCCCATCACCGCCAGGTACTCGCCGGCCGCCACCTCCAGGTCGACCGCATCCAGGCCCATGACCCGCTGATCACCGAGGACGAAGCAGCGCGTCACCTCGCGCAGGCGGATCATTGCGCCTCCCGCTCCTGGGGCGTCACCGCGACACCGTCGGCCAGGCCCTCCTGCTCCAGGCTGGCGAGAATTCGCTGGCCCTCGTCCAGGCCCTCGAGCACCTCGGTCCAGCGCCAGTTGCCCAGCCCGGTGCGCACCGGCGCCTCACGCAGCACACCTTCAGCGGCGTCATAGCGCAGCACCCGGCGCCCCTCCAGCAGGGTCTCGGTGGGGATGCGCAGGGCATTGGCGTGCTGCTCGATGAGGATCTCGACATCGGCGCTGTAACCGGTCAGCAGCGCCACATCGGCCGGCGGCGCATCGAAACGCACCTCGACGTCGACGGTGCGCGCCTGCTTCTCCAGATCGCGGACGAAGGGCGCGATACGGCTCACCGTGCCGGCGAAGCGGCGCTCGCGAAAGGCGTCCAGGCTCACCCGTACCGGCATGCCGAGGGCCACCCGGGAGGCATCCACCTCGTCGATCGGCGCCTCGACGTAGAGGCAGCTGTCGTCGATCAGGTCGACCGCCGGCGGGGTCGGGATGCCCGGCGGCGAGGGCGTGACGAACTCGCCGACCTCTCCATTGATCTCGGCGACTATGCCGGCAAAGGGCGCGCGCAGGGTCGCCTGGTCGAGCAGGGCGCGCTGCAGCGCCAGGCTCGCCTCGGTCTCGCGGATGGCCACCGCCGCCGCGCTGCAGGCCAGTTCGGCCAGACGCGCGCGCGTCGCGCTCTGGTCGACCCGGTCCTCGGCCACCAGCTGACGCGCCTGCAACTGGGCCAGGCGGCGGTGGTCACGGCGATCCAGGCCCGCTTGCAGGCAGCGCTGCTGACGCCGGTTGCGCAGGCCGTCGAGACGCGCCTCGACCTCGCGCACCCGCGCCTGCTGTTCGTCCTGGCGCAGGCGCATCAGCACCTGGCCAGCCTCCACCCGCTGGCCCTCCTCGACCAGGCGCTCGGTCACCTGAGCGCCCAGGTTGAACGACAGATGGGTGCGCCGACAGGCCTTGAGCGTACCGGCACGGGTATTGGCCACCAGGGTTTCCACCGGGCCGCGCTGTACCGCGACCAGGTCCACCGGCAGCGGCTGCGGCCGGCTCCACCACCAGATGGCCAGCGCCCCGGCCGCCAGCAGCAACAGGCTCATCAGGATCTTGCGCATAGGCTCTCCCCTCACAGGCATTGAGCCTAGGCCAGGGCAGCGGCGGCAACAATGCGCCCGGTCAAGCGCGGGCTAGCGCCTGGCTATTGGCCGATTCGCGGTTCACACTTCTAATTAGACGAAGGACGAGGAAGACCCCATGACAGACAGCAAACAGGGCCCGCAGGTCGAGCGCCTGGAGTTGGGCAAGCTGGCCTGCTGGCGAGTACGCACGGCCCAGGCGGAACTGCTGGTGGCCCAGCAGGGCGCGCAGATCCTCAGCTACCAGCGCTTCGGCGAGCCGCCACTGATCTGGCTGAGCGAGCAGGCCGAGTACCTGCCGGGCCAGAGCGTGCGCGGTGGCATACCGGTGTGCTGGCCCTGGTTCGGCGACCTCAAGCGCAACCCCCAGGCCGTCCAGGCCATGCATCAGGGCGGCCCGCTGACCCCGGCCCACGGCCTGGTACGCGGGCTCGATTGGGAGCTGCAGACGGTCGACCGCCAGGCCCAGGGCGTGCACCTGGCGCTGCGCTGCGCCGAGGCCGAACAGGGGCTGCCCGGCTGGCCGCACAGCGTCGCCCTGAGCCTGGATATCCGCCTCGGCGACACCCTGCAGGTGCAACTGTGCAGCCGCAATCTGGGCGAGCAGCCGGTGAGCATCAGCCAGGCGCTGCACAGCTATTTCGCCGTCAGCGACGTACGCCAGGTCAGCGTCGAGGGGCTCGACCAGTGCCGTTACGTCGATGCCCTGGAGGATGACTGGCGCGCCCAACGGCACAGCGGCGAACTGCATATCGACGGCGAGACCGACCGCCTCTACCTGGGCCTGCCATCGCGCCTGGCGATCCTCGACCCACACTGGCAGCGGCGGATCGTCCTCGAGAGCAGCGGCTCGCACTCGGCGGTGGTGTGGAACCCCTGGATCGACAAGGCCAGGCGTCTATCGCAGTTCGCCGAGGATGCCTGGCAAGGCATGCTCTGCATCGAAACGGCCAACGTCCTCGACGACCTGGTGATTCTCGCCCCCGGCGAACAACGCCAGCTCGGCTTCAGCCTGCGCAGCGAGCCCCTGCCCGAGTGAATGCCATGCGCGGTGCAGGCGCAGCTGCACCGCCTGCTCCCGCGCGTGACACAAAGCGCTCACTTGTAAACAGACAGACATCACATTGCCATCACTCAGGCAGAGCAACTTTTGTGATGCGCCACTAATTTGCCAGTAAGTTATTTCCTACACGACAAAAGCCGACAAACGCACAATCAGGAGATGCTTTTAAACTTGCGCGTTAGTTCGCAAAAGCAAGTGGAACTGGCGTTCTTATAAATGATCGGCAAATACCATCGACTGTTATCCACTTCACACTTCCAACAGTTGCCGACTCTCGCCCATGCCGCTAGGATGCCCAGCCCATAAGGATCCTGTGCAACTTGTTGCACATTGATGTGCGCAAGAAGTTGCGCAGCCCAGCTAATTCAAACGCACGTTTATATATAACCGCGCGAACAGCCGAGTTAGTTGCATCAACTCATTGAGTCATGGAATGACCTATTCAAACTCGCTAACCGCGCATTATCTGCAGCTGGCCAAAACCCCTATCGAACAAGGGAATTTCGCCGGCGCCGACGTCCGTTACTCCAGCGAATACGAAGTGCTGGAAAACGAACTGGGCAAGGCCAGCGCGCTGCATGAAACCGGCGCCATCGACTGGCAGAAGGTGCGCGAGAACAGCGAAGTCCTGCTCAGCGCCCAGTCCAAGGACCTGCGGGTCGCCGCCTGGCTGATCTGGGGCCTGTACCAGCGCGAATCCTTCGCCGGCCTGCAGGCCGGCCTGAGCCTGCTGCACTACCTGTGCCTGAATCACTGGAACGACCTGCACCCGCGCAAACCGCGCACCCGCGCCGCCGCCATCGGCTGGCTGCTGCCACGGCTGGAGCAGGCCCTGGCCGAACATGTGCCGATCGGCGAGCAGCTGGCGCTGTTCCGCAGCCTGGCCGAACAGCTGCGTGCCCTCGAGGCCTGCCTGGCCGAGCACCTCGGCGAGGACGCGCCACTGCTGCTTCCGCTGTGCCGACGCCTGGACGAACTGGTCAGCCGCGCCAGCCAGGGCCAGCCAGGCCCGGGCTCGGTCGGCGCGGCGATCGCCCAGGTCAAGCAAGTCGCCAGCCAGTTGCTCACCCCCGGCGCGCCGGTGGAGAACGAGAAGGAGGCGCACAAGAGCCTGCGCAGCCTGCAGGACCAGGCCCGCCCCCTGTGCGCCTATTGGCTCAAGCAGAAGGCCAGCGATCTGCGCGCCCTGCGCCTGGCCCGCACCCTCCTGTGGCTGCCGATCGACAGCCTGCCGGAGCGCAACGCCGAGCAGATCACCGCCCTGCGCGGCCTGCCGGCGGACAAGCTGGCCAGCTACCAGGAGCGCTACCAGCAGGGCCAGTACGCCGACCTGCTGGTCGACCTGGAAGCCAGCATCGCCCGCGCCCCCTTCTGGCTCGACGGCCAGCACCTGGTCTGGCAATGCCTGCAGGGCCTGGATGCCGAACAGGCAATGCGCGAGGTGGAGATCCAGCTGGCGCTGTTCCTCCAGCGCATGAGCGGCCTGGAAGAGCTGCGCTTCCACGACGGCAGTGCCTTCGCCGATGCCCAGACCCGCGCCTGGCTCAGCTCCCACGTCATGCCCCACGTGCAGCCGCCGGTCGCCCAGAGCGCCCCCCAGGCCAACGAGAGCGGCAGTCAACCGGTCTGGGAGCTGGCCCTGCAGGAGACCCTTCCGCACCTGCGCAAGGACGGCCTGAAATGCGCCGTGCAGCAACTCAAGCAAGGCCTGGCCAAGGCGCGCGGCGGCCGCGAGCGCTTCTACTGGCAGCTGACCCTGGCCCGCCTGTGCTTCGCCGCCAAGAAATACGAACTGGCCAAGACCCAGCTCGATTCGCTCGACCAACTGCTGCAGGCCTCGGGCCTGGGCGACTGGGAACCCGATCTCGCCCTCGAGGTACTGCGCATGTTGCACAGCTGCTGCGAGCTGTTGCCGCAGAACCACGCGGTACGCGAATACAAGGAAGAGATCTACCGCAGGTTGTGCCACCTCGACCTCGAAGTGGTACTGGACTAGGCCCTCGGGCCATAACCGCAACGGAGAATGACCATGGCCAAAGAAGGCTCGGTAGCCCCCAAGGAACGCATCAACGTCACCTTCAAACCCGCCACCGGCGGCGCCCAGGAAGAGATCGAACTGCCGCTGAAACTGATGGTGCTCGGCGATTTCACCCAGCGCGCCGACGAGCGCAAGATCGAAGATCGCAAGCCGATCAGCATCGACAAGAACAGCTTCGACGAGGTCCTGGCCAAGCAGGAACTGAACCTGACCTTCGGCGTGCCCAACCGTCTGCAGGACGAAGCCAGCGACGACGAACTGGCCGTGCAGCTGCGCATCAACTCGATGAAGGACTTCAACCCGGCCAACCTGGTCGAGCAGGTGCCCGAGCTGAAGAAGCTGATGGAACTGCGCGACGCCCTGGTCGCCCTGAAAGGCCCGCTGGGCAATGCCCCGGCCTTCCGCAAGGCGATCGAGAGCGTGCTCGCCGACGACGACTCGCGTGACCGCGTGCTCGGTGAACTCGGCCTGGCCGCCAAAGACACCCTGGACTCCTGATTCCCACTGACAAGGACGCTGATCAATGAGCACTAGCGCAGCAGTAGAGAGCGGCCACAGCGCCGCCGAACTCGGCATTCTCGACCGCATCATCGCCGAGACCAAGCTGACCCCGGACGACGAGGCCTATGACATCGCCAAGCGCGGCGTGTCGGCCTTCATCGAAGAATTGTTGAAACCGCAGAACGAAAACGAGCCGGTCAAGAAGGCCATGGTCGATCGCATGATCGCCGAGATCGACGCCAAGCTCAGCCGGCAGATGGACGAGATCCTGCACAACGCCGAGTTCCAGGCCCTGGAATCCTCCTGGCGCGGCCTCAAGTTGCTGGTGGACCGCACCAACTTCCGCGAGAACATCAAGCTGGAGATCCTCAACGCCTCCAAGCAGGACCTGCTCGATGACTTCGAGGACAGCCCGGAGATCGTCCAGTCCGGCCTGTACAAGCACATCTACACCGCCGAGTACGGCCAGTTCGGTGGCCAGCCGGTCGGCGCCCTGATCGCCAACTACTTCTTCGACCCGAGCGCGCCGGACGTCAAGACCCTGCAGTACGTCGCCAGCGTCGCCAGCATGTCCCACGCGCCCTTCATCGCCGCGGCCGGGCCGAAGTTCTTCGGCCTGGAAAGCTTCACCGGCCTGCCGGACCTGAAGGACCTCAAGGATCACTTCGAAGGCCCGCAGTTCACCAAGTGGCAGAGCTTCCGCGAACAGGAAGACGCCCGCTACGTCGGCCTGACCGTGCCGCGCTTCCTGCTGCGCAACCCCTACGACCCGGAAGACAACCCGGTCAAGAGCTTCGTCTACAAGGAAAACGTCGCCGGCAGCCACGAGCACTACCTGTGGGGCAACACCGCCTACACCTTCGCCAGCCGCCTGACCGACAGCTTCGCCAAGTTCCGCTGGTGCCCGAACATCATCGGCCCGCAGAGCGGCGGCGCGGTGGAAGACCTGCCGCTGCACCACTTCGAGAGCATGGGCGAGATCGAGACCAAGATCCCCACCGAGGTGCTGGTCTCCGACCGTCGTGAATACGAACTGGCCGAAGAAGGCTTCATCGCCCTGACCATGCGCAAGGGCAGCGACAACGCCGCGTTCTTCTCCGCCAACTCGGCGCAGAAGCCGAAGTTCTTCGGCATCAGCGAGGAAGGCAAGACCGCCGAACTGAACTACAAGCTCGGCACCCAGCTGCCCTACATGTTCATCATCAACCGCCTGGCCCACTACCTGAAGGTGCTGCAGCGCGAGCAGATCGGCGCCTGGAAGGAGCGCACCGACCTCGAGCTGGAGCTCAACAAGTGGATTCGCCAGTACGTCGCCGACCAGGAGAACCCCAGCTCCGAAGTCCGCAGCCGCCGTCCGCTGCGCGCCGCCCAGGTGATCGTCAGCGATGTCGACGGTGAGCCGGGCTGGTACCGCGTCAGCCTCAACGTGCGCCCGCACTTCAAGTACATGGGGGCCGACTTCACCCTGTCCCTGGTTGGCAAGCTGGACAAGGAGTAAGCAGCGATGGCCTACGGCAGCCTGTTCGAACGCCTCGGTGGCGAGGCCGGCCAACGCGCCGGCTGGGACCGCGAGGTCGCCGCCCTGGCATCGGTGGCTGCCCACCTGGCCAAGATGCTCAGCACCCGGGCGGGCAGCGTGCAGACGCTGCCCGACTACGGGTTGCCCGATCTCAACGATATGCGCCTGTCGCTGCACGATTCGCTGCAGCAGGCGCGTATCGCCATCGAACGCTTTATCGAGGCGTACGAACCGCGTTTGCGCCAGGTGCGGGTGATATCCCTGCCGCGCAGCCACGACCCGCTGAGCCTGTCCTTCGCCATCGAAGGCCTGCTGCAGGTCGAAGGCATCAAACGCCACGTGAGTTTCTCCGCGAGCCTGGATGGCAGCGGACAGGTCAAGGTCCAGTAAGGAGAGCCCCATGTCCGGCAAACCCGCCGCCCGCTTGAACGATCCCACTGCCTGCCCGATCCCCGGCCACGGCAGCAACCCGATCGCCGCCGGCTCGCCCGACGTGCTGTTCGACAGCCTGCCCGCCGCTCGCATGGGCGATGCCTCCGCCTGCGGCGGCGCCCTGGCCAGTGCGGTGATCCCGACCGTGCTGATCAACGGCAAGCCGGCGACAGTCGTCGGCACCGTGGGCAGTCATGGCAATGTGGTTACCGCAGGTTCCGGCACCGTTCTCATCGGCGGCTGAGCCGAACCAGCACAGGGATGACCCGCTGAATGTCTTTTAACCACTATTACCAGAGCGAACTGACCGCCCTGCGCCAACTGGGCAAGCGTTTTGCCGAGCGCAGCCCGGCGTTGGCGCCCTATCTTGGCCAGGCCGGGCGCGACCCGGATGTCGAGCGCCTGCTGGAGGGTTTCGCCTTCCTCACCGGGCGCCTGCGGCAGAAGCTCGATGACGAGCTGCCGGAGCTGACCCACTCGCTGATGCACCTGCTGTGGCCGAACTACATGCGCCCGCTGCCGGCCTTCAGCATGCTCCAGTTCGACCCGCTCAAGCGTCCCGGTCCGGCCCTGCCGGTGCCGCGCCACACGCCGGTGGAGTCCAGGCCGATCCAGGGCGTGACCTGTCGCTTCCGCACCTGCTACGCCACCGAGGTGCTACCGCTGGCGCTGAGCGGCCTGGACTATTCGGTCAAGGGCGATGGCGCGCTGCTCAGCCTGCGCCTGTCGATGAGCGCCGACGGCCACCTCGGCGAACTCGAGCTCAAGCAATTGCGCCTGCATCTGGCCGGCGAGCGCTATATCGGCCAGCTGCTCTACCTCGGCCTGTTGCGCCATCTCGGTGGCGTCCAGCTGGTACTGCTCGGCGAGGACGGTCAGGCGCTGGTCAAGGACGCCAACGGCCAGGCCGTGGCCAACCTGAACCTGGGCGCCGACCAGCTGCAGCCGGTGGGCTTCGCCGAGGACGAGGCGCTGATCCCCTACCCGCTGAACACCTTCCGCGGCTACCGCTACCTGCAGGAATACTTCGCCTTCCAGGAGAAGTTCCTGTTCGTCGACCTCAAGGGCCTGGACGCCCTCAAGCGCCTGCCGCCGGAACTGCTGGAACGGGCCCGCGGCATGGAGCTGCGCTTCGACATCCACAAGGCCGGGGTGCAGCGCATCCGCCCGACCCTGGACAACGTGCGCCTGTACTGTACGCCGGTGGTCAACCTGTTCGCCCACGACGCCATCCCGATCCGCCTGGACGGCAAGCAGGACCAGTACCTGCTGCTGCCGGCCGAGTTCGACGCCCAGCATTGCGGGGTGTTCTCGGTGGACCGGGTCACTGGCTGGAAACCCGGCGGCCAGGGCTACGAGGAGTACGTGCCGTTCGAATCCTTCGAGCACGACCCGAGCTTCGACGTGCCCCTGGCGCGCCCGCACTACAGCGTGCGCCAGCAGCCCTCGCTGCTCGGCGATGGCCTGGAGACCTACCTGAGCTTCGGCCTGCGCAACCTCGACCAGCACGAGACGCTGTCGATCGAGCTGACCTGTACCAACCAGAATCTGCCGCGCCAGCTCGGCCTGGGCGACATCTGCCTGCCCAGCGAGGACACCCCGGAGTTCCTGACCTTCCGCAACATCAGCGCGGTGACGCCGAGCTACGCACCGCCGCTGCACCGCGATTTCTTGTGGAAGCTGATTTCCAACATGTCGTTGAACTACCTGTCGCTGGCCAATGTCGAGGCACTCAAGGTGATCCTCGAAACCTACGACCTGCCGCGCTACTACGACCAGCACGCCGAGAAAGTCAGCAAGCGCCTGCTCGATGGTCTCAAGAGCATCGGCCACCGTCACGTCGACCGCCTGCACCGCGGCCTGCCGGTACGCGGGGTGCGCACCGAGCTGACGATCAACCCCGAAGGCTACCTGGGCGAGGGCGACCTGTTCCTCTTCGCCTCGGTGCTCAATGAATTTTTCGCCCTGTACGCCAGCCTCAACTCGTACCACGAGCTGCGCGTACAGAGCACACAGGGAGAGGTGTACCAATGGACGCCGCGCATGGGGCAACAGCCCCTGCTATGAGCCCCAGCGCAAAGGCATGCGAGCTAGCGCCAGGCAAGGCGAAGACGGGCGAAGAAGCGCAGTCTACGAGGTGTAGATGAGCATTCTGAGCCCGGCTTCAACGCCGCCTGGCCGACGCGCAGCAGACTTTGAGCCGGGTCTCAGCCGGCTCAGCCGAGGCATCCGCGAATACAGCCTGTTCCAGGGTGTGCAGCTGGTGCTGGAACGCCTGCGCGAGGCTCATCCGCACCTGGATGACGAGGCGCTGCAGCAGCGCCTGGAGCTGCAGGCCAACCCGAGCCTGGGCTTCCCCGGCAGCGATATCGATCGCGTGCAATTCTTCGAGGAACACGGCGAGCTGCGTGCGCGCCTGCGCATCAACCTGGTCAGCCTGTTCGGCGCCGGCTCGCCGCTGCCGGCCTTCTATGGCGAGCAGGCCCTGGGCGACAGCGAGGACGGCAACCCGACCCGGGACTTCCTCGACCTGTTCAACAACCGCCTGCAGCGCCTGCTGCTGCCGATCTGGCAGAAGTACCGCTACCACGCGCGCTTTCACAGCGGCGCCCTGGACCCCTTCTCCGAGCAGCTGTTCGCCCTGATCGGCCTGGGCGGCGCGCAGATCCGCGCCGCCTCGGAACTGAACTGGAAACGCCTGCTGCCCTACCTCGGCCTGCTCAGCCTGCGTGCCCACTCGGCGGCGCTGATCGAGTCGGTGCTGCGCTACTACTTCAAGCACGCCGAGCTGCATATCGAGCAATGCCTGGAGCGCCAGGTGGAGATCCTCGGCGAGCAGCGCAACCGCCTCGGCCTGGCCAACAGCCGCCTCGGCGAGGACCTGGTGCTGGGCGAATCGGTGCGCGACCGCGGCGGCAAGTTCCGCATCCACATCCGCCAGCTCGGCTGGCAGCGCTTCCACGAGTTCCTGCCGATCGGCAGCGGCTACCAGCCGCTCTGCGCGCTGGTGCGTTTCACCCTGCGCGACCCACTGGACTATGACATCCGCCTGGAACTGCGCCAGGACGAGATCCGCGACCTGCGCATCGGCGCCGACAACCCCTGCCGCCTCGGCTGGACCAGCTGGCTCGGCCGTGACCACGCCGACGGCGTGGTCACCCTCGGCAGCAAAGCTCATTAAGGATTGATGAAATGATCAACGTCGACTTGCAACAACTGGTACAGGCCCTGGACGCCGCGACCAAGCGCGACCTGGAAAGCGCCGCCGAGCGCTGCGTGGTGCGTGGCGGCAGCAAGATCCTGGTCGAGGACCTGCTGCTCGGCCTGCTCGAGCGCCCCGACGGTCTGCTCGGTCGTGCCCTTCAGGATGCCGAGGTGGACCCCGGCGAGCTTGCCAGCGCCCTGCAGCCGCGCGGCGAGCACAGCGAATCGCGCAACCCGGTGTTCTCCGCCGAGCTGGTGCAGTGGCTGCAGGACGCCCTGCTGGTGGCCAACCTCGAACTGGGCCAGAGCCAGGTCGAGCAGGCCGCGCTGATCCTCGCCCTGCTGCGCAACCCCCTGCGCTACGCCGGCAGTCACTACCAAGCGCTGCTGACCAAGCTGAATGCCGAGCGCCTGCGCGAGTTCGCCCTGGCCCAGCAACCGCAGCAAGCGGCAGGCAAACCAGCGGGGGGCGGCGAGTCGAACCTGGCGCGCTTCACCCACAACTTCACCCAGCAGGCCCGCGACGGCAAGCTCGACCCGGTGCTGTGCCGCGACGGGGCGATCCGCCAGATGATCGACATCCTCGCCCGCCGGCGTAAGAGCAACCCGATCGTGGTCGGCGAGGCCGGCGTCGGCAAGACCGCCATAGTCGAAGGCCTGGCCCTGCGCATCGCCGCCGGCGAGGTGCCGGAGGCGCTCAAGGGCGTCGAGCTGCTGTGCCTGGACCTTGGCCTGCTGCAGGCCGGCGCCAGCATCAAGGGTGAGTTCGAGCGGCGCCTGCAGGGGGTGATCGACGAGGTCAAGGCCTCGCCCAAGCCGGTCATCCTGTTCATTGACGAGGCGCATACCTTGATCGGCGCCGGCGGCCAGGCCGGCAGCGGCGACGCCGCCAACCTGCTCAAGCCGGCCCTGGCCCGCGGCGAGCTGCGCACCATCGCCGCCACCACTTGGAGCGAATACAAGAAGTACTTCGAGAAGGACCCGGCCCTGGCCAGGCGCTTCCAACCGGTGCAACTGCACGAGCCGAGCGTCGAGGAGGCGGTGACCATCCTCCGCGGCCTGGCTCCGGTGTACGAGAAGAGCCACGGCATCTACCTGCGCGACGACGCCGTGGTCGCCGCCGCCGAGTTGTCGGCCCGCTACCTGGCCGGCCGCCAGCTGCCGGACAAGGCCGTGGACGTGCTGGATACCGCCTGCGCCCGAGTGCGCATCAGCCTGGCCGCCGCACCGGAAGCGCTGGAGCGCCTGCGCGGCGAGATCGCCGAGGGCGAGCGCCAGGGCGAAGCGTTGCGCCGTGACCTGGATGCCGGCCTGGCGATCGACGGCGACGGCCTCGACCAGCTGGAAAACCGCCTGCTCAGTGCCCGCGCCGAGCTGGAGCAGATCGAGACCCGCTGGAGCGAACAGCGCGGGCTGGCCGAGCGCCTGCTCGACTTGCGCAAGCAGTGCGCCCACGCGCGCCAAGCGCCTAGCGCTACCAGCGAGCCGCAAGACCCGGCGGAGGGCGAAGCGCCGCCGGCGCTGGAGCAGCTGGAAGCCCAGCTGCGCGAGGTCCAGCAGGAACTGGCCGCAGCCCAGGCCGACGAGCGCCTGGTCAGCTTCGAGGTGTGCCCGCGTCTGGTCGCCGAAGTGATCAGCCACTGGACCGGCGTGCCGCTGAGTCAGCTGGCCCGCGAACACAACAGCAAGGTGCTGAGTTTCGCCGGCGACCTGCGCCAGCGTCTGCGTGGCCAGGAGCAGGCGATCGAGTCGCTGGACCGCGCCATGCGCGCCACCGCCGCCGGCCTCAACCGCGCCGACGCGCCGGTCGGGGTGTTCCTGCTGGTCGGCCCCAGCGGCGTCGGCAAGACCGAGACCGCCCTGGCCCTGGCCGACCTGCTGTACGGCGGCGAACGCTTCCTCACCACCATCAACATGTCCGAGTTCCAGGAGAAGCACACGGTCTCGCGGCTGATCGGCGCACCGCCCGGCTACGTCGGCTACGGCGAGGGCGGCATGCTCACCGAAGCGGTGCGCCAGAAGCCCTACTCGGTGGTACTGCTCGACGAGGTGGAGAAGGCCGACCCGGAGGTGATGAACGTCTTCTACCAGATCTTCGACAAGGGCGTGGCCAACGACGGCGAGGGCCGTGAGATCAACTTCCGCAATACGTTGATCCTGATGACCAGCAACCTGGCCAGCGAGCGCATCGCCGGCCTCTGCCAGGACGGCCGGCGCCCGGCGGCCGAAGACCTGGAGCAGGCCATCCGCCCGACCCTGAGCCAGCATTTCAAGCCGGCGCTGCTCGGGCGCATGCGCGTGGTGCCCTACTACCCGGTGGACGGCGCGGTGCTCGGCGAGCTGGTCGCGCTCAAGCTGGCGCGCTTCGCCGAGCGCCTGGCCCACCGCCAGCTGCAGTTCAGCCACTGCGCCGCCCTGGTCGACAACCTGGCCGAGCGCTGCAGCCACGGCGACAGCGGCGCGCGGCTGATCGATCACCTGATCGACCGGCACCTGCAGCCGCAAGTGGTCGACCGCCTGCTCGACGCCATGGCCCGTGGCGAACAGCTGCAGCGCGTACACGCCACCCTCGACGGCGAAGGAGCGGTGATCTGTGAGTTCGCTTAAGGTGCCGGCGCTGTTCAACCAGGTGCCGCAGCCGCTGCGCTATGCCGAGGCGCTGCTGCAGCGCTTCGCCGGCCTGTCCCGCGCGGCCGACGCCGACAGCCTGCTGGGCGGCCTGGTCGAGGCGGCCGCGCAACTGTGTAATTGCGAGCTAAGCCAGCTGTACCTGCTGGACAGCACCCACACCCGCCTGACCCTGTCCGCCGAGTGGCAGGACGGCCTGCTACAGCCGCGCCTGGCCGACAGCCTGCCGAGCGACTACGACGGCGAGCAGCTGCTGCAGTACTGCCTGTGCCAGAACCAGGTGCTCAGCCTCGGCGAACTGGACAGCAGCCTGCACCGCACCGACTTCCTCCCCGGCGCCGCCCAGCCCTGGCGCAGCCTGCTGTGCCTGCCGCTGCTCGACGAGCACAAGCGCGTCAGCGGCTTGCTGCTGACCGCCAGCCAGCTGTCACGCGACCTGCTGGGCTTCGCCGGCTCGCTCGGCCATCTAGGCAGCTTTGTCATCGCCCAGCTGCACCTGCTGCAGCGCCTGCGCGCGCCCAGCGCCGACAAGCACCTGGCCAGCGTCGCCGCACCCTGCGCCAGCGGCTACGGCCTGATCGGCGACAGCCCGCGCATGCGCGACGTCTACCGGCTGATCGGCAAGGTCCTGCACAACCCGGTCAGCGTGCTGCTGACCGGCGAGACCGGCACCGGCAAGGAGCTGGTGGCGCGCGCCATTCATGACTGCGGCTTGCGCCGGAGCAAGGCCTTCATCGTGCAGAACTGCGCCTCGCTGCCGGAGAGCCTGCTGGAAAGCGAGTTGTTCGGCTACCGCAAGGGCGCCTTCACCGGTGCCGACCGCGACCGCCAGGGCCTGTTCGACGCCGCCGATGGCGGCACCCTGTTCCTCGACGAGATCGGCGACATGCCCCTGAGCCTGCAGGCCAAGCTGCTGCGCGTGCTGCAGGAAGGCGAAGTGCGGCCGCTGGGCTCGACCGCCACGCACAAGGTCGACGTGCGCATCGTCGCCGCCACCCACCGCGACCTGCGCAGCCTGGTCGAGGAGGGGCGCTTTCGCGAAGACCTGTTCTATCGCCTGTCGCACTTCCCCATCGAGTTGCCGCCGCTGCGCGAACGCGACGAGGACATCCTGCACCTGGCACGCAACTTCGCCGACAAGGCCAGCGCCTTCCTCCAGCGCGACACCTGTCGCTGGTCCGACAGTGCCCTGGAGCACCTGGCCAGCTATGCCTTCCCCGGCAACGTGCGCGAGCTCAAGGGCCTGGTCGAACGCGCCGTGCTGCTGTGCGAGAGCGGCGAACTGCTGCCCGAGCACTTCAACCTGCGCCAGGCGGAGCCCGAGGCTGCAGGCGGCATGAACCTGCGCGAGCGCCTGGAACGGGTCGAGCGCAACCTGCTGCTCGACTGCCTGCGCAAGAACCGCGGCAACCAGAGCCAGGCCGCCCGCGAACTGGGGCTGCCGCGACGCACCCTGCTGTACCGCATGGAACGGCTGAGCATCAGCCCGGCGGACGTTTAAGGCTTAAGGAGACGAACATGTTCGATGCAGCCCAGCAGACCCATTGCAGCCGCGCAGACGCAGCAGCGGCTCAGCACGCCCCCAGCCGAGCAGGAGTTCGCCCATGAAGCCCACACCGGCCAACGCGACGGCACTCGGCGAACACTTCTACCTGTTCCAGAAAACCCCCGGGCAGCCCAGCAGGAAACTGATCATCACCAGCCACGGCGCCTTCGTGCCGGGCATGCACCTGGCCGTACCGGCCGATAGCGCGTTGGTGTTCTACGGCCCGGACGGCAAGACCCTGAGCGACCCTGGCTTGGGCAACGTCATGCGCGGCGAAGTGCAGCCTTACGAACGTAAGGAAGCCGGCAGCCAAACCCGCAACTACCTGCTCTCCAAGTACAGCGATGACCAGTATGGTTCGATCGCCTACGGGGCGAAGCTGGAAGGGGTCGACGTGCTGACCGTGCGCAACCGCAAGACTCCGGCACTACTCTTGGCCAACAGCAAGATCGCCCTGAGCGATGTCTTCGGCGAATTGGCCAAGCACGGGCTGCAGTACGACGAGGTCCACTGCGTCTTCTGCCGCAACTTCCTGCTGCACCCCAAGCCCGCGACCCACGTCGCCGCCACTGCGCTGCAGCCCCAAGCCGCCATCGTGACTCCGGCACAGCCCAAGAGTGCCGTGTCGGCTGCTGCGGTCACCACGGCCTTGATCGGCCGGGCGGCAGTCGCCGCGGCTAACCTGTGGTCACACCGCTTCAGCCTGGACGTCAGCGGCACCGAGCACGACCTGCAGGTCCTCGAATTCAGCGGCCGTGAGGCCATCAGTCAGCCCTTCGCCTTCGAGGTCGAGCTGGTCAGCGAGCGCCCCGACCTTGACCTGGAAGCCCTGCTGCACCGGCCAGCCTTCCTCGCCTTCACCCCGGGCGGCGGCGGCATCCATGGCCTGGTTTATCGCGTGGCTCAGGGCGAATCCGGCAAACGTCTGCATCGTTACCACGTCACCCTGCGCCCGCAGCTGGCCTACCTGGCGCACCGCGTGAATCAGCGCATCTTCCAGCACCTGACGGTGGAAAAGATCATCGGCCAGGTCCTCGAAGAACACGGCATTCAAGGCGACGCCTACCGCTTCCGGCTCGGCGCGGTCTACCCCGAGCGTGAGTATTGCGTGCAATACGACGAGTCCGATCTGCACTTCATCCAGCGCCTGTGCGAAGAGGAAGGCATCCACTACCACTTCCAGCACAGCGCAGACGGCCATGTACTGGTGTTCGGCGACGACCAGACGGTATTTCCCAAGCTGGCACCAACCGCCTACCAGCAGGACAGCGGCCTGGTGGCCGACGAGCCGGTGATCAAGCACTTCGGCCTGCGCCTGGAGACCCGCACCAGCCGCGTGAGCCGGCGTGACTACGACTTCGAGAAGCCACGGCTGCTGATGGAAGCCGCCTTCACCAGCGAATTCAGCCCGGACCTAGAAGACTACGACTACCCCGGCCACTTCGTTGAACGCGCCCGCGGCAAGCACCTCAGCCAGCGCGCCCTGGAACGCCACCGCAGCGACTACGAACTAGCCAGCGGCGAAAGCGACCAGCCACGCCTGGTCAGTGGCCACTTCCTCGACCTCGGCGACCATCCACGCAGCGACTGGAACCAGTTGTGGCTGCTCACCGAGCTCATTCATGAAGGCAAGCAGCCCCAGGTACTGGAAGAGTCGGTGACCAGCGACGTGCATGCCGCCGATGGCTTTACCCAGGGCTATCGCAACCGCTTCAGCGCCACGCCCTGGGACGTGATCCACCGCCCCGCCCTGCGCCACCCGAAGCCCAAGGTGCTGGGCAGCCAGACCGCCGTGGTCACAGGGTCGGCCGGCGAAGAGATCCACTGCGATCAGTACGGCCGGGTCAAGGTGCAGTTCCACTGGGGCCGCGAGGGCCAGGCCGACGACAGCACCAGTTGCTGGCTGCGCGTCTCCTCCAGCTGGGCCGGCGACCGCTACGGCGCCATCGCCATCCCGCGCATCGGCATGGAAGTGCTGGTGACCTTCCTCGAAGGCGACCCCGACCAGCCGCTGGTCACCGGCTGCCTGTACCACGCCGAGCACCTGGTGCCCTACGCGCTGCCGGCGAACAAGACCCGCAGCGTCTTCAAGACCCTGAGCAGCCCCGGCGGTGGCGGCTACAACGAGCTGCGCATCGAGGACCGCGCCGGCCAGGAACAGATCTACCTGCATGCGCAGAAGGACTGGGACGAAAACATCGAGCACGACCAGAAGATCCGCGTCGGCAATGAGCGCCACGACACGGTCGAAGCCAACAGCCACAGCGAGTTCAAGGCCGAGGAGCACCGCACCACCCACCTCGACCGCAAGGTCGAAGCCCGCAGCGACGACCACCTGAGCGTCGGCCAGAAGCAGCATGTGACGGTCGGCAGCGGCCAGTACGTCGAGGCCGGCAACGAGATCCACTACTACGCCGGCAGCAAAGTGGTAATCGACGCCGGTATGGAACTCACCGCCGCAGGCGGCGGCAGCTTCCTCAAGCTCGACCCCGGCGGCGTCACCCTGAGCGGCGCGACCATCAAGCTGAATTCCGGCGGCAGCCCCGGTAAAGGCTCGGGCATCAAGATCAAGCCACCGGTCATTCCCAACGTGGCGGACAAGGATAAAGCAGGGGAAAAGCCTCAGCTCGCACTAGCCAACGCCCAACTGCAAATGGCCCGCAAGGCACGTCAGATCGGCGCCAGCCGCTGCCCGATTTGCGAGGCCTGCCGTGATGGCCTTTGTGAAACAGGACTCCGCGCATGATCGAAGTAGCTCAAGACTGGCTCGCCGACCAGCTCGCCCAGCAGCGCGACCTGGTACTGATCATCGACCGACTGGCCGAACCGGACCCGATCCAAGCCCTGTTCGGCGCGGACCTGATGCAGGACTACGTCAACCTCTATCAAGGCACCGAGTTCGCCGATATGGCGGATGTCGGCCCCTGGCTGGTTCGTTTGAACAACCCCGATGCAGAGCTTATTCAGACGCTACTTAGTACACCTGAGCGCGACTGGGGCTGGTTGGGCAGCGCAGAACATATCGATCTCGCCGACCTTGCCCAGCACTGGCGTGAACGCCTGTTGGTCGATGAGCAAGAGCAACGCGCGCTCTACCGCTTTCAGGACAACCGCGTGATCGCCCGCCATCTCGGCGAGTTCAGCGAGGCCCAACGCCCCTTGCTGCTAGGGCCGTTAAACAATGCGTTATGTTGGGACGGCCAAACTTGGCAAAGCATCCATAACCCGCGTCCAGGCCTGTACCCAGCGCCATTCGACAAGCCCTGGCAAGAAATTGCCGAGCCAGAAGCCGTCAGCCAGGAAATTCTGCGCCATAACCTAGAGCAGTGGCTGTGGCAGAACCATTCAGCCGCAACCGCTCAGCTGGCAGAGACACAACCCTTGAGCGGCTGGCTAGACGCGCAACTTGGCAAAGCCAAAAGCTGGCATTGGCAGTCGTTGGAGCGCATTCAGTTTCTCCTTCAACATCAACTCCAACCCGAACTTGTCGAGCATTCCGCATGGACCATCTTGGAGAGCGAAACACCAGACGCGCACTTTGCGCGCTGCAGTCGTGAGCTGACCGCCATCGAAAATTTACAACACGCAGATACTGTGCAACCAAATGCCAAACAGCACTAATACTCAAAAGGATTTTAGTGTGAGCGCTGCAATACGCATTGGACTCCTGGCGGTCACTTTACTTTGCCTGACGGCCTGCGGAACCTTAATTGGAAGATCCGCCCATAGCCCAGTGGAGGGCAATTACTATAAAGGCACCCAAGGCAATTTCTTGTTGCTAGGGATAGCTGACACCAGCAAAGAAACCAACGGCGCAACTGTGGCTTGCTGGATTATGGTGGTATGCCCCGTAATCACATTGGTTTCACTGCCAGTAGACATTTCAATCGATACCCTATTAGCTCCTTATGACGCCTTTAATTAATATTAACGTCTACCTAACCTCGGAGTGATCAGGAATGGACCTCCCCATTAAGACAAGGCTTTTCCGCACACTCTTTTGGCCCAGCTTGCTTGGCCTCTCGCTAAGCGCGTGCAGTTCATTCAGTTCGATGGCTGGCGAGAACTTCACCTTGGAAGGCGAACTGCCGGCCAACTTCTCACTCAAGGCCCAGGCCCACTATGGCGTGGCCAATGGTTGTGACGGACGTCGGCAGGCAAAGTCATTCAAGAGCGGCTTCCAGAGCGATCCGCAGCAATACCGCTTCCGCATCCCGGTCAGCTATCGCGAAGGGCTGTGTGAAATGCGCTTGGCTAGGGTCGGACTGTTTATCCATGGCCGCTATGGCAACAAGGACTGGCAACAGACCTACGACAACGGCAGTTTGGTGATAGTCGACAAGCTCCCAGAGGGTGCGCCGGTTTTTCAGGCCAGCGGCACGCTCACCAAGCAGGCGGAATGTACTTGGTGGTTCCAACAAAGCACCGCCAAATCACGCCTAGGTGAGATCAGCAAACTACTGAACTGCAAAGGTGCTGGTGCTCATTTGGTAGGCAACGAGCTACCGGATAAAACCGTCAGGTTGGAGTTCCGGGTGAACCTCGAAGAAGAGCCGTCTCACGATGACACATGGGTCAAGTTCCCTGAAGGCTGGAAACCTTGCCTACCCAAACCTGGCTGGCCAAATTGCCAAAATCCTCCAGTTTTCAAGACTTTCAAGATGAACGGCCGCGAATGCACCGTCTACCCCAACTGTACGGAGTAATCAGGGATGAATGACCCGGCTAAAACCAACAAGGTTGAAACACTAGACTGCCCACTGCGGGGACATTGGATCAGCTTTCGTCTGGTTGACGAACATGGCGATGGCACCCCTTATGCTGGCCTTACTTTTACATTGCACGATAACCAAGGCCAACAGATTGAAGGAGTGCTCGATAGTGATGGCTTTGCGCGAGTAGAGAGCTTTCATTGCGGCCCTGTGGTCCTCGACTTTTCGGCTCTGGACGCCGGTAATTTAGACCCTTGGTACAAGGTGCTTGCCATCAGAAAGGCCTTCAAGCTTCCGCTAACTGCCCTACAAGTAGCTGCCGAGCAATCCCCCACCGGCCCTCGCCGTGTAGATGGCAGAACCTATCTGGCAGAAGAACGCGCTACGCGAGAAAAGGCCCGCTTCCTTCGGGTCGAAGTCAGTGACTTTGCCGAAGCCACCAAGCACTTACCGGACACTGATAGTGCATGGTACCCACGCCCTTCGGGCGTGCTTAAACAAAGCGCGGGGCTGGCGAAAGAACAGCCAGGTGCTGCCCTGACGCCCAACCTGCACCATGTGCTGGAAGTGAAAGCGCTGCGGGCCTATAGCCCGCTGCTCTCGCGCAGCAAGGACTTCTGCGCGTTAAATGCCTACCACCTGGCGGTGATGAGTGCGTTTGTCTATGCACCCTTCAGTAAGCGCATGCTGCCCGATACGCCCTATGCCTCATCCGCGCCCCCTTACGAGCTGGGTGGCACCATCGGCCATGTGTTGCGCGAGCAGCTGGCGCGCCTGGTCAAGCCGAGCCGCTTCAATGACGCCCAATACCACCTGCTCTGCGAAGAAGTGCCCTACTCCAAGCGCCTGGAGGTAATGCCGCACGACCCAGAGCGTTATGCCGCTGAAGCGGCTGAAGGCTGGAACAATCCCGAAGACGTGCACTTTCTCTATCACGAAGACTCGGAAACCCAGGCTTTTATCACCCATAGCGATAAGGTGATATTGATTACAGTACGCGGCACCCAAGAAACGCCCGACATTTTTCGTGACCTAGATGCCCGCCAGGTACCTTATGCAGAAGGCGACGGCCAGGCGCATCGAGGCTTTTATGAAGCCTTTTACGCTGCTAAAGATTTCACACAACGCTATCTAGATGCCTTCCATCGACCAGAACATAACATTGTGGTTTGCGGCCATAGTCTGGGCGGTGCCATTGCTCTGCTATTGGCAGAATGGCTGCGGCGCGACTGGTCGGACAATATCCAGCTCTACACCTTCGGCTCTCCCCGCACAGGTGACCGCGCTTTTGTGCAAAGCGCAAGTGCTCTAACTCACCACCGCCTGGTCAACCATAACGACCCGGTACCGGGCGTACCTTTCCCCTGGTTGGATACCGACAATAGGCTGCTGTTGTCCGGCACAGTGGCACTGTTTAGCTCACCATTTGTGGGAATCGCCCTGTTGCTGGGCGGGCTGCTGAATCTACGCGGCGATCCTTACGAGCATCACGGTGAGCAACGCCACTTTATGCCGCGCAAACCGGGGGGTGGCAGTGAAGCAGCCATCCTCTGGCAGCCTGGTTGTGCGTTTATCGACGAGCAGGCCTGTGCAAACTATGCCGGCGCAGTCGATCTTGAAAACGATATGCCCAAGCGCAAGTCACTGATCGGCCAAGCACTCTCCGCGGCCGAGCACTCCAGCGACGGCGGTTATAGCCGCTCCATGCTAACCACGCTGCTGCGCTGGAATGCCAGTGTTGAACAGCGCGATGGTGCGCTGTTTACACCAGAAGAGTTGAGAGATATCCAGACCCAGGTAGAGCAAGTCGAGCAGCAACTGGCCAACTGGAAACCCCGCAGCTTTGCCGAATTTCGCCGTGAAACGCGCATACGAAACGACACGCGTTTCTACAACAAGTCGAACTTCGAACTACTAGAGCTCTATCACGAAGGCATCACCCTGGCGCGCCAGCTCAGCAGCGAGCAACGCGAGTCGTTGATACAAGCACGCAAGCGCTTGCTTAACCAAGCGCAACGGCCACTGAGTCGCGAAGATGTTTTCGGCGATCTATGTCAGCGCACAGATCTTGCCGAACTGGTCAACGAGTGGCGCGCGATTGAGGCGAACACAAAGGCCGAGAAGCTGGCCAAGCAGCCGACAGCTGAAACACGGGCCTATGCGTAACAATTACGATGCCATCAACGACGGCGCCGCCTGAAATCTCGAAAATCATATCTTCTCAGCTAGATAAGGATCGCCTTATGCACCGCTATATAACTACAACTGCCCTGCTCGCCTCGCCTCGCCTCGCCTCTAATACTTACTCGCTGATGAGTCAAAGGCCTATATCGAACAGTTTGAAATTCCCTATGGCAGCTGGTAAGGAGCCGCTTCGATGAAAAGGATTATTCCGCTATTTATATGCCTGCTTTTATCCGCTTGCGCCTCTTCAAAAAAGCCAATCAATACGGACTGGGCGGGTCATTATTACTTGCAAGGCGCCATGGAGGTAGGTTCTGAACTCCTACTTATGAAGGATGGCACTTTCGAGGCGATGATAGTCTACGGCAGTGCAAACGGCCATGCAAAAGGCAAGTGGAGCACCACCTCTACCAGCCTGACCCTAGAAACAGACACGCCATCGAAAACCAGAAAAAAAGCAACAAAAAATAAAGTAACACACATTGTAAAAAACCAAATTCGCCTTGCTGAAATTTCAAGTAGATCCTCTTACTCAAAAGGCGACACTTATGAATTACAAATAGTTACCGACGGCAATCCCGGACAATTCATAAACTCAAATGCTGACGCCTACTGGGTCTATGACGACAACAGCGTGCACATATCAAACTTCGACAATGACAGCAGTTTATATGGGGTGACTGCACCTCTGAACCCTGAGCGTACGCTAAACCGCATAGGGATTAACCTACGCAACGAGCTACCTACTCAATGGTTTGATATCACGGACCCGAATGGACTTTCCTTTTATTTCACCGCTCCAGAATCTTATATACGAGAAGCATCGTCGAGACCAGAAGAGGACATCGCTCTCTTTTTCAGCGACTTGACGCTTCATATTCGTCCAGCCTGCGGAGGCCTCGCCCTAAAGGACAGCAACGCCTGCTATATACGAATACCGAATAAAACCAATAATAAAAATTGATTTCTCTTAAATCCAAACAATATAAGGTTTTTATCCAAGCACCTATGCAAAGAGGCCTGTATTAACCCTCGTAGATAGGTAAATGGCATCTCTACCTGAGCACTATCTATCCAACTCATACGGAGATCTACGCGATGCTGCACCGTTATTACCCCGTCGCCCTGCTCACCCTGGCTCTGTGCCTGGCCGGCTGCAGCGGCAACTACAAGTTCAGCGACGACGACTACCGCCCCTTGGGCGACCCGCAAGCCGAAACCCGCGGCAACTGACCGCTAGGAGTACAACACCATGGAACTGGTCTTCGATGTGGTCAGTGCACAGCAGTTCGTGCCAGGTCTATTGACCACCAAAACCTTCAAGCAGGCCGGCGGCATCATCGGCCGGGCCGAGGAGTGCGACTGGGTGATCCCGGATCGCAAGCGCGTGCTGTCCGGGCGGCATGCCGAGGTGAGCTACCGCGACGGCGCCTTCTACCTGACCGACACCAGCAGCAACGGCGTGCAGCTCAAGGACAGCGGCGCCAGCCTGCGCAAGGGCCAGGCGCAGCGCATCGAGCATGGCAGCGTGTACTGCCTGGGCGACTTCGAGATCCGCGCGCGGCTGATTCGCGACCCGGCGCAGTTCGAGGCCGATATCGGCCGCGCCCAACCGGCCGGCAGCATCATTCCCGATGACGCCTTCCTCGACCTCGACCCGCTCACCGCCCTCGACCAGCAGGAGCGGGTGTACGCAGAGGTCGACGACCTCACCGCGATCATCCGCCCGCACCAGGTACAGGCGCAGCAGCGCGACTATGCGCAGATCGACGAGGAAAACCTGCAGGTGCCCGAGCTGGTGATGCCGACCCCGCCGCCGCAGGCCAGGCCGGCGCCCGAGCCGGTACGGCTGCCGCCGTCCTTCTGGGAGAAGTTCGGCGACGCCCTCGGGGTGCGCCTCGACGACCTCGACGACGAGGCCCGCGAGGCCCTGGCGCTAAACGCCGCCAAGCTGCTCAGGCAGAGCGTCGGCGGCCTGCAGCAGAGCCTGCGCACCCGCAGCGAACTGAAGAACGAGCTGCGCCTGGCGCTGACCACGGTGCAGAGCGCCGGCAACAACCCGCTCAAGCACAGCGGCGATACCGGCGAGGCGCTGCAGGCCCTGCTGCGCGGCGGCAAGGCCGGCCAGCTGCCGGCCGAACAGGCGATCAGCCGTGGCTTCCGCGACCTGCAGGCGCACCAGGTGGCGCTGCTCGCCGCCAGCCGCGCGGCGCTCAAGGGCATGTTCGAGCAGCTGTCGCCGGAACAGCTGAACCTGCGCTTCGAGCGTGAGGGGCGCAAGCCGCTGATCGCCACCGCCGGCAGCCGCTGGCGCGCCTATCGCCGCCTGCATGCCGCGCTGGAGCAGAACGACGACTGGAGCGACCGCCTGTTCGCCCGCGACTTCGCCCGCACCTACGAAGAACAGGTCCGCCTGATCGCCACCCTCAACACCGACGTTCAAGGATGATGCCCATGCCCCGCTTTACCCTCCTGGCCCTGTTCGCCACGCTGCTGGCGCTCGGCGGCTGCTCGGCGCTGTCACCCTATTCGCACCTGACCAAGCTCGACCTCAGCCTGAGCGGCAGCGACCAGCTCAACCCGGACCTCAACGGCCGGCCCTCGCCGATCGTCCTGCGCCTGATCGAACTCAAGCACCCGGTGGCCTTCGAGAACGCCGACTTCTTCTCGCTCTACCAGCGCCCCAAGGAGGCCCTGACCCCGGACCTGGTGACCCAGGAGGAACTCGAGCTGCGCCCCGGCGAGACCCGCCAGCTGAAGCTCTCGGTCGAGGACGGCAGCCGCTACGTCGGCGTGCTCGCGGCCTACCGCGACCTGCCGGAAACCAGCTGGCGCTACGTCATCCCGCTGCAGGCGCAGGCACGCAACGAGGTCGCGCTGCAGCTCGATGACCAGGGCATCCGCGCCCTCGACCAGCAGGACGAGGACTAAGCCATGAGCCAGCATAAAGTGGTCTGGCAGGAAGGCATGCTGCTGCGCCCGCAGCACTTCCAGCAGAGCGACCGTTACTACGATTACCAGCTCAAGACCCGCACGCAGAAGCTCGACAGCTATGCCTGGGGCTTCTTCGAGCTGGAGATCGACCGCCAGTTCCTCAACATGGGCAAGCTGGTGGTGAGCAAGGCCAGCGGCGTGCTGCCCGACGGCAGCCTGTTCGACATCGGCGCCGAGCGCGAGCCGCTGGCCCTGGACGTGCCACCGAACACCAACAACGTGCCGGTGTACCTGGCGCTGCCGCTGGTCACCGGCAACCATATCGAGAGCCGCCGCCCCGAACAGCAGGACGTGCTGGCACGCTACACCGCCTTCGACGAGGAAGTCGCCGACTCCAACGCCGGCGACAGCGCCTCCAGCCAGGTCAGCTGCGGCCGCCCGGACTTCCGCCTGCTGCTCGGCGAGCAGCAGAGCGACCAGGCCTACGTCAAGCTGCAGCTGTGCGACGTGCTCGACACCACCCCGGACGGGGTGATCAGCCTCGACCCGGAATTCATCCCCACCTACGTCAACTTCCAGGCCTCCGGCTACCTGCTGAGCTGCCTCAAGGAAGTGATCAGCATGCTCGGCCACCGCGGCGACATCCTCGCCGAGCGCATCCGCGCCACCGGCAAGGTCGGCGGTGCCGAGGTCGGCGACTTCATGATGCTGCAGCTGATCAACCGCTTCGAGCCGGTGCTACGCCACTACCTGGGCATCGAACAGGTGCACCCGGAGCAGATCTACCGCGAGCTGCTGGGCCTGCTCGGCGAACTGGCGACCTTCTCCAGCGAGACCAAGCGCCCGCGCCTGGACAGCCGCTACCAGCACAGCGACCAGGGCCTCTCCTTCCGCAAGCTGATGGACGCGATCCGCCAGGTGCTGTCGATGGTGCTCGAGCAGCATGCCATCGAACTGCTGCTGCAGCAGCGCCAGTACGGCATCCAGGTGTCGCCGCTGCACGACCACAAGCTGCTCGGCAGCTCCAGCTTCGTCCTCGCCGCCAGCGCCCAGTGCGACTCCGAGGAGCTGCGCAACCGCCTGCCGGCGCACCTCAAGGTCGGCCCGGTCGAGCGCATCCGCCAGCTGGTCAACCTGCACCTGCCGGGGATCAAGGTCAAACCGCTGCCGGTGGCGCCGCGGCAGATCCCCTTCCATTCGGGCAAGACCTACTTCGCCTTGGAGCTGGGCTCCGAGGAGCTGGCGCAGCTGGAACGCTCCGGCGGCTTCGCCTTCCACGTGTCCGGCGAGTTCTCCGGGCTTGAGCTGAAATTCTGGGCGATCAGGAACTGATTATGACCACCAAGGAAATGGAATACGGCCAGGACGACAAGACGGTCATCCTCAATCGCCACGGCGATGCCCCGGCCAGCAGCCCGCTGACCGACTTCGCCGCCCCGCCGAAGTTCGAGCAGCTGGAGGAGCGGATGATCTACGCCGCCCGCCTGCGCCCGGCGGAAAGCTTCAACATCAGCCTCAACCCGCTGGTCGCGGCGGCCTCCTCGCTGCTCTCGGAGGTGGTGCGGCTCAAGCACAGCTTCGACGCCGAGGACCTCGACGCCCTGCACCAGCGCCTGTCCGGCGCGATCAAGCTGTTCGAGCACAGCGCCCTGCACGACGGCGCCGAGAGCAGCCAGGTGATGGCCGCACGCTATGTGCTCTGCACCGTGGTCGACGAGGCTGTGGTGACCACACCCTGGGGCAACGAGAGCGAGTGGTCGCAGATGAGCCTGCTGTCGAGCTTCCACAACGAGACCTTCGGCGGCGAGAAGTTCTTCCAGCTGCTCGAGCGGCTGTCGCGCAACCCGGTCAAGCACCTGCCGATGCTCGAGCTGATGTACATCTGCCTGTCGCTCGGCTTCGAGGGCAAGTACCGCGTGCTGCCGCGCGGCATGCTCGAGCTGGAGGCGGTGCGCGACAGCCTGTACCGGCAGATCCGCCAGATGCGTGGCGACGTGCCGCGGGAGATCTCGCCGCACTGGCAGGGTCTCAAGGACACCCGCCGGCGCCTGGTGCGCATCGTCCCCTGGTGGCTGGTGGCACTGTTCACCCTGATGTGCCTGACGGTGATCTACGCCGGTTTCGCCTGGGTGCTGGGCGAACAACGCGACACCGTGCTGCAGCCGTACGAGCAACTCGACCCGTCCGCGGGCGTAATCATGGATGATCTGAAATGAAGAGTTTTTTCGCCAACTTGGCCGCCTTTCTGCGCAAGACCTGGGTCTGGAGCCTGCTGCTGGTACTGCTGCTGGCGCTGCTGGTGTGGTTCGCCGGGCCGCTGCTGGCGGTCGACGACCATAGGTTCTGGGAATCGGCCACCAGCCGCCTGCTGAGCATCAGCGCGCTGTTCCTGCTCTGGGGCCTGGCCATGGTCTTCGCCAGCTGGAAGGCCAGCGCGCGCAAGAAGGCCGAGGAAGACGACGCCGACGCCCAGGAGCGCCTGCGCCGCGAGGGCCTGATCGGCGAGGAGCAGGCCGAATTGCGCCAGCGCTTCAAGGACGCCCTGCGCACCCTCAAGCGCTCCAGCCTGTACCGCGGGCGCAGCGAGAAGTGGCGCAGCGAGCTGCCCTGGTACCTGCTGCTCGGTCCGCAAGGCAGCGGCAAGACCAGCCTGCTGGACTTCTCCGGCCTGGACTTCCCGCTCAACCGCGGCGATAACCAGCGCCTGACCCGCGACGTCTCCGGCACCCGCCACGCCGACTGGTACTTCGCCGACCACGCGGTGCTGATCGACACCGCCGGCCGCTACCTGAGCCAGGGCGATCCGCAGATCGACGCCAGCGCCTGGAACACCCTGCTCGGCCTGCTGCGCAAGCGCCGCGCGCGCCCGCTCAACGGCGTGCTGGTGAACATCCCGGTCGAGCAGCTGCAGGGCGGCAGCGAGGTCGCGCTGGAGACCCTGGCCCGGCAGACCCGCCAGCGCCTGCAGGACATCCACCAGCGCCTGGGCGCCGACGTGCCGGTGTACCTGGTGCTGAGCAAGGCCGACAAGGTGCTCGGCTTCGACGAGTTCTTCGACCAGCTGTCGCGCGAGGAGAGCGACCAGGTACTCGGCGCCAGCTTCCGCAAGGAGCAGAACGGCACCGACGTCCAGGTGCTGCGCCAGGAGTTCGAGGAACTGCTGCGTCGCCTCAACAGCCAGGTGGTGCTGCGCATGCACCAGGAGCGCGATACCCAGCGCCGCGGCCGCATCCTCGATTTCCCCCACCAACTGGGGCAGATTGGCGAGCGCCTGTGCCTGTTCGTCGAGCTGGCCTTCAGCGGCAACCGCTACCAGCGCGCCAGCCAGCTGCGCGGCTTCTACCTGACCAGCGCGCCGCAGCTCGACGAGCAGCTGGACCCGCTGACCGCCGGCATCGGCCGCAACCTCGGCCTGGCCAGCAGTGCCCTGCCGACCTTCCGCAGCGGCCGCGCGCGCTTCATCAACCAGCTGCTCGACCGAGTGATCTTCCCCGAGGCCGAGCTGGCCGGCCTGGACCAGAAGGAAGTGCGGCGCATCGACTGGGGCCAGCGCGCCCTGTACGCCGGCGCCTTCGCCTGCCTGGCGCTGTTCGGCGCGCTCTGGGCCAACGGCTTCTCGGCCAACCACGGGCGCCTGGAACAGCTGCGCGAGCTGGCCGAGCGGCTGACCCGTGAACGCGGCGCGATCACCGCCGAGGACGACGCCCTGCGCACCCTCGCGGCGCTGGACAGCAGCTTTGCCGCGACCCAGGTGTTCCCGCCCGAGGATCAGGTGTCCTACCTGCAGCGCGGCGGCCTGTACCAGGTCGAACGGGTCGAGCCGACCGTGCAGCGCGCCTACCGCGGCGAGCTGGAAACCCTGTTGCTGCCTCGCGTGGCGCGCCAGCTTGAGGCGCAGATCCGCGCCAACCTGGGCGACCGCGAGCGCCTGCTGGGCAGCCTGCGCGCCTACCTGATGCTCAACCTGGCCGAGCGCCGCGACGCCACCTACCTGGAGGAATGGCTGGCCGCCGACTGGTCGCTGCGCTACGCCGGCAACAGCGCCGCCCAGCGCGGCCTCAACCGGCACTTCGAGCGCCTGCTGGCCGAGCCCTTCGCCCCCTATGCGCTGAACGCCCCGCTGGTGGCCCAGGCGCGCCAGGTACTGCGCAGCGAATCGCTGGCCAATGTGGTCTATCGCATGCTTCGCGAGCAGGCCCGCAGCCTGCCGGACTACCGCCTGAGCCAGAAGCTCGGGCCCCAGGCGGCGGTCTTCGTCGGCGCCGACTACCGGATCCCCGGCTTCTACACCCAGGCCGGCTACCAGAAGCTGTTCGTCGCCCAGGGCGGTGACCTGGTGCGCGACATCCTGCGCGACAACTGGGTGCTCGGCGAGGGTGACAGCCTCAGCACCGGCGACCTCAGCCGCCTGCTGGTGGAGATGGAGCAGCTGTACTTCCGCGACTACGCCAACTACTGGGGCGAGGCCCTGGCCCAGCTCAGTCTGGAACCGGTCGGCAGCGCCAACCAGGGCGCCCTGCAACTGGCCGGCCTGACTGCCGCCAACTCTCCGCTGCTGCAGCTGCTGGTCGAGGTGCGCGACAACACCCGCTTCAAGGGCATGGCCGAGGCCGCCGACGAGGCCGGCGCCGCCGCCGAAGCGCTGCAAGGCGCCAAGGGCAAGCTGGGCAAGGCCGCCAAGCTGGCCGGCGCCGCCGCCGAACAGGCCCAGGCGGCGCTGCTGAAGAAACTGCCGGACACCGCGCGCAAGACCCTGGAGCGGCGCTTCGAACCGCTGCACCGCCTGCTCGACGACAACGGCGGCGCCAGCGCCGAGCTGGCGACCAGCCTGCAGGCGCTGGACGCCCTGCAGCTGCAGCTGGCCGGCCTGGCCCACGCCAGCGCCCCGGAGCAGGCCGCGTTCGAACTGGCCAAGGCGCGCATGAGCGGCCGCCGCGACGCCATCAACCAGCTGCGCAGCAGCGCCGCGCGCCTGCCCCAGCCGATCGGCAACTGGCTCGGCCTGCTCGCCGAAGACAGCTGGATGCTGGTGCTCGGCGACGCCTACCACTACCTCAACCAGCGCTACCAGAGCGAGCTGTACGCTGCCTACGACGGCTCGCTGAAGCAGCGCTACCCGTTCAGCGCGCACAGCGACAGCGACGTGGCAATCGCCGACTTCCGCGAGTTCTTCAAGAGCCAGGGCATCGCCCAGCGCTTCTTCGACAGCTACCTCAAGCCGTTCGTCAGCGGCAGTGCCGGGCAGTACCGCCTGCGCCAGGTCGACGGCCGCGGCCTGCCGCTGTCGCGCGAGTTCCTGCTGCAGATGAGCCACGCCCAGACCATCCGTCGCAGCTTCTTCGCCGAGAACCCCAACGAGCCCAAGGTGCTGTTCAAGCTCGAGCCCTACTCGCTGGATTCCAGCCTCGGCCGCGCCGACTTCCGCTTCGGCAGCCAGCAGCTGGAATACCGCCACGGGCCGATCGTGCAGACCGCCTTCAGCTGGCCGGCCGACGCCGACGAAGGCCGCACCAGCCTGGTGGTCGAGGAGCTCGGCGGGCGCCGCGTGGGCATCGAGAAGAACACCGGCCCCTGGTCGCTGTTCCGCCTGCTCGACCTGATGCAGGTCGACTACCACAGCGGTCGCGACGTGCTGATGCTCAAGGCCGATCTGGGCGGCCTGCACGCCAACTACCTGCTGCACAGCCAGCGCTCGCCGAACCCCTTCGACCTCGGCCTGCTGCGCAGCTTCAAGCTGCCGGCCACGCTCTGATGCCGACAGTCGCCACCGGCACCTGGCGCAGCGCCGCGCGCACCGACACCGGCAAGGTCCGTGCACGCAACGAGGACGCCTTCCTGGCCCTGCCCGAGCAGGGCCTGTGGGCGGTCGCCGACGGCATGGGCGGGCACCAGAACGGCGCCCTGGCCAGCCGTCTGATCGTCGAGCAGCTGGCCGAGCCCTGCGCCGGCGACCTGCAGCAGCGCCTGGACGAGCTGCGCAGGCGCCTGCACGGGGTCAACCGCCGCCTCGGCCAGGAGCTGACCGTCACCGCGGAGCGCCCGGACACGCTGATCGGCAGCACCGTGGTCGCCCTGCTGATCGAGGGTGAGCGCGCCGCCTGTGTGTGGGCCGGCGACAGCCGCTGCTACCTGTGGCGCGGCGGCCGCCTGTACCAGCTCAGCCGCGACCACTCGCTGCTGCAGCAGCTGATCGACGAGCAGGGGCTGGCCCCGCAGGACGCAGCTCGGCATCCGGCGGCGCACGCCCTGACCCGGGCCATCGGCGCCAGCGAGGCGTTGCAGCTGGATATCCTCGAGCTGCAGACCTGCCCCGGCGATGTCTTCCTGCTGTGCAGCGACGGCCTCTACCAGGGCCTGTCGGCCGACCAGCTGGGTGCCGCGCTGAACCTGCCGTCGCCGCAGCTGGCGCTGAACCGGCTGTTCCAGCTGGCGCTGGAAGGCCCGGCGCGGGACAACCTGAGCGCCGTGGTGGTGCGCCGATGAGGAGCGCGCGATGAACGAGCCCGCCTCGGACCTGACCTACTTCGCCCTGGCCGCCACCGCCGCCGCGCCCGCGCAACCCGTGGCGCGGCCGGCGCTCAGCGAGCTGCCGGAGGTGCTCGGTAGTCGCTACCGGATCGAGCGCCTGCTCGGCGTCGGCGGCATGGGCGCGGTGTACCGGGCCCGCGACCTGCTGCGCGAACAATTCGGCGACCCCGAGCCCTATGTGGCGCTGAAGACCCTGAGCGACGACTTCGCCGAGTACCCGGACGCCAACGCCCTGCTGTACAGCGAGTTCGCCCTCACCGCCCGGCTCAAGCACCCGCACGTGGTGCGCCTGTTCGGCTTCGAGGTGGACCTGCCGAGCCAGCGCGCCTTCCTCACCCTGGAGCTGCTGCGCGGCCTGACCCTCGACCAGTTGCTCGCCGAGCGCCCCGACGGCCTGCCCTGGCCCGAGCTACGCGAGATCGCCATCGCCCTGCTCGAGGCCCTGAGCTACTCGCATGGCCTGGGCGTGCTGCACGGCGATCTCAAGCCGAGCAATGTGATGCTCGCCGACGACGGCCTGCGCTTGTTCGATTACGGTCTCGGCCAGCCGGTGGAAGGGCTGCTGCCCGGCCTGCCGCGCCTGTGCCGCAGCCGCTTCGCCGCCTGGACGCCGCGCTACGCCGCGCTGGAACTGCTCGAGGGCGGGCCGCTATCGGCCGCCGCCGATGTCTATGCCCTGGCCTGCGTGCTCTATGAGCTGGCCGGTGGGCGCCACCCGTTCCGCCGGCTCAGCGCCAAACAGGCCAAGGCCATGGCCCTGGACCGCCAGCTGCAACGCCCCGCGCAACTGCCGGCGCACTGCTGGAACGCCCTGCGCACGGCACTGGCGTTCGACGAGGCGCAGCGCAGGGTCTGCTGTGCGCAACTGCTCGAGGCATTTCGCCGCCCGCCCGCGCCGCGCTGGCAACGCTGGCTGGGCCTGGGCGACTAGGCACCGCGATATCAATGGATGATCTTTCTACAAGGAACCCCGCATGTTCAACCCGGCCAATGAAACCCACTTCAGCCTGCACATCGAGGGCCTCGAGCACGACCTGCAGGTACTCGAGTTCAGCGGCCGCGAGGCGATCAGCCAGCCCTACCGCTTCGAAGTGGAACTGATCAGCGAACAGGCGGACCTCGACCTGCAGAGCCTGCTGCACCGCTACGCCTTCCTCGCCTTCAGTCCCGACGGCCCGGGTATCCACGGGCAGATCTTTCAGGTCGCCCAGGGCGAGTCCGGCAAGCGCCTGACCCGCTACCGCCTGAGCCTGGTGCCGCAGCTGAGCTACCTGGCCCTGCGCACCAACCAGCGCATCTTCCAGCACCTGACGGTGCCGCAGATCGTCGCCACCGTGCTGGAGGAGCACGGCATCCTCGCCGGTGCGTACCAGTTCCAGCTCGGCCCTACGGTCTATCCCGAGCGCGACTACTGCGTGCAGTACGATGAGTCCGACCTGCACTTCGTCCAGCGCCTGTGCGAGGAAGAAGGCATCCACTACCACTTCCAGCACGGCAGCGACGGGCATGTGCTGGTGTTCGGCGACGACCAGAGCGCCTTCGCCAGGCTCGGCCAACCCACGGCCTACCTGCAGGACAACGGCATGACCGCCATTGATCCGGTGATCAAGCGCTTTGCCGTGCGCCTGGAGACCCGCACCAGCCGCACCAGCCGCCGCGACTATGACTTCGAGCAACCGCGGCTGCAGATGGAGGCGACGCACAAGGAGCAGCGCGACCCGGAAGCCAAGCCGTTGCCGGACCTTGAAGACTACGACTACCCCGGCCGCTTCAGCGATCGCAACCGCGGCAAGCACCTGAGCCAGCGTGCCTTGGAGCGCCACCGCGCCGACTACCGCCTGGCCGAGGGCAAGAGCGACCAGCCCAGGCTGCTCAGCGGCCACTTCCTGGAACTCTCCGACCATCCGCGCCAGGACTACAACGACCTCTGGCTGCTGCACGAGGTCATCCACCAGGGCAAACAACCCCAGGTGCTGGAAGAGGCGGTGACCAGTCAGGTCGAACCGGCCGACGGCTTTACCCAGGGCTACCGCAACCAGTTCCGCGCCACGCCCTGGGCCGTGCCCTTCCGCCCGCCGCTGGCCCATCCGAAACCCAGGGTGCTGGGCAGCCAGAGCGCCGTGGTCACCGGCCCGGCCGGCGAGGAAATCCACTGCGATGAGTACGGTCGGATCAAGGTGCAGTTCCACTGGGACCGGCACGGCCAGGCCGACGACACCACCAGCTGCTGGCTGCGCGTGGCCAGCGGCTGGGCCGGCGACGGCTATGGCGCCATCGCCATCCCGCGCATCGGCATGGAGGTACTGATCACCTTCCTCGAAGGCGACCCCGACCAACCCCTGGTGACCGGCTGCCTGTACCACAAGGAACACCAGGTGCCCTACGACCTGCCGGCGCACAAGACCCGCACCGTGTTCAAGACCCTGAGCAGCCCCGGCGGCGGCGGCTACAACGAACTGCGCATCGAAGACCGCGCCGGCCAGGAGCAGATCTACGTCCACGCGCAGAAGGACTGGGACGAGAACATCGAGCACGACCAGCGCATCCGCGTCGGCCACGAACGCCACGACACCGTCGAGGCCAACAGCTACACCGAGCTGCAGGCCGAGGAACACCTGACGGTGCATGCCGAGCGCAAGGTCCAGGTCAAACCCGACGACCACCTCACGGTCGGGCAGAACCAGCACATCAAGCTCGGCAGCGCCCAACTGACCAAGGCCGGCAAGGAGATCCACCTCAAGGCCGGGCAGAAGATGGTCATCGAAGCCGGCACCGAGCTGACCCTCAAGGCCGGCGGCAGCTTCATCAAACTCGACCCCGGCGGCATCACCCTCTCCGGCCCGCTGGCCAAGATCAACGCCGGCGGCTCGCCGGGGAAGGGCTCGGGGATCAAGATCAAACCACCGGTACTGCCAGGCGCCGCGGACAGCGACCTAGCGGGGGAGGTGCTGGAGCAAATAGCCGGCAACTTGGCTACCTCTCAGCCGACAAGGAAACTAAGCAACCGATTGCGAGTACAACTAAAGCGGCCATTTGAAAAGGAAGGCATAACTGGTCAGCCTTACGTATTAAATGTGAACGGAATCGAACACAAAGGAGCCACTACAGCGGGCGGTTATGTTGATCACCCACTTCCGGACGGAGCAAAAAAAGCCACTCTGACGTTCTATCCATTCGGGCAAGAGCATCAGGCATGGACATGGGAGCTCGATATTAATAAGCAAGCTCCTGCTAATGACGTCCTCGGCCGGCAGTCTCGGCTGAAAAACTTGGGCTTCTACAGTGGTGCATTAGACGGGATTGATGGTCCAAAGACTCAGTATGCAACACGTTGCTTTCAACGAGCTTGCCAGCTTACTGACAAGGACCACATTACCGCATCTGAAAAGGACCTTTTGATTAAGCAGCACAATGTGTAGGGAGGCAAGATTATGAAATACGGAAATTTTGATCTTCGTCGAGGCGACCACGATGGAGTTTCACAGCAGAATACGCCTCCACGTTGGGGGGGAGTAGATAATCCCGCTATACAACAAGAGACTGCAGAAACAGGGGCTGTCGGCACTTCCAGCAGCACCGTATCACTTACGATTCCAGAGCATGTAAGACACCTGCAAGAAGACTTGCGAACACTTGGCTTCGCTATTGTGGGCAGCCCCGATGGTATTTTTGGCAAATCAAGTGAATGGGCAATCAGGGAATTTCAGATCTATGCCAAAATGACCCATGTGGCACGAGTTAAAGAAGACAGAATTGGCCAATTGCTACTAACATCCGGCGGGGCTTCGAAACTAATTAACAACAGCGAAGTTTATTACGATAGCTCCGCTCATATTATTGTTCAGGCCGGACAGGCGCCTAACGCACCTGAGTCAACAGACGAACCAAAATCATATTATGTTGAATCTCTAGAGCAAACAGCCAATGGCCATTTGCACACTGGCCCAGTAAGTGGAGTGGTTGACTCAGGCACTAGGGCGGCCATCGAATTCTGGCTGGAAAATCATTACCGGTGCCCAGTCGTAATTGAGGCTTGGTCGGTAAACCAGTCAGGAGCGCGGACTACCTTGTCCGACGGCGGCTCAAATCTATGGAAATATGACAGCTTTACAAATAGTGCTCCACGCATCTTTGCTCGAGACTTCTCTCAATATTACACCTATCCTACCATCAGGCCTGCATCCCAATATCACGCTATTGGTTACTATGACACTCAGGGTGGCCCCAATGCGACAAAAAGGCATAGCTGGTCTCCAGAAGCGGAAATGACAGTCGAGAGCATGCTAGGCTCCCCAGCAAATCCAGAGCAGTTAGCGACGGCACCACTGTCTACATATCGCGCGATACGGGTAGTTGCCGAGGCTGAGTGCTATGGGAGATTTGATGTAATCAACGCCTGGGATAATTCCTTGGTTTCGGCCGGACCATGCCATTGGACAATGGGGGCTTCTAACGGAAACGAATACGACAAGGCCGAGTTTCCGGCATTCATCGCATATTTTGCTGAGCGTAGTAAAGCTGGCTTTAATAAGGTGTTTGGGAATTTTGGTCTTCATCCTGAATATAAATGGAGTGATGAGGATCTTTATTCATCCAGCACAAGGACATATAACTCATGGCTCAAGCTTACTAACGAAACTCATTTGCCATCAGCGCCAACTCGCGCTGAGACTGAATTTAGCCCTCTCTTGAACGCAAAGACAGAAGCCGCTTATTTAAAGAACTGGCACTGGATCTACAGAATTAGTATGGCTGGCAGAACGATTCCTGAATATCGGCAGGCGATGTGGGAAATGGCCAAGCAAAGAATTCAGGATATTCGAAGCAAAAGTGTTAGCTTTCAGATTGGCGCAAGTGCGATAAATAGCACTCTGGGAGACATTTTTACCTCTGAGAAGGCTGTTGCTATACTTTTACGCTGGCATGTTTATAGGCCGTCCCATGTTGTGCACCCTACCTATGAGCGGATTACTGCAGCAATACAGGGTGCAATAAATGATAATCCCTTGGTGAACTGGCAACTGCAAGTGGAGAACTGGGTGGATGCTCATGAGTCTGCGCTGACAGAGCGTCTACTTACTGCAGCGTCAGCTATAAATAATACTATATCGACAAGTATTCTTTTTGGTGCTGGCCAGCCGCAAGGTTCGGTACGTACCGGCAGAGATACTTTCCTGATGGATGCTTGAGTATGAAACTATCGACAATCATATTGCTTCTCATCAGTATTAATGCACTCGCTGGCGAACCTGAAGTATGCAAGGGGAATATAAAAGCGAGAAGTTTTCTCTCCGAGTGGAGGGAGGGTGACAGAGCCGTTAGCATTTTGACTACCATTCAGGGTTCTGAAGTTTCACGGGAGCGGGGGCGCATTGCCTATCAGGCGGACCTCAACAGTGATGATAATCCGGACTACATATTTGAATCATTTGATAGTCAGGGGTCGGCCAAGGATAGAACTTTCGGAATTTTCGTCCAATGCAAGGGCTTTCTCCACTTCGTGGGCGGGGATTATTTTGCGGGTGTGGAGGAGGCTGGGTCGACTAGTAATAACTATAAAGACGTCGCATTCCTCTCCTACCAGCGAAACGACTTGGATGAAATCATATATGTAAAAGGACAGGCACTTACCAGATTACATTTTTGGAGTTTTAATCCAAGCTCTGGTAGATATGAGGGCGACATGGACTAGGCGCTATCACAGGCAATGAAACGGAAAAGGGGACAGATTTATATTTATTAAATAAATCTGTCCCCTTTGCGCTCCAAAATTTGAGGCCATCCTAAGAGAAACATCCTCAGCCAAGGAAGCCTTCACACTATGAAATACACACTATCTACTGTGCTACTGATACCGCTTGCGCTGGCTACCACCATATATGCGCAGACATACACCGTCACAGCCAATAGAGGCGAAGTCACGGAAATCTACCAAGGGAACATGGACACCGGCGAGTTGACGATAAGCTGGGGAACGGAAACCAAGGTATTCGCCGATATAGTTGGCTACGCAGGCCAGACTTACAGAGCCTTGGTCTCGTTCAACGGGGCTCCCGCGCTGACCTACGAAAACGCCGGATCAAACACGCATTTCGAAGTATTTTATACCCTCACGTTCAAGGACAAAGTTCCGGTCATCAATTGCGCATATTTCAATATTCGCAATGGGCAGAACGGTGCCTCTATTCGAAAGGCCGCATGCAATCTATATATGCCTTTGTCGAACGAGAATCAAAACCTGATTTCCACATATTCGGACAATTGGATCGAAGCCTCCAATGCAGTGTCCCTGCAGTCCGTGATGGCCGAGCCCCCTCAAGCTGCCGACGCCCCCCTAGGCCGACTGGGCGAGGTCGATGTGGCATTGCGCTACAGCTCGGTCGAAGACCCGATGTCTGCGACCCCAAGAACCATAGCGACAGCAGGTACGAAAACCTATGAGGTGAGCAGCGGCAACGCCTATTTGGTATATGACGCGGATGGCACAACGCCGCTGGCGCTGGATGTCGAGACAGATCCCGCCACACACACGCTGAAACGCCTGACGTCGTTGGAGCTACTACGCGCGATAGAAGCCAATTGAACCAATCATTCTTGGGGAGAAAGGGAGCAGACTTATTTGGGCTGGCGATGTGCCTGAAAGGAAATGCAGAGCGGTTGCAGAAGTTGAGTACAACCGCCGGGTAGTAAAATAATCAGTCTCTGTATCCCATTTTCACGCCCCCTGCCCCCGCCGCCCCAGAGCCCCCAACCGCCCGCGCGCCAGCTCGAACATCCGCTGCTCCACCCGCTCGATCAGCTTGCGGCTTTCCGCCGGTTCGAGCACGCCTTCGTCGGCCAGGTGCTGCACCGCCTCGCGCTGGCGGTTGAGCAGCAAACGCAGGGCGGTATAGGTCTCCAGCTGGGCGACGGCGGCGCCATGATCGCGGCGTAGCCGTTCGAGGTGTTGCTGGGCCTGCTGCAGGTTGGCGTCGATCTGCTGCTGGGCGGCCCTGGCCATGTCGGGGTCGGGGGCCAGGTCGGTGGCCAGGGCGTGCATCGCCTGCTGGGCCTGGCGGTAACCGCGCAGGGTGCCATACACGGCGGCCAGGTGGCGGAAGCGGGTGCGCTCCAGCCAGCCCCAGTGGGCCAGGCGCTCCAGCCAGGCCGGGCCGGACCACAGGGCCAGCAGCTTGGCCCGCGGGCCCAGGTCCGGGGTGCCGTCCAGCGCCGCCTCCACCGCCTCCACCAGGCGCGCCGCCGCACTCTGGTCGAGCAGCCCGAGGCTGAACTGGTTCCAGTAGTTCTGCCGCTCGCTTTCCAGCAACTGGCGCTTGTAGAAGATCGCCAGGTCCTCCTGCGGACCTGGCTCGCTCGGCTGGAACTGAGTACTGAGCCTCAGTTCCTGCAGGCTGCGCTCGATGCTCGGCCAGTCGGCCTGGGCCAGCAGTTCGTCGCGGCTCAGCACCTCGAGCAGATCGGCCACCTCCTTGTGGATCAGGCCCTCGGCCTTGGCCACGGTGGCACGCTTGGCCGGCGGCAGCTGGGCCAGGCCGAGCCACTGCAGCAGGGCGCTGATGGTGCCGCCGTTGATCACGATGGTCAGCACCACCAGGCCGGCAGTGAGGAACAGCACCTGCTCGCGGATCTCGGCGGCGATCTGCCCTTGCTGCGCCACCGACAGGGCGAGAGCCAGGGCCACCGCCCCGCGCAGGCCGCCCCAGGTGAGAACGATCGCCTTGTCGCGGGTCAGGCCGATGCCCAGGCGCGCCAGCAGTGGCGAGAGCAGGGCGATGGTGACGCCGCGGATCAGGTTCACCCCAAGATAGAGCAGCAGCAGGCTCAACCACAGCTGCAGCGACGGCAGCGCCACCTGGCGGGCGATGATGATGCCGACCAGGAGGAAGATCAGGGTGTTGAAGATGTAGGCGAGCATTTCCCAGAAGTGATGCAGGTAGTGCATCACCTCCGGGCTAAAGCGGGTGCGGCCGACCCCGGCGAGCAGCACCGCGGTGGTCACCACCGCCACCACGCCGGAGGAATGGAAGCCGTGCTCGGCGACGATGAAGCCCAGGTAGGCCGCGGCGATGGTCACCACGGTTTCCAGCACCGCGTCGTTGAACACCTTGCCCACCCAAAACACCACCACCGCCGCCACCAACAGGCCGATCAGGGCGCCGACGCAGACCACACGGAGGAATTCCTGGCTGACGTAACCCACCCCCACCTCGGCCGCGCCGCCCAGCAGCATGCTGTAGAACAGCACGAAGAAGACGATGGCGGTACCGTCGTTGAGCAGCGACTCGCCCTCGATCAGAGTCTCCAGGCGCTTGCGCGAACTCTGCTCCTTGAGCAGCGAGACCACCGCCACCGGGTCGGTAGCGCTGACCAGGGCGCCGAACATCAGCGCCACCGGCCAGCTCCATTCCAGCGGCAGGGCCAGGCGCACCAGCAATGCGGTGAGCAGGGTGGCGATGATCAGTCCCGGCACCGCCAGCAGGGCGATCTGCACCAACATGCGGCGGAACAGGTGCACCTCCATGGCGAAGGCGGACTCGAAGATCAGTGCGGGCAGGAACAGGAACAGGATCAGCTGCGGCTCGATGCCGGCCACGTAGTCGACGCTGCCGGCGAACTCCTCGGCCCAGGACGGCAGCCAGGCCTGCTGCGCCAGCGCGCCGACCAGCAGGCCGAGCAGCAGCAGCGCCACCGAGTAGGGCACCCTGCTGCCCTGCAGGACGAAGCGCAGCAGGGCGCCGCTGAGCAGCGCGAAGACCGCAAATAGCAGAATCGCCAGACCGTGAGTCATGGCTCACCTCCCGCATTCGGGCAGGCACAGGCAGGTGGCGGGCCTGGTCGCGCACAGACAGCGCATGGCTGGCGCGCACGGGCCGTTCGGTGCGCCTCTGTTCAAGCATAGGCAAACGGCCAGCCTCGGGCTGGCGGGCGCAGTCGCTACGCCCTGGGCATGGCGGTTACAGGTCGGCTTCTTCCACCGGCCGCACCGAGCCGGCATCCAGGGCATAGGCGGCATCGGCCAGGGCGTTGCTGACCGGCTCGACCCGCAAGGTGCCGCTGACCCACAGCGGCGCGTAGATATCCGCCAGCTCGATGCCCGCCGGATAGCGCACCAGCACCAGCTGGTTCGGCGGCGGTGGCGGCACGTGGATGCAGGCACCGGGATAGGGCACCAGGAAGAACAGGGTGCTGCGGCCTTCAGCGTCGGTCTCCAGCGGCACCGGGTAGCCGCCCAGGCGGATCGACTGGCCGTCCAGCGCCGCCACCGTCTTGGCCGAGTACATCACCGCCGGCAGGTTGTTGTCGCGCTGCTTGAGGCCGCCGGGAGTGTAGAACTCGCTGTCCCGCTCGGCGCCCTCGTGGCTGATCTCCGGCATGGCCTCCAGGGCCTGGCGGTCCTCGACGGGCATCAGTTCCAGCCAGTCGGTTTCCGCCAGCTCGGCATGCACCAGGCCGCTCAGCAACAGGAGAGACAACAGCAGGTGGCGCATGGTCAGGCTCGCAACAGAGGGATGGAAAAGGGCCGTTCAGCCCTTCTTGATCGCGCCATAGAGGATCAGCAGGACCACCGCGCCGACCACTGCGCCGATGAAGCCGGCGCCCTGGCCGACCCGGTAGATGCCCAGCGCCTGGCCGCCGTAGGTGGCGGCGATGGAACCGCCGATGCCGAGCAGGATGGTCATGACCAGGCCCATGCTGTCGTTGCCCGGCTTGAGGAAACGCGCGATCAGGCCGACAATCAGGCCGATGAAGATGATGCCGATGATGCTCATGTCAGGCTCTCCCTTTCAGTGACAGGCGCCCAAAAGGGCACCTGGCCATCAGACGCAAGCCGGCGCCGGAGGTTCCATCCGGCGCTCGGCGGCGACTCAGGCCTGCTCGATCAGCGCCTGGACGGCGGCAATCTGCTGGTCCAGGGTAGCGCGATCGGCGCAGCGCAGGGTGGCGTGCCCCACCTTGCGCCCGACCTTGAAGGCCTTGCCGTAGTGGTGCAGGTGGCAGTCGGCGATGGCGATCACCTTGTCCACCGGCGGTACCTCGCCGATGAAGTTGAGCATGGCGCTCTCGCCGAGCTTGGCGGTCGAGCCCAGCGGCAGGCCGGCGACGGCGCGCAGGTGGTTCTCGAACTGGCTGCACTCGGCGCCTTCGATGGTCCAGTGCCCTGAGTTGTGCACGCGCGGGGCGATCTCGTTGGCCTTGAGGCCGCCATCGACCTCGAAGAACTCGAAGGCCATCACGCCGACGTAGTCGAGCTTGCTCAGCACACGGCCGACGTAGTCCTCGGCCAGCGCCTGCAGCGGGTGATCGCTGCTGGCCACCGACAGGGCGAGGATGCCGCTGTCATGGCGGTTGTGCACCAGCGGGTAGAAGCGCGTCTCGCCGTCGCGGCCACGCACGGCCACCAGCGAGACTTCGCCGGTAAAGGGCACGAAGCCTTCGAGGATGCAGGGCACGCTGCCCAGCTCGGCGAAGGCGCCGGCCACGTCTTCGGGCTGGCGCAGGACTTTCTGGCCCTTGCCGTCGTAGCCCAGGGTGCGGGTCTTGAGTACCGCCGGCAGGCCGATGCTGGCGGCCGCGGCGTCGAGATCGGCCTGCGACTGGATGTCGGCGAACTCGGGCGTGGGAATGCCCAGTTCCTTGAACATGGACTTCTCGAACCAGCGGTCGCGGGCGATGCGCAGCGATTCGGCGCAGGGGTAGACCGGCACGAACTGCGAGAGAAAGGCCACGGTCTCGGCCGGCACGCTCTCGAACTCGAAGGTCACCAGGTCGACCTCGTCGGCCAGCTGGCGCAGGTGGTCCTGGTCGCCATAGTCGGCGCGGATGTGCTCGCCGAGGGCCTGGGCGCAGGCGTCCGGCGCCGGGTCCAGGAAGGCGAAGTTCATCCCCAGCGGCGTGCCCGCCAGCGCCAGCATGCGACCGAGTTGGCCGCCACCGATTACACCAATCTTCATGCGTCTACCTCATCTACTGCCGCAGCGCCTGCGGCCCTATGCACAACCCGTGGCGGTGGGCTCGCCCGCGCTACGCCTGCTTGGCCCCGCGCAGCCCTCAGGCCTGACGCGGGTCCGGGTTATCCAGCACGGTCTCGGTCTGCTCCTGGCGGAACTGCTTGAGCGCCGCGTGGTACTGCGGGTGCTGGTGACCGAGGATGCTCGCCGCCAGCAAGGCGGCGTTGACCGCACCGGCCTTGCCGATCGCCAGGGTAGCGACGGGGATGCCGGCCGGCATCTGCACGATCGACAGCAGCGAGTCGACACCCGACAGCATCGACGACTGCACCGGCACGCCGAGCACCGGCAGGTGGGTCTTGGCCGCGCACATGCCCGGCAGGTGGGCGGCGCCGCCGGCACCGGCGATGATCACCTGGATGCCACGGGCTTCGGCCTCTTCGGCGTACTGGAACAGCAGGTCCGGGGTGCGGTGGGCAGAGACCACCTTCACCTCATGGGGAATGCCCAGCTTGTCCAGCATCTCGGCGGTGTGGCTAAGGGTGGACCAATCGGACTTGGAGCCCATGATCACGCCAACCAGTGCGCTCATCGTCGTGCCTCATCTCAGTGCGCCGACCGGCGCGTCAAAAACCAACAAGCCACGCGAAGGGCGTGGCTTGTCATGTTCGGGGCAAACCCGCGAGCCGGCGGGTTTTAAGGCGGCGCAGTATAGCCTAACGACACAAAGAGCGCCCCCCCTGCATGACCGTCTGTCGCTGGGCTCGGCGCAGGGAGCTTTCTCTCTATAACAGCGCTGATCGCCCACGCCCCCCGAGCCAGGCGAATGACCTGAAGCAAACTACCAGCGCGCCCCTGCAGGATATGGATACCCGGATGTGCCTTCTCCACCCCACCCTGCCGATGAGTCTATGCTCGGAGTACGAGCGGATTTCGTTGCGTCTTGGGACTTGTTATTTGCGGAAGCGGGTGATGAATGGACGTGGCGAACTGGAATCTGAATATTGATATAAGAATCTGACTGTAGAGTTTATATATCCGGGCTAAGAACAGGATCAACCGCCGACTGCTAAAGCGGAGGCTCACCAATGGACATAAGTACAATCATCCTATCTGCACTTACAATCATCATATTTTCGTTATTCTGTTTCTACCTGAATCCCAACAGACGCCCCACACCAACCAAAACGCAAGACATCGCTGCGAAGTTATGGCTCATTGTTAGGCGAATAACTAGCTTCGCCGGGGGAGTTTCCTTTTCCTTGTGTGCATTACTGTTTTTAATAAACGCACCCGAATCAAAAAATCCTCTTACAAACCTAGTGGGCTTCCTTATATTCAGTGCACTTTCGTGGTTTGCAATTCACTTCGGTATTGTTGGCAAGAAAGGCAAATACTCTAGCCCGGCAGAAGATATTGCCCTTCACGAAGCCCGCAAAAGGTACTACAAATGGAAGTAGCACTCGAAACCATCCCCTTCTTCCGAGCAGACGAAGAAGGGAGCTGATTTATTCTTGCTTAATCACCAAGCCCGCCGCCTCCCGCCCATGCTTCGTCAAACAGCCCAAAGCCCTTATCGACCAACGGCCATCCCGCGGGCGCAGGCCAGGCCCGGGGTCAACTACGCTGAAAACTGCTCACGCAAACTCGCTTTGGTAGTCGACTCGCTCAGGAGGCCTAACTTTCCGTAACGAGGGCATGTGCCATGAACGCGATATCGCCCCCCAGATGGGCGCTGGCAGGTCTGCTGGCGCTCACCCTGCTGATCCCCAGTTGGGCCGGCGCCGAACCGACCTTCAAGCGCATCGTGGTGTTCGGCACCAGCCTCTCCGACCCCGGCAACGCTTTCGCCCTGGCCGGCCACCAGTCGACCCTGCCCTATGCCAATCTGGATGAGCTGCTGATCCCGGATGCGCCCTATGCCCGGGGCGGTCATCACTTCAGCAACGGCGCCACCTGGATCGAACAGCTGGCCCGCCCCCTGGGACTCGCCGAAGACGCTGGCCGGGCCTTCCGCGACCCCACCAGCACCGCCAGCAACTTCGCGGTAGGTGGCACCCGGGCCCGCGACACCGGCTCCAGGACAGAAAATGGGACGGACAGAAAATGGGACAGATTTATTTATGCTGAACACGCATTGAAATCTCCCCCTTTGCCTCAAGGGAAAACAGCGCAATGAACCAGCATGAAAAACTCAACTACGTCGAATTCCCCGCCAGGGACCTGGCCGCGACCAAGGCCTTCTTCGAGGCCGCCTTCGGCTGGGTCTTCACCGATTACGGCCCCGAGTACACGGCCTTTGCCGACCAGGGCCTGGATGGTGGTTTTTTCAGATCCGAGCTGTGCGCCTTGCAGGCCAACGGCAGCGCCTTGATGGTGTTCTACAGCAGCGTACTGGAGGAGACCCAGGCCAAGGTCGAACAGGCCGGCGGTCGGATCAGCAAGGCCATCTTCCCCTTCCCCGGCGGCCGGCGTTTTCACTTCATCGAGCCCAGCGGCAATGAGTTCGCCGTGTGGAGCGATACAGATGCCTAAGGTGTCGGCTGGGTAATTACGGCGGCATAGGCTTCGCCGTTTTCCACCCCCATGAGCGGTCGCCACGGCGGCGCTCTTGTCTGATCGCTGGCGCACTGACTCGCAGCATTACCTCGCTCTCCAGCACCGCCCGCCTCCCCCGTCACACTGGCCCGCTGCGCGTATCGACGGACGGAAGCTCGGCAGCGCCGGGGCCGGGCAGCTATCAACTAATCTGATACTTACTTGCAGTTGTTTGTCTTGGTTGTCGATTTGATCGGGGGGCCCACCTTTCCATATCGAGGGCATCTGCAATGAACACGCTATCGACCCCCAGGTGGACGCTGATAGGCCTGCTGGCGCTGGCCCTGCTGGCGCCCGACTGGGCCAGCGCAGAGCCAAGCTTCAGCCGCATCGTGGTGTTCGGCACCAGCCTGTCCGACCCCGGCAACGCCTTCGCCCTGATCCGCCGTCAATCGACCCCGCCCTACGCCAACCTGGACGCACTGCGGGTGCCGGACGCGCCCTACGCCAAGGGCGGCCACCATTTCAGCAACGGCGCCACCTGGATCGAGCAGTTCGCCCGCCCCTTGGGCCTGGCCGCCAGCGTGAGCCCGGCCTTCCTCGGCACCAGCAAAGGCGCGAGCAATTACGCGGTGGGGGCCTCCCGGGCGCGCGAGGATGGGATCAACGTCAGCCTGTCGCTGCAGGTCGGCAGCTTCCTGTTCGACGTCGGCGGCGTGGCGCCGGCCGATGCGCTCTACGTGCTGGAGATGGGCGGCAATGACATCCGCGATGCCCTGCTGGCAGGCCCGGCCGGTGCCGGCGTCATCGCCGAAGCGCTGGTGGCCATCGGCGCCAACCTCGATGCCCTGTACGCAGCCGGCGCCCGCCACTTTCTGGTAGCCAACGTGCCCAACCCCGGCCTGGCGCCCGCCGTGCGCGCTCTCGACCTGCTAAACCCCGGCACCGTGCAGGCGGCCGGGTTCTTCGCGCAGGTATTCAATACGGGGCTGGAGGGGCTGCTGACGGGCCTGGAATTGCTCCCCGGAGTCGAGATCGCCCGGCTCGACCTGTACCAGAAGGTCGGCCAACTGGTCGCCGATCCCCAGGCCTTCGGCCTCAGCCAGGTGGAGAGTGCCTGCATCACCCCGGGGCTGCCGCCCTTCACCTGCCAGGCCGTCGATGACTTCCTGTTCTGGGACGGCGTCCACCCGACCGCCGCGGTGCACGCCATCTTCGCCCAGGAGACGGCCTTCGCCCTGACCCAGTAGCGGCGCCACGTCGGGCGGCCGGGAGCGTCAGGCTGGCAAAGGCTGCGCCGTTTTCCAGCCTACGCTGCCGTGCGCCGGACCGGCCGCCGCAGCGTGGGCAATGCTTCGCTAGCCCACCGCAACAGTCCAATCCCCTGCCCCAGGGCCGCCGCAGCGTTCGGTTTTCCGAATGCGCCAGGCGCCCCTGTTCGCCCCGGCGAACAGGGGCCGTCGCAGCGAATCCAGAATCCTAATTTTTATTGTTTATTTTCAATAACTTATAAAATCAACCGGCCAACAAAAAGCCTGGCACGTTCCCTGCTCTAGCTCACTGCAGGAATGCCCTGCGCTTCCCCGCCCGATAACAACAACAGTGAGAATCCGCATGACCACCAGCACGCTTTCCCGCGCCGTCGCCATCGCCCTGACCGCCGGCCTGCTCAGCGCCCCGGCCCTGGCCGGCGAACTGACCGGCACCCTGAAGAAGATCAAGGAGTCCGGCAGCATCACCCTCGGCCACCGCGACGCCTCCATCCCCTTCTCCTACTTCGGCAGCAATCCGCAGCAACCGGAAGGCTACTCCCACGACCTGCAGCTGAAGGTGGTCGAGGCGATCAAGCAGCAACTGGACATGCCCGAGCTCAAGGTGCGCTACAACCTGGTGACCTCGCAGACCCGTATCCCGCTGGTGCAGAACGGCACCGTCGACCTGGAGTGCGGCTCCACCACCAACAACGTCGAGCGCCAGCAGCAGGTGGACTTCTCGGTGGGCATCTTCGAGGTCGGCACCCGCCTGCTGACCAAGAAGACCTCGGGCGTCGGCGACTTCGCCGACCTCAAGGGCAAGAACGTGGTGACCACCGCCGGCACCACCTCCGAGCGCCTGCTGAAGATCATGAACGCCGAGCAGCAGATGGGCATGAACATCATCTCGGCCAAGGACCACGGCGAGTCCTTCCTGATGCTCGAGTCCGGCCGCGCGGTGGCCTTCATGATGGACGACGCGCTGCTCTACGGCGAAATGGCCAAGGCCAAGCAACCAGCCGATTGGGCGGTGGTCGGCACCCCGCAATCCTTCGAGATCTACGGCTGCATGCTGCGCAAGGGCGACCCGGCGTTCAAGCAGGTGGTCGACGGCGCCATCGCCGCCACCTACCAGTCCGGCGAAGTCAGCGCCATCTACGACAAGTGGTTCATGCAGCCAATCCCGCCGAAGGGCCTGAACCTCAACTTCCCGATGAGCGCCGAGCTGAAGAAGTTGATCGCCACCCCCACCGACAAGGCTGCCGAGCAGCTCTGACGGTAACCCCCGCCGCGCCCTCACGAGGGGTGCGGCACGGGAGCGCCGCTCCCACCTACCACCCGATGGATCAGGGGCACATCCGCTACCCGCGGATGGGGCGTGCAGGCGTGCGCCCTGCCCCCTCCAACCGACTGTGACACCCGAGGGGAAACCCGCATGAATTACAACTGGGACTGGGGCATCTTCTTCAAGTCCACCGGCATCGGCAGCGAGATCTACCTGGACTGGTTCGTCACCGGCCTGGGCTGGACCATCGCCATCGCCCTGGCCGGCTGGGTCATCGCCCTGCTGCTCGGCACCCTGCTCGGCGTGCTGCGCACCGTGCCGAACCGCGCTCTGGCTGGCCTGGCCAGCGCCTACGTGGAAATCTTCCGTAACGTGCCGCTGCTGGTGCAGCTGTTCCTCTGGTACTTCCTGGTGCCGGACCTGCTGCCCGAGCCGCTGGAACTCTGGTTCAAGCAGGACCTGGCGCCGGCCACCTCGGCCTACCTGAGCGTGGTGGTGTGCCTGGGCCTGTTCACCGCCGCGCGGGTCTGCGAGCAGGTGCGCACCGGCATCCAGGCGCTGCCCAGGGGGCAGATCGCCGCCGGCTACGCCATGGGCTTTCGCCTGCCGCAGATCTACCGCGAGGTGCTGCTGCCGCAGGCGCTGCGCATCGTCATCCCGCCGCTGACCAGCGAGTTCCTCAACATCTTCAAGAACTCCTCGGTGGCCTCGCTGATCGGCCTGATGGAGCTGCTGGCGCAGACCAAACAGACCGCCGAGTTCAGCGCCAACCTGTTCGAGGCCTTCACCCTGGCCACGCTGATCTACTTCACCCTGAACATGGGCCTGATGCTGCTGATGCGCACCATCGAGCGGCGCGTCGCGGTACCCGGGCTGATCGCCGTAGGAGGCAAATGATGGATTTCAGCGCAATCCTGCCGGCCCTGCCGGGCCTGGTCGACGGCATGTGGATGACCCTGCAGCTGATGGCCCTGGGCGTGCTCGGTGGCGTGCTGCTGGGCACCGCCCTGGCCCTGCTGCGGCTGTCGCCGAACAAACTGCTGGCCAGCTTCGCCGCCACCTACGTCAACTACTTCCGCTCCATCCCGCTGCTGCTGGTGATCACCTGGTTCTACTTCGCGGTGCCCTTCATCCTGCGCTGGATCACCGGCGAAGACACCCCGGTGGGCGCCTTCAGCTCATGCCTGGTGGCCTTCATCATGTTCGAGGCGGCCTACTTCTGCGAGATCGTCCGTGCCGGCATCCAGGCCATCGGCAAGGGCCAGATGGGCGCGGCGCAGGCACTGGGGATGAACTACGGCCAGTCCATGCGCCTGATCATCCTGCCGCAGGCGTTCCGCAAGATGACCCCGCTGCTGCTGCAGCAGAGCATCATCCTGTTCCAGGACACCTCGCTGGTCTACACCGTCGGCCTGATGGACTTCCTCAACGCCGCCCGCTCGCGCGGCGACATCATCGGCCAGGCCCATGAGTTCCTGATCTTCGCCGGCCTGGTCTACTTCACCCTCAGCTTCGCCGCCTCGCAGCTGGTCAAGCTCCTGCAAAAAAGGTTAGCCGTATGATCTCTATCCAGAACGTCAACAAGTGGTACGGGGACTTCCAGGTGCTGAGCGACTGCAGCACCGAGGTGAAGAAGGGCGAGGTGGTGGTGGTGTGCGGGCCGTCCGGCTCGGGCAAGTCGACCCTGATCAAGTGCGTCAACGCCCTGGAGCCGTTCCAGCAGGGCGACATCGTGGTCGACGAGACCTCGATCGCCGCCCCCAAGACCGACCTGCCCAAGCTGCGCTCGCGGGTCGGCATGGTGTTCCAGCACTTCGAGCTGTTCCCCCACCTGTCGATCACCGAGAACCTGTGCATCGCCCAGGTCAAGGTGCTCGGCCGCAGCAAGACCGAGGCCACCAAGAAGGGCCTGGCCCTGCTCGAGCGGGTCGGCCTGAGTGCCCACGCGCACAAGCACCCCGGCCAGCTCTCCGGCGGCCAGCAGCAGCGCGTGGCGATCGCCCGGGCGCTGGCCATGGACCCGGTGGTGATGCTGTTCGACGAGCCGACCTCGGCGCTCGACCCGGAGATGGTCAACGAGGTGCTCGACGTCATGGTGCAGCTGGCCAACGAGGGCATGACCATGATGTGCGTGACCCACGAGATGGGCTTCGCGCGCAAGGTCGCCGACCGGGTGATCTTCATGGATGCCGGCAAGATCGTCGAGGACTGCCCCAAGGACGAGTTCTTCGGCGACATCAATGCCCGTTCCGATCGGGCCCAGCAATTCCTCGCCAAGATCCTCCAGCACTGAGACGTGGATCTGCTGCGCGTCGGCGATACGGCGTTAAAAGCCGCCTCGGCAAGCCGCTTGCGGCTAATGCGCTTTGGCGCGGCCCGAAGGGCGAGTGAAGCGAGTCATGCTCGGCGGCTTTTGTGGGGCTCCTAGGCCTTGTCTCGCTCTAGCTCGCGATATCCGCAATCTTGGCCAATCAATGGGTTCCCGCGCCCCGTGCGGAAACCGCTCGCCCGCCGCAACTGGTCAGCCCTGGACGACTGTGATGCAATGCCCCACCGCCCGCCTCTGCGCCGTGCCGCCCGCCCTGACCGTGAAACCGCGCCTGTTCCGCCACCTGCTGCTGACCCTCGTGCTGCTCGCGCTGGTGCTCGGCTGCGGCTATGCCGGCTACCGGCTCAGCGAGCGAATCGGCCTCCGCGCCCTGGCCGAGAACGGCGAGCGCCAGCTGGAGCTGAACGCCCGCGCGGTGGAAAGCGAGATCACCAAGTACAACTACCTGCCCAGCCTGCTGGAGCTCAACGACGACGTGCGGCGCCTGCTGCAGACGCCCAGCCACTACCGCCGGCAGCGGGTCAACGATTTCCTCGAGGGCCTCAACCGGCGCAGCGGCAGCCTGGCCACCTACGTGCTGGATACCTCCGGGCGGGTGCTGGCGACCAGCAACTGGCGCACGCCGAGCAGCTACCTGGGCGAGGACCTGTCGTTCCGCGCCTATTTCCAGGATGCGGTGCAGGGCAAGCCGGGGCGCTTCTATGGCATCGGCAGCACCACCGGCGAGCCCGGCTACTACCTGGCCCACGGCCTCAGACAGGGCGAGCGGATCATCGGCGTGGCGGTGGTCAAGGTGCGCCTGGATGCCCTCGAGCGGCGCTGGCAGCGCGCGCGCCTGGAGGCCTATGTCAGCGACGAGAACGGCATCATCATCCTCGCAAGCAGCCCGGCGCGCCGGCTCAAGGCCGTGCACCCGTTGGGGCCGAACACCCGCGAGCGCCTGGCGCGCAGCCTGCAGTACCACTGGTGGGCGCTGGAGGAGCTGCAACCGCTGGCGCGCACCCCGCTGGGCGACGGCATCGAGCAGGTCAGCTACGCCGCCCCCGGCGACACCGGCCAGGCGGCCGGGCCGATCAATTACCTGGAGCAGAGCCGGCCGCTGGCCGACACGCCCTGGCGCCTGACCCTGCTCACCCCGCTGCGCGACCAGCGCCGTGCGGCCATCAGCTATGCGCTGCTGGGCGCCGGCGCCTGCATGCTGCTGATCGTCCTCGGCCTGGCGCTGAACCAGCGGCGCAAGGTGATCGCCACCCGCCTGGCCGCGCGCGAGGCGCTGCAGCAGGCCAACAACGAGCTGGAGCGCAAGATCGCCGAGCGCACCGCCGACCTCTCGGCCAGCAACCAACGGCTCAAGGCCGAGATTCACGAGCGCCGGCAGACCGAGGCCCACCTGCGCCAGACCCAGGACGAGCTGGTGCAGGCCGGCAAGCTGGCGGTGATCGGGCAGATGTCGACCAGCATCGCCCACGAACTCAACCAGCCGCTGGCGGCGCTGCGCACCCTGTCCGGCAACAGCGTGCGCTACCTCCAGCGCGGCGAGCTGGAGGTGGCCGGCAGCAACCTGCAGACCATCGGCGAGCTGGTCGACCGCATGGGCAAGATCACCGCCAGCCTGCGCGCCTTCGCCCGCCGCGGCGGCGACAGCGGCCAGGCCAGCCTGAACACCGCGGTGGAGGCCGCGCTGATGCTGCTGCAGCCGCGCCTGCAGCGCAGCCCGGCGCAGATCGAGCATGACTACGCGGACGCCCGCCTGGGCATCGACCAGACCCGCCTGGAGCAGATCCTGGTCAACCTGATCGGCAATGCCCTGGACGCCATGGGCGAGCAGGCCGACCGGCGCCTGTGGCTCAGCGGCGTGGCCGAGGCTGACTGCTACCGCCTGGAGGTGCGCGACAACGGCCCCGGCATCGCCCCGGAACTGCGCAGCCACCTGTTCGAACCCTTCTTCACCACCAAGCCCGGCGAGCAGGGCCTGGGCCTCGGCCTGACCCTGTCGGCCAGCCTGGCCGCGGCCGCCGGCGGCAGCCTCGGCGTGCGCCACCCGGCCGAGGGCGGCACCGCCTTCGTCCTCAGCCTGGCGCTACTCGCCCCTGCACCCGCCCCGGAGTCGTCCCATGCATGAACCACTGTGCGTCCTGATCGTCGAAGACGACCCCCATGTGCTGCTCGGCTGCCAGCAGGCGCTGGCCCTGGAAGACATCGCCAGCGAGGGCGTGGGCAGCGCCGAGGAGGCCCTGGCCCGGGTCGACACGGACTTTCCCGGCATAGTCGTCAGCGACATCCGCCTGCCGGGCATGGACGGCCTGCGCCTGCTGAGCGAACTCAAGCGCCGCGACCCGAGCCTGCCGGTGGTGCTGATCACCGGCCACGGCGACATCGGCATGGCAGTCGGCGCCATGCGCGACGGTGCCTACGACTTCATCGAGAAGCCTTTCTCCCCCGAGCGCCTGGTCGAGGTGGTGCGCCGCGCCCTCGAGCAGCGCGGCCTGGCCCGCGAGGTGTCGGCCCTGCGCCGCCAGCTGGCCGGGCGCCAGGCCCTGGAGCAGCGCCTGATCGGCCGCTCGCCGGCCATGCAGCAGCTGCGCGAATTGCTGGCCAACGTCGCCGATACCGCGGCCAACGTGCTGATCCATGGCGAGACTGGCACCGGCAAGGAGCTGGTGGCGCGCTGCCTGCACGACTTCAGTCGGCGCCAGGCCAAGGAGTTCGTCGCCCTCAACTGCGGCGGCCTGCCGGAGAACCTGTTTGAGAGCGAAATCTTCGGCCACGAGGCCCACGCCTTCACCGGCGCCGGCAAGCGGCGGATCGGCAAGATCGAGCACGCCCATGGCGGCAGTCTGTTCCTCGACGAGGTCGAGAGCATGCCGCTGAACCTGCAGATCAAGCTGCTGCGGGTGCTGCAGGAGCACAGCCTGGAGCGCCTCGGCTCGAACCAGTCGATCGCCGTCGACTGCCGGGTGATCGCCGCGACCAAGGCCGACCTCGACCAGCTCGGCCGCGCCGGGCAGTTCCGCAGCGACCTCTACTACCGGCTCAACGTGGTGACCCTGGAGCTGCCGCCGCTGCGCGAGCGACGCGAGGACATCGGCCTGCTGTTCGAGCACTTCCTGCAACTCGCCGCGCTGCGCTTCGACCGCCCCGCGCCGGCACTCGACCACGCCACCCTGGCCGCGCTGATGGCCCACGACTGGCCGGGCAACGTGCGCGAATTGCGCAACGTCGCCGAACGCTTCGCCCTCGGCCTGCCGGCGTTCAAGCACAGCGGCCTGTCCGAAGGCGGCAGCGGGCCGGGGTTCGCCGAGGCGGTGGAGGCCTTCGAACGCAGCCTGCTCGGCGACGCCCTGGCCCGACATGCCGGCAATCTCAGCCAGGCCGCCCAGGCCCTGGGCATGGCCAAGACCACGCTGTTCGACAAGGTGAAGAAGTACGGCCTGCAGTGACAGGACACGCCGAGGTGGCGGTATGTTTCTTGCTGCTGTTCAGCCACCCGAAGTAGCGGACGCCGCCGATGTTGCATGCCCACCTGACCACCCTGCACGTGGTCGCGCTGATACTCGAACTGCTCGCCGAGCGGCCCGACACGGCCGAGGCCCTGCTGGCCGGCAGCGGCATCAAGCCCGCTGACCTGGCCAGCGGCGAGCGGCGCATCACCCGCACCCAGGAATTGCAGGTGTGCGCCAACGCCCTGGCCCTGCGCGCCGACCTCGGCCTGCAGCTGGGCAGGCGCCTGCATGTGTCCTCCTACGGCCTGCTCGGTTACGCCGCGCTGTCGAGTGCCACCTTTGGTGACGCCTGGCGGCTGCTGCTGCAGTACCCGGCGCTGCTAGGCACCTACTTCAAGCTGGACCTGACGGTGGAGGGCGAGCTGGCCTGGGTCGGCGCCGCCGAATACCGCCACGAGCCGGCGCTGGAGCGCTTCAACGTGGAGATGTGCCTGGCCTCGCTCAAGCTGATCTGCGACGAACTGCTCGGCCAGCCGCTGCCACTGGCCGCGGCGCAGTTCAGTTATCCACAGCCGGCCTACGCCAAGCGCTATGCCGCCAGCTTCCCCTGCCCGCTGCAATTCGACGCCGCGCGCAACGCCTTCGCCTTTCCCGCCGATTGGCTGCGGCGGCGCCTGCCGCTGGCCGACCCGGTCACCCACCTGGAGGTGCTCGACCGCTGCCGCAAGCAGAACGCCGAGTTCACCACCCGCCAGGCCTGGCTGCAGCGGGTGCGCGAGGAACTGGCCAGCCACCTGGCCGAGCCGCCAGGGCTGGAGGCGCTGGCCCAGCAGATGCACTGCTCGCCGCGCACCCTGCGGCGCCACCTGCAGGAACTCGGCACCCACTATCAGGAGCTGCTCGACGAACTGCGCTTCGAACGGGCCAAGACCCTGCTCGGCCAGGAGGATTGGCCAATCTGCCGGATCGCCGAGGAGCTCGGCTTCAGCGAGAGCGCCAGCTTCCGCCATGCCTTCCAGCGCTGGAGCGGCGTGGCGCCCAGCCGCTTCCGCGCCTAACTCGTCGGCGGCAGCCTAGGCACGGGGGGGAACGGCTTGAGTCGCGATTTCCGTCGATGGGCCGACAGCGCTTCGCGGCTGAAGCCGCTCCCACTGAAGCTCGGGCACGGTTGCCGGCGGCCGGCAAATTTGGCCACTTCGATCCCCTATTGGCCGTTGTCAGCGTTTTCCCATCGTCCGTCGCGGCGAACAATGACTCCCACAAGATTGCTTGCCACAAGATTGCTTGCCAGAACAACAACTCGGGAGCCTCCTAGCCCATGCTCACCTTCTATAGCGACGACCACCACCTGCACCACGGCAACTGCGAGCTGATCGACGGCCAGCTGATGCCCTGCTTCGAGAAGCCGCAACGCGCCGACCATATCCTGCAGCGGGTCCAGGCCCGCGTTCTCGGTGAGGTACGTGCGCCTCGGGACTTCGGCCGCGCGCCGATCGAGCGCATCCACAGCCGCGCCTACCTGGACTTCTTCGAGGGAGCCTGGGCGCGCTGGCAGGCCCAGGGCGGCCAGGGCGACCTGCTGCCCTACACCTGGCCGGCGCGCACCCTGCGCCAGCAACTGCCGACCAGCCTGCATGGCCAGCTCGGCTACTACAGCTTCGACGCCGGCGCGCCGATCACCGCCGGCACCTGGCAGGCCGCCTACAGCGCCGCCCAGGTGGCGCTGAGCGCCCAGGCCGAGATCGCCGCCGGCGCCCCCAGCGCCTTCGCCCTGTGCCGGCCGCCAGGCCACCACGCCGCGAGCGAGGTGATGGGCGGCTACTGCTACCTGAACAACGCCGCCATCGCCGCCCAGGCCTTCCTCGACCAGGGCCGGGCCAAGGTGGCCATCCTCGATGTCGACTACCACCACGGCAACGGCACCCAGTCGATCTTCTACGAGCGCGGCGACGTGGTGGTCACCTCGATCCACGGCGACCCGGCGGCGGAGTTCCCGTTCTTCCTCGGCTACGCCGACGAATGCGGCGCGGGCGCCGGCGAGGGCTGCAACTTCAACTACCCACTGCCAGCCGGCAGCGACTGGGCCGCCTGGAGCGCGGCGCTGGAGCAGGCCTGCCAGCGCATCGCCGAGTCCGGCGCCGAGGTGCTGGTGGTGTCGCTGGGGGTGGATACCTTCAAGGACGACCCGATCTCCCAGTTCAAGCTCGACAGCCCGGACTACCTGCGCATGGGCCAGCGCATCGCCGCCCTCGGCCTGCCGACCCTGTTCGTCATGGAAGGCGGCTACGCGGTGGAGGCCATCGGCATCAACGCGGTGAACGTGCTGGAAGGCTTCGAAGGCTCGTAGGGTGGATGGCGCCTTATCCATCCACCAGATCCCGGTGGATGAGAAGAGCGTCATCCACCCTACGTCGACCGCCCATAGCGACAAAAAACCTAGAACAAGAGTGGAGTGACCTCGATGAACAGACTCACCCAGCTATTCACTACCACCCTGGCCGGCGCCGCCCTGTGCGCCGCCAGCCTGTCGGCCACGGCCGCCGAGACCTCCGAGCAGCCACGCCAGCTGCGCGTGTACAACTGGGCCGACTACATGCTGCCCTCGGTGCCCAAGGAGTTTCAGGAGAAGTCCGGCATCCAGCTGACCTGGGACGTGTTCGACACCAACGAGGCGCTGGAGGCCAAGCTGCTCACCGGCAACTCCGGCTACGACCTAGTGGTGCCGTCCAATACCTTTCTCGACACCCAGATCAAGGCCGGGGTGTTCCAGAAGCTGGACAAGTCCAAGCTGCCCAACTGGCAGCACCTCGATCCCGGCCTGCTGCAGCTGATGACCGCCAACGACCCCGGCAACCAGTACGCCGTGCCCTACATGTACGGCACCGTGCTGATCGGCTTCAACCCGGCCAAGGTCAAGGCGGCGCTCGGCGACGATGCGCCGGTGGACAGCTGGGACCTGATTTTCAAGGAAGAGAACATCAGCAGGCTCAAGCAGTGCGGCGTGGCCATGCTCGACGCCCCCGGCGACATCCTGCCGATCGCCTTGCACTACCTGGGCCTGGACCCCAACAGCAAGAAGGCCGAGGACTACGAGCAGGCCAAGGAGCTGATGCTGAAGATCCGCCCCTATATCGCCTACTTCCACTCGGCCAAGTACATGACCGACATCGCCAACGGCGACATCTGCGTGGCCATCGGCTATTCCGGCAGCTTCTACCAGTTCGCCAACCGGGCCAAGGAAGCCGGCAACGGCGTGGTGGTCGACTGGCGCCTGCCCAAGGAAGGCGCGCCGCTGTGGTACGACTCCTTCGCCATTCCCGCCAGCGCCAGCAACGTCGACGAGGCCCACGCCTTCCTCGACAACCTGCTCGAGCCCAAGGTGGTGGCGCCGATCAGCGACTTCCTCGGCTACCCTAACCCGAACAGAGACGCCATGCCCCTGGTGGGCAGCGAGATCCGCGACAACCCGCACCTGACCCCCACCGCCGAGGCGCAGAAGGCCCTCTATGTGCTGCAGCCGCTGCCGCTGAAGGCCGAGCGCATCCGCACCCGCGCCTGGACCGCGATCAAGTCCGGCACCTGAGCGACTGCGCCTCCGGCACCGGACGGGTTCAGTCGCCGGTGCCGAGGCCACCCTCCAACTTGCGCCAGAGCAAACGAACCGCCGCCTTGCGCACCAGGGCACAGCGGTACAGGCGGATCTCCAGCGGCGCCTGCCACTGCTCGTTGCCGCAGACCACCAGTTCGCCACGGGCCAGCTCCATGGTCACCGACAGCCGCGGCACCCAGGCAACGCCCATGCCCTGCAGGGCCATGCTCTTGAGGCTGTCGGCCATCGCCGTCTCGTACACCGTGGTCGAGCGCAGGGCGCGCTGGCGCAGCAGCAGGTTGACCGAGCGGCCGAGGAAGGCGCCGGCGGTGTAGGCCAGCAGCGGCACGCTCTGGCCGCTGTCGAGGTCGTACAGCGGCCGACCCTGCTCGTCCACCGCGCACACCGGGAGCATCTCGGTACGCCCCAGGTGCAGCGAGGGGAAGATCTCCGGGTCCATCTGCAAGGAGGCGTCCGGGTCGTAGTAGGCGAGGATCAGGTCGCAGGCGCCTTCGCGCAGCGAGTGCACCGCCTCGCCGACGTTGGTCGCCACCAGGCGGGTCTGCAGCGGCAAGCCCTCGCGGCGCAGGCGGGCGATCCACTCGGGAAAGAAGCCCAGGGTCAGCGAGTGCGCCGCGACTATCTGCAGCACCTCGCCCTGCTTGCCTTCGAGGTTGTGCAGGTGGCGCACCACCTCGCCGAGCTGCTCGACCAGGCTGCGCGCGGTGACCAGGAACAGCTGGCCGGCCTCGGTCAGTTCCACCGGGGTGCAGGCGCGGTTGACCAGGGTCAGCCCGAGCATCTGCTCCAGCGCCTTGATCCGCCGGCTGAACGCCGGCTGGGTGACGAAACGCTTCTCCGCTGCCTGGGAGAAGCTGCGGGTGGCGGCCAGGGCGATGAAGTCCTCCAGCCATTTGGTTTCCAGGTTCATCTCGCCTCCGCGAGGGGTTCGGACTGCATAGGGTGGATGGCGCCTGATCCATCCACCACGGGAAAACCGCCTGAACGGTGGCGCAAAGGAGCGTCAGCTACGCGCCCCGATCCACCCTACGCCTATACGTCCGGCAGCTTCAGGACGTCACGCCAACATTATGCCGATTGTGCATAGGCCAGCGCTTAACAGCATTGGCCGAAATCGGGCCTAGATCCTTATTCTACAAGGCATCGCGGCACTCGCCGCATATTCCCGAGAAATCCCCATCATGTCCGCTGCTGCATCCTTCCGCGTCGAAAAAGACCTGCTCGGTACCCTCGAAGTGCCTGCCGAAGCCTACTACGGCATTCAGACCCTGCGCGCCGTGCACAACTTCCGCCTGTCCGGCGTGCCGCTGGCGCACTACCCCAAGTTCGTCACCGCCCTGGCCATGGTCAAGCAGGCCGCCGCCGACGCCAACCGCGAACTGGGCCACCTGAGCCCGGCCAAGCACGCGGCGATCAGCGAAGCCTGCGCGCGGATCATCCGCGGCGACTTCCACGAGCAGTTCGTGGTCGACATGATCCAGGGCGGCGCCGGCACCTCGACCAATATGAACGCCAACGAGGTGATCGCCAACATCGCCTTGGAGGCCATGGGCCACGCCAAGGGCGAGTACCAGTACCTGCACCCGAACAACGACGTCAACATGGCGCAGTCGACCAACGACGCCTACCCGACCGCCATCCGCCTCGGCCTGCTGCTCGGCCACGACACCCTGCTGGCCAGCCTCGACAGCCTGATCGGTGCCTTCGCCGCCAAGGGCGAGGCCTTCGCCCACGTGCTGAAGATGGGCCGCACCCAGCTGCAGGACGCGGTGCCGATGACCCTCGGCCAGGAGTTCCGCGCCTTCGCCACCACCCTCGGCGAAGACCTGGCGCGCCTGCGCAGCCTGGCCCCGGAACTGCTTACCGAGGTCAACCTGGGCGGTACCGCGATTGGCACCGGGATCAACGCCGATCCGCGCTACCAGCAACTGGCCGTCGACCGCCTGGCCGCCATCAGCGGCCAGCCGCTGGTGCCGGCCGCCGACCTGATCGAGGCCACCAGCGACATGGGCGCCTTCGTGCTGTTCTCCGGCATGCTCAAGCGCACCGCGGTCAAGCTGTCGAAGATCTGCAACGACCTGCGCCTGCTCTCCAGCGGCCCGCGCACCGGGATCAACGAGATCAACCTGCCGCCGCGCCAGCCGGGCAGCTCGATCATGCCCGGCAAGGTCAACCCGGTGATCCCCGAGGCGGTCAACCAGGTGGCCTTCGAGATCATCGGCAACGACCTGGCCCTGACCATCGCCGCCGAGGGCGGCCAGCTGCAGCTCAACGTCATGGAGCCCTTGATCGCCTACAAGATCTTCGACTCGATCCGCCTGCTGCAGCGCGCCATGGACATGCTGCGCGAGCACTGCATCAACGGCATCAGCGCCAACGAGGCGCATTGCCGCGCGCTGATGGAGAACTCCATCGGCCTGATCACCGCGCTCAACCCCTACATCGGCTACGAGAACGCCACCCGCATCGCCAAGCTGGCCCTGGACAGCGGCCGCGGCGTGCTGGAGCTGGTGCGCGAGGAGCAACTGCTGGACGACGCCACCCTGGACGACATCCTGCGCCCGGAAAACATGATCGCGCCGCGCCTGGTGCCGCTCAAGGCCTGAGCCACCGCCCAGAGCAACACCCGCACAGGGACGTGCGGGGCGGCTGCGCCCAACCGGCGCAGGCGCACAGCCGGAGGGAGCCGGCGGCCAACACGCCGCTATCACGCGGCGCGGGCTTACCAATAAATAAACTCAAGGGTGACACCATGAAACAGCTCGACCCAAGCCGTCTCTCACCGCCACGCCTCGGGCCACCCCCGATGCGCTAGCGCCCGGAATAGTCAGCCCAGCGCAGTCGACTCCGCGTTCATGCTGCCGCGCGCCAGGGTCCAGCCCTGACCCACGGCGGCTATCTGTGTCGGCACACTCAGGCGGAAACGACCGCGCGGGGCGGGCTATCCATGCAGCGGACACCCCTTGTCGTCCGTCAGCGTCGCCCAGCCGGGCGGCGCTGCGGCGTCATCCTCCGCAGTCCCGGACAACTACAAGAACAGGTGAGACGCCATGCTGGAATTACTCGACGACTGGCTCTGGAGCCAGGCGCCCATCATCGCCCTGATCGGCCTGGGCGCCCTCTTCTGGCTGCTGCTGGCAGCCCTGGCGCTGCTGCTCAGGCGCTACGTCCCTGGCCAACGTGATCGCCAGGCCCCGCGGGCAACGCGGCCAGACGCGGCCTACCAGCCGCCCGCCAACGCCTTGCAGCACCGCTGAACCGCAGCCGCCCGGACCTTCCCGGGCGGTTTTCGTTGCATCACAGGTCCCGCGCGGCCCGATGCCGGCGCGGGAGCCTGGGCCATTCAGGAGTGATCGACCATGCGCCGTCATGCCCCGCTTTGCCTGCTGCTCGGCCTGCTGCTGAGCACCCTCGCCCGCGCCGAACTGCCCCGCGACTACCGGGTGGTGCTGCTGACCGAGAACTTCCCGCCGTTCAACATGGCGGCGAACGACAAGAACTTCGCCCGCGACGCGAACATCCGGGGCATCAGCGCCGACATCGTGCGCGAGATGTTCAGGCGCGCCGACATCGCCTACAGCCTGACCCTGCGCTTCCCCTGGGACCGCATCTACAAGCAGGCGATGACCACGCCCAACCACGGCCTGTTCTCCACCTCGCTGAGCGAGGCGCGCAAGCCGCTGTTCAAGTGGGTCGGCCCGATCGCCCAGTACCAGAGCGTGCTGGTCGGCCTCGAGCACGGCGGCCCGCGGCCGGCCACCCTGGAGCAGGCCAAGGCCTACCGCATCGGCGCCTACCAGAGCGCCGCGGTCAGCCAGTACCTGGAGCGTCTGGGCTTTACCCCGCTGAACGCGCTGCGCGACCAAGAAAACATCCGCAAGCTGCAACGCGGCCAGATCGACCTCTGGGCCACCTCCGACCCGGTCTGGCGTCACTACGCCAAGCAGCAGGGCGCCAGCGGCCTGCGCACCGCCCTGAGCTTCGAGACCTCGCAGCTGTACCTGGCGCTGAACAAGGACACCCCGGACGAGGTGGTCGAGCGCCTGCAGGCGGCGCTGGAGCAGATGCGCCGCGAGGGCTATGGCAGCTGCGCGAAGAATCCCGAGCTGTGCTGAGCCCGGCCGCTAGACGCCCCAGGCCCGACGCAGCGCCTGCAGGGCCGCGGCGATCTGCGCCTCGGGCACCGCGGCAAAGCCCAGCACCAGGCCGGCGCGGCGGTCCGCCGGAGGCCCGCTGCCGGCCAGCCAGTAGTCGCTGAGGGCGTTCAGCTCGACCCCCACGGCCGCTGCCGCGGCGATCAGCTGGCGCTCGCGGGCCAGGCTGTCGACCCGCACGCACAGGTGCAGGCCGGCCTCCACCGCCGGCAACGGCGAGCAGCCCGGCACCTCGCTCGGCCAGCCGGCCAGCAGGGCATCACGACGAGCCTGGGCGGCGCCGCGCATGCGCCGGATATGCCGCTGGAAGTGGCCGGCGGCGATGAATTCGGCCATTACCGCCTGGCTGCCGATCTCCGAGTGGCGCATGTCCAGGGCCCGGCGCCGGGCGAAGGCCTCGGCCAGCGCCGGCGGCAGCACCAGGTAACCCAGGCGCAGCGCCGGGAAGGCGATCTTGCAGAAGGTGCCGACATAGAGCACCCGCCCCTGACGGTCCAGCGCGGCCAGTGGTGCCAGCGGCGTGCCGCGATAGCGATACTCGCCATCGTAGTCGTCCTCGACGATCCAGCTGTCCTGGCGTTCGGCCCAGTCGAGCAGTTCCAGGCGTCGCGCCAGCGACAGGGTGACGCCGGTGGGGTACTGGTGCGAAGGCGTGACATAGGCCAGGCGGCAGCGCCCCGCTCGCGCCAGCGCCGCCGTGTCCAACCCCTGGTCATCCACATCGATGCCCGCCAGCTGCGCCCCGGCCACCGCGAAGGCATGCCCGGCGGCGCGGTAGCCCGGGTTCTCGATGGCCACCCGGTCACCCGGTTCGACCAGCAACTGGGCGCACAGGCTGATGGCCTGCTGGGCGCCGCAGGTGACCAGGATCTGCGCCGGGTCGCAGTGCAGGCCGCGGCTGTTGCGCAGGTAGGCGGCGATCAGCTCGCGTAGCTGCGCGTCGCCGGCCGGGTCGCCATAGCCCAGGCGCGCCGGCGACGGCTTGCGCCAGAAGCGCGCCGACAGCCGCGCCCAGGTCTCGAAGGGAAACAGGTCGAAGGCCGGCACGCCGACGCGGAAGGCCCGCGGCGGCCCGTCCAGTGCGGCGGGCAGATGGTGCTCGGCGAGCCGCCGCAAGGCCGCGCGGGGTGCCGGGCCGGCGTGGACGGGCGGCGGCGCCGGGCGCACCACCGCGGCCAGCTCGGCCACATAGGTGCCGTCGCCGACCCGCCCTTGCACATAGCCCTCGGCATACAGCTGATCGAAGGCACGACCGACGGTGTTGCGCGAGATGCCCAGCAGCGCCGCCAGCTCGCGACTGGCCGGCAGGCGGATGCCGCTGGCCAGGCGGCCATCGAGGATGCGCTGGCGCAGTGCCTGGTACAGCTGGCGGGCCAGACCCTGGCCGGGGTCGAGGCGAATGCCGGACAGATCGACCGGCAGCGGTGCGGGAATGCCCATGTCATTGGCCCCATGAAAGTCGAAGAAAATGGATCTTACAACGGACCAATATCCTGCCTAGCATGAACGCTCCCCATAAGGAGTCTGTTCATGTACCTGCCTGCATCCTTTCGCCAGGACGACCTCGCCGCCCTGCACCAACAGATCGCCGAGGCGCGTCTGGCCACGGTCATCAGCCAGGGCCCGGAGGGCCTGCAGGCCAGCCACCTGCCACTGCTGCTGGTGGCCGAGGAAGGTGAGTTCGGCACCCTTTACGGCCATTTCGCCCGGGCCAATCCGCACTGGCGGGCGCTGGCTGATGGCCAGGAGGCGCTGGTGATATTCAATGGCCCGGAGGCCTACGTCAGCCCCAGCTGGTACCCGGCCAAGGCCGAGCACGGCAAGGTGGTGCCGACCTGGAACTACGTCGCCGTGCACGCCTACGGCCGGGCCGAGCTGTTCGACGACGCCGAGCGCCTGCTGACCCTGGTCGGCCGCCTCAGCGACCAGCATGAAGCCGGCCGCGCCCAACCCTGGGCGGTCAGCGATGCACCGCGGGACTATATCGACGGCATGCTGCGCGCCATCGTCGGCTTCGCCCTGCCGATCCAGCGCCTGGAAGGCAAATGGAAGCTCGGCCAGAACCGCAGCACCGCCGACCAGGCCGGCGTGCGCGAGGGCCTGGCCGCCAGCCTGGAGGCCCGCGACCTTGAGCTGGCCGCGCGGATGAACGGCCCTCACTGACCCAGCCCAGGAACGCCCCATGACGATCGAGATCCGCCCCATCGCTGCCGCGCACCACGCCGCCTGGCTACCCTTATGGCAGGGCTACCTGGCCTTCTATCAAACCGCGCTGCCGGCCGCGACCAGCGCCGTTACCTGGCAGCGCTTGCTCGACCCCGGCGAGCCGACCCACGCCGCCCTGGCCTGGTGCGATGGCCAGGCCGTAGGGCTGGTGCAGTGGATCTTCCACCGCTCCAACTGGTCGGTGGAAAACAGCTGCTACCTGCAGGACCTGTTCGTCACCGCCGACAGCCGCGGCGCGGGCATCGGCCGCCGGCTGATCGAACACGTCTACGCCCAGGCCCGTGACTCGGGCGCCACGCGGGTGCACTGGCTGACCCACGCGAGCAATGGCGACGCCATGCAGCTGTACGAGCGCATCGCCGAGCGCTCGGGTTTCATCCAGTACCGCCACCTGCTCTGAACGGGAGTCGCCCCATGACCGAAGCCACCCGACTCGACTGGCAGCCCGTGCCAGTCCCCGCCCGCGCACCGCTCGACGGCCAGTACGTGCGCCTCGAGCCACTCGACCCGGCCGCCCATGGCGACGACCTGTGGCAGGCCCTGCAGGGCCCGGGCGCCGACCCCGCGCTGTGGGACTACCTGCCCTACGGCCCGTTCAGCGAACGCGCCGGCTTCGATACCTGGCTGGCCGGCAATGCCGCCGCTGCCGACCCGCAATTCTTCGCCGTGATCGAGCTGGCCAGCCGGCGCGCCGTCGGCCTGCTCAGCTTCCTGCGCATCACCCCCAGGGACGGCTGCATCGAGATCGGCCATATCGCCTTCGGCGCCGCCATGCAGCGCAGCCCGGCCTCCACCGAGGCGGTCTATCTGCTGGCCGAGCGGGCCATGGGCAGCCTCGGCTACCGCCGCCTGGAGTGGAAGTGCAACGCGCTGAACACCCGCTCCATGCGCGCCGCCGAGCGCCTGGGCTTCGTCTACGAAGGCACTTTCCGCCAGCACATGGTGGTCAAGGGGCGTAACCGCGACAGCGCCTGGTTCTCGATCATCGACCGGGAGTGGCCGCGCTGCCGCGCCGCCTTCGAGCGCTGGCTGGCGCCGGCCAACTTCGCCGACGACGGCCGGCAACGGCAGCGCCTGGAAGCACTGCGCGGCGGCATTGGCCAGGGCTGAGCGGCCTATTCGATCTCGAACAGGCCGTCGCGTATATCCGCCGCCGTCAGCCGCTGCAGGATATCGGCATCGATCCGCGGATCGTCCGGGCTGTAGAGCATCACCTGGCGGTAGGCATTGACCCGGTTGATCTCCGTGCCGAGGAACTCCCAGACCACCCGGGTGCAGGCCGGGGTGCGCCGGTCGCCGCTGGACACCCCGGTCTTCAGGCCGTTGAGGCGGCTGATACGGCTCTTGAAGCTGGGGATCAGGATGGTCTGGCTCATCTCGTTGCCGGTCAGCGACTCGTAGTCGATCAGGAACAGCCGGTCCTGCAGGTAGAAGGCGGCTCCCAGGTAGCGGCAACGCACCCAGTCCTCCGCCGCGCCGCCGACGGCGCGCGACGGCTCCTGGCGCTCCTGGCGCTCGAACAGGTAGCTGCCGCGCTCCTCGCGCAGCTGCACCAGCGACAGCAGGATCTTGCCCGGCACCGACATGCAGTTGGCGTATTCGAAGTAATAGCCGCAGTAGCGCGCCAGGCTGCTGGAATGCTCGCGCAACGGCTGGAGGAACTCCAGCAGGGGGTCGCCGGCCGCCTGCTGCGCCTGGCCGGCGCTGCGCGCGCCGATCAGCTCGGCGAACTGCTCGCCCGGCAGGCCCAGTTCGAAGGCCTCGACGCCGAAGAAATCGCAGATGCGCTTGAGGTTGTAGGCGGTCGGCCGGCTCTGCCCGCTGAGGTACTTGTTGAACTGGGCGCGGTTGATCGCCAGCTGCCGGCAGACCTCGGCGATCGAGCGATAGTGGCTGCACAGCAGCTTGAGGTTGTCACCCAGATAGTCCGGCATGCGGCGGCCTCCATTGGTGCGAGCGACGCGATTGTAGCATCAACTCGCGCCTATTCGACGCCACCCGCGAAATTGCACGGCGGGTCCATCTGGCCAACCATTTGCGCTTCCCGCCAGAACAACAAGAGAGACCTTCCCACCATGCTAGATCTTCTCAACGACCTTATCTGGAGCAAGCTGCTGATCGTCATGCTGATCGGCCTTGGTCTGTACTTCACCGTGGCCTCGCGCTTTGTCCAGCTGCGCTACTTCGGCAGCATGTTCCGCATCTTCCGCGAGGCCTTCCAGCACCAGCCGGGCCAGCTCAGCTCGTTCCAGGCGCTGATGCTCAGCGTCGCCGGCCGCGTCGGCGCCGGCAACATCGCCGGCGTGTCGGTGGCGATCATGCTCGGCGGCCCGGGCGCGATCTTCTGGATGTGGATGGTCGCCCTGGTCGGCATGGCCACCAGCTACTTCGAGTGCTCCCTGGCCCAGCTGTACAAGCGCCGCGAGCCCGATGGCGGCTACCGTGGCGGCCCGGCCTTCTATATCGAGCACGGTCTCGGCCAGCGCTGGCTGGGCATCGTCGTCTCCCTGCTGCTGCTGGTGACCTTCGGCTTCGGCTTCAACGCCGTGCAGTCCTACACCGTGGCCAGCTCGCTGCACGACACCTTCGGCCTGCCCACCCTGGCCAGCGGCATCGCCCTGGTGGCGGTGATCGGCCTGATCATCTTCGGCGGCATCAAGCGCATCGCCAAGTTCGCCGACGTGTTGGTGCCGGCCATGGCCTTCTCCTACATCGCCATGGCCCTGTTCGTCATCGGCAGCAACCTGGACGCGATTCCGGCCACCCTGGCGCTGATCGTCAACAGCGCCTTCGGCCTGGAGCCGGCCTTCGCCGGCGGCATCGGCGCGGCCATCATCATGGGCGTCAAGCGCGGCCTGTTCTCCAACGAGGCGGGGCTGGGCAGCGCGCCCAACGTCGCCGCCGTGGCCGAGGTCAAGCACCCGGTCGCCCAGGGCATCGTGCAGTCGCTCAGCGTGTTCATCGACACCCTGATCCTGTGCAGCTGCACCGCGCTGATCATCCTGCTGTCGGGCGTCTACCAGCCGGGTACCGAGATGGCCGGCGTGGTCCTGACCCAGACCGCCATGGCCGCGGTGGTCGGCGAGTGGGGCCGGGTGTTCGTCAGCATCGCCCTGCTGCTGTTCGTCTTCACCACCCTGATCTACAACTACTACCTCGGCGAGAATGCCCTGGGCTTCTTCACCAGCAAGCGCTGGCCGGTGCAGGTCTACCGCGTGCTGGTGGTCGGCCTGGTACTCTGGGGTTCGGTGCAAGACCTGGGCACCGTGTTCGCCTTCGCCGATGTGACCATGGGCCTGCTGGCCATCGCCAACCTGGTGGCCCTGGCCCTGCTGTTCAAGGTCGGCCTGCGCCTGATGCGCGACTACGACAGCCAGATCAAGGCCGGCGTCGAATCGCCGGTGCTCGACCCGGCGCAGTTCGCCGACCTGGACCTGGATCCGGCGGTATGGCCGGCCAAACCGGCGACCCCACAGGCGGCCGACCTGGGTACCATCGGCGACAGCGTTTATCAGCGCTGAGCGATCGGCTAGGTTAGACACAGGGGGCTAGGCCCCCTGTTTTTTTAGGAGAGGAGAGCCGTCATGGCTTGCACAAAACTGCTGGTGCTCTATACCGGCGGCACCATCGGCATGCAGCAGAGCGCCGAGGGCCTGGCACCGGCCGCCGGCTTCGAGGCGCGGATGCGCGCCCAGCAGGCGCTGGAGCAGGGCCGTGACCTGCCCGAATGGACCTTCCGCGAGCTGCTGCCGCCGATCGACAGCGCCAACATGAGCCAGGCCAACTGGCTGGCGATGGTCGCAGCGATCCGCGCCGGCGTCGAGCAGGACGGCTGCGACGCCGTGCTAGTGCTGCACGGCACCGACACCCTGGCCTACAGCGCCGGCGCCCTGAGCTTCCTGCTCCTGGGCCTGGACCTGCCGGTGCTGCTGACCGGCTCGATGAAGCCGGCCGGCGCCGACGGCAGCGATGCCTGGGACAACCTGTTCGGCGCCATGGCCGCCCTGCAGCGGGGCGTCGCCCCCGGCGTGCACCTGTATTTCGATGGCAAGCTGCTGCACGGCGCGCGGGTCAGCAAGCTGGCCAGCGCCTCACTCGGCGCCTTCGCCGAGCTGCCACGCCTGCGCCGCAGCGCGCGCGCCGCCAGCCTGCCGACCGCCCTGGACTATCGCCAGCCGCGCCAGCCGGTCAGCCTGGCCGTGCTGCCCTTCTACCCCGGCATCCAGGCCGCCCAGGTCGAGGCCCTGCTGGCCAGCGGCGTGCGCGGCCTGCTGCTGGAATGCTACGGCAGCGGCACCGGCCCCTCGGACGACGCCGGGCTGCTGGCCGCGCTCGAAGCGGCCCATGAACAGGGCGTGGTGCTGGCGGCTATCAGCCAGTGCCTGCAGGGCCATGTGGAGTTCGGCGTGTATGCCGCCGGCAGCCAGCTGGCCGCCAGCGGCCTGGTCTCGGGCGGCGGCATGACCCGCGAGGCGGCGCTGGGCAAGCTGTTCGCCCTGCTCGGCGCCGGGCTGGCGCAGGCCGAGGTGGAACACTGGTTCGCCCTCGACCTGTGCGGCGAACGGGCCGACTGAAGCAGGCGGTCTCGGCGACCCGGCCCGCGCGCAGCACTTGCAGGCGGCGCGCAAGCGTTACAGGATGTTCAGTCATACCGAAAGGAGTTGCCCGATGGCCGTTCGTATTCCCGCCGAGGTCCGTCCCGTCAGCGCCGCCGACCAGGCCGCCTGGCTGCCGCTGTGGCAGGGCTACCAGCGCTTCTACATGATGGAGATCCCCGCCGAGGCCAGCGAGGTGGCCTGGCAGCGCTTTCTCGATCCGGCCGAGCCGATGCATGCCGCCCTGGCCTGGCACGAGGGCAAGGCCATCGGCATGGTGCACTGGGTCTTCCATCGCTCCTGCTGGACCGTGGAAGACTACTGCTACCTGCAGGACCTGTTCATCGCCAAGGACGTGCGCAGCAGCGGCGTCGGCCGCCAGCTGATCGAGTACGTCTACGCCCGGGCCCGCGAAGCCGGCTGCGCCCGGGTGCACTGGCTGACCCACGAGAGCAACAGCCGCGCCATGCTGCTGTATGAGCGGGTGGCCGAGCGCTCCGGCTTCGTCCAGTTCCGCAAGCTGCTCTAGGGTGGATCACGCGCTATCGATTCAGCGGGCCCCGGGGTCGGCGTCCGACGCGGTCGCCGGGCGGTTCAGAACACCGACCAGCCGATGCGCTGACTGAGCGACTCCAGCGCCGCCATGCCGGCCAGGGAGTTGCCGGCGGCGTTCAGCTCCGGCGACCACACGCAGACACTGAAGCGCCCCGGCACCACCGCGACTATGCCGCCGCCGACCCCGCTCTTGCCCGGCAGGCCGACCCGATAGGCGAAGTTGCCGGCCTCGTCGTACAGCCCGCTGGTGGCCATGATCGCGTTGACCTGCTTGGTCTGCCGCGGCGTGAGAATCTGCTCGCCGCTGTGCTTGCAGAAGCCGTCATTGGCCAGGAAACAGAAGGCCCGGGCCAGGTCGGCGCAGCTCATGCGCAGCGCGCAGTGGCTGAAATAGCTGCGCAGCACCGCCTCGACCTCGTTATGGAAGTTGCCGAAGGCCTGCATCAGGTAGGCCATGGCGGCGTTGCGCGCGCGGTGCTGGTACTCCGACTCGGCCACCCGGTTGTCGATGACCAGCTCCGGGTTGCCGGACAGGCGCCTGACGAAGTCGCGCATCGACAGCGCCGGCGCGGCGAAGCGCGACTGGTTGATGTCGCAGATGACCAGGGCGCCGGCGTTGATGAAGGGGTTGCGCGGTCGCCCGCGTTCGAACTCCAGCTGCACCAGCGAGTTGAACGGCTGACCGGACGGCTCGTGGCCGAGGCGTTGCCAGATCGCCTCGCCGGAATGGTCGATGGCCTGGACCAGGCTGAACACCTTGGAGATGCTCTGGATCGAGAAGGCCGTGCGCGCATCGCCGGCACAGAACAGCTCGCCGTCGTTGCTGTACACCGCAATGCCCAGCTGACGAGGCTCGACGCTGGCCAGCGCGGGGATATAGCCGGCCACCTGGCCCTGGCCGATCAGCGGGCGGACTTCATCGAGGATATCGTTCAACAGCGCTTGCATGTTCGGCCTCGCAGCGGGGCCCGGGCGGCGCCCGGGCTACCGCTGCTAGACGAACGGCGACGGCGCCGAATCACACTGCGTTCAGAACTTGGCGGGGCGCAATACCTCGACTTCGGCCAGGTAGCTGACCATGGCGTAGTCGGCGTAGTAGTGCTGCTGCAGGTGCTCGGCCAGGCGCTCGGCCAGCTCGCGGGCGCAGATGATCTCCACCCGGATATTGCCCTCGGTGTCCCAGCCGGCGCTGCGCACGCCGCGGCCGCCGCGGCCACGGGCGTCGGAGATGGTCCAGCCGGGGGCGCCGAGGTGCTCCAGTTCGGCCACCAGCTTCTTCTCCAGGGCCGCCTCGCAAATCACGGTGAGCAGGGTACGGGTCGATACGTTCATGTCAGAGCCCCCAGGCGATGAGTTGTGCGGCCAGACCGTGGTAGAGCGGAATGCCGATCAGGATGTTGAAGGGGAAGGTGATCCCCAAGGACGCGGTCAAAGACAGCGAGGGATTGGCCTGGGGCAACGCCAGGCGCAGGGCCGCCGGCACCGCGATATAGGAGGCGCTGGCCGCCAGGGTGGCGAGCATCGCGGTGCCACCCAGCGACAGGCCCATGAAGCGCGCCAGCAGGGCGCCGATCAGCGCGCCGAGCAGTGGCATGACCAGGGCGAAGCTGGCCAGGCGCAGGCCGAACTGTTTGAGCGAGCCCAGCTGACCGGAGGCGATCAGGCCCATCTCCAGCAGGAAGAACGCCAGCACCGGCTTGAACATGGTGGTATACAGCGGCTCCAGCGGCTTGATCGCCTCCTTGCCGGCCACCGCGCCTATGACCAGGCCGCCGAGCAGCAGCATGATGCTCTTGCCGAGGAAGATCTCCCGGCCCAACTCGCCCCAATGGGTGTCGCGGCTGATGCCCTTGGCCAGGACGATGCCGACCAGGATCGCCGGAATCTCCAGGATCGCCACGAACAGCGGCATATAGCTTTCGAAGGCGATCTCGCGCGAGACCATATAGGCCACCACCACGGCGAAGGTACCGGCGCTGACCGAACCATAGTGGGCCGCCACCGCCGCGGCGTTGATCCGGTCGAAACGCAGGCCGCGCAGCAGGCCGAAGGCCAGCAGCGGCAGGCACACGCCCAGGGACAGCACCAGCAGGGCCTGGGCCAGCAGGGTCAGGCTGGCATGCGCCACCAGCTCCACCCCGCCGTGCAGGCCGATCGCCAGCAGCAGCACGATCGACAGCGTCTCGTACAGCGCCGGCGGCAGCTTCAGCTCGCTCTTGAGCAGGCCGGCCGCCAGGCCGAAGACGAAGAACAACACCACCGGATCGATACCCATCTCACTCTCCTGTATCGGCCGACACGAATCGACCGGGCAAAAAAAGGGAGCCTTGCGGCTCCCGGAGGACTCACTCGTTAAAAGACATCAGGAAGCCTGGCTGGCGATACATGCGGCGGCCTTCACTCGATCTCGATCAGGACTTCGCCCGGGGTGACCCGGTCGCCCTTGACCACATTCACGGCCTTGACCGTGCCGGCGATCGGCGCCTGCACCTCGGTCTCCATCTTCATCGCCTCGCTGATCAGCACCGATTGGCCGGCCTTGACCACGTCGCCTTCCTTGACCAGGACCTCGACGATATTGCCCGGCATGCTGGTGGTCACGTCACCCGGCGCGCTGGCCTGCTTGCGCTTGTTGCCGCCGCCGCTGACGAACTGGTTGAGCGGCTCGAACACCACTTCCTCCGGCATGCCGTCGATCGACAGGTAGAAGTGGCGCTTGCCCTCGCCCTTGAGACCGACGCCGGTGATGTCGACCCGGTAGCTCTCGCCGTGGACGTCGACGATGAACTCGGTCGGCACCCCTTCGCCGCCGGCGGCGCCCACGCCACCGGCCTCGGGAATCGGCAGCAGGGGCTCGGGAGTGAGGGTGCCGGCCTCGCGCTCCTCGAGGAACTTGCGGCCGATATCGGGGAACATGGCGTAGGTCAGCACGTCCTCTTCGGACTTGGCCAGCACATTGATCTCGCCGCGCAGCTTGGCCATTTCCGGCTTGATCAGGTCGGCCGGGCGCACGTCGATCACCTCTTCGCTGCCGATCGCCTGCTTGCGCAGCTGCTCGTTGATCTTGCCCGGCGCCAGGCCGTAGCGGCCCTGCAGGTAGAGCTTCACCTCGTTGGTGATGGTCTTGTAGCGCTCACCGGCGAGCACGTTGAACACCGCCTGGGTACCGACGATCTGCGAGGTCGGGGTCACCAGCGGCGGGAAACCGAGGTCCTCGCGCACCCGCGGGATCTCCGCGAAGACTTCGTCGATGCGGTCCAGCGCGCCCTGTTCCTTGAGCTGGTTGGCCAGGTTGGACATCATCCCGCCCGGCACCTGGTTGACCTGCACCCGGGTGTCGACGCCGGTGAACTCGCTCTCGAACTGGTGGTACTTCTTGCGCACCGCGTAGAAGTACAGGCCGATCTCCTGCAGCAACTCCAGGTCCAGGCCGGTGTCGTACTCGCTGCCCTTGAGCGCGGCGACCATCGACTCGGTGCCCGGGTGGCTGGTGCCCCAGGCCATGCTGGAGATGGCGGTGTCGATATGGTCGGCGCCGGCCTCGATGGCCTTGAGCTGACACATGGCGCCGAGACCGGCGGTGTCGTGGCTGTGCACGAACACCGGCAGGTCGACCTCGGCCTTGAGCGCCTTGACCAGGTCATAGGCCGCGTAGGGGGTGAGCAGGCCGGCCATGTCCTTGATCGCCACCGAGTCGATGCCCATGGCCTGCATGGCCTTGGCCTGAGCGACATAGGCCTCGACCGTGTGCACCGGGCTGACGGTGTAGCTGAGGGTGCCCTGGGCATGCTTGCCGGCTGCCTTCACCGCCTCGATCGATACACGCAGGTTACGCACGTCGTTCATCGCGTCGAAGATGCGGAACACATCGATGCCGTTGACCGCCGCCTTGGCCACGAAGGCGCGCACCACATCGTCGCTGTAGTGGCGGTAGCCGAGCAGGTTCTGCCCGCGCAGGAGCATCTGCAGGCGGGTGTTGGGCAGCGCCGCCTTGAGCTTGCGCAGGCGCTCCCAGGGATCCTCCTTGAGGAAGCGGATGCAGGCGTCGAAGGTGGCGCCGCCCCAGACTTCCAGCGACCAGTAGCCGACCTGGTCGAGCTTGTCGCAGATCGGCAGCATGTCTTCGGTGCGCATCCGCGTGGCCAGCAGCGACTGGTGGGCGTCGCGCAGGATGGTATCGGTAACGGTTATTTTTTTAGAAACAGGGGTCTTAACCATTTCTCAAATCCTCACAGGCCGGCGTAGGCGGCGATAGCGGTGGCGACGGCCAGGGCCAAGTGCGACGGGTTGCGCTTGATCGAATACTGGGTCAGTTCCGGATGGCTCTCGACGAAACTGGTGTTGAACTGGCCACTGCGGAACTCGGGGTTGCGCAGGATCTCCTGGTAATAGGCGGCGGTGGTCTTGACCCCCTGCACGCGCATGTCGTCCAGGGCGCGCAGGCCGCGGTCCAGCGCCTCTTCCCAGGTCAAGGCCCAGACCACCAGCTTCAGGCACATCGAATCGTAGTAGGGCGGAATGGTGTAGCCGGTGTAGATCGCCGTGTCGGTGCGCACGCCGGGGCCGCCCGGCGCGTAGTAGCGGGTGATCTTGCCGAAGCTGGGCAGGAAGTTGTTCTTCGGGTCCTCGGCGTTGATGCGAAATTGCAGGGCATAGCCGCGGTGGATGATGTCTTCCTGCTTGACCGACAGCGGCAACCCTGCGGCGATGCGGATCTGCTCGCGGACGATATCCAGACCGGTGATTTCCTCGGTGATGGTGTGCTCGACCTGGACCCGGGTGTTCATCTCCATGAAGTACACCTCGCCCTCGGCCAGGAGGAACTCCACGGTACCGGCGTTCTCGTAGCCCACCGCCTTGGCCGCACGCACCGACAGGTCGCCGATGTAGGCGCGCTGCTCGGGGGTCAACTGCGGGCTGGGAGCGATCTCGATCAGCTTCTGGTTGCGCCGCTGGATCGAGCAGTCGCGCTCGAACAGGTGCACTACGTTGCCGAAGCTGTCGCCGAGGATCTGCGCCTCGATGTGCTTGGGATTGACGACGCATTTCTCCAGGAACACCTCGGCACTGCCGAAGGCCTTGGTCGCCTCGGAAATCACCCGGGGAAACGCCTGCTCCAGCTCCTCGGCGCTGTTGCAGCGGCGAATGCCGCGGCCGCCGCCGCCGGAGGTGGCCTTGAGCATCACCGGGTAACCGATGCGCTCGCCTTCGCGCAGGGCCTCGGCCAGGTCGGCGACGTTGCCCTCGGTGCCCGGGGTGACCGGCACGCCGGCGGCGATCATGCTGCGCCGGGCCTCGGTCTTGTCGCCCATGCGGCGGATCACCTCGGCCGCCGGACCGATGAACTTGATCCCGCGTTCGGCGCAGATCTCCGCCAGTTCGGCGTTCTCCGACAGAAAACCATAGCCCGGGTGCAGGGCATCGCAGCCGGTCTCCACCGCCAGATTGACCAGCTTGCGCGGGTTCAGGTAGCCGGCCAGGGGGTCGGCGCCAATGCAGTGCGCCTCATCGGCGCGCTTGACATGCAGGGCCATGCTGTCGGCATCGGAATAGACCGCCACCGAGCGGATGCCCATCTCAGCGCAGGCGCGCACGATGCGCACGGCAATCTCGCCGCGGTTGGCAATCAGGATTTTCTTGATCACAAGTCTTGTCCTCGACCAGGCGCAGGTGAATCGGTAACCAGCAAACCGGACAAGCCGGTCGAAACCCGGCCGCTGCTCGTCCAGCGGCACTGCGACCACCCTACGTCGCATGGCTGATTAACAAAAATCAATAATTATTTGAGTGGCCATAAGTAAAAACTTATATTGACCCAGGACAGGCTCGCCCGGGCCTTCGGCAAGAGACCATTGCGATGCGTAAGTCCCTGATGCGCATGACCCTGCGCCAGCTTCAGGTGTTCCGCTCGGTGTGCGAGCAGCGCTCCTACAGCCGCGCCGCCGAGGACATGGCGCTGACCCAGCCGGCGGTCAGCCTGCAGATTCGCCAGCTGGAAGAACTGGTCGGCCAGCCGCTGTTCGACTATATCGGCAAGAAGCTCTATCTGACCGACGCCGCCGAGGCCCTGCAGCGCGCCAGCGCCGATATCTTCGGCCGCCTGGAGAGCCTCGACATGCAGCTGGCCGACCTCCAGGGCTCGCTGCAGGGCCAGCTCAGCCTGGCCGTGGAGTCCAGCGCCAAGTACCTGATCCCCCACCTGTTCGCCGCCTTTCGCCGCGACTACCCGGAAGTCGGCCTGCAGCTGGTGGTGGTCAACCATGCCCAGGCGGTGCGCCGCCTGAGCGCCAACCGCGACGACCTGCTGATCATGTCGCAGGTGCCGGCGGACATGGCCCTGGAGTTCCTGCCCTTCCTCAACAACCCGATAATCGCCGTGGCCTCGCCTGACCATCCGCTGTGCGCCCGCGAGCAGCTGAGCCTGCAGGACCTCACCGCCTGGCCGTTGCTGCTGCGCGAAGCCGGCTCCGGTACGCGCCAGGCCGGCGAGGAATACTGCCACCAGAAGCGCGCGCATTTCCCGCAGACCCTGGAAGTCGGCTCCACCGAGAGTCAGCTCGAAGGGGTGATCGCCGGCCTCGGCCTGGCCCTGCTGCCGCGCCATGCGGTGCGCCGCGAACTGCAGTCCGGCGCCCTGTGCGAACTGCCCGTCGGCGAACTGCCGCTGCTGCGCAGCTGGTGCGTGGTGCACCCGCGCGGCAAATACCTGTCGCCGGTGGCCCAAGCGTTCTTCGCCTTCGTGCGCAACCGCCGCAGCGAGATCAACGCCCTGGCGGAGCGCTTCGCGGCTGCAGCGCCCGGCTCGACGCCAGGTAGTTAACCGCGATCAGCTCGGGGTAATCGCTCAGCTGCTCCTGCAGCTGACGCTGTTCGGCGTAGCTCTCGATGGCCCGGCGGTAGGCCATGCGGCGCTGGTCGAGCAGCTTGCGGCGGGTCTTCGTTTCGTTCGACTGCGATTCATCCAGGTAGCGAGCCATCTCGGGTCTCCCAGGCCGAATAACGGGAGTTCCAGCATCGGCCCGGGGTGTGACGCTTTGACGGCGGCGTGATGACGCTGCGGTGACCGCCGGCCGGCGGCGCGCCTCAGTGCTCCTCGCTGGCCTTCACCGACTTGGGCGACAGGCGCAGGCTGCGCAGGCTGCGCTTGACGCTCTTGAGGTGGTTGACCAGGCTCGGCCCGCGGGCCATGGCCACGCCCATGGCCAGCACGTCGATCACCACCAGATGGGCGATGCGCGAGGTCAGCGGGGTGTAGATCTCGGTGTCCTCCTGCACGTCGATGGCCAGGTTGACCGTGGCCAGGTCGGCCAGCGGGGTCTGGCTGGGGCATAGGGTGATCAGGGTGGCGCCGCTCTCGCGCACCAGGTTGGCGGTGATCAGCAGGTCCTTGGAGCGCCCCGACTGGGAAATGCAGATGGCCACGTCGCTGGGCTTGAGGGTCACCGCGCTCATCGCCTGCATGTGCGGGTCCGAGTAGGCCGCGGCGGTGAGCAGCAGGCGGAAGAACTTGTGCTGGGCATCGGCGGCGACCGCGCCGGAGGCGCCGAAACCATAGAACTCCACGCGCTGGGCCTGGGCGCAGGCGGCAATGGCCTGCTGCAGGGCCTGCGGGTCGAGGTGCTCGCGCACCTCCATCAGGGTGTGCAGGGTGGTGTCGAAGATCTTCAGGCTGAAGTCGGCGACCGAATCGTCCTCGTGGATCGCGAACTGGCCGAAGCTGGCACCGGCGGCCAGGCTCTGTGCCAGCTTGAGCTTGAGGTCCTGGAAGCCGCTGCAGCCGATGGCCCGACAGAAGCGCACGATGGTCGGCTCACTGATGCCGACGTTGTGCGCCAGCTCGGCCATGGAGCTGTGCATCACCGCCGCCGGGTCGAGCAACACGTGGTCGGCCACCTTGAGTTCCGATTTGCGTAACAGGTGACGCGACTGGGCTATGTGCTGCAACAAATTCACAAGAAATAGACTCTGCTGAAAGTATCGAATCCGCCGGCCGATCCTCAGCCGAGGCATGACTCGGTTATGATCGGCGCAGGCCGGGTTGTAGTGGCCTTGTAGTTATACTACATGACCGCCCAGCCCGCACGGTCAAACCGAGTCGGAGTTCCTGCTTTGAGCATTTCCTGTGACATGCTGGTCTTTGGCGGCACGGGCGATCTGGCCCTGCACAAACTGCTGCCGGCGCTCTACCACCTGCATCGCGACGGCCGCCTGCACGCCGACACGCGGATCATCGCCCTGGCCCGCAAGCGCCACAGCCTTGCCGCCTACCAGACCCTGGCCGAGCGCCACTGCCGCGCCCAGGTCGAACGGGCCGACTTCGACAACGACAGCTGGCACAGCTTCGCCGCGCGCCTCGACTACTTCGCCATGGACGCCGGCCAGAGTGCCGACTTCGGCCGCCTGGCCAAGCACCTGGGCGCCGCCGCAGAGCGGGTGCGGGTTTACTACCTGGCCACCGCGCCGGACCTGTTCGAGGACATCGCCGCGCACCTGCAGAACGCCGGCCTGGCCGGCGCCCAGGCGCGCATCGTGCTGGAGAAGCCGATCGGCCACTCGCTGGCCTCGGCCCAGGCGATCAACGCGGCGATCGGCGCGGTGTTCGACGAGTCGCGGGTGTTTCGCATCGACCACTACCTGGGCAAGGAGACGGTGCAGAACCTGATGGCGCTGCGCTTCGGCAACGCCCTGTTCGAACCGACCTGGCGCGCCGGGCATATCGATCACGTGCAGATCAGCGTGTGCGAGACCCTCGGCGTGGAAGAACGCGGCGGCTACTACGACCACGCCGGGGCGATGCGCGACATGGTGCAGAACCACCTGCTGCAGCTGCTCTGCCTGGTAGCCATGGAGGCGCCGGTGCGCTTCGACGCCGAGGCGGTGCGCAACGAGAAGGTCAAGGTGCTCGAGGCGCTCAAGCCGATCTCCGGCCTCGACGTGCAGGACAAGACCGTGCGCGGCCAGTACACCGCCGGAAAGATCGGCGGGCAGGAGGTGCCTGCGTACTACTTCGAGAAAAACGTGGACAACGACAGCGATACCGAGACCTTCGTCGCCGTCCAGGCCGAGATCGACAACTGGCGCTGGGCCGGCGTGCCCTTCTACCTGCGCACCGGCAAGCGACTGGCGAAGAAGACCTCGGAGATCCTCATCCAGTTCAAGCCGGTGCCGCACCGGCTGTTCGCCGGCTGCCAGGTCAACCAGCTGCTGATCCGCCTGCAACCGGAGGAACGCATCAGCCTGCAGCTGATGGCCAAGACCCCGGGCAAGGGCATGCACCTGGAACCGGTCGAACTGGACCTCAACCTGGCCCAGGCGTTCCGCCGCAAACGTCGATGGAACGCCTACGAACGTCTGCTACTGGACGTGATCGAGGGCGATTCGACGCTGTTCATGCGCCGCGACGAGGTGGAGGCCGCCTGGCAGTGGGTCGACCCCATCATCAAGGGCTGGCACCAGCACTACCAGAGCCCACGCCCCTATCCGGCCGGCAGCGACGGCCCGGAACAGCTGCAGGGCCTGCTCGAACGCCACGGACGCCAGTGGATGGAGTAACCGTGCCGGCGGCGCGGGCTCGGCTACTAGAGGGTGCGCAGGAAGCTGATCAGGTAGTCCTGCTCGGCCTTGTCGGTGATGGACACATGGCGCATGCGGGTGCCCGGCACCAGGGCTTCGTTGTCGCTGATCCACTTGCGCAGGTTGTCCTCGTTCCAGCTCAGACCGGAAGCCTGCATGGCCTTGGAGTAGGCGAAGCGCGGCACGCTGGCCGCCGGGCGACCCAGCACGCCGACCAGGCTCGGACCGAAGGCATTCTGACTGGTGTCCAGCGAGTGGCAGGCCGTGCAATGGTGATTGAACAGCTGACGGCCGGCGGCCGCCATGCCCTCGTCTGCGGCGTGGCTGGTCAGGGGTGAAAGCAATGCAACGCTTAACGCGATCAGTGACGGCAACGGAAGATTCATCGTGCGGCTCTCATTAAGTGGCTCGGCAAAGACAGTATATTTTGTGTGCCTTTTACCCGACTCTTGTACAAAAGCAGCGATTGGCTAGCACCAAAGTAGCGATGGGCCGAGCTCAGGCCAGGCCGGCCTGCTCGTGGAGCAGGCTGACCAGGGCGGCGGCTTCGAGGGGCTTGCTGATCAGGAAGCCCTGGATCTCGTCACAATACTGGGCCTTGAGGAAATCCATCTGCTCCTGGGTTTCCACCCCCTCGGCGACCACCTTCAGCTCCAGGCTGTGGGCCATGACGATGATCGCCCGGGTGATGGCCGCGTCCTCGCTGCCCGGGGCCAGGCCGCGGATGAAGGCCTGGTCGATCTTCACGTAGTCCACCGGGAAGCGCTTGAGATAGCTGAGCGAGGAGTAGCCGGTGCCGAAGTCGTCGATCGCCAGCTTGACCCCCAGGTCGCGCAGCTGCTGGAAGGTGGCGATCACACTCTCGACGTTGTCGAGCAACTGGCTCTCGGTCAGCTCCAGCTCGAGCAGGTGGGCCGGCAGCCCGGTTTCCTTGAGCAGCTGGCGTACCTGACTGGTCAGGTTGCCCTGGCGCAACTGATGCACCGACAGGTTCACCGACACGCGGATGTCGGCCAGCCCCTGGCGTTGCCAGTCGCGCGCCTGCTGGCAGGCCTGACGCAGGACGAACTCGCCGATCGGCGCGATCAGGCCGGTTTCCTCGGCCAGCGGGATGAACTCGCCCGGCGGCACCAGGCCGCGCTCCGGGTGGCGCCAGCGCACCAGCGCCTCGGCGGCGTTGAGGCTGTCGTCGGCCAGGCACAGCTTGGGCTGGTAGAACACCTCCAGCTGGCCCTCCTCGATCGCCTTGCGCAACTGGGTTTCCAGTTGCAGGCGCTCCAGGGTGCTGGCCTGCAGGTTGTCGGTGAAGAACTGAAAGGTATTGCCCCCCAGGTGCTTGGCGTGCTCCTTGGCCATGTTCGCCTGGCTGATCAGCGCGGAGATTTCCCGCGCGTTGTCCGGCAGCAGGCTGATGCCGACCGAGGCACTGATCACCAGTTCCTGGCCGCCGACGGTGAGCGGCAGGCGCAGCTTGCTGAGCAGCCGGCTGGCCAGGCGCGCCAGGCTCGACAGGCTGCCGTAGGCATCGATCAGCACGGCGAATTCGTCGCCGGACAGCCGCGCGATGGTGTCGGCTTCCGGCACCGCCTGGGTCAGGCGGCGGCTCATCTGGCGCAGCAACTGGTCGGCCAGGTCGTGGCCGAGGCTGTCGTTGAGCAGCTTGAAACGGTCCAGGTCGATATGCAGCAGGGCCAGGCTGCGGCCGCTCTGCCGCGCACGCTGGCTGGCCTCGTGCAGGCGCTCGCGGAACAGGCTGCGGTTGGCCAGGCCGGTCAGGTCGTCGTAGTGCGACAGGTAGCGCAGGCGCTCCTCGGTCTGACGCCGCGTGGTCAGGTCGGCGAAGAAACCGACGATATGGCTGACGCTGCCGCGCGAGTCGCGCACCACGCTCAGGTGCAGCCATTGCGGATAGAGCTCGCCGTTCTTGCGCGTCTCGGTCAGCTCGCCCTGCCAGTGGTCACGCTGCTCCAGTTCCAGGCGGATCGACTGATACTGGCGCCGCGACTCGCGGCTGCCAATCAAGGCCACCACGCTCTGCCCGACCAGTTCCTCCCGGCGGTAGCCGGTGACCTGGCAGAAGGCCTGGTTGACCGCCAGCAGCCGGTAATCCGGGTCGAGGATGAGGATGCCCTCGCTGGCCGCCTCGAACACGGTCGCGGCCAGGCGCTGTTGTTCTTCCTGATGCTTGCGCGCGGTGATGCTGCGCCGCGTGCCGAGCATGCGCAGGACCCGGCCATGAACGTCGCGCTCGACCGCACGGCCGCGGTCTTCGACCCACACCCAGTGGCCGTCGGCGTGCTTGACCCGGTACTCGACCTGGTAGCCATCGCTGCGCCCCTTCATGTGCTCGACCAGGGCCCGGCGCAGCAGCGGCAGGTCGTCCGGGTGCAGGCGCGGCTTGAGGTCGCGCAGCATGGCGTGGACCTGCTCGGGGTCGAGGCCGAATATTTCCCTGAGCTGCGAGTGGTGCACCTCATCGCTTTCCAGGTTCCAGTCCCACAGCCCCAGCTCGCTGGCCTCCAGGGCCAGGGCCAGGCGCGCCTCGCTCTTGCCCAGGGCATGGGTGGCGTCATCCAGCTCCAGGGTGCGCTCGGCCACGCGCATCTCCAGTTCGTCATGGGCGCCGCGCAGCTCCCGTTCGGCGCGGCGGCGCTGCTCGACCTCGTGGGCCAGCTCCCGGTTCAGCTCTTCGGCCTGCGACTTGGCGCGCTCCAGGCTGGCGATCAACGCCTGGTTATGGAAGCGCTGCAGCAGGCTGCGCTGCACCAGGCGGTTGACCTGCCAGGCCACCACCAGCAGGGCCAGCAACAGGACGCCGCCGAGCAGGCCCCAGCCGCGCTGCAGGTGATCCTCGCTGAACAGCAGGAATACCGAGGTCGGCAGCAGGCAGGGCACGGCGAAGGCGACAAAGGCCGGCAGGCTGACCGCATAGGCGACGCTGGCCGAGAGAATCGCCGTGGCGATCAGGCCGTAGACCAGGGCCTGCTGGTAGAACGCCTCGCCCGGCACCAGGGCCACGGCGGCGAAAGCCAGGGTCAGGCCGGAGGCGGCGGCGCCAATCAGGAATTTGCGCTGCCAGTCCGGGTGGGCCTGGCGGCTCGGCGCAGCGGCATGGAAGGCATTGACCTGGACCAGACGCAGCACCGCCAGCAGCAACAGCCAGATCAGCCAGCCGGACAGCAACGCGCGCGACTGTGGCGTCCACAGCAAATAGGCGCAGGCCACGCCGTTGAGCAGCATGAATAGGGTCGGCAGCCGCGAGCCCTGGTAGAGCAGGCGGGTTCTTTCGATGTCGAGATCCGTCGCATACTGCTGGCGAATGCCGCGCATCTCGTTCTGGGTCAACTCGGCGACTATGCCGCCAGGGGTGTGGATCATAGGCGATTTTCTTGTAATGGTTGCCTAGGCGTCGGCGCAGCATACCCGAGCTAGACGCTCCGCCCAACTGGGGCAGGGGGCAATTTCAGCGACAGAGTTGCGACTTTCGTCGCGGCCCGGGCGGCAGAGCGAGCCGGCAGCTGGCGCGCTACCGCCGGTCCGTTAGCGCCTGGCCGGTCATCGCTGGTTTGCCCTGCTCGGCGGCGCCCCCTAGAATGCCGCGATGCGCGATGATCTCTCCTTTCTGCTGAACTCCCTCAACGATGCCCAACGCCAGGCCGTAGCCGCCGGCCTGGGCCGTCAGTTGGTCCTGGCCGGCGCCGGTTCCGGCAAAACCCGCGTACTGGTGCACCGCATCGCCTGGCTGATCCAGGTCGAGCGCGCCTCGCCGCACAGCATCCTGTCGGTGACCTTCACCAACAAGGCCGCCGCCGAGATGCGCGCGCGCATCGAGCAGATGCTCGGGATGAATCCGGCCGGCATGTGGGTCGGCACCTTCCACGGCCTGGCCCATCGCCTGCTGCGCGCCCACTGGCAGGAGGCCGGCCTGGCCGAGAACTTCCAGATCCTCGACTCGGACGACCAGCAGCGCCTGGTCAAGCGGGTGATCCGCGAGCTGGGCCTGGACGAGCAGCGCTGGCCGGCGCGCCAGGCCCAGTGGTTTATCAACGGGCAGAAGGACGAAGGCCTGCGGCCGAAGAACATCCAGCCCGGCGGCGACCTGTTCCTGGCCACCATGCTGAAGATCTACGAGGCCTACGAGGCGGCCTGCGCCCGCGCCGGGGTGATCGACTTCTCCGAGCTGCTGCTGCGCGCGCTGGACCTGTGGCGCGACAAGCCGGGCCTGCTCGAGCACTACCAGCGGCGCTTCCGCCACATCCTGGTCGACGAGTTCCAGGACACCAACGCCGTGCAGTACGCCTGGCTGCGCCTGCTGGCCAAGGGCGGCGACAGCCTGATGGTGGTGGGCGACGACGACCAGTCGATCTACGGCTGGCGTGGCGCGCGGATCGAGAACATTCAGCAGTTCTCCGACGACTTCAAGGACGCCGAGGTGATCCGCCTGGAGCAGAACTACCGCTCCACCGCCGGCATCCTCAAGGCCGCCAACGCCCTGATCGCCAACAACCAGGGGCGCCTGGGCAAGGAGCTGTGGACCGAGGGCGGCGACGGTGAGCCGATCAGTCTGTACGCGGCGTTCAACGAGCACGACGAGGCGCGCTACGTGGTCGAGTCGATCGAGGACGCCCTGCGCAAGGACGGCCTCAAGCGCAGCGAGATCGCCATCCTCTACCGTTCCAACGCCCAGTCGCGGGTACTCGAAGAGGCCCTGCTGCGCGAGAAGATTCCCTACCGCATCTACGGCGGCCAGCGCTTCTTCGAGCGCGCCGAGATCAAGAACGCCATGGCCTACCTGCGCCTGCTCGACGGCCGCGGCAACGACGCGGCGCTGGAACGGGTGATCAACGTGCCGGCCCGCGGCATCGGCGAGAAGACGGTCGAGGCGATCCGCGAATACGCCCGCGCCCACGAGCTGTCGATGTGGCAGGCGATCCGCCTGATGATCGCCGCCAAGGCCCTGCCCGGCCGCGCCTCGGGCGCCCTGGCCGGCTTCGTCGAACTGATCGACAACCTGGCCGCCAAGGTGCTGGAGATGCCCCTGCACCTGATGACCCAGACGGTGATCGAGCAGAGCGGGCTGATCGCCTACCACCAGGCCGAGAAAGGCGAGAAGGCCCAGGCGCGGATCGAGAACCTCGAGGAGCTGGTCAGCGCCGCGCGCGCCTTCGAGAACGACGAAGACGACGAGCTGACCCCGCTGCAGGCCTTCCTCAGCCACGCCTCGCTGGAAGCCGGCGACACCCAGGCCGCGGAAAACGAGGACAGCATTCAGCTGATGACCCTGCACAGCGCCAAGGGCCTGGAGTTCCCCCTGGTGTTCCTGGTCGGCATGGAAGAAGGCCTGTTCCCGCACAAGATGAGCCTGGAAGAACCCGGCCGCCTGGAGGAGGAACGCCGCCTGGCCTACGTCGGCATCACCCGGGCCATGCACAAGCTGTTCGTTACCTATGCCGAGACCCGCCGGCTGTATGGCAGCGAGACCTACAACAAGGTCTCGCGCTTCGTCCGCGAGGTCCCGCCGGCGCTGATCCAGGAGGTGCGCCTGTCGGGCAGCGTCAGCCGCCCGTTCGCCTCGAGCAACCGCGGCATGGGCGGCAGCAACCTGTTCGCCGGCAGCGAAGTACCGGACACCGCCTTCAGCCTCGGCCAACGCGTGCAGCATTCGCTGTTCGGCGAAGGCACCATCCTCAACTTCGAGGGTTCCGGCGCCCAGGCGCGGGTGCAGGTGAATTTCGAAAGTGAGGGCAGCAAGTGGCTGATGCTCAGCTACGCCAAGCTGCAGGCGCTCTAACAAGACCAATAAACCGCATTGCCCAATCAGGGAGATTTTCGATGAATCGCCGCAACCTCTTCGGCGCCGCCATGGCGCTGCTCGCCACGCTCGGCCTGGCCGGCTGCAAGGACGAACAAGCCGCCAGCGAGCAGGCCGCCGCGCCGGTGCAGAGCTTCCAGTGGAAGATGGTCACCGCCTGGCCGAAGAACTTCCCGGGCCTGGGCACCGCCGCCGAACGCCTGGCCGAGCGGGTCGCGACCATGAGCGGCGGACGCCTGACCATCAAGGTCTACGCCGGGGGCGAACTGGTGCCGCCGCTGGAGGTGTTCGATGCGGTGTCGCGCGGCACCGCCGAACTGGGTCACGGCGCCGCCTACTACTGGAAGGGCAAGGTGCCGGCCGCACAGTTCTTCACCGCCGTGCCATTCGGCCTGTCCACCCCGGAAATGAATGCCTGGCTGAGCCACGGCGGTGGCCAGGCGCTGTGGGACGAGGCCTATGCTCCCTATGGCGTCAAGCCACTGGCGGTGGGCAATACCGGCATGCAGATGGGCGGCTGGTACAACAAGGAAATCAACACCCTGGCTGACCTCCAGGGCTTGAAGATCCGCATGCCGGGCCTGGGCGGCGAGGTGCTGTCACGCCTCGGTGCGACCACCGTCAACCTGCCCGGCGGCGAGATATTCACCGCCCTGCAGACCGGCGCCATCGACGCCACCGACTGGGTCAGTCCCTACAACGACCTGGCCTTCGGCCTGCACAAGGCGGCCAAGTTCTACTACTACCCGGGCTGGCAAGAACCCCAGGCGGTGCTCGAACTACTGATCAACCAGAAGGCCCTCGACAGCCTGCCGGCCGACCTGCAGGCGATTCTCACCGAGGCGACCCGCGCCGCCAACCAGGACATGCTCGACGACTACGTCTACCACAACGCCATGGCCCTGGATCAGCTCAAGCAGCAGGGCACCCAGCTCAAGCGTTTTCCCGACGAGGTACTGCAGGCCATGCAGGTGCAGTCCGAGGCAGTACTCGGCGAACTGGCCGCGCAGAGCGAGCTGAACGGGCGCATCTGGGCGTCGATGACGGCCTTCCAGGCCCAGGTCAGCCAGATGCACCAGCTCTCCGAGAAAGAACTCTACAACTGGCGCTAGTCACCTCGGCAACCCGCACAAACGGAGCCCTCGGGCTCCGTTTGTCGTTTCCAGCCTGCATTCGGCGTCTGCCGGCCCATACTCGACTGCGAGGTGAGTCGATGAGAAAGCCAACCGTCACCGCGCCGAAGATTCTCGATACGGCCCTGCAGCTGGCCGATACCTGTGGCTGGGAACGCCTGCGCCTGTTCGACGTGGCGGCCCAACTGGGCGTCGGCCTGGATGCCATCGCCGAGCATTATCGGGACAAGGACCAACTGGTCGAGGCCTGGTTCGACCGCGCCGACAGGGCCCTGCTGGCGCGCAGCAAAGCCGCCGACCTGCTCGCCCTGGAGCCGGCCCGGCGCCTGGAAGAACTGCTGGTCGCCTGGCTCGACTGCCTGGCCAGTCACCGCGACGTGACCGGGCAGATGCTGCTGTACAAGCTCGAGCCCGGGCACCTGCACCTGCAGGTGCTCGGCCTGCTGCGCATCAGCCGCACCGTGCAGTGGTGGCGCGAGGCGGCACAGCGGGAAACCCTGCACCTGCGGCGCATCGCCGAGGAGAGCCTGCTGACCGGCGTCTACCTGCGCTGCTTTATCCACTGGCTGCGCCATCCCGAGGAAGACGCCGCCGAGTTCCGCGCCCTGCTGCGCCGGCAGCTGCGTGGCGGGCCGCTGAGCCTGTTGCTGCGCCCCCGTGATGCGAGGGCAAACGCAAGGCAAAAGCCCGAAACACTCTGAGGCTGGCCTTCGCTTCGGGCGGCAGGCAAGATGCCGCGCAGAGTTCCAGCCACCAAGAGTACTCCTCGATGCAGCGTTTCCTCAGTATCGCCATGGTCATGTGCCTGGCGCTGACCTTCAGCTTCGAAGCCCACGCCAAGCGCTTTGGCGGTGCCAAGTCCTTCGGCTCGGCGCCCAGCCACCAGACCCGCCAGGTGCAGCCGTCGACCACCTCCAGCACCGCGACCTCGACCGCCACCCGTCAGCCCGCTGCCACCAGCGGCGCCTCGCGCTGGCTCGGCCCGCTGGCCGGCCTGGCCGCCGGCGGCCTGCTCGCCTCGCTGTTCATGGGTGACGGCTTCGAAGGCCTGCAGATCATGGACATGCTGATCTTCGGCCTGATCGCCTTCCTGCTTTTCCGCTTCCTCGCCGCCCGTCGCCAGGCCGCCCAGCCTGCCCCCGCTGGCGGTGCGCCCTACCAGCGGGAAATGCCGGCCAGTGCCAGCCCGATCTTCGGCAGCGGCAGCGCCGCGATCAAGCCGGTGATCAATGCCCCGGCCTGGTTCAACGAGCAGAGCTTCGTCGCCGCCGGCCGCGAGCACTTCCTCAGCCTGCAGCAACACTGGGATGCGGGCGAGATGGACAAGATCGGCGAGTTCGTCACCCCGCAGCTGCTGGAGTTCCTCAAGCGCGAGCGCGCCGACCTGGGTGACGGCTTCCAGTCCACCTATATCGACGACCTCGAGGTGCAACTGGACGGCGTCGACGACCTGAGCGACAAGACCGTCGCCACCCTGACCTTCAGCGGCCTGTCCAAGACCTCGCGCTTCGACCAAGGCGAGGCCTTCAGCGAAAGCTGGCGCCTGGAGCGCGCGGTCGGCGACAACCAGCCCTGGCTGGTGGCGGGCATCCGCCAGAACTGATCGGCCCTTGCGCTTCTCGAACCCCAGGCCCGCCTGGGGTTTTTTATCTCCGCCGACTCAGCGCCGCCCCTTGTTCGACGGCCGCCCGACCCGATGCGGCTGACGCCGGGCGATCGACCGACGCCAGACGAAGAGCGGCGGCCTAGCCGGGCTGCGGACAGAGCTCACAGACTTCCGCACGGGGCACCAGCTTGAGAAACTGCTCGGTGCTCAGGTGCACCAGGCTCTCGTGATCGCCGGCCTCGAAGTAGATATCCTCCTGGCGGGTCAGCAGCGGGTCGACCCGCATGTTCATCCCGTAGGCCTCGCCGATCGCCGGCACCGCGCCCAGTTCGCAGTCCTTGAACAAACTGGCGATGTCCGCTTCAGCGCTCAGATGCCACAACTCGTCACCCTTGCAGACCATACTCATGTCCAGGTGACGATTGGCCGGTAACACGGCCATCAGATAATGCCCCTTGCGATCGTCGAGGATCACCGGTTTGGCCAGGCGCTCGGCCGGAACGCTGGCCACCCGCGCCGACTCCAGGCTGGTCTCGGAATGCGGGTGAGGCACTATGTCGAACTCACACTGAGCCTGTTCCAGGCTGCGTTTGAGGGTTGCTGCCATGTGCATGGTCCACCTCCTCTGCGCGCCTGCCGGGCAGGCGGCAATCAAGCGAAAGGGTCGTGTTTGAAGTTTAGTTCGCGCCCGGGCACCGGGCCGAAACACTGGATGGAAGGCTGCCGCCAGACCCGCTAAGCAACCGGCTGCTTTTTCTTCCGGGCGCCAGCTACTGTATAAAGCCTCTCCCGACTCACGAGGACCCGTTGCCGTGGAAGAAGTCATCGAACAACTGCGCGAACTGAACGAACCGGTACCGGTGCCGCTGGAACTGCCGGACGAGGAGACCCTGGTGGAGATCCAGGAACAGATCCTCATTCACCTGCCGTTCGCCCTGCGCGAATTTCTGCTGCAGGTCAGCGACGTGGTCTACGGCCGCCTGGAGCCGGTCACCGCCGCCGACCCGCAATCGCATACCTACCTGCCGGAAGTCGCCGCACTGGCCTGGTCGCTGGGCATGCCCCGCGAGCTGGTGCCGCTATGCGAAGACCATGGCAACTACTACTGCGTCGAGGAAGACGGCACCGTGCTGCTGTGGGAGGCCGACACCGGCGAGATCAACGAGGACGAAAGCTGGGAATCGGTGTGGCACTGGGCGCGCGACGTCTGGCTGGAGAGCTGAGCCCGTCCGGAGCGGACCGGGCTCATCCCTGAAGACTGGTCTCGGCCTGCTCCAGCGCCAGCAGGTTGAGCAGGAACTGGCCGAAGAAACTCAAGTCCTGCTCCATCGCCGCCCGCGCCGCCTTGCCGTCGCCTTTCTGCAGGGCCCGGAACACGTCCTCGTGGAAGTCGTTGAGACGCAACGACAGGTCGGCTTCGGTGAACAGGCGGTTGAAGAAGGGCCCGACCTGCAGCCACAGCGACTCGATCAGGCGCAGCAGCACCGGATTGCCGCAGGCCTGGTACAGGTGCAGGTGGAACCGGCTGTTGTCGGCCAGGTAGGCCTGCACGTCGCGCCGCTCCAGCGCGCCCTCCATGCGTGTGATGCAGTCGTGCAGCGCCGCCAGGTCGGCCGCGCCGATCCGCGCGGCGGCGAGTTCCACCGCCAGCCCCTCGAGGCTGAGACGCACCGGCAACAGCTGCTCATAGCGCTCACGGGTCATCGCCGGCACTCGCACCGAACGCTGCTGCTCTCCCTCCAGCGCGCCCTCGGCGACCAGCCGCTGCAAGGCGGCGCGCACCGGCATCGGGCTGGTGCCCCACTCGGCGGCCAGGTCGCGGATCTTCAGCCGCTCGCCGGGTTGGAAACGCCCGGCCAACAGGGCCGCGCGAATATTCTGGTACAGCTGTTCCTGCAGGTTGTCGGCCATGAATCAGCGCCCCTGTGGCGGTGCAGGCAGTTGGGCCAGGGTCAGTAGACAGTTGCGCATGCTGTTCTCCAAAGTATTCAACGAAAGCTGAGCGCTTCTGCTAGCGGCAGGCTAGGCGCAGGGGTGCTTGAAAAGCGGAGTTGACTGCAGTCAATGAGCATTTTCGAGCACCCCTGCAACAACGCCTGACCGACGCAGAAACGCTCAGGGCGCCTTGTTTTCGATCAGGCAGTTGCCGCCGTCGACCACCAGCACCTCGCCAGTAATGTAGCTGGCTTCGGGCGAGGCGAGAAAGGCCACGGCGCCGGCGATCTCCTCCGGGCGGCCGGCCCGGCCCATCGGCGTGTACCCGGCGGCGTGGCGCTCCTCGTCGGTGCTCGATCCGGTGGCGATCCAGCCCGGCGCCACGCTGTTGACCGTGATGCCCTGCTTCGCCACCTCCAGCGCCAGGCCCATGCTCAGCCCGAGCATGCCGGCCTTGGCCGCGCTGTAGGCCGCCTCGCCGGGGTTGCTGCCGCGGGTGCCGGTGGTCGAGCTGATGTTGACGATGCGCCCATAGCCGCGCGCCTGCATGCCCGGCAGCAGGGCGCGGGTGAGCAGGAAGGCGCTGGTCAGGTTGCGCGCAAGGGACAGGTTCCAGGTCGCCAGGTCCATCGCCATTACCTCGGCGAACGGCTCCGGGCTGCCCTGCATGGCCATGCCGGCGTTGTTGACCAGGATGTCGACCCGGCCGAACTGGGCCTGCGCCCAGCTGGCCAGCTCGGCGACCTGCGCTTCGTCGGTGAGGTCGGCGGCCAGCGCGCGAGCGTCTATACCTTCGGCCTGCAACTCGCGCGCACGCTGCTCGATCCGTGCACTGCTGGCGCTGAGTAGGACACGCACCCCTTCACGGCCCAGGCGCCTGGCGATGGCCAGACCGATGCCGCTGTCGCTGCCGGCACCACTGACCAGCGCCACCTGGTCCTGCCAGATCGAATGCGTCTTCATCGCCACTCCTGTGATCACAAATTTGTGGCAATACTAGCAAATATTGCCTCAATGGCGACCCATTGACTTATTTGTGATCACAAATAAGAATGTGCAGAAATTCGAACGAGGTGTTCAACATGACTGCCAGTGGTATCAGCCCATCCGCCGTGGAGACTTTCGCCGCCCGTGAGCGCGAACGCTTCCTGCAACGCAACCCGAAGTCCGTGGCCCTGGCCGAGCGGGCACGCCACTCGCTGTTCGGCGGTGTGCCGATGCACTGGATGGCCGACTGGTCGACCCCGGTGCCGCTGTTCGTCGAACGGGCCAAGGGCGCGCGCTTCCATGACGTCGACGGCCACGCCTACATCGACTTCTGCCTGGGCGATACCGGCAGCATGTTCGGCCACTCGCCCGACCCGATCGCCCGGACCATCGCCGAGCAGGGCAACAACGGCCTGACCACCATGCTCCCGGGCGAAGATGCGGTGGTCTGCGGCGAGTTGCTGGCCGCGCGCTTCGGCCTGCCATTCTGGCAGGTCACCGCCACCGCCACCGACTCCAACCGCTATGTGCTGCGCTGGGCGCGCGCCATCACCCGGCGCAAGACCCTGCTGGTATTCGACGGCTGCTACCACGGCACGGTCGACGACGTGATGGTGCGCTACCGCGACGGTGAAACCGCGCACCGTTCCGGCCTGATCGGCCAGGCCTACGACCTGACCCAGCACAGCCGCTCGATTCCGTTCAACGACGTCGCCGCCCTGGAGGCCGCGCTGGCCCAGGGCGACGTCTGCGCCCTGCTGTGCGAGCCGGCGATGACCAACATCGGCATGGTCCTGCCCGAGCCGGGCTTCATGCAGCAGTGCCGCGAGCTGACCCGCAAATACGGCAGCCTGCTGATCATCGACGAGACCCACACCATCTCCACCGATATGGGTGGCTGTACAAAATTGTGGAACCTTGACCCGGACTTCTTCGTGGTCGGCAAGCCGATCGCCGGCGGCGTGCCCTGCGGCATCTTCGGCTGCAGCGCAGCCATGGCCGACGCCATGCAGCGCGTCCGCCAGCAGGCCAGCGCGGACAGTCACGGCCATGGCCACAGCGGCATGGGCACCACCCTGTCGGCCAACGCCCTGGCCATGCACTGCATGCGCACTAACCTGGAACAGGTGATGACCCAGGCCGCCTACGACCACATGCTGCCGCTGGCCAAGCGCCTGGCCGACGGCTTCCGCCGCCTGATCGGCAAGCACGACCTGAAGTGGTCGGTGACCGAGCTGGGCGCGCGCAGCGAGTTCCAGTTCTGCCCGGTGTCGCCGAAGACCGGCGCCGAGGCCGAAGCGGCCTTCCACGACGAGCTGCAGATGGCCCTGCACCTGTACCTGATCAACCGCGGCATCCTGATCACCCCGTTCCACAACATGACCCTGTGCTGCCCGGACACCACCGCCGCCGATGTCGACCAGCTGATCGCCACCCTCGACGAGGCCCTCAGCGAACTGCTGGCCATCCCCGGCGCCCGCGAATAATCCAACCTCCGCTCCGGCGCACAACGCGTCCATCAGGTGATGAAATGACCATGCAATTCGCCGATCCCCAGGAAGCCCGCGACTTCCTCGCCCAGCACCCCGAGGTGCGCAGCATCGAGCTGATGCTGATCGACGCCAACGGCATCCCGCGCGGCAAGCTGCTGCACCGCGACGAGCTGCTGGCCCTCTACGAGAACGGTCGGCCGCTGCCCAGCTCGATCCTGGCGCTGACCATCCAGGGCGAAGACGTCGAAGCAAGCGGCCTGGTCTGGGAAGTGGCCGATGCCGACTGCTGGACCTACCCGCTGCCCGGCAGCCTGACTCTGCAACCCTGGCGCGCCCAGGCCACCGGCCAGCTGCAGGTGAGCATGCACCCGAGCCAGGGTATGCCCGCCGCCCCGGCCGACCCGCGGCATGTGCTGGTGCGCGCCATCGATCGGCTCAAGGCCGACGGCTACCACCCGGTGATGGCGGTGGAGCTGGAGTTCTACCTGCTCGACCAACAGCGCGACGCAGGCGGCCGGCCGCAGCCGGCGCTGCAGATGAACGGCGTGCGCCCGCAGGCACCGCAGGTGTATGGCGTCCATGAACTGGAGCAATTGCAGCCGTTCCTCGACGATCTCTATGCCGCCTGCGAGGCCCAGGGCCTGCCGGTGCGCACGGCGATCTCCGAGTACGCCCCGGGCCAGCTGGAGCTGACCCTGGAGCACCGCTTCGACGCCTTGCAGGCCATCGACGAAGGCGTGCGCTACAAGCGCCTGGTCAAGGGCGTGGCGAACAGGCACGGACTGCAGGCCTGCTTCATGGCCAAGCCGTTCGGCGACCAGGCCGGCAGCGGCCTGCACCTGCACGTCAGCCTGGCCGACGAGCACGGCAACAACCTGATGGCCAGCGAGCTTTCCGACCTTGAAGGCAGGCCGGGCACGCTGTTGCGCCACGCCATCGGCGGGATGATGGCCACCCTGGACGACGCCCTGGCGGTCTTCTGCCCCAACGCCAACTCCTATCGGCGCTTCCAGGCCAACAGCTATGCGCCGCTGGCCAAGAACTGGGGGGTGAACAACCGCACCGTGTCCTTCCGCGTCCCGGGCGGCCCGGCCCACAGCCGGCATATCGAGCACCGCATCTGCGGCGCCGACGCCAACCCCTACCTGGCGGCGGCGGCGATCCTGGCCGGCATCCACCACGGCATCAAGAACCAGATCGATCCCGGCCAGGCCATCGTCGGCAACGGCTACGAGCTGGCGCGCGAGACCCTGCCGACCGACTGGCTGAGTGCCCTGCGCGCCCTGGAAGGCTCGAGCTGGGCCAGACAGGCGCTGGGCGAGGAATTTCTCAAGGTGTTCCTGGCGATCAAGTGGGCCGAGCTGCGCCAGTTCATGGGCGAGGTCGGCGAGCAGGACTGGCGCTGGTACCTGAGCCACGCCTGAGACGATCACACCCGACAATCCAGCCTTACCTACACTGGACGGACCAGCCACTCGAAAGGAGCCACGCCATGAGCACGCCCGTCATTCTGATCACCGGAGCCGCCGGCGGCCTCGGCCGCGCCATCGCCAAGCGCTTTTCCCAGAGCCACTGGCGGGTGGCGGCCACCGATGTCGACAAGGCCGGCCTGCATGAGCTCAACACGCGGGTACCGCTGGACTTCAGCAGCACCGCCGACCTGCGCAACGCGCGCAACTGCCAGGACCTGATCGCCGCGGCCATGGTCGCCACCGGGCGCCTCGATGCGCTGGTCAACGCCGCCGGGGTCTGGCGCGAGGGGCCGGTGGAGACCTTCGAGGAGGACGAGTTTGACCTGGTCATGGGGGTCAATCTGAAGGCGGCCTTCTACATGAGCCAGGCCGCCATCCCTCACCTCAAGGAAAGCCGCGGCGGCATCGTCAATATCGCCAGCGATGCCGGTCGCCAGGCCTACCGCGGCTCGGCGGCCTACTGCGCGAGCAAGGCGGCGCTGGTGATGCTGAGCAAGACCCTGGCCCTGGAGCTGGCCCAGCATGGCGTGCGGGTCAATGCGGTGTCGCCCGGCGACATCGCCACGCCGATGCTCGACTACCAGGCCGAGCGCTACGGCAACGGCAACCCCACCGGCTACAAGCGCGAGCTGCTGAGCCTCTATCCCCAGGGTCGCGAGGCGCGCTTCCTGCGTCCCGAGGAGGTCGCCGAGCTGGTCTGGTACCTGTGCCAGCCGCAGGCCGAGGCCATCACCGGCGCCGACCTGGCGATCGACTTCGGACTCTCGGCCGGCAAGTAGCCCGCCGTTCACATGCCGGTGGCGAAGCTCGGCGCGATGGCCGTGCGCAGGGGACGCATGGCCCGCGCATATTGCACCAGCACGTCGAGGGTCCAGTCGGCGCGGGCGCGGATGCGCGCATCGTCCTCGTCGACTGCCGCCTCGCCGTTGAACACCGCCTCAACCTGACGCACGATCAGCTGCTCGGGCAGGTAGCACAGCCGGCAGTTCTTGTAGCTGGAGGCGCGCAGCTCGCTCAGCGGGTAGGCGCCGCCCTGACCGGCCGAGACGCCGACCAGCAGCCCCGGCTTGTGCCCCAGCTCGCGGCGCCCGGCGTAGACGAACAAGTTCTTCAGCGCCGGGCTGGCCATGCCGTGCCACTCGGGGCTGACCAGCACCACGCCGTCCGCCTCGCGCAGCAGCGCCGCGCAATCGGCCCAGGCACCGCCGTGGTCCTCGGCCGGCCACAGCGGCAGGGGCGTGGCGCCCAGGTCGATCAGGCTGGCGTCGGCCGCCGCGCAGTGGCCCAACTCCAGCAGGCGCCGGCGCAGGTAGCCGGCGACCTTGGCCGACTGGCTGTTCGCCTGGCTGGAGCCGGCCAGCAGCACCAGTTTCAGGCTCATTGCCCGGCCTCCTCGCCCAGGGCACCGGGCGTGGCAGACTTGGCCGGCTGGCGGCTACGCACCAGCGGCCAGAACAGCTCGTGCTGCCAGCTGACCGGGCGCAGATTTTCCACGCCGAAGGCCGGCGGCCGGCGCCGGGTGATCCTGGCGGTGCCGAACAGCACGTCCCAGAAGAACAGCAGGTTGCCGAAGTTGCCCTTGTAGTGGGTCACCCCGTCGGCGGCGTTCTGGCCGTGGTGGGCCGAGTGGGTCGCCGGGGTCGAGATGGTCCGCTCCAGCAGCCACATCAGCGGGCGCAGGGCGCGGATGCGGTAGAGCCTGTCGTCCCAGGGCAGGCTGCTGTGGGCGCCGAAGATCACCGTCATCTTGACGATCAGGTAGACGTAGTAGACCTCGGCCAGGCCCAGGTAGACCAGCGCCGCCGACAGCCAGATGCCCGGCATCAGCAGGTAGAAGAAGCTGTTGTTGCGGTAGGCGATGCGGATGCTCATGTACGGCGCCGAGTGGTGCGCACGGTGCAGGGCATACAGCCAGGGCACCCGGTGGGCGAGGCGGTGCCACCAGTACTGGGTCATGTCGTCGCACAGCAGCAGCAGGCCGAGCGCGGCGTACCAGGGCAGGTCCACCAGGACATCGCGGGCCTGCGGCGCCCAGTGCTCGAGCAGGGTGCTGCAGAGCCAGAAGATCAGCGGGAAGGTCAGACCGAGCAGCAGGCTCGAGCCGATCACCTCGATGGCGACATCGCGCCACTGGCCCCTGGCCTGGCGGAAACAGCCGCAGGCCAGCTCCAGCAGGATGAAACCGAGAAAGATGGCGCCGACCACGAACGAGGGATTGTTGGCGATTGTTGTTGGATTCATGGCAACCTCGACTGGGCCCGGCAGACGCACCGGGCGACAGCCCCATAAGAAGCCACAACGGCCCGAGACCCTATGCGCGAACTGGACAAAAACACCCGAGAAGCGGCCAATCTGCCGGCCCGTCGTTTCCACCGCGGCCCCCTCGGTCGGGTCCTCGAACGCTTCCTGCAGAGCCGCGCCAGCGCCTCGTCGGACTTCAGCCTGGTCGAGCTGGAGCAGCTGTGGCTGGCGGCCGCCGCGCACGACCCGGCCATCGGCCTGCACCTGTTCGCCCAGTTCAGCCCCCAGGACTGGCACGTGCTGGCCCACCTCTGCCTGTTCTGCGCCGACGTCGCCGAGTCCAGCCGCTGCTGGGCGCGCTACGCCAGCCTGGCCGCCGACAGCGACCAGCTGCGGCTGGTCGAGGAAGCCGAGGGCGCGGGCGTGGAGCTGCAGATCGACGCGCCGCCGCAGCTGGCCCGCTTCCTGGCCGAGCACTACATGGTGATGGCGCTGACCCAGATGCGCCGCGGCACCGGCCAGGCGCTGCTGCCGGTGCGTGCGCGCTTTCGCCATGCGCGGCCGACCTACCACGCGCAGTACCGGCCCTGGTTCGGCGAACGCATCGAGTTCAATGCGCCGCACAATCGCCTGCTGTTCGATCGCGCCACCCTGGCCCTGCCGATGCTCAATCGCCACGCCGGCATGGTCGAGCTGCTGTGCCAGGAACTGGACCGCCGCCTGGCCCAGCGCCGCCAGCTCGGCGGCTGGGCCGCGAAGGTCGCCGCGAGCGCGCGCCAGGCCCTGGAGCAGGGCATGACCCCGAGCCTGGAGAGCGTCGCCGAAGCCCTGCACCAGAGCCCGCGCACCCTGCGCCGACGCCTGGAGGAACAGGACCTGAGCTTTCGCCAGGTGCTCGACCTGCTGCGCGCCGAGCTGGAGCAGCACTACCAGCTGGAGGGTTTCGGCCGCGCGCAGATCGGCGAGCTGCTCGGCTACAACGACACCGCCGCCTACCTGCACGCGCGCAAGCGCTGGCGTGACCCAGCGGCCAGCTGAATCGTTCAGAATAGACGGGGCGCCCGGACAGGGCGCCGCTACCACCTCAATTGCGAAGAGTGCCCCCATGGAAGCCGGAAACGCCCAACTGTCGATGACCGTGTTGATGACCCCGGATATGGCCAACTTCTCCGGCAACGTCCACGGCGGCACCCTGCTCAAGTACCTCGACGAGGTCGCCTATGCCTGCGCCAGCCGCTACGCCGGCTGCTACGTGGTGACCCTGTCGGTGGACCAGGTGACCTTCCGCGAGCCGATCCACGTCGGCGAGCTGGTGACCTTCCTCGCCTCGGTCAACTACACCGGCCGCAGCTCCATGGAGATCGGCATCAAGGTGGTCACGGAAAATATCCGCCAGCGCTCGGTGCGCCATACCAACAGCTGCTTCTTCACCATGGTCGCGGTGGACGACCAGGGCAAGCCGATCGCCGTGCCGCCGCGCCAGCCGCAGAGCGCCGAGGAGCGCCGGCGCTTTACCCAGGGCCAGCAGCGCCGGGCGATTCGCCAGGAACTGGAGCAGCGCTACCGCGACCTCAAGCACGACGGCTGAGGCCAGAGACGAGACAGTCCGCAGCCGGGCTGGCAGAATGCGCCCAGGGCTCGCCGCCAGGTGCGGCGGGCCGTCCTAGGCCATCTGGAACCCGCGATGCTGACCCTTGGCAATATCTTCGTCCTGATGCTGCTGGCCACCGCCGGCGCCTGGCTGTGGCACGCCCACGGCCTGCGCGAGCGCGCCCTGGAGCTGGTCAAGCAGCACTGCGCCAAGGCCGATGTCGAACTGCTCGACGGCAATGTCGCCCTGCGCAAGATCGCCTTGCTGGCCGATGCCCGCGGGCGCAAGCGTCTGGCCCGGGTCTACGGCTTCGAGTTCACCGTCACCGGCGAGCAGCGCCATGCGGGCTCCATCGTCATGTTCGGCAACCAGCTCGGGCGTATCGAATTGGCGCCGCATCCGTTCAAGGCGCCGCCGGTCGTCGACCACCCCCAGGTGATCGAACTGCAGCGCTGGCGCCGCGAGCATCGTCCGCCGCGCGACTGAGCGCGGCGTCGCTTCAAGCGAACTGCGGCAGGAGGAAGGCGCGTACCCGCTCGGCGCTGTCCTCGGGCTGCTCCTGCATGAAACAGTGCCCGCCGGCGACCACCTGCGTATGCACGTGGGGGTTGCCGGCGCTCCAGCGCGCCACCGACTTGGCCACGAAGGGGTAGCTGCGCTGGCCGTAGATCACCTGGGTCGGGGTGACCACCTTGGCCAGCGACGGCCACAGGCGCTTGGGGAAGGAGGCGAAGATGTCCGCCTCACGGCTGGGCCGGCACTTGAGCTCGACGCCGGTGTCGGTGTCGCGCAGGGCGTGGTTGAGATAGGCCTCGAACGCCGCCTCGCTCCAACCGCGGAACATGCCCCGGCCGTGCAGGGCGGCATGGGCGGCGAGGCGGTCGGGCCATTGCCGACGGCGCTTGCGCGCCTTGCTCGCCAGGGTATTGCGCCGGGCCAGGCCGACCACGTCGGACAGCGCCATCACCCCGATCATCGCCGGGGTGAACAGCACCGGGTCGAGCAGCACCGCGCGCTGGAACAGCCCCGGCTGCTGGGCCAGCATCAGGCTGGTCAGCACCCCGCCGAAACTGTGGCCGACCGCATGCAGCGGCACCGCGCCGAACCGGCCACGGCCCTGGGCGAAGGCCTCCAGGGCCAGCTCGGCGCTGCGGTTCCAGCCATGGAAGCGGCCGCCGTGGTCGCTGTCGCCATGGCCCTGGACGTCGCACAACCAGAGGTCGAAGTCCTCGGCCAGGCCCTCCAGCATCGGCTCGTAGACCCGCCCGCAGTAGCCATTGCCGTGCAGGAAATGCAGCAGCGGCTTGCCGCTGGGGTGCGAGTGCCAGCCGCGCAGGGTGAAGCCGGCGGAACAGGCATAGGACCAGGATTCGAGGTGCATGCACGAACTCGCTGTCGATCGGGTCGCCCAGTGTACTGCCGCGCCGACCGCTCGTCAGCGCCGCGCCGGGCTCAGCGCGGGTGAAGATCGCGGGCGCAGCAGGCCGGTGTTGGTTCAGCGCCGCTCAGTCCAGGCGGCAGGCCGCCATGCCCTGACGTAGCGCCTCGGCGTCCTGCGCCTCGGCGAAGATCAGCTCCAGGCGCGAGTCACGGCGCCAGGCGCTGGCCTGCCAGGACAGGGCCGAGCCAGCGCTGGACTGGCCACCCAGGGCGTTGGCCGACAGCCAGCCGGTCTCGGTGTGCAGCACCAGCTTGGCCCGCCGCCAGGACAACCCGCCCAGCCACTGCTGCACCCGCTGGGCGTCGAAACGCTGGCTCGGGTGCCAGCGCCAGCCGATGCTCCAGCCCTCGGCCTGCTCCTGCACCTGGCAGATCGGCTCGCCCGGCGAGCGCCACAGCGACGCCAGGGGGGCGCTGCCGATCGGCAGGTGCGCCAGGTCCGGCGCGGCGCCGGCCTGGACCCGGTAGCCGGGCAGCAGTGCCAACGGCAAGGCGCCCTGGCGGGTCCAGTGCAGCGGCCGTTGCGGCAGCCGCGCCTGGACCGCGGCCTTGCCGGCGTCATCCAGCTGCTCGGCCTTGTTCAGCAGCAACAGCCCGGCGCTGGCCAGGGCCGCCTGCTGGCTCTCGGGCAGTGCCTGGCCTACGGCCAGGGCGGCGGCATCCAGCACCAGCACCGCCGGCTGCACGGCCAGCACCCCGGCCCAGGGCGGCTCGCCCAGTTGCGTCAGCAGCTGCAGCGGGTGGCCCAGGCCGGAGGGCTCGATCAGCAGGCGATCAGGCCTGGCCTTGCGCAGCAGCCGACCCAGGCCGACCTGGAAGGGCACGCCGTTGACGCAGCACAGGCAACCACCGGCCACCTCGCCCAGGGCGACGCCATCGTCGTCGGTGCTGAGCAGGGCCGCGTCCAGGCCGATCTGGCCGAACTCGTTGAGCAGCACCGCCCAGCGCTCGCCGGCCGGGCGCTGGGCCAGCAGGTCGCGGATCAGGCTGGTCTTGCCGGCGCCCAGGGGACCGGCGATCAGGTGGGTGGGGATATGGGTCAACATCGCCCTATGGTGCGGCTTTGCGCGAGCCAGGTGAAGCCTCGAACGGCAGCGCAGACTGATTAAAGGCGCCGTGCTAGAGTCGCCGGCACCGTCACTTGGAGGTCACTCGATGCGTCGTTTCGCGCTGCTGGCGCTCTGCGCCCTGTCTTCCCTGGCCTGGGGCGAGGCTTGTGTGGTCCACAGCCAGGCCGAGCGCCTGGACGTCAAGGTCTGCCAGCAGAACCGCAGCATCCCGCCCAACCTGTTCCGCAGCGGCTTCTGCCAGCCGCAGCTCAAGGGCCAGAAGGTCGAGGTGACCTTCGTCGAGCAGTGCCCAATCGGTGCCTTCGGCGTCTGCCGCAATGCCCGGGTCGCCGGCACGCCCTACCAGCAGGACATCCACTACTACGGCGTGGCCAGCGACAGCGCCTTCCTCAAGCCCTTCTGCGAACGGCAGAGCAAGGGCGTGTGGATGGCTTACTAGCGCCTCAGGTCGCGACCTCCTCGAGCCAGGGCCCGAACGGATCGGGCAAGGCCGCCCAGGCCTCGGGGCCCTGGGCCATCTCGGTATCGTCGAGCAGACAGGCATCCAGCTCGGCGGTCAGCCGCTCGAAGTCGATGTGCTGACCGATAAACACCAGTTCCTGGCGACAGTCGCCGACCTCGGCCTGCCATTGGCGCATGATCACCTGCCGGCTTTCCTCGTCCTGTGGCCACTCGGCCTTGGCCACGAAACGCCACCAGCGTCCGGCAAGGCCATGACGCATCAGGCCGCCGGCCTGGGACCAGCTGCCGGCCTCGCGGTACTTGCTGGCCAGCCAGAAGTAGCCCTTCGAGCGCAGCAGCCGACCATTGCTCCATTCTCGGTTGATGAAATTGAAGAACCGTTCGGGATGGAACGGCCGCCGCGCCCGGTAAGCGGTGGAGGCGATGCCGTACTCCTCGGTTTCCGGCAGGTGCTCGCCGCGCAGCTCCCTGAGCCAACCCGGTGCCTGGGCGGCGCGGTCGAAGTCGAAGCGGCCGGTATCGAGGATCTTGCTCAGCGGCACGGCGCCCATGGCCATGGGCAGAATCTCGGCGTGGCTGTTGAGGCCACGGAGGATGGCGATTAGTTCCTCGCGCTCGGCCTGGCCGATCAGGTCGATCTTACTGATCAACAGCACATCGGCGAATTCCACCTGCTCGATCAGCAGGTCGGTGATCGAACGTTCATCCTCTTCGCCGAGGGTTTCGCCGCGGCTGGCCAGGCTCTCGGCCTCATGGAAATCGCGCAGGAAGTTGACCCCGTCGACCACGGTCACCATGCAGTCCAGGCGCGCCAGGTCGCTCAGGCTCTGGCCCTGCTCGTCGCGGAAGGTGAAGGTTTCGGCCACCGGCAGCGGCTCGGAGATGCCGGTGGACTCGATCAGCAAATAGTCGAAACGGCCGTCACGGGCCAGGCGGCCGACCTCTTCGAGCAGATCCTCGCGCAGGGTGCAGCAGATGCAGCCGTTACTCATCTCGACGAGCTTTTCTTCGGCGCGGTTGAGGCTGACGTCGCGCTGCACCTCGCTGCCATCGATGTTGATCTCGCTCATATCGTTGATGATCACCGCCACCTTGCGGCCTTCGCGGTTCCTCAGGATGTGGTTGAGCAGGGTGCTCTTGCCGGCGCCGAGAAAGCCGGACAGCACGGTGACGGGAAGGGGGTTGGCCATGTAGGCGGGTCTCCATTGGTTGAGCCGGATCGCGCCGACGACACAGTCGCCCGACGCATAAGTTATTTGTTATAACATAACAATAACACGCTTTTGACCAGGACCTTCGATGAACAGCACCAACCTGCCGGACATTGCCGCCCAAACTACCCAGCAACAGCAGCCCCTGGACTGGGTCGGCATGCAGGGCATTGCCCTGCCGCTGCAACTCGCCGGCCAACGCCTCAAGGCGCTGGCCGACGCCGGGGTCAGTCTCGACCGCGGCGACGTGCGCGGCATCCACATGTCGCGACTGTACCTGACGCTGCAGCAGGTGCAGGACGCAGCGCTCGAACCAGACCTGCTGAAGCAGCTGCTGGCTCGCTTCCTCGACAGCCACCATGGGTTGTCGCGCCAGGCCTATGTCGCCCTGCGCGGCGAGGCACTGCTGAGCCGACCGGCGCTGATCAGCCCGCTGGCAGGCTGGAAGTCCTACCCCTTCGAGGTGCGGGCACGCCAGGATCCATGGGGGTTTCACGTGGAACTGCAGGTACGGCTGGAGTATTCCTCGACCTGTCCCTGCTCCGCCGCGCTGGCCCGCCAGCTGATCCAGCAGCGCTTCACCCAGGACTTCGCCGACCAGCCCCTGAACCATGCCCGACTGCTGGACTGGCTCGGTTCTACCCAAGGCATAGTCGCCACGCCCCATAGCCAGCGTAGCGAGGCCACCTTGCAGGTGCGCCTGGCCGAGCGGGCCGAGGATCTGCCGCTACTGGCAGTCATCGACGCTGCCGAACAGGCCCTGGGCACCGCCGTGCAGACGGCGGTCAAGCGCGCCGACGAGCAGGCCTTTGCCCTGGCCAACGGACAGAACCCGATGTTCTGCGAGGATGCGGCGCGCCGGCTGCACGACGCCCTGCTCAGGCTGCTCGGGCTGAGCGCCTTCAGCCTGGAGGTGGTGCACCGCGAGAGCCTGCATGCGCACGATGCCGTGGCCCGGAGTCAGTGGAACTGGCATCCAGCGGCGTCGCCGGGCAGCGCCGCCAGCGACATGTGCCAGAGTCGTTCATGAATCCGGACAACCCGGGTAGCATGGCGCTGCTGCAGTCGGCGCTCCTGGCGCCGGCCAGCGCCACTCGCCCAACCCCAAGGAGCATTCATGAGCAGCACCCTGATCGCCTTGCTGATCGTACTGCTGGCCACCGCCGCCCTGGGTGTCTGGCTCTGGCGCAACCAGCGCCGGCTCAACCGGCTGGACCAACGGGTTCGCCGGCAGACGGCGTTGATCGAGGAGATCGACAGCGTGCTGGAGAACCCGCAACTCAGCGACGAAGAGCAGCGCATCAAGAGCGAGGTCCTGCTGGCCAAGCTGAAGGCGAGCAACAAGCGCTAGATTCGCGAGCTGCGCCGGCCTGGGCGGGGCGCCGGCCGCCCGCAACCGACACCCGGCTGCCTGGCAACGACCCAGGCGTTCGCGTCGCCGTCGCGGCCACTGCAGGCACTGCCCGGGTATGGTTCAATGCCAGGCATACGCTCCCGCCAGGAGACCAAAATGCAGGTCGAGTTGATCGAAATACGCGACCACCTGAGTCGCTTCGCCCCCTTCGACGGACTACCGGACGACACCCTCGACGAAATCGCCCAGCGCGTCGAGGTCGGTTATTTCAAGGCCGGCAGCGACATCCTCCACTATGGCGAGCCGATCCAGGACCTGCACTACATTCGCAGCGGCGCGGTGGAAATCTACCGGCGCAACGGCGAGCTGTATAACCGCCTGACCGAGGGCGACGTGTTCGGCCAGTTCGGCCTGCTGCGCGGCAAGAAGGTGCGGCTGCCGGCGCGGGCGATCGAGGACAGCCTGATCTACTTCATCCCCGGCCAGCTGTTCGAGCAGCTGTGCGAGGCCCATGAAGCCTTCGCCGACTTCGTCGAGGCCGAAGGCCAGTCGCGGCTGAAGTCGGTGGAGGAGTCCCAGGGCAACGCCAGCGAGCTGATGAAGATCAAGGTGCGCAAGCTGATCACCCGGCGCACCGTCAGTGTGCCGCTGGGCACCTCGGTGCAGGATGCGGCGCGGGTGATGACCGAGCACAGCGTCTCGTCCCTGGTGATCCTCGGTGCGCCCTCTGCCGGCGGAACCTCCCCGGGCCAGCTCATGGCCGGCATCACCACCGACCGCGATCTGCGCACCCGAGTGCTGGCCGAGGGCCTGGCCCTGGACACCCCGGTCGACCAGGTGATGTCGCCCAACCCGATCACCATCCAGGCCGACGACTCGGTGTTCGAGGCCATGCTGTGCATGCTCCGGCACAACATTCACCACCTGCCGGTGGTGCACCGCCAGCGCCCGATCGGGGTGATCAACCTGTCGGACATCATCAAGTACGAGTCGCAGAGCAGCCTGTATCTGGTCAACAGCATCTTCAACAAGCAGTCGGTGGCCGAGTTGCAAGCCCTGTTGCCGGACCTGCGCGCCACCTTCATGCGCATGGTCAACGAGCAGGCCACCGCGCACATGATCGGCAGCGCCATGTCGGGCATCGGCCGCAGCCTGACCCAGCGCCTGCTGGAGCTGGCCGAGGCCGAACTGGGCCCGCCGCCGGTGCCCTACTGCTTCATGGCCCTGGGCTCGATGGCCCGCGACGAGCAGCTGATCGTCACCGACCAGGACAACGCCCTGGTCCTGGACAACCGCTTCGATCCGCGGGTGCATGACGACTACTTCCTCAAGCTGGCCACCTTCGTCAGCGACGGCCTGGCGGCCTGCGGTTTCAGCTACTGCAAGGGCGGGATCATGGCCAGCAATCCCAAGTGGCGCCAGCCACTGCGGGTGTGGAAGAGCTATTTCACCCAGTGGATCGAGCAGCCCAATCCGGAAACCCTGCTCAACGCCTGCATCTTCTTCGACCTGGACAGCGTCTACGGCGAGGCCGAACTGGTCGAGAGCCTCAAGGACCTGGTGGCGCAGAAGGCCAGCCAGAACCCACAGTTTCTCGCCAGCCTGGCGCGCAATGCACTGAACCGCACGCCACCGCTGGGCTTCTTCCGCACCTTCGTGATGGAGAAAGATGGTCAGCAGAACAACATCATCAACCTGAAAGGCCGTGGCACCGCGCCGCTGACCGACCTGATCCGCGTGCATGCCCTGGCCGCCGGCTCCAAGGCGCAGAATTCCCTGGAGCGCCTCGACGCCATCGCCGCCACCAAGCTGCTCACCGAGGAAGCCATCACCCAGCTGCGCCATGCCCTGGAGTTCCTGTCCATCGTGCGCATTCGCCATCAGGCCATGGACCTGCTGGAGGGGCGCGAACCGGATAACTACATCGAGCCGGAAAAGGTCTCCGCCAGCGAACGGCATAACCTCAAGTCGGCCTTCCAGGTGTTGAGCAATGCGCAGAAATTTCTGCGCTTCCGCTACCCGGGACTGCTGCAAAACCGTCCCCTATGAGCCGCAACAGTAACTCGGCAGCCCCCGACTGGCCGGCGATCTTCGCCCGGCTGGCGCAGACGGCCCGTGATCCGCGTCTGGCACGCTTCTACCAGGCCGGCACGGTCAGCGCCGACACCCCCCTGGAACAGGTGCCATTGTTGGCCCTGGATGTGGAAACCACCGGGCTGGACAGCCGCAACGACTCGATCGTCAGCCTCGGCCTGGTGCCCTTCGACCTGCGCCGCATTCGCTGCCGCGAAGCCAGTTACTGGGTGGTCAAACCCTTGTGCGAACTGAGCAGCCAGTCGGTCACCTTCCATCACATCACCCACTCGGCCATTCAAACAGCACCGCGCCTGGACGCCGTGCTCGGCGAGCTGCTGACGGCCATGGCCGGCCGGGTCATGGTGGTGCACTACCGCAACATCGAGCGTGGTTTTCTCGATCAGGCCGTACGCCATCTGCTCGGCGAGGGGCTGCAGTTCCCGGTGATCGACACCATGCAACTGGAAGCTCGGCTGCACCCGCGCAAGCGCCGCCCCGGCTGGCTGCGCCAACTGCTCGGCAAGCCTTCGGTATCGATCCGCCTGGCCGACAGCCGCCTGCGCTACGGCCTGCCGCTGTACCAGGCCCACCACGCCCTGACCGATGCCCTGGCCACCGCGGAACTGCTGCAGGCACAGGCCGCCACGCACTATCCGGCCACCACGGCGGTGGGCGATCTGTGGAACTGAGGGCAGACCCGCTGTTCGGCTGCAAGGTCTAGGGCCGCGCAGGCTGGATGGCGCTTTACCCAGGCAGCCACGACGCGGTGGATGAAAAGGGCTTCATACACCCTGCACAATTCTCGAAGCCCGAATCCGATCCGCGAGCATGTCCTCTGTGGATCTATCCGCCCTCCCCCTTCCGCTCGCCGGCCGGCACGGCGGAGGACGACCGCTGAAAAAGAAAAAGGCGCGACCCTGAGGATCGCGCCTTGTTCAAGTCAGCGGGCAACCAGCGGGTGAATCAGGCGGCCAGCGCCCGCCCACCCGGCTGCCTGATGGCCGCTAGCGCGGCTCGCTCATCAGGCCCTTGACGATGGAGATACAGCCGACCAGCAGCACTATGGTGAAGGGGAAGCCGGCAGACACGGCCATGGCCTGCAAGGCGACCAGGCCACCGCCGAGCAGCAGGGCGATGGCCACGACACCTTCCAGGATCGCCCAGAAGGCGCGCTGCGGCACAGGCGCGTTGACCTTGCCACCGGCGGTGATGGTATCGATCACCAGGGAGCCGGAGTCGGACGAGGTGACGAAGAACACCACCACCAGCACGATACCGACAAAGGAACTGATTTCGGTCAGCGGCAGTTCACCGAGCATGGCGAACAACTTCAGCTCCAGCGCCGCATCCTGCACCCCGGTGAAGCCATCGTTGACGAACTGGCCGAGGGCGGTGCCACCGAACGCGGTCATCCACAACACCGACACCAGCGACGGCACCAGCAACACGGCGATGAGGAACTCGCGCACGGTGCGGCCGCGGCTGACCCGGGCGATGAACATGCCGACGAACGGCGACCAGCTGATCCACCAGGCCCAGTAGAAGGCGGTCCAGCCCTGGCTGAAGTTGGCATCTTCGCGGCCGATCGGGTTGGACAGCGCCGGCAGGTTGACCAGGTAGCTGCCCAGGTTGCTGAAGAAGCCGGTGACGATCGCCAGGGTCGGGCCCGCGATAATGATGAACAGCAGCAGCAACAGCGCCAGCACCATGTTGATCTCGGACAGGCGCTTGACCCCCTTGTCCAGGCCGGCCATCACCGACATCAGGGCAATCGCGGTAATGCCGGTGATCAGCAGCACCTTGCTGGTGTCGTTGGCGGTGATACCGAACAGGTATTCGATACCGGCAGCCGCCTGCTCGGCGCCGAAGCCCAGCGAGGTGGCCAGGCCGAACAGGGTGGCGAGCACGGCGAGGATATCGATCAGATGGCCCGGCCAACCCCAAACCCGCTCACCGAGCAGCGGATAGAAGATCGAGCGGATGCTCAGCGGCAGGCCCTTGTTGAAGGAAAACAACGCCAGGGCCAGGGCGACGATGGCGTAGATCGCCCAGGGGTGCAGACCCCAATGGAAGATGGTGGCGGCCATGCTCAGGCTGGCGGCAGCCTTGGCATCACCGGCGGCAGCGCCCAGGGGTGCCCAGTCGGTGCGAATACCGTCCTCACCTACACTGGTTCCACCCATGGACGAGCCGAAGTGCGACATGGGCTCGGCCACCCCGTAGAACATCAGGCCGATGCCCATACCGGCGGCGAACAGCATGGCGAACCAGCCGCTGTAGGAGTAATCCGGCGTCGCCTCCTGGCCGCCCAGGCGCACCTTGCCCAGGGGCGACAGGATCAGGCCCAGGCACAGCAGCACGAAGACGTTCGCCGCACCGATGAAGAACCAGGCCAGGTTGCTGGTCAACCAGTTGCGCGCCGCGGTGAACAGCGGCTCGACCTCGCTCTGCAGCGCCAGGGTCAGGACCACGAACAGCACGGAGAACAGCGCCGAGATGACGAAGACCTTACCGTGGATGTCCAGGTTGAAGAGAAACCGGCCGGTGATGTTGTCCTGGCCGATCACGTAGTCGGTATCGATAAGGTTGGCTGCTCCGCTCGGAGCCGGGATGCTATCCACGACCGGTGGCGGCGGCGTCCCCTGTGAAGGATCTTTTCCCATTCTGCAGTTCTCCTTGATTCGTTTGACGCGCTTAGAGTGCGTTAAAAGGACGAGTCCGCCCTACTGGATGGAAACCGGAGAGAACTCCCGGTTCACGGATTATAGTACCAGTGGGTATAAGGGCTTATCGGCGCGGTAACCGTCGCCGACTGGTCAAGAACCGCCATCGTCCGCTACGAGGGCTTGCCAAGCAGGCCCGCCCTGGTGCAAGACTGCGCCCATGCCCCTGGCCAGCGAGAGAGGCGCTGGCCCGAATAGGAACCGCCCATGGACTTCGGCATTCCCCACCTGTTCGCCTACCTGATCGGCGCCATCCACACGCTCGGCGTGCTGGCTGCCGTGCATGCGGTACTCACCGTGCGCACCGCCCAGGGCGCGATCGCCTGGGCCCTGTCGCTGTTCTTCATGCCCTACCTGACCCTGCTGCCCTACCTGGTATTCGGCCGCAGTCGCTTCGATGCCTATATCAAGGCCAGGCGCCAGGCCGACCATGAAATGCACCAGGCCATGGCGGCCCTCAACTGGCGGCCCTGGGTCGAGGAGGCGCAGGCGGCGCGCAACTCGCCGGCCTACCGGCAGTTACCCGCTCTGGCGCGGCTGGTACGCATGCCCTGCCTGGCCAACAACCAGGTGTGCCTGCTGATCGACGGCGAGGCGGCCTTCGCGGCGATATTCGCCGCCCTGGCCGAGGCGCAACAGGCGATCCTGCTGCAATTCTTCATCGTGCGCGACGACGCCCTCGGTCGACGCCTGCAGGAGCTGCTGCTCGAGCGCGCTGCCGCCGGGGTCGAGGTGTACCTGCTGTATGACGGCATCGGCAGTCACGCGCTGCCGCGCCCCTATGCCGAACGCCTGCGCAGTGGTGGCGTCAAGGTACACGCCTTCAACCCCCAGGGCGGCCTGTTCAACCGCTTCCAGCTGAACTTTCGCAACCACCGCAAGCTGGTCGTGGTCGACGGCGAGCGTGGTTTCGTCGGCGGCCTGAATGTCGGCGACGAGTACCTCGGCCACAAGCCGCCGCTGGCCCCCTGGCGCGACACCCACGTCGAGGTCCGCGGCCCGGTGGTCGCCTGCCTGCAGGAATCCTTCGCCGAGGACTGGTTCTGGGCCAGCCGGCAACTGCCGCCGCTGCTGCTGCCCGAGCGTTATGGCGGCGAGGGCATGCTCTGCCAGGTGATCGACAGCGGGCCGGCCGACCCCCGGGAGACCTGCTCGCTACTGTTCGTCGAATGCATCAACAGCGCCCGCGAGCGGGTCTGGATCACCAGCCCCTACTTCATCCCCGACGAGGCGCTGTTCAGCGCCCTGCGCCTGGCGGTGCTGCGTGGCGTCGATGTACGCATCCTGCTGCCGGCACGCCCCGATCACCGGGTGGTCTATGCCGCCTCCAGCCTCTATGCCTTCGAGGCGCTGCGCGCCGGGGTGCGGATCTTCCGTTACCAGCCAGGTTTCCTGCATCAGAAGGTGATGCTGATCGACCGGGGCGTCGCCGCCATCGGCAGTGCCAACCTGGACAATCGCTCGTTCCGGTTGAATTTCGAGGTCACCCTGCTCACCTTCGACAGCGGCTTCGCCGGCGAGGTCGAGCAGATGCTGCTGGACGATTTCAACCAGTCGCTCGAGCTGCTTCCGGCCGACCGCGACAACCTGCGCCGCCTGCAGCAATTGGCCATGCGCGTGGCCCGGCTGATCTCGCCGATCCTCTGACACCCCGACCAGGCAGGGCCACGGCGAGCGGCTATGGTTAACCCTGGGTGCCTGGTCTTGCGAGGGGCTGGCGATGAAAGCACTAGTGGCGCTGGTTCTCTGTGGCGGCCTGCTCGGTGGCGCTGCCGTGCAGGCGCAGACCTATCGGGTCGGTGTCGAACTGCAGGGCTACCCGCCGTTCTACAGCATCCAGGGCGAGCAGTATCAGGGCTACGCCCGCGACCTGCTGGACGCCTTCGCGACCAGTCAGGGTCATCGCTTCGTCTATGTCGCGCTACCGCTCAAGCGGCTGCTCAATGACTTCCTCGCCGGCAAGCTGGACTTCAAGTACCCGGACCGGCCGCAATGGAGCACCGAGCAGAAGCGCGGCCACCTGCTCTACTACAGCGCCGCCACCGTGGCCTACACGGATGCGGTGCTGGTGCCACCCGCCCGGCTCGGCCAGGGCAAGGCGCGGATCAGGGTACTCGGCACCCTGCGCGGCTTCACCCCCGGTCCCTATCTGGAAGACATCCAGAGCCGGCGCATGGGCCTGATCGAAACCAACAGCATCGACTCGTTGCTGAAGATGGCCTTGGCCGGGCGCGTCGATGCCGCCTTCGTCAATCCGCTGGTGGCGCGCCACGCCCTGGTCGCGGCGGGCCTGCCGGCCGACAGCCTGGTGCCCGACCCGAGCCTGGCCGCCGTCGAGGACTACTACTACCTGTCGAGCCAGAAGCATCCGCAGGTTATCGCCGCATTCGACGCCTTCCTGCGCAGCCATCCCGAGCAGCTGCAGCGGCTCAGGCACAGGTACGCCATCGAATAGCCGAACGCGCAGTGCTGGACTGCAGGCCCGACGAACAAAACCCCCAGCGGCCAGGCCGCATGGGGGTTCTCTTCGTGGGGCAGCCGGCGCTTGTGGTGCCGGGAGCGGACCCGGCCTCAGCCGGGGTCCTGGCCGTCGCCCGGCGGGGGCGTCGGGGAGCCGAGCTCACAGCTCCAGAGTTCCAGCGCCGGCCGGCTCGCTTGTGGCGGGCCGAGCCAGTCGCCCATCGGGCGACAACGCTGGTCGAAACACAGTTGGTAATCCCCTGCCTCGGGGGTTCGCCCCAAACGCAGCGGTTGCAGGGGTGCCAACTGGCGTTGGTAATGCCAGCTGCCCTCACGCAGTTCGGCGCCGTCCGGTATTTCCATGCCGGCGCCCGAACCCTTGACCCGCGCCTCGCCGAGCAGCAAACCCTCGGCGGTGACGCGGTAATCCTCTTCCCAGCGAATCTTCTCGATGCTGTGCTGCCAGGCCAGGGTGAATTCGGCGGTCGGCACCTGCGCCCACACCGCCCCGGCCAGGCCCATGCACAGGCCGATCACGCGGCGGCCACCTGATTACGCCGGCCGCGCCAGATGTGCTGAGCGAGAAACAGCGCCACCAGCACGAAGCCGATCTCGTCGCTCATCGGGGTGGCCAGGATCAGGCTGATACCGGCGCCGAAGCCCAGCGCGCGTTCCCACCAGGGCATCCTGGCGTAGAGGAAGCCGGTGAACACGGCGCCCCAAAGACCGATGGCCACGGCCGCCTTGAACAGGATGTAGAGGATCGCCAGCACGCTGTCGCTCTGCAGCATCAGGGCCGGCTGGTAGACCGCCATGAAGGGCACCACGAAGCCGGCGATGGCGATGCGGATCGCCCACAGGCTGATCTTCAGCCCCTTCTCCCGGGCGATAGGCGCGGCGGCGAAGCAGGCCAGCGCCACCGGCGGGGTGAGGTCGGCCATGATGCCGAAATAGAACACGAACATGTGCGAGACGATCAGCGGCACACCCAGCTCCAGCAGGGCCGGCGCGGCGATCGAGCTGGTGATGATGTAGTTGGGAATGGTCGGGATGCCCATGCCTAGCACCAGGCAGGTGAGCATGGTCAGCACCAGCGAGAGGAACAGGTTGTCCTGGCCGATGGCGAGGATGTAGCCAGCGAAGGTGGAGGCCACCCCGGTCAGCGAGACCACGCCGATGATCACCCCGACCAGGGTACAGGCGATGCCCACCGGCACCGCATGGCGGGCACCTTCGACCAGCGCGTGCAGGCAGATGGTCAGGGTCTCGCGGCCGCCCTTGATGAACCAGCAGGTCACCACCAGCAGGCCGACGACGCCGAACACCACGCCGATGCCGAGCTGGAAGAAGCCGGCGCAGAGCACCCCGAGGGCGATCCAGAACACCAGGCGCAGGGCAGTCGATGACACCCGCAGGATGATCGCCGAGCCGAGGATGACGATGGCGGTCAGGGCCAGGCCAACCATCCCGGAGAACAGCGGGGTGCGCCCGGAGAACAGCAGGTAGACCAGGATGAACAGCGGGATCAGCAGGTACCAGCGCGCCTTGACCGCCGCCCAGGGATCGGGGCACTGGTCCTTGGGCAGGCCGCTCAGATTGGCGCGCTTGGCTTCCAGGTGAACCATCCAGAACACCGAGCCGAAGTACAGCAGCGCCGGCAGCAGCGCCGCCTTGGCCACCTCGAAGAAGGGTACGTTGATGGTCTCGGCCATGATGAACGCCACCGCCCCCATGATCGGCGGCATGATCTGGCTGCCCATGCTCGAGGTGGCTTCCACGCCGCCGGCGAAGGCCGGCTTGTAGCCGAAGCGTTTCATCAGCGGGATGGTGAACTGGCCGGTAGTGACCACGTTGGCCACCCCGGAGCCGGTGATGGTGCCCATCAGCGCCGAGGACACCACCGAGACCTTGGCCGGGCCGCCGAGCTTGTGGCCGAACAGGCCCATGGCGAAATCGGTGAACAGCTTGATCATCCCGGCCTGCTCGAGAAAGGCGCCGAACAGGATGAACAGGAAGATATAGGTGGCCGACACATAGGTCGGGGTGCCGTAGAAGCCCTCGGTGCCGAAGGCCAGCTGGTTGACGATCTGGTCGAAGCCGTAGCCGCGGTGGGCCAGGTCGCCCGGCAGGTACTGACCGAGCAGGCCGTAGGCCAGGAACAGCCCGCAGATCAGCGGCAGGGCGATGCCCATCACCCGGCGCGCCGCCTCGAACACCAACACGATCAGCATCACGCCGATCAGCATGTCCATGCTGGTCAGATCGCCGGAGCGCTGAATCAGGTCGGCCTCGAAGATCCACTGGTAGGCCGCAGTAGCCATCCCCGCCAGGCCCAGCAGCCAGGCCAGCGGCTGCCAGGGACGCCGGGCGCCATGGGCCGGCACGCTGAGGTACACGGTCAGCAACAGAAAGCCGACGTGCACCGCACGCAGCACCTGGCTCGATACCGGAGAGAAGGCCGCGGTGATGATCTGGAAACTGGAAAACAGCAGCGCCACGTAAAACAGCGCCCTCGGCCAATCGCCCGGATTGGCCGAGAGGCCTTGATGGTGTTCGCTCATGGAGGTCTTGCCCTCATTACTACTTCGATAACGCGGAAGAATCGCTAAGAAAACCTGCCGTACAGGTCACGCTGGTTTTCCTAGCGCCTCGACCGGCAGCCGCGCCGCCCGAGCGGCCGGCCGTACGGGGCATTGGCCGGCGCAGTGCACCGGCCAATGCAGACGCGGGCTCAGAGAGCGCCGACTTCCTTGTAGAAGCGCTCGGCACCCGGGTGCAGCGGGATCGGCAGACCCTTGGCGGCAGTTTCCAGCTTGATGTCCTTGGCCGCCGAGTGGGCGTTGCCCAGGCGCTCGAGGTTGTCGAACATCAGCTTGGTCATCTGGTAGGCCACCTCATCGGACACGCCTTCGTGGCTGACCAGGATGTTGGTGATGGCCACGGTCGCCACCTCGACGTCCTGGCCGTCATAGGTGCCGGCCGGAATCGCAGCGGGCTGGTAGGCGGCATTGCCGATCTTGGCGGTGACCTCGGCCGGGACCGCGACGAAGGTGATCGGCAGGGTCGCCGCCAGGTCACGGATGGCGGCCATGCCCAGGCCGGAGGACTGCAGGGTGGCGTCCAGCTGGCGGTTCTTGATCAGCTCGACCGACTCGGCGTAGGGCAGGAACTCGACCTTGCCCATGTCCTCGTAGCTCATCCCGGCCGCGGCGAAGATCGCCCGGGCGTTCAGCTCGGTGCCGGACTTGGGCGCACCGACCGAGACGCGCTTGCCCTTGAGATCGGCCAGACTGGTGATGCCCGATTCCTTGCTGGCGACGATCTGGATGTAGTTCGGGTAGGTGCCGGCAATCGCCCGCAGCTTCTTCAGCGGCACCTTGAAGCCGGCGTCTTCCACGCCGTTCCAGGCGTCGGCGACCGAATCGCCCAGGGCCAGGGCCAGTTCACCGCGACCGGCCTGCAGCAGGTTGAGGTTCTCCACCGAGGCCTTGGTCGCCTGCACCGAGGTCTTGGCGCCCTCGATACCGCTGCCGTAGACCTGCGACAGGGCCACCCCGATCGGGTAGTACACACCGCTGGTGCCACCGGTGAGGATGTTGATGAAGGTCGGTGCGGCCAGCGCCGCGGTGCTGGCGGTCAGGGCCGCGGCAGCGGCGAACAGGCTGAAACGCTTGGTCAATCGCATGGATGGTTCTCCGTCGTTGTTATGGCTTTTGATGCAGAGTGTTTTCACTGTAGACGATGCCCGTCCGCGACAGCGGCTGGGCAGCTCGTTCAGGGTCGGGGAAAGCGGCAGACGCCCGCGCCGGGAGCGGAGCTGGCGCGCAAGAGGAGAGTCGAGAAGACACGGCGAGGGGTACTCGCTGAAACGAATTGGCAGTTCATGGGCTGACCTCTTGTCTTTCTTATGCGACCGCCGCACAGGGGCAGCGGGCTGACAAGAGCTATAGCAGATGCCGTGCCAGGGATAGAAAGCCCGCCCCAGAGCGCTCGCAGCCCATCACCCGACAGACGACAAGCGAAAAACCGCCTAGAGACAAAACACCATAAGCGGAAATTCGCCTATTTCGCCAATATGAAGGGCAAGAGCCCGCGGTCTCAATCCTCGTCGCCGCTGCCGGCCGGGCGGTAGCGGCTGCGCTGCAGGCCATGGCGCTGCATCTTCTCGTTGAGGGTGCGGCGCGGCAGCTGCAACAGCGCCATGACCTCGGCGATATTGCCCTGACACTGCTGCAGGGCGCGGTGCAGGCATTGCGCCTCGAAGCTCTCCATCTGCTCGGCCAGCGACTGGCCGGCGGGCTTCTCCTCCGCCGCCGCGGTCAGGCCCAAGGCGTGGCGCTCGGCGGCGTTGATCAGCTCGCGCACGTTGCCCGGCCAGTCGTGGCCGAGCAGCCGTGCCAGCTCGCTCGAACTCAGTGGCGGGGCCTCGCGGCCATGGCGCTGGGCGGCCTGGTGGGCGAAATGCTCGAACAGCAGGGCGATGTCTTCGCGCCGTTCGCGCAACGGCGGAATCTGCAGGGTGGCCACGTTCAGCCGGTAATAGAGGTCTTCGCGGAAGCGCCCGCCGCGCACCTCGTCCTGCAGGTCCGGCTTGGCCGCACTGATCACCCGCAGGTCGACCTGGATGCTGCGGTTGGAGCCGAGCCGCTCCAGGGTCTTCTCCTGCAAAACCCGCAGCAGCTTGACCTGCTGGGCCAGGGGCAGGCTCTCCACCTCGTCGAGGAACAGGGTGCCGCCATCGGCGTACTCGATGCGGCCGATGCGCTTGCCCTGGGCCCCGGTGAAGGCGCCGCTCTCGTGGCCGAACAGCTCGCTCTCGAAGATGCTTTCCGGAATCGCCGCGCAGTTGAGGGCGACGAAGGGCTTGCCGGCCCGCGCGCTGAAGTCGTGCAGGCAGCGGGCGACCCGCTCCTTGCCGCTGCCGGTCTCGCCGCGGATGAGGATGTTCACCGAGGTGCCGGCCAACTCGAGGATCTGCCGGCGCAGGTTTTCCATCGGTCGCGACACCCCGAGCAGCTGCGCCTCGATATGATCCTTGAGGGCGAACTGCTGGCGCAGCTGGCGGTTCTCGCAGACCAGACGGCGCTTGTCCAGGGCGCGGCGCACGCTGTCGAGCAGGCGCTCGGGGGTGAAGGGCTTCTCGATGAAGTCGTAGGCGCCCTGGCGCAATGCCTGCACCGCCATGGGCACGTCGCCATGGCCGGTGACCAGGATCACCGGCAGGTCGCGATCGAGCTCCAGCAGCTTGTCGAGCAGCTGCAGACCATCGGTGCCGGGCATGCGCACATCGCTGATCAGCACCCCGGGAAAGTCGCGGTCGACCAGGGCCAGCGCCTGGGCCGCGCTGGCACAGCTCTGCACCTGCAGGCCGGACAACTGCAGCCACTGCTGCACCGCCTCGCGGATCGCCGCTTCGTCATCGACCACTATCACCTGACCGCTCATGCCACCCCCCGCGCAATTGCCCGCAGTGTATCGCGGGTCCGGGTGGGGTGCATGGCCTTGGGAGGGGCGCTCAGCCCGCCGGGCGTGGCGGTCGCTGGCGGCGTCCGGTGCCGCGGCTCAGGGTGGCCTGGCTGGGCACCGGCGGTGGCAGCTTGACGCTGGCCTGCAGCCGAGAAAAGGCGTCGGTCTTGTGCGGGATGGCCATGGCGGCGATGAAGTGCTCCTGGAAACGCGGCTCCGTGGCGGTTTCCACCTTCTCCACACCGCGCACCACCTCCTCGATTTCCCGCCGCGCCTTGCGACTGAGCAGGGCGATGCGCGCGCCGGTGCCGGCGGCGTTGCCGGCCGAGGTCACATGCTCCAGGGCGCAGTCCGGAATCAGGCCGAGGATCATCGCGTACTTGACGTCGATGTGGCTGCCGAAGGCGCCGGCCAGACGGATGCGGTCGACCTGCTCGGCGCCCAGGTGCTCCATCAGCAGCTTGATTCCGGCGTAGAGCGCGGCCTTGGCCAACTGGATGGCGCGGACGTCGTTCTGGGTGATGCGCAGGCAGCGGCTGTCGTCCTCATGCAGCACGTAGGCGAAGGTCCTGCCGTCGGCCACCACCCGCGGGCAACGCTCGGCCAGGGCGCCGTTGATCACCCCCTCGTGGTTGATGATGCCGCTGAGGAACAGCTCGACGATCACCTCGATGATGCCCGAGCCGCAGACTCCGGTGACCCCATGGCGGGCGGTCGCCTTGGCGAAACCGGCCTCGTTCGACCAGAGCTCGCAGCCGATCACCTTGAAGCGCGGCTCCAGGGTCTCGGGATCGATGCGCACGCGCTCGATGGCGCCCGGCGCGGCGCGCTGGCCGCAGCTGATCTGCGCGCCCTCGAAGGCCGGACCGGTCGGGCTGGAGGCCGCCAGCAGGCGCTCGCGGTTGCCGAGCACGATCTCGGCGTTGGTGCCGACGTCCACCAGCAGCATCAGTTCCTCGCTCAGGTAGGGCGTCTCGGAGAGGATCACCGCGGCGGTGTCGGCGCCGACGTGACCGGCGATGCAGGGCAGGCCGTAGACCCGCGCGTTGGGGTGGATGCGCAGGCCGATCTCGGTCGCCCACAGGCCGTCGACGGCCTCGTCGGTGGCCAGGGCGAAGGGCGCGCCGCCCAGTTCGACCGGATTGATGCCGAAGACCAGGCTGTGCATGATCGGATTGCCGACGAAGGTGGCCTCGATGACCGAGTTCAGCCCGATCCCCGCCTCCTTGACCAGCTCCTCGACCACCTGGTTGAGCGCCTCGCGCACGGCCTCGGTCATGTCCTGGTCGCCGCCCGGATTCATCATGATGTAGGAAACCCGGCTCATCAGGTCCTCGCCGAAGCGGATCTGCGGGTTCATGCGCCCGGCGGAGGCGACCACCTCGCCGCTCTGCAGGTCGCACAGGTGGGCGGCGATGGTGGTCGAGCCGACGTCCACCGCCATGCCGTAGATCTTCTCGTGCAGGCCGGGCCAGACGGCGATGATCCGCTCGTCGTTGTAGACCGCCACCGTGACCTGCCAGTTGCCTTGGCGCAGGGCCTCCTGCAACTGCTGGACCACGCGGATATCGCTCTCCAGATGAGCCAGGTGCCATTCGTAGCTGAGGGCATCCTTGAGCCGCCGCAGGTCGGAGGCCGGCACGTGCATGTCCGGCTGCTGCACCTCGACGAAGTACAGGCGCACGATCGGGTCCAGCTCGATGTTGACCACTTCGGCGCGCTTGCGCACCACCTGCCGGTGCACCTGGCTGGTGGCCGGCACATCGATCACCGCATTGCCCAGCAGCAGGGTCGAGCAGCTCAACCGACGCCCCGGGTTGAGCGGCCCGCGGCGCATTTCCCAGGCGTATTCGGTGTCGCTCTTCGCGCTCAGGTGGCTGGCCAGGGACTCGACCCCGTGCTTGGCGAAGTTGCCCTCGCACAGGTCGACCTGGCAGCGCCCGCACAGGCCGCGGCCGCCGCACACCGAGTCGATGTCGACGCCCAGCGCCCGGGCGGCCTCCAGCACCGGCGTGCCCACCGGGAAGCGACCACGGCGACCGGACGGGGTGAATACGACGAGTGCATCCTCTGGCTCGGACACGGCGACCTCCTGATTCGACGGAAGTACTCCCGAAGCGCCCTTTCGCGGGCCCTTCGGAGTGCCGCTGGCGTTGCCGCCAGCGGCGTTCGGCGGCGCCTAGCTGGTGCTGCGCCGACGGGTCTGGCGGCGACCGCGGGCCTCGCTGCCATCGGCGCCAACCGCCGGCGCCTCGCGGAACTTCTTGATCCAGCGCATGCAGTCCGGATCGTGGCCCATCATCACGTCGGCGCCCATGATCGCGGCCATGATCTCTTCGTGCAGCGGGTTGGTGATCGCCGAGGTCAGGCCGGAGGCGATCGCCATGCTCATGAAGGCTGAATTGATGCCGTTGCGGTTGGGCAGGCCGAAGCTGACGTTGGAGGCGCCGCAGGTGGTGTTGACCTTCAGCTCGCGCTGCAGGCGGTAGCACAGCTCGAAGACCTGACGGCCGGCGTTGCCCACCGCGCCGATCGGCATGACCAGCGGATCGACCACCACGTCGCAGGCGGGGATGCCGTGGTCGGCAGCGCGCTCGACGATCTTCTTGGCGATGCCGAAGCGCACGTTGGGATCGTGGGAGATGCCGGTTTCGTCGTTGCTGATGGCGACCACGGCGGCGCCGTATTTCTTCACCAGCGGCAGCACCCGCTCCAGGCTTTCGTCCTCGCCGGTGACCGAGTTGACCAGGGGCTTGCCCTGGTACACCGCCAGGCCCGCTTCCAGGGCGGCGATGATCGAGGAGTCGATGCACAGCGGCACGTCGGTCAGCGACTGCACCAACTGGATGGTCTTGGCCAGGATGGCCGGCTCGTCCGCCAGCGGGATGCCGGCGTTGACGTCGAGCATGTGCGCGCCCGCCGCCAGCTGGGCCTGGACATCCTCGACCACCCGGGAGAAATCGCCGGCGGCCATTTCCGCCGCCAGCAGCTTGCGACCCGTGGGGTTGATGCGCTCGCCGATGACCACGAAGGGGCGTTCGAAGCCGATCACCACTTCCTTCTTGTGCGAGCTGATGATGGTATCTGTCATGACACTTCCTCGAATGATTGCAGTGGGTTGCCAGGAATTAGTCGTGTCGCGGTTGCTCGGGGGGCTCGAGCGCATCCGGCGACTGCGGATTGAGCTCGGCCGGGTTGTCACGCCCCGGGTACCAGGGCACCCGCCCCTCGAGTACGCCGGTGGCCTGGATGATCTCGGCCACGGTTTCCTCCTGGCGGTAGGCCATGATGTGGGCACCGCTGACGCCCTTGATCTCGCGAATCTCCTGCAGCAGGTCCATGCACAGGCGCTTGCCCTCTTCCTTCTGCTTGGTGGCGCCCTGCAGGCGCTTGATCACCGCATCGGGGATATGCACGCCGGGCACGTTTTCGCGGATCCACAGGGCACTCCGGGCCGAGGCCAGCGGCCCCACGCCGACCAGGATGTAGACCCGGTCCGGGCCCTCCAGCAGGCCGAGGTCGTTAACCTTGGACATGAACTGCTTGAGCAGGTCGATATCGAAGCAATACTGGGTCTGGATGAACTGGGCGCCGGCCGCGACCTTCTTCGCCAGGCGGTGCGGGCGCCAGTCGTAGGGCGGCACGAAGGGGTTCTCGGCGGCGCCGAGGAACACCCGCGGCGGCATCTCGATCTTGCGCCCGCTCTGGAAGCGGCAGTCGTCGCGCATGCCGCGGGCGATCTCCAGCAGCGACATCGAGTCCAGGTCGAACACCGGCTTGGCCTGGGGATGATCACCGGCCTGGACGCCGTCGCCGGTCAGGCAGAGGATGTTGCACGCACCCATCGCCGCGGCGCCGAGGATCTCGCCCTGGATGGCGATGCGGTTACGGTCGCGGCAGGAGATCTGCATGATGGTGGCGTAGCCGACCCGGGTCAGCAGCGAGCACACGCCGACGCTGGACATGTGGCAGTTGGCCCCCGAACCATCGGTGGCGTTGATCGCATCGACATAGCCATCGAAGATCGCCGCGCGCTTGAGTACCTCGGCCGGATCGGCCGAGTCCGGCGGATCGAGTTCGGAGGTGACGGCAAACTTGCCGGCGCGCAGCACCCGCTCCAGGCGCCCGGGCGATACATGGCCGGGCAGGATCGGTAGTGAATAGCCGGGAACCGGCTCGTCGTCGAATTTCATTGGTCGCCTCCGTTGTCCTCGTGCACCTGTTGGCGGACCACGCTCAACCAGGACGAGGTGCCCTTGAGACGGTAGTCGACCGGTTGCTGCACCACATGGATGCGCTCACCCTCACGCATGTTGCGACTGCCGGTCCAGGCCTCGACCCAGACGCATCTCATCTCCGGCTTCACCTCGCAATGGCCATTGCTGCGCACGCCGCCGCAGGGGCCGTTGCGCAGGGTCTTGGGGCAGTTCATCGGGCACGACATGCCGGTCGAACTGAGCACGCACTTGCCGCACATCTGGCAGTCGAACAGCAGGCCCTTGACGCCCTTCTCGACGACGCGCATGGGTGCCTCGACCCGCGCATAGCCCAGGCGCCGCCAGAGCGGATGCAGCCTGACCAGCAGCGGCTCGAAGTGGAAGTAGAGGCTTTCAAACAGCCTGGAATGGCGGACCACCCAGCGACGAACCTTGTACATGGCAGTTATCCTGGCTCGTGAAACAGCGTTGTCGTTGTGTTGCCTGGCGCGGCGCTCGCCCTGCTTGCCGCCGGCCCTCGGCCAGCCGGTCAGGCCTGCGGATCAGGCGCCAGCCCCTTGTTCCTGATCAGCCGGTCCAGGTCCTCGTCGCTGAAGCGCTGTTCTATCCGCGCGGCCTCGGCCTCGGCTTCGGCCTGCAGGTCATCGCCGCAGGCCCTGGGCTCGGAGCGCTGCCAGTCGGCCAGATAGGCATCCGAACTGCCCTTGCCGGCGCGCATGGCCGCACGGTCGACGGCTTCCTGAAAGCGTTGCGACAGCTGCACCCGCGCCGTCTTGCGGCCCTGCTTGACGATGATCTGCGCCGGGATGTCGCGCCAGGACACGATGATCAGTTGGGACATTGCTCTTCCCCTTCGATTAAGCGCACCAGTGAAACCTGCAGATCGCCGTAGCCAGTATGGCGGTACTCGAAGGCGAGACCGAGCTGCTCGGCGGCGCGTTCGGCGGCCTGCAGCAGCGCCGGGTCCTCGCGTTGTGCCAGGTACACCAGGCGCCGGTAGTGGCCGAAATACATCGAGGCCAACTGCGGGTGCCGGTCGATGCCCAACTCGCGCATGACCAGCCGATCGAAATGCCGCGCGAGGAAGTCGGTCAGGTAGAAGGTGCCCGGCTCGGCCGCGGCAAGCTCGGCAAAGACCCGCTCGCCCGCGTAGAACTCGTAGCAGTGGGCGCCCGGCAGGCGTTCCACACCATGCTCGCGCAGCACCTGATCGAGGCGCCCGCCGGTGCCGCAATCGGCATAGGCGACGAACACCCGCTCGCCCGTGCGACCGACCTCGCCGAGCTTGTCCTGCACCGCCCCGGCAATCCGCTCGGGGTGGTTATGCAGGTCGGCCGGCAGGCACTGCAGGCGCACCTGCTGCCAGCCATTGGCGGCGACCAGGGCATTGATTTCCCTGGCCAGGGCACCGCAGGCGATGATCAGCACGGCAGCGGGCTCGGGGCTCAGGCCGCGCGCCGTCTGGCGATCAATTCCTTGGCCATGTCCACGGCGACGCCGGCGTCGCGGCAATAGGCATCGGCGCCGATCGCCTTGCCGAACTCCTCGTTGAGCGGCGCCCCGCCGACCATCACGATGTAGTCGTCACGCAGGCCTTTTTCCACGAGGGTGTCGATCACCACCTTCATGTAGGACATGGTGGTGGTCAGCAGCGCCGACAGGCCGAGGATGTCCGGCTTGTGCTTTTCCAGGGCCTCGATATAGGTTTCGACCGGGATGTTGATGCCGATGTCGATGACCTCGAAGCCGGCGCCTTCCATCATCATGCACACCAGGTTCTTGCCGATGTCATGGATGTCGCCCTTGACCGTGCCGATCACGATCTTGCCGACCGATTCGGCGCCGGACTGGGTCAGCAGCGGACGCAGCACCTCCATCCCGCCCTTCATGGCGTTGGCCGCCATCAGCACCTCCGGGACGAACAGGATGCCGTCGCGGAAGTCGACGCCGACGATGGTCATGCCGCCGACCAGGGCCTCGTCCAGCACCTTGCCGGCCGTCCAGCCGCGCGCCAGGAGAATCTCGGTGCCTTCCACGACCTCGTCGCGCAGGCCGTTGTAGAGGTCATCGTGGATCTGTTCGACGAGCTCATCGTCGGGCAGGTCGTTAAGATCAAAATCTTCTTCGCTAAACTGATCAGTCATGGCGATGGACTCCCCGATAGCTGGGTCTGGATGGTGCCTGGCGGCGGTGTTCTGCCAGCAGCGTAGGATCAGCCCGATTATTCGATAACCATCAAGGCGACTCGGACATACCCATCAACGACCCGCCACCGGGCAACTTTCAGGATTTACCAGAAACCCAATAAAACCTTGATCTGGATCAATTTTTCCTAAAAATCAGCCACCTAGCGAGGTCGCAGAAGCGACGGCGAGCGTCGTCTTTGGGAAATTGCCCCCGCTATTGGCGAGTAGATTTCAAGACTCCGAAGCGAGCGCCGCAGCTGCTCTTTCCGCGCATCGCCAAGTCCGACCGACCAACCAGAGACGCGTTGTCAGGGGGATGAAATGTCCGCAATGACCGAAGGAAAGAACATCTATGTGCTGAAGGCCAGCTGCAAGGGCGCCATCGGAACGGTGTCGAGAATCTCCACCTTCCTCGCCCAGCACCGCTGCTACATCATGGAAATGGCCCAGTTCGACCAGATCTCCAGCGGCAACTTCTTCGTGCGCGTGGTGTTCTCCACCACCCCGGGCGAAACGCCCTCCTTCCAGGTGCTCAAGGACAGCTTCCCCGCCGTGGCCGAGCTGGATGGCCTGGAGTGGGAGATGCATGACACCCTGACCCCGCCCAAGGTGCTGATTGCCGTCTCCAAGTTCGACCACTGCCTGGACGACCTGCTCTATCGCCAGCGCACCGGCGAAATCAAGATGGAGATTCCGGCCATCGTCTCCAACCACCCCGACCTCAAGCCGCTGGCCGACTGGCACGGCATTCCCTACTACCACCTGCCGCTGACGCCGGACAACAAGGCCGCCCAGGAAGCCAGGCTGCTGGAGCTCGTCGAGGAGACGGGCGCCGACCTGGTGGTGCTGGCGCGTTACATGCAGATCCTCTCCGAGGACCTGTGCGACAAGCTGGCCGGCCGGGCGATCAACATCCACCACTCGTTCCTGCCCGGTTTCAAGGGCGCCAAACCCTATCACCAGGCCTTCGAGCGCGGGGTCAAACTGATCGGCGCCACCGCCCACTACGTGACCTCCGACCTCGACGAGGGCCCGATCATCGAACAGATCGTCGAGCGCGTGGACCACACCTACAGTGCCGAACAGCTCGCCGCGGTCGGCCGCGATGCGGAGAACCTGGCGTTGTCGCGGGCGGTGCGCTTCCACCTGGAACATCGGGTGTTCATCAACGGCCATACCACCGTGGTGTTTCGCTGACGCCGGCCCGCCAGCGCGCCGACGCCAAGCCACACCTGCTCTTCACGCCGGACCCAGACAGGGGCTCACCCATGGCAACAATCATCGATGGCAAGGCTTATGCGGCGCGCCTGCGCGCGGAAATCGGCCACCAGGTCCGCAAGCTGCGCGAACAGCATTTCGTCACCCCGGGGCTGGCGGTGATCCTGGTCGGCGAAGACCCGGCCAGCCAGATCTATGTCAGAAACAAGGCGACCCAGGCGCGCGAAGCCGAGATGTCGTCCTTCGAATACCGCCTGGCCTATGGCGCGCCGCAAGAGCAGGTGCTCGAGCTGATCGAGCGCCTGAACCAGGATCCGGCCGTGCACGGGATTCTGGTGCAGTTGCCCTTGCCGCCACAGGTCGACCCCGAGCGGGTGATCACCGCCATCCGCCCGGACAAGGACATCGACGGCTTCCACCCACTCAATGTCGGCGCGCTGGCCACCGGTAGCAAGGGCATAGTGCCCTGCACGCCATTGGGTTGCCTGATGCTGCTCAAGCACCACCTCGGCGACTTGAGCGGCCTGCACGCCCTGGTCCTGGGGCGCTCCAACATCGTCGGCAAACCCATGGCCAGCCTGCTGCTCAATGCGGACTGCACGGTGACCATCGCCCACTCACGGACCCGCAACCTGCAGGCCGAGTGCCAGCGCGCGGACATCCTGGTGGCCGCGGTCGGGCGACCGCGACTGGTGCCCGGGCACTGGATAAAGCCAGGGGCTACAGTCATCGATGTCGGCATCAACCGCATCGAGGAGGCAGGCAAGAGCCTGCTGGTGGGCGACGTGGATTTCGACTCGGCACGCGGCGTGGCGGGTGCCATCACCCCGGTTCCCGGCGGCGTCGGCCCCATGACGATCGCCTGCCTGCTGCTCAATACGCTCCAAGCCGCCTGCCAGCAGAACGGCATCGTCTTCCCCACCGGCATCATGCAGGCCGCCTGGGGCGACGCGCAGAGCAACTAGGTCGGCACAGGGGGTGCCCAGCAACTCCACATACTGACGTCCTGATGACGCAAACAACCGAGGGAGAGTCCGATCATGAGTACCAATCCCACACGCAGACGCTCAGGCGGCAGTGAGGCACGTCGCGCCAGCCGTGCCGAAGGTCAGGCCCCGCAGCCGCCCTACATCACGCGCAACATCCCCTACTACGAGGTGCTCGACGACGACGGACTGAGCATCATCGAGAACAACGCCGACACCATCCTCGAAGAGATCGGTATCGATTTCCGCGACGACCCGGAAGCGCTGCAGATCTGGCGCGACGCCGGCGCCGACGTCCAGGGCGAGCGGGTGCGCATGCCGCGCGGCATGTGCCGCAAGCTGATTCAGGACAACGCCCCGCGCGAGTTCACCCAGCATGCCCGCAACCCGGCTCGCAGCGTGCGCATCGGCGGCGCCAACACCGTGTTCGTGCCCGCCTACGGCTGCCCCTTCGTCCACGACATCGATCGCGGACGGCGCTACGGGACCATCGAAGACTTCCGCAACTTCGTCAAACTGGCCTACCTGTCGCCGAGCATCCATCACTCCGGCGGCACCATCTGCGAGCCGGTGGACCTGCCGGTGAACAAGCGCCACCTGGACATGATCTACAGCCACATGAAGTACTCCGACAAGTGCTTCATGGGTTCGGTGACCCACCCGGAACGGGCGCAGGACACCATCGAGATGGCCAGGATCCTGTTTGGCGACAACTGGATCGATCCCGACACCGGCAAGCCGAGGACCTGCGTGATCAACCTGATCAACGCCAACTCGCCGATGACCTTCGACGACACCATGCTCGGTGCCGCCAAGGTCTATGCCCGCGCCAACCAGGCCTGCATCGTCACCCCGTTCATCCTGGCCGGGGCCATGTCGCCGGTCACCGTGGCCGGCACTGCCGCCCAGACCCTGGCCGAGGCCCTGGCCGGCATGGCGTTCGTGCAGCTGGTCAACCCGGGCGCTCCGGTGGTGTTCGGCAGCTTCGCCAGCTCCATGTCCATGCAGTCCGGCGCCCCCACCTTCGGCACCCCCGAACCGGCGCTGGTGCTCTACGTGATGGCCAACCTGGCCCGGCGCCTGGGCGTGCCCTTCCGCTCCGGCGGCTCCTTCACCGCCTCCAAGGTGCCCGATGCCCAGGCGGCCAGCGAGAGCGCCAACACCCTGCTGCCGACCACCCTGGGCGGGGTCAACTTCGCCCTGCACACCGCCGGCTGGCTCGAGGGTGGCCTGGCCATGGGTTACGAGAAGTTCATCATGGATGCCGATCAGGCCGGCATGATGCAGACCCTGCTCAAGGGCGTCGACCTGTCGGAAAACGGCCAGGCCATGGATGCGATTCGCGAAGTCGGCCCCGGCAAGCACTTCCTCGGCTGCAACCACACCCAGCTGAACTTCAAGACGGCCTTCTACCTGTCGCCGATCTGCGACAACAACAGCTTCGAGCAATGGGATGCCGACGGTCGTCTGGACATGGCTCAGCGCGCCAACGCCCGCTGGAAGAAGCTGCTGGCCGACTACCAGCCGCCGGAGCTGGACCCGGCCATCGATGCGGCGCTGCTGGCCTATATCGAGCAACGCAAGGCGAGCATGCCCGACTCGAACGTGTAGCCGCTGGCGTCGATGGCACCCAGCAACCAGGCGGCTGTTCGGCCGCCGGGTTGCGCTGCCTGGCCACTGGTCGCCGTCGCCCTCAGGCCTTGGCGGTCAGCTGCAGCGCCGGCATGCCGCTGGCCACCGCGGTGACCCGGGCCTCGAAGAACAGCTCGCCGTCGATGTCGTTGCGCACCCGCTTTTCCTCCAGCTCGAAGTCGATCCGCGGGCTCTCGGCGCCGGCCTCGCGGGCCATCTGCTCGGCCTCTGCGGCGGCCTCCTCGCGCGCCTGGGCCAGCGCCGCCTCGAGGCTGTCATGGTCCACCGGCCCGCGCCGGCCGAACACCCGAAACACCCCGAACACCGGCTGCAGCACGCTGATGTGCACCCGTTGCACCACCTCGCCATACACCGTGCCCACGGCATTGGCGACCTCGCCGTGTTCCGGCAGGCACAGGTGCACGCCCAAGGCTTGGGCCGCCAGTGGGTAGTAGCTCGCCGCCGGCCCGCCGACGGCCACCACCGGCAGCTCGTCGGCAAAGTGCATGCTGAACACCGAGCCGCCCCCCTCCCGCGCCCGGGGGGTCAGGATCAGCTCGCTGAGCACGCGGGCCAGGCGGCTGACATCGCCTTCCTGGCCGGCATCGTGCAGTCCGGCCTCGACCAGCTTGGCGCAGATAATCTGCACAACCCGCTGGAATACATCCCGGGCCGGCGCCTCGGCGTCGCCTTCCGGCCAGCTGCCGAAGCCGTACTGACGGCGCATCCGGCGGGCCCAGATGCGCGCCGCCAGATTCGCCGCCTCGCTGCTCCAGTGCCGGGAAAGGCCCAGCACGTGGGCGGCATCGGTGGGGGTGAAGCCGCTGTAGATCACCAGTCCCTTGCGCTCCAGGCGGGCCAGGGCGCGCGCCAGCCAGCGTTCGTCCATGGCCGCCTGCTCGATGGCCACGGGCCCGGCTTCCAGGCGCTCCCAGGCGGCCTGCTCGTCGCTGCTCAGGTGGCGCAACAGGGCGTCATCGCGCTGCAGACGCAGGGCAAAACGGTTGTGGCTGCTGCTGGGGGACGAACGCAACTGGCGCTCCAGCACCCCGATCACCGCCGGGTACTGGCTGGCCAGCAGGCTCAGTGGCACCACCCGACGGGGGCCGATGGCGATGCCCAGGCCGCTGTCGAAACTCAGCTCGCTGTCCCCGCCCAGACCGACCGAATACAGGCGGATGGCTTCGACCATCGGCCGCCACTCGCCCACCCGGGCGCCGTCGAACGACAACTGCGGGCGACCGTTGCGCACCACCGCGATGTCGGTGGTGGTGCCGCCCATGTCGGCCACGATCAGGTCGCGGTAGCCGCTCAGGGCGCAGGCCCCGTTGACACTGGCGGCGGGTCCCGAGAGCACGGTACTGATCGGGCGGCGCATGGCGCTCTGGGCATTGACCAGGGAGCCGTCGCCCTTGACGATCATCAGGGGGGCGCAAATATCCAGGCGCGCCAGCAGGTCCTGGACCGAGTCGATCAACTGGCTGACCTGGGCGATCATGCGTGCGTTCAGCGCCGCGGTCATCGCCCGCCGCGGCGCGCCGAGCGAGGAGGCCAATTCATGGCCGCAGCTGACCGGCTTGCCCGCCAGGCTGGTGACCAGCTCCTGCACGCGCAGCTCGTGAGACGGGTTGCGCACGCTGAAGCTGGCCGAGATGGCGAAGGCCGAGACCCGCTCGCGGTAATGCAGGATGGCCTGGCGCGCGGCCTCCTCGTCGAGCGCGCTGTGTTCCTTGCCGCCGGCATCATGGCCGCCGGCCAGCATGACGATGCCATCCGCGCCGAGCAGCTCGGGGAGCCCGCTGGCCTTGAGCTGCTGGGCGTCGTAGCCGATCAACAGCACGCACACCGGCGAACCCTTGCCTTCCACCGCCGAATTGGTGGTCAGGGTCGAGGACAGCGAGACCATGGCCACCTCGGGCATCAACTCCTGGGGCAGCGCCGCCAGCGACTGGCCGATGCCGACGCTCAGATCCAGGCGCGTGGTCAACCGCTTGGCCGAGGCCACCACACGCCGCTGGTCGTCCAGCAGCACGGCATCGGTGAAGGTGCCGCCGGTATCGATTCCGAGGAAGTACGCCATGCCCGTTCTCGCTCCAGCGGCTGCACATAGTCCGCACTAATAGCACCCGGCAGGGTTCGCCACTGATCCGCCAGCGCCATCGCGCCGCTGAAAACCGACGACGCCCGGGTATTTTCAGCTGGCGGACGGATCGGGTTCCGGCGCCGCCGGCAGTCTCAGGCTGAACACCGCGCCGCGCTCGCCATTGGCCGCCTCCAGGCTGCCGCCCAGCTCGCGGACGATGCCGTAGGACACCGCCAGGCCCAGGCCCAGACCCTGGCCCACCGGCTTGGTGGTGAAGAAGGGCTCGAACACGTGGGCCAGGTCGTCGGCGGCGATTCCGCCGCCGCTGTCCGCCACCCGCAGCAGGCAGTGCTCGCCCTCGCGGCCGATCGACACCTCCAGCACCCGCTGCTCGACGCCGAGCATGGCGTCCAGAGCGTTGTGCAGCAGGTTGAGCAGCACCTGTTCGAGGCGGATGGCATCGCCGAGCACCCGCGCCTGGGCATCAATCTCGGTGCGCAGCTCCACCTGCTCGCTGCGCAGCCGCGGCGCCAGCAGCTGCAGGGCCTGCTCCAGCACCTCGGCGAGGCTCAGACGCTCCTTGAGCCCGGCCGGGCTCTTGCGGGCGAAGGTCTTCAGGTGCCGGGTCAGGCCGGCCATGCGTTGCAGCAGCCCGTCGATGCGCTGCAGGCCCTCGTGCACATCGGCCTGGCGACCGCTGTCGAGGAGCAGGCGCAGGCTGCCCAGCTGCATCTGCATGGCGGTCAGCGGCTGGTTGATCTCGTGGGCCATGGCCGCCGACATCTGCCCCAGGGCGGCCATCTTGGCCGCGTGCACCAGGCCCTCCTGGGCCTCGCGCAGTTCGGCGGTGCGCAGCGTCACTTCGCGCTCCAGGCGCTCGCGGATGCCGGCTTGCAGGCGCTGGTTCTTGCGCCGCTGGGCCAGGTACAGGAGCAGGAACGCCAGGGTCATCCACACCCCCGCGGCCGCCAGGCGGTAGCTGCGCACGCTGTCGACCAGGGTCTTGGGCTCGACCAGCAGGTGCAGGGTCCAGCCTTCCTCGGTCAAGGGCAGCTGTTGCCAGAGGTAGTCGCGGCTACCCTCAGGGCCCTCGACCCGGCGCCAGTCGGCATCGCCCGCGATCGAGCGGCGCGGCTCGCTGGCCAGGGGCAGCAGCGCCTGCTCGGCGTACTTGCGCACCTCCACCAACTCGGCCCGATCCTGCTCGTTCAATGCCCGCAAGGCGCGAAAACGCCAGGCCGGACGGTTGCTGAGGATCACCACGCCGTAGCTGTCGGCCACCAGCAACACCCCGGCCTGGCCGGCCCACTGGCGCTGCAATTCCTCCAGCTCGAGCTTGACCACCAGCACGCCGAGCACCGCGCCCTGCTCGTCGCGCACCACATGGGAGAGGAAATAGCCGGGAATCCCGGTGGTCACCCCCACCGCGAAATAACGCCCGGCCGACTGGCGCAGGGCGTCCTGAAAGTAGGGGCGAAAGGCGTAGTTGTTGCCGACGAAGCTGCTCCAGTCGTTCCAGTTGCTGGCCGCCAGGGTATCGCCGTGGCGATCGAGCAGGTACAGCACGGTGGAGCCGGCGGCGGCATTGAGCCGCTCCAGGCGCAGGTTGAGCTGCCCGCGCAGCAGGCGATCGTCAGGCGCGCGCAGCAGCGACTTGATGTCGCTGTCGAGCGCCAGCACCTCGGGCACCGAACGGAAGCGTTCGACCAGGGTATGGATCGACTGGGCATAGAGCTGCAACTGCCCGCGCGCCTCGGCGCTGCGCTCCTGCCAGGCGCGCTGCTCGGCGTAACGCCCGGCCAGCCAGATGCTGGCGAGCAGACCGAGGAGGATCAGCAGAGCGATCAGGACGACGCGATAACGCGACTGGGACGTTGGCATGCACGGCTCTGCTCGGGGCGATGCCGGCATGGTAAGGCAAAGCGCGGCGCCATGCAGGCGAGGCTTTCTGCGCCCCGCGCTTGTGGCTATAGTCGCCATTGGCGCGATAACGACCGGCGGACGGATGAACAGGGCGAAGGCGAATCAAGCGACCACTCCGCGCTTCTGGCGCGACCCGGCCCTGCCGTTCGTGGAGGCGCGCGACGTCCTGGACGGGCGCCAGCTGTGCTACGCCCGGCACTCCCACGAATGCTTCTCGATCGGCGCCATCACCCAGGGCCGCAGCAGCTACCTCAACGAGAAGGCGCGCGAACGGGTCGAGGCCGGCACCGTGGTGCTGATGAATCCCGGCGACGTGCATGCCTGCAACCCGCTGGACGGCCAACCCTGGTCCTACCGCATGTTCTACGTGGACGTCGCCTGGCTGACCGAGCTGCAGCAGCAGGCCGGGTTCAGCCGCAATCAACCGCTGCGAGCCTTTCGCGCCATACTCAGCCGCGACCCGGCGCTCTATGGCGGTCTGAATCACCTCTACGACCTGCTCAGCCACAGCCAGGCCGACACCCTGGACAAGCACTGCGCTCTGCTGGAGTTCTTCGCCACACTGCAGCAACGCCTCGAGCCGGCGCCGCGGCGGCGGCGCGAGGACAACCCGCGCGTGCGCCTGGCCGCCGACTTCATTCGCGCCCACTGCACCGAGCCATTGAAGCTGGAAGACATCTGCGCGGCGGCCGGCCTGTCGCCCTCCTACCTGATCCGCAGTTTCCGCCGCGGCTACGGCATGACGCCCCACGCCTACCTGATCAACAGCCGGGTGCAGTATGCCCAGGCGCGGCTCAGGCGCGGCGACCAGATCGCCGAGGTGGCCCAGGCCGCCGGCTTCGCCGACCAGGCGCACCTGCAGCGCACCTTCAAGCAACTGCTGGCCGCCACGCCCGGACAATACCGCCATCAGGGCCACAACAGATAGGCCGCCGAGCCCACCAGCAGCGCCGCCAGACTGCGATTGAACAAGCGCATGCGCCGGGGTGACTTCAGGTACGCGCCGAGGAATGCGCCGGCATAGGCCCAGCAGGCGATGGACAGGTAGCAGATGAGAAAATACAGCGCGGCGAACTGGCCGACCACACCGAGGTCGCCGTCCGCCGCATAGGCGCTCATGCCGGCCAGGGCCGCCAGCCAGGCCTTGGGATTGAGCCATTGCATCAGCGCACCGGTAAACAGCGAAGGCGCTCGCAGCGCCGCGCCACCCGCCAGCCTGCCTTCGTCAAGGGCCAGGCAGCAGGCCATGTACAACAGGAAGGCCACGCCCGACCAGCGGATCAGTGCCGCCAATGCCGGCCATTGACTCAGCAGCTGTTGCAGGCCCAACCCCAGCGCCAGCAACAGCAGGGTGAACCCCAGGGTCGCTCCGGTCACGTGCCGCAGGCTGGCGCGCAGGCCGAAGCGCGCGCCGGAACTCAGCGCCACCAGGTTGACCGGGCCGGGGGAAATCGAGGCGGCCAGGGCAAAGCCGGCCATGGAAAGCAGAACAGACATCGTTCACCTGCGAGCGTCGTCAATCGAGGTCTACAGACTGACGACAGCGCAGGGCGCGGTATTGAAGAAAACTGCCCCCTCTAGCCTCAGCGATACAGGTCCGCCCGGGTCCAGGGCAGGTCGTGGCTGCCATCCGCGTGCGGCTTGACCGCGAGTATCTGGTGCAGGCTCATCCAGCCATGGGCGAAGCCGTAGGCGCAGCCCGCCAGGTACAGCCGCCAGATGCGCAGCGCCTGTTCCGGCACCAGCTGCGCGGCCTGCTCCAGCCGCGCCTCCAGACGTTCGCTCCAGTGCTCGAGGGTGCGCGCGTAGTGCAGCCGCAGATTTTCCACGTCGACCACTTCCAGGCCGGCGTCGCTCAGTAGCGTGACCATGGTCGCCAGGTGGGGCAACTCGCCCTCGGGAAACACGTAGCGGCCGATAAAGGCGCCACCGCCGCGGGCCACCGGACGGCCATCGGTGTATTTGGCGGTTATCCCATGGTTCATCACCAGCCCGCCGGCCTTCACCGCGCCGAACAGCTGCCGGCAGTACAGCGGCAGGTTGGCGTGGCCGACGTGTTCGAACATGCCGACGCTGACCACCTTGTCGAAGCGACCATCCTGCGGCAGGTCGCGGTAGTCCAACAGTTCCAGCTGTACCTGCTGGTTCAGCCCCTCGTCCTCGACCCGCTGGCGCGCCAGCTGCAGCTGCGCCTGGCTGAGGGTGATGCCGTGCACCTCGGCGCCGAACTCGCGGGCGGCGAAACGCGCCAGCCCACCCCAGCCACAGCCGACGTCCAGCAGCTTGTCGCCCGGCTGCAGGCGCAGCTTGCGGCACAGGTGGCGCAACTTGGCCTGCTGGGCCTGCTCGAGGTCCTCGTCACCGGTCTCGAAATAGGCACAGGAGTAGACCATCTCGGCGTCCAGCCACAGGGCATAGAAGTCGTTGGAGAGATCGTAGTGGTAACTGATCGCGGCCGCATCGCGCTCTTTGTCGTGGGCTTCGCGCTGCAGGTCCGGGCTCTCCTCCTCGCCGATCAGCGCCTGGCTGAGAGCATCGCCCAGCTCGATCACCGCCGCCATCGGTCCCTCCAGGTCCAGGCGACCCTCGACGAAGGCGCCCCCCAGGGCATCCAGGCTCGGGTGGGCCAGTTGCGCCACCAGGCTGGGGTCCTTGACCACCATGGTGACCCGCGGCTCGGGGCCGAGATCGATCTGTTTGCCATCCCACAGACGCAGCCGCAGGGGCAGTCGCAAATCGCGCAGGGCCGGAGGCAGGTACGCGAGCATAGAGAAACCTCCATCGTTCACCAATCAACCCAAGATTAGTTCAGATGGACCGCTTGTCAGGCCCGCTGGCGAATGCCCCCCGGCTAATGGCCATGGTGCTGCAGCAGGCCGTCGCCGAGCCATTGGCGCAACCAGGTGGCAGCCTGCAAGGGGGCGTTGTCAGCGTACTCGCTCAGCTGCACGCAGAGCTCGGCGAAGGACCAGCCCTCCACGGCCATGCCGTGCAGGGCCCGGGCTTCGCCCGGTTCGCAACTGCGGTAGCGGCTGATCAGGCCGTCGCGCCAGATCAGCCAGACCTGCTCCTGCTCCAGCGACTGACTGGCGGGCACTTCGCCCTGCTCCTTGAGCGCTCGCCAGAGCGCCAGGCTGTTGAAGCGACAGACTTGCCACTGCACGCTCGGCAGCAGGCGCACCTGCAGGCCCGGCCAGGCCTCCGGCGCCAGCTCGGCCATCTGCGCCAGGCTCAGCGGCTCGCCGGCGGCGGCGTCGAAGGCCAGACCGAAGGCCCATTCCAAGCGCGCCAGCTCGGCGAGCGGGGCCGCCTGCTCGGCGCTCAGATAACCGTCGATGAAGTCCGCCAGCTCGGCACCCAGCCAGCGCAGGCTGAAGTGCCGGGACGGATGCGCGTCGATATAGGCACCGGCCAGGTTGTCGAACTGCTCATCGCCGAGCCAGCCGTGCAGCGCACTGTAATCGCCGCGCAGGGTCTCCAGCAGGCGTGCGCGATAGGCATGGTGGTAGATCGCCAGACCGTCCTCGGCGCTCAGTGCCGGGCTGCCGCGCAAACTGGCGTGCAGCACCGGATCGGGGGTCGGCTCGGCACCCAGCAGGTAGGCCTCGAGCGCCCGTTGCCACTCGCTCAGGCGCATGGTTGCGGCTCCTCCAGGGCGCCGGCGGCATAGGCACGAGCGCGGTCGAGCTCGGCGAGCAACTCGGCCAGCGGCGGGTAGTGGTCATCGCGTTCGAGCAGGGTCGAGACCGGGCCGAGATGGCGCAAGGTCCTTTGGTAGAGCTGCCAGACCGGATCGCTGACCGGTTGATCGTGGGTGTCGATCAGGTAGCTGCCGTAGTCGCTGTGGCCGGCCAGGTGCAGCTGGCGGATACGCTGGGCTGGCAGCGCGCCGATGAAGTCCCAGGGCTCGAAATCATGGTTGCGCGCGCTGACATAGACGTTGTTGACGTCGAGCAACAGCTCGCAGCCGGTCAGCTCGCAGAGTGCGGCGAGGAACTGCCACTCGCTGAACTGATCGTCGGCGCTGCGCAGATAACTGGACACGTTCTCCAGCACCAGCGGCCGCTCGAGCACGTCCTGCACTTGGCGCACGCGCGCGGCGACGTGCTGCAGGCTCTCCTCGGTGAACGGCAGCGGTAGCAGGTCGTGCAGCTGGTGGGCACTGCCGCGGCTCCAGCACAGGTGATCGGAGATCCACCGCGGCTGCACCCGATTGGCCAGCTGCTTGAGCCGGCGCAGGTAATCGCGGTCCAGTTCATGGGGGCCACCGATCGACAGCGAGACGCCGTGCATCACCAGCGGGTAGTGCTCGCCGATGGCATCCAGGTAATAGAGCGGCTTGCCACCCTCGACCAGGTAGTTTTCCGAGATCACCTCGAACCAGTCGACCTGCGGTCGCTGCTCGAGAATCTCCTGGTAATAGGGGGTACGCAGGCCCAGGCCAAAACCCAGGCTGGGTGACTCGATGGACATGCCGGGCTCCTCGACCATTGGGGTAAGCCGGAGTGGCCGGACAGCGGCCACTCCGTCGCCATTACTCGCCGACAGTACCACCGGCCGCATTGCACTCGGCCAGGGTCATGCTCTTGAAGCCCTGGCCCTTGCAGGAACCCTGGCCCTTGCAGGCGTTGTTGGCGGTCTTGCAGTCGTTCTGGCCCTTGCAGGCATTGACGCCGTAGCAGTGCACCGTGGCTTCTTCGGCCACGACCAGGGTGCTGGTCATGCCGGCGAACAGGGTAGCGGCGGCGAAAGCCAGGGCAGCGCCAGTAGCAGCAGTCTTGGTAGTCATGCGGTCATCCTCGGTTAGTCAGGTTGGGCGGGTCGAACGCGGGTGCTCGACACCGACATGGCACTAGAGAGCGATCGGAGCCTGGCGTTACAGCGCGACGCGATAATTTCTGTGCTTGGCTCGGAAAGCAGCCATCAGGGCAAGACGCCCAGCAGGGCCCATAGCCGCCGAGCTTCGGCATCGGCCGAAATCAGTTCGGACAGCAGGTCGCGCAGCGGCTTCTGTCCCCATTCGACGGCGCGATTGATCAGATAGGGCACCGGGCTATGAGGCTCGCTCTTGGCCAGGTAGGTGGCGATGAGCGCGAGCTGCCGGTAGGCCTCTTCGCGGCTGGCGGGGGCACGACCAAATACCGCCGGCGGCAGGTGCGGCAGCTCGTCCTCTTCGAGAAGGGAATCGTCGACGGCAGGTTGGGTAGGGGCGGCGGGGTGCATGGCGAGAAACTCCTGCATGAGCTTGGCCAACTGCTCGATGATCTGGCGCAGCGGCGTGAAGGATGGCGAATCGAACGCCAGCTGGGCGTCGCTCCATACCTCCAGCCGCGCCAGGGCGCTGCTGCTTTCCGCCAGCCAGGCGACACTCTGGCGAAACTGGACGCCAGGCAGAATGCGCAAGGTGTCGTTCAGCTGCCGTTGCAAAGCCTGGGCGGCTTCCCGCTCGATCTTGGCGCTTTTGCTGTCGCCGCCATTCAACAGCTGGCGTTGCAGCTGTTGCCAGTCGGCAAAGCTGAACTTGGCAAACTCCTGGCCCACCTCACCGAGCAGCGGCACTCGGGTCAGCAGCACCTGCGCGTAGCGACGGATCAGCCACTCCAGTGGGCTGGAGCGCCAGGACAGATCGCCGTCCTCGGCTTGAGGATGCAATTCGTCGGAAAACCGCTCGCACAGGTTGGCGAGCAGATTCAGCGCAGCAGCCAGGCCGGCAGGTCCATGGCGATGCAGCCAGGCCTCGCCAAGCCAAGCGGCGACCATCAGGTCCTTGCTTTGATGGCGGAGAATTTCACTGGCCAGGCGTTCGACCGCCACCCAGTCGGCGCGCTTCAGGTCAGCTTGCCAGACGCCGGCAGGCAAACTCTCGTCGTCCTCCCGGCGCGCCTCGCGCAGGCTGTCATATTCGGGTTGATGGCGGATATTGATACCGCAGGGCTGCGGACCGGGTATCGGTTCCAGCAGCCCGGCAGCCTGCAGGGCGACGGCGTCCATCGGCAGGGCGAACTCCTATGGGATGCCGGGGGCGGCAGAGGATAGAGAATCAGGCCAGGCTGCCATCTGCGGCATACCCGGGGCGGCGGGTGACGGCACGTTGGCGAACGGCGATGCCGGTGCCTTGACCGGCAGCGGCGCGATGGCCAGGGGACTCTTGCCACTGGCACTCAACAGGGCCACGCGCATGAACATCCGTGCCTGGTTTTCGCCACTGGCAGAGGCATGGACGGGCAGACGGAAGGCCAGCGGCGTTTCGCTGTAGTCGATGGTCGTCAGCCGCTCGAAGGCGACATGGGTACGCAGCAGACGCAGCAACGCCCAGGGCCCCTGGTATTCCCAGCCCGCCTCCTGCCGGTAGACCGCCAGTGCCTGTTGCAATGGATCATTCGCCGGTCTCTGCTCTGCGTTCTTGGCCCAGCGCAGCAGCAGCTTGACCGGTTGCCCGAGAGTCCAGCGCATACGGCTGTTCTCGTCGCCGGGATAGCTGATCTGATCGCTGCCTGCCAGCATGGACCATTCGATCACCTGATCGGCCCCCAACTCGGCCTCACGGTCAGTACGCCAGCGCACATCCAGGTCGATCCCCTTGATTCCGTCCTGATCCCGCTGGAACAGGGGGTCGAGCCAGCCCCTGGCCGTTTGCAGGTGAGCGAGGAAATCGGCCGCCACCGAGGCATCCTGGGACGGGTTCTGTAGCAGTCCGGCCTGAACCTGAGGCAAGTTTTCATCCAGCAGTTGCAGGAACAGGCGCACCCGGTCAGGGTCGGCATCCGGCGCATTCAGGTTGAAGGCGAACGGGAAGCGGCCAGCCAGATACTGCGCGAAATAGGTCGACAGGCGGTTCCAGGCGACAGCCGCGGTCCTCTCCTGCAGCTGCGCGCAGCGCTGCCCCGCCAGTCCGGCGACACCGCGAACGCGCAGCGAGAGCTCGTCTGCCCCCTTGGGCAGTTCGGCCTCGCCCAGGACGCTGTGGCAGTTGCTCAGCTCCATGCGGTTGAGGCTGCTGGCGAACCGTTCGAACAGCGCCGGCGCACTATTGGGGTTCTTCTCGGCGTATTTCTCGAGCTCCGCAGACGTCGCCAGCCAGCGCTGCACTTGCGCGACATAGCCGGCCGCCAGACTGGAGCGCTGGCCGTGCAACCAGTCGAGGGCCGGGGCAATCCGGCTGTGCAGGTCGATGAGCAGATCGAGCTGACGAGCCAAATACTGCTGCATATCCTCCGGGGTCTCGGCACGGAAGGCACGCAGACCGGCATTACGACTGCCGTCCCACCAGGAGAAGTCGCCATGCAGAGGCTGGTACAAGGCGAGGGCTTGCAGTTCGGCATCGGCACTGTCGAGATCACGCAAGGCTCGTCGATTAAGCTCCTGAAGCAGCGCTTCAGCCATATCCGCATGACCGAGGGCCTGGAATTCCATGGCTACTTCACGGGCATCCTGCGCCGGCACATTGAATGCGCGGGTTTCATTCAGGCTGGCGGCTGCACTGGGTTTGAGCGCGCTGAGCAGCCGCCAGACGGTAGCGGCGGTGCTCGTCTGGGCGCTGGCGGTCAACGCGCCGCGGTATTCGTAGGGCACCTTGGCGACGCCTTGTTCCAGGTACTGGCGATAGCTGGCGAAATAGCGCTGGGCCGAAACCAGACTGGCGGCATCTATCCCCCGCATCGGCCCGCCATGGTAGTCCGTGCCTTCACCGGCCAGGGCGGCAGCGGCGAAGTCCTGGCGCAGCAGCATGTCGATGGCGGTATCCAGCTTGGCCAGGCTGGGCTGGAGTTCGATGCTGCCGCCACTCTGCTGGCGCAGGATGCTGTTGTGCGGGTCGCTTTCATCCAGCCACTGCTCACGGAAGACTTTCTGCAGGAGACTGGCATGGTCGAGCACCTGATCGACCATGGCGGGGCCGATCAAGGTGCTCTGCCGGGCCTGGTCGAGCATGGCCGAGTAGCCGGGCGCCAGGTCCTCGCCCGAGCTCCGACTCCAGGCGATATTGGTGGCATTGACCAACCGACGCAGCTTGGCAATGTTCAGGCTCAGCTCTTCCAGGTCGAGGATCGAGTTGCGCTGACCGTTCTGCAGGAACTGCAGGTGGCGCCTGACTTCGCCGGCGGTGCTGCTGAAGCTTTCATCGGCAAACAAGCGGTCGAGCCACAGCCGCATCAGCATGACGTATTGCTTGCCAGCTGGCTGGCGGATGGCGGCCAACTCCAGCGGGCTGGCCAACCCTTGCGGGGCGCGCGCGAACAGCCAGTTGTAGCGCTTGTGCAGGGGCAAGGTCTGGGCATTGAGTTCCAGATCCAGCAGCTCGCCCGACAAAGTCGCGGCATCATCGAGGGGACTTTTGCTGGCGGAAAGAATCTGATTGAAGTGGGCGCTGTGTTTTTCCAGGGCCAGTGCCTGGTCCAGCAGATGACGGGCCGCCAGGTAGCTCGACCATTCTTCCGGCGAATCGGCGTCGCCACTGCGATGGCGCTGACTGTCCAGGTGCACGCCGCTGACCGCGCTCATGTCGCGTTGCAGGGTCGCGTACAGCGGCCGATAGAGCCGCTCGCTGGCCAGGTCGAGCAGCTGCTGGCGCAACTGCGGATCCAGCGGAGAAAACAGCGAGCTAGGCAACAATACCGAGGAGAAACGCCACCGCGGCGCTTCGTTGAGAACCGTCCAGAAGGCGCTTATGCTTCGTCGGGCACCGGCATCGTCGAGCAGCCCGGAACGGTGATCGGCCTTGAGCTCGTGCAACAGCGCCGCGAGGCTGTCGGCCTGTTGGCGCTCGACCTGCCAGATCCAGAGCATGCCGACCAGCCAGACCAGCCCAACCAAAGCGGCGCTGGCGCCAAGGACGCGCTGCCAGCGCCGACGCAGATAAAGAATGCGCGGCACCGGCTGGGTCAGTCCCTGCTCGGCCAACACGCGATGGCGCAACAGGCGCCGAATGAACAGGGGCGCGCGCGGCAGCTCCTGTACCTCGGTCAGCGGATCGGCATCACCACCGACTGCCGGCATCGCCGCGCAGAAATAGATGCCGCGCAATTGCGGCGCCTCGCCCAAGGCGCTGCCTTGAAACACCGGATCGCACAAGACCTGGAGGTTGCTGCGAATGGCATCGAACTGGCGCGGCAGCAGATAGAGCGCCTCCTCAATCTTGCCGGACAAGACGCCCAGCTCACTGATTTCCTCGGATAGCACGCGTACCAATTGGTCCAGGGCAATCTCGCTCCACTCCGGATGCCAGGCGGTGCCCGGGGCGAATGGCGAGGACCAGCCCAATACCCGGTCACGGGCCTCTTCGGGCAGCGCGTCAGCCAGTTCCTTGATGCCAGGCAGTGTTTCCAGGCCAGTGACCACTAGATAGACCGGTACGCTGAGCCCCAGGCGCTGGAGCATTTCATTGAATTTGCGCCGTGCCACCAGACCATTCGCCGCCGCCTGCTCGGCCGACCATAGCCGCTCGGCCGGTATCGTCCAGATCACCGCATCCAGCGGCCGCCCGGCGCGCATCAGCAGCAACATGCGCAACAGCCGCCACCAGGCGGCGATCTGTACCAAAGCTCCGTCCGCGTGGTTGAACATGGCACCGGGCACCGCCAGCACAGCCGCATCGCTGTCGTACCACCAGCGACCAAACCAGCCGCTCTTGCCCGCGTCGGATAGTCGCCAGGCTCGGCATAGCTGCTCAGTCTGCTGTTCATCGCCGAGCAGCATCAGCCAGGGTGTTTGATAGCGGTCCTTGACCCCGAGGTCGCGCTCCATCTGCTGCACGGCAAGGTAGCAACTGCGTGCGGCTCCATCGATACGCCCTCGCAGCCACCAGGCCAACACGCCTAGCAAAATCAGCAGCAAGACCAGGACCAGCACCAGTACCGCGATTTCCAAGCCGCTCATAGCTGTTGCCCCGGGCTGCTGTCGAGGCTGGGCTCCAGGCGCTGGGCGATATCGCGCCAGAACAGATGACCGACACCAAGCAGCAGCACCATGCCCAGGGCGACAAACAGGCTCAGACGCAAACCATCTGGCAACATGCGCCGCACCGGCAGCCGCCTCGGCGGCGCAGAGGCAGGTTGTTCCAGCATGGCCCCGACCTGCCGCTCATCGGCGTCACGCTGCCACGCGAACGCGAACAGTGCATGACGCCATTTCTCGTGCAGGATCTGCCCGCGCGCACCCCTTAATCGGCCCTGAAAGCCCAGGGTCAGGCATTTGAGATAGACGTTGGCCAGGTCGCGAGTGGCCGGGTCGCTCTCACCGAGCAGTTTGTTGATCGCCCGCGGCAGCCGCTCGCCGGCGGCGCGACTGTTGAACAGGCGAAACTCCAGTGGTTGCTCCTGCCACCGCGACTGGCCCGGCCAGGAATTGAATACCAGCGTTTCGTCGAGCAAGGCCACGAAGGCGTAGACCATGGCCTTGGCCTGGCCTCCTGGCGCATCGCCGACGGCCGCATAGGCATCACGCCAAAGCCGGCGGCACAGCCGGCTCGCCTCCGCCGCCGCGCGCGACGCTACTTGGTCGGCGCTTTCGGTGCTACCGGCCAGGTCGGACCAGACGTCCAGCCATTGCGCCCAGGTGCTGGCGAATGCGGCACTCAGTGGCGCCTCGTTGATCGAACCGAGGCGCAAGCGCGGCAGGCTATCTGACATGACCTGTTCTCACTCCTCACCGCTATTGGTGAAGAACAGCAAGACTTCCCAAGGTTCGACCCCAGCGCCACCACCCGGCACCAGAATGCGCAGGCGCTGGCTGGGATCGAACCATTCCTGATCACCCTGGATGGAAAACAGCCAGGTGTCGGCGCCAACACTGTAGGCAATCTGCTCGCTACGGCTGAGCGGCTGCTGCGCCAGGCCGTGCATGCGTTGCCGGGCCAGGGTGGGAATATGTGGCTGGGAAGCAATGATGGCGCTGTCCAGCCATTGGCCGGCGGCGCGCTCACCCGCGCCAGCAGGCATTCGCAGACCAATCACCATGCGCTGCCAGGGCTCCTCGGTGGCCGGCAACTCGATCCAGAATCCATGGGTGTCGCGCGCGAATGGCAGGGTACGGTAACCGGCGCGCACCAGATCGAGGGCGGCATTCAGCCAATCGAGGACTTCCGTGAAGCCGCTTAGCAGCTCTTCATAGGCCAGTGGCTTGAAGGCCGGCACGCCGGCCAGCGGATTGAGCACGCAGAGCGAACCCGCCATCCCCGCCAGCAATTGGTGCAATCCCGCCGGATGGGCGATGCGGCTGCCCAGCGCGGCCTCCACCTCCGGCAGACGTGCCCAGATGGCGGCGAGCAGACGGCCGATCTGTTCGCCATCTTCGTCATTGCCGGCTTGTTGTGCCTGGCGCAGGCGGCCGGCGAGAAACACGCACTTTTCCCGGGCTCGGGCGCAGACTGCGGCGACCTTATGGCCGAGCAGCGATTCCGGCAACACCCGCGAAGTGGGCGCCACGTAGTCGATGCGCGCGTAGCCACCGCCTTGCTTACCGATGCGCACCAAGGGCAGGCACACCGAGTCGGCCTTGTTGCTTTCTGCCACCAGGCGCAGATCGGCACGCCAGACGCTGATGGGCTCGGGAAACAGGCCACTGGCCAGATCCGGCACCGGCTCGCCCTGCAGGGAGCGAAAGCGGCCGCCGAGCGGCGCCAGCTGACCCGCACGGTAGAGGGGCGCGACGGCGAGGAAGACGGTGGTCGCCCCCTGGATCGAGGCGTCGATCGCTTCCTTCACATCCAGTTCGAGCGCCTCGCGACTGCTGGCGTCAAAGCCGACCGGCAGGCCGTCGGGAAGAATCGCATCGAGGGCAGTGACGCGCACCTTGCCGCCGCTGAGCGCCGCCTCGTCCAGCTCGAGCAGGTCGACGCCCCAGAACCAGGGTTGCGCCGCAGTCGTCTGGCGTGCGGACAGGGTTTCTGCCCGCAAGCCCTGCAGCTGGAAATGCTGAGGCAGCAGCTGCATACCTTCGTGCCAACAAATCGCATCGGGAATACCCGCCATGCCCCGCCCCCTCCGACATCCATTCCTGGTCTAGCGGGAAAGCTGCCCCGCTCGCGTGTCCCTGTGCCACTCAATCCAACGAGGAGTCGCCGAGCAAACGCATATTCTTGCTCTCGAAGCGCAGCCAGACAGTCTTCTGCTGCTCCAGACGCAGCCTGTGCGTACCCGGATTGTTATAGCCGGCATATACCAAAAGTCCAACCGCAGGGTTGCCGGCCAGGGGGATGTCCCGCGCCGCCATGAACTGGCCCGGGACCAGTTCAAGGCTCCAAACGCCAATCGACTGCAGGTAATCGCGGCGCAGCTGTTCACGTTGCTCGAACCACTGCTTGGCGGGTATCGACAGCAGTAGCTTGAGCAGTTCCGGATCCTCGACTGCGACGAAATCCACGGCCAGCGGCGTGTCGTCGTTGGCCTTGGGTGCCACGTCCAGCGTAAGTGAGCGCAACTCGACAGAGGGTTGGAAGATGTAGGAACAGGAAGCCTGCAGCAGCATCAGGCCCACACAGATGAAACGTCCAAGTCTCATGGGAATCCATTAACCGATGAATTTGCTTTTTTATAGACCTGTTCTAGCGTCTTTGGTAGTTCGCCGTCAGGACGAATGAAAAGGGATCGCTACCGTCCGGGATGCTTTTCGGGGGAGATCCACAAGGAGCGTGATGGAGAGGGAAACCAAATCATTGCGCGATCGCTCAGTGTTTTGGAGAAGGGAAGAATCATGGCTGAGAGTACCCAGCACAAACTCGACCGAGTACGTCCCCCGCGTGTGCAGATTACCTACGATGTGGAAATCGGCGACGCCATCGAAAAGAAAGAGCTCCCGCTAGTGGTCGGCATCCTCGCCGATCTGTCCGGTAAACCGGAAACCCCCTTGCCGAAGATGAACGAGCGTCGCTTCGTGGAGATCGACCGCGACAACTTCAATGAAGTACTCGCATCGACCGCACCGCGCCTGGCCGTGCAAGTCGATAACTCCATCAGCGGTGATGGCAGCAAGCTCAACGTCGAATTGAAGTTCTCCCATTTCGACGACTTCGATCCGGTCAACCTGGTCAAGCAAGTGACCCCGCTGCGCCGCCTGTTCGAGGCCCGTCAGCGCCTGCGCGACCTGCTCACCAAACTCGACGGCAACGATGATCTGGACAAACTCCTGCAGGAAGTAGTGGCCAACACCGAGGGATTGCAGGAAATCAAAGCGGCTCGCCCCGAGGGCACTGCGGAAACTGGCGAAGCAACTGACGATGCGTCCGACCAGCCCGAAGAGCCTCAAGCCTGATAGTCGCTAACCAATACGGAGATTTTTGCCATGGCCGAAACAGAATCCGGCACTCAGGGCGCAGCGCAACCCACCACCTTGTCTCTGCTCGATCGCATCGTCGCCGAGGGCCGGATGGCCCACGACGACAGCCAGCAGGCCTATGCCCGCGACATGCTGAGCGAGTTCGCCACTCAAGTACTTGACGAAGGCATGGTCGTCGACAAGGACACCGTGGCCATGATCAACGATCGCATCGACCAGATCGACCAGTTGATCAGTGGCCAGCTCAACGAAATCCTCCATCACCCGGAGGTCAAGAAACTGGAAGCCTCCTGGCGCGGCCTGCATTTTCTGGTGATGAATACCGAGACCAGCACCCGACTGAAGTTGCGTCTGCTGAATGTGACCCAGAAGGAGTTGCTCACCGATCTGGAGAAGGCCGTCGAGTTCGACCAGAGCGTGCTGTTCAAGAAGTTCTATGAAGAGGACTACGGCACCTTCGGCGGGCATCCGTTCAGCGTGTTGATGGGTGATTTCGAGTTCGGCCGCCACCCGCAGGATATCGCCCTGCTGGAGAAACTCTCCAATGTCGCCGCCGCGGCCCACGCTCCCTTCATCGCCGCCGCCAGCCCGCGGCTGTTCGATATGAGCAGCTTCACCGAACTGGCCGTTCCGCGTGACCTGGCCAAGGTCTTCGAAAGCCTGGAGCTGATCAAGTGGCGTTCGTTCCGCGCCAGCGAGGACTCCCGCTACGTCTCGCTGGTATTGCCGCACGTGCTGCTGCGCCTGCCATACGGCCCGGAAACCCTGCCGGTGGAAGGCATGAACTACGTGGAGGACGTCAACGGCACCGACCACAGCAAATACCTGTGGGGCAATGCGGCCTGGGCGTTGACCCAGCGCATCACCGATGCATTCGCTCACTACGGTTGGTGTGCCGCCATTCGCGGCGTGGAAGGTGGTGGCGCGGTCGAGGGCTTGCCGGCACACACCTTCACTACCAGCGCAGGCGACCTGGCGCTCAAATGTCCCACCGAGGTGGCGATTACCGACCGCCGCGAGAAGGAACTCGACGAACTGGGTTTCATCGCCCTCTGCCACAAGAAGAACAGCGATCTGGCGGTGTTCTTCGGTGGTCAGACCACCAACAAGGCGAAGGTCTACAACACGCCCGAAGCCAACTCCAATGCCCGCATTTCGGCGATGTTGCCCTACGTGTTGGCGGCCTCACGCTTTGCGCATTACCTCAAGGTGATCATGCGCGACAAGATCGGCAGCTTCATGACCCGCGACAACGTGCAGACGTACCTGAACAACTGGATCTCCGACTACGTGCTGATCAATGACAACGCCCCCCAGGAGATCAAAGCCCAGTACCCCCTGCGTGAGGCGCGAGTGGATGTCAGCGAAGTGGCCGGCAAGCCCGGCGCCTATCGAGCCACCGTATTCCTGCGCCCACATTTCCAACTTGAAGAACTGACGGCCTCGATCCGCCTGGTAGCTACGCTGCCGCCTCCGGCCGCCTGACAGCTTCCGCCGGCCCTGGGCCGGCGGGGTTTTTGCCAAACGACTCTTCTTATTTTTCTAGAATCAGGAGCTGCACGCGATGGATGCGATCATTCTCGACCTGGGCGCAGATATCAAAGGTGATAGCCTGCTCGAAGGCTTCGCCGACAAGATCGAACTGATGTCCTACAGCCATAACGTCGCCATGCAGGTGACCAATGACGTCAGCAACTCGGAGCGCACCTCGGGTCGCCCCCATATCGGTGAGTTCACCCTCACCAAGTTCATCGATACCTCAACCCCTACCCTCAACGAATACTGCTGCTCTGGAAAACCCATCACCGAGGCCAAGGTCACCATCGGGCGCAATGCCGCCGAAGGCAGCGGCCAGATCCTGCCCTTCATCGTCTATACCCTGTCCAACGTTGTGCTTTCCAACGTCAGCGTCAGTGGTGGTACCGGTGGCAAGCCGGTGGAGACGCTTTCGCTCAACTTCACCAAGATCAAGTGGGAGCTGACCGCGCAGAAGGATGACGGCACCAAGGAAGGCACGGCCGCCTCCACCTGGGACCTGGCGGCCAACAAGGTCGTCAAGTAATCGGTGGCCGCCTTCCGGCACCGCAGCCAGGCACCGCTGCTCGACCGTCTGGCCTCGTACGACGAGGCCAGACCCGCGCAGGTGCCCGCCTTCGATCGCCAGGCACTTGCCGACTCGGTGCGCCAGGAACTGTTGCGCCTGCTGAATACGCGACGCTCGTTGCGACCACGGCTCAAACAGCTGACCGTCATCGACTACGGCATCGCCGACTGGAGCGGCTTGTACGCCGACCGTAGCGACGATCGACTCAGATTGGCGCGGGAGATCCGCTTGGCCATTGCCCACTTCGAGCCACGCCTGCAGCTCGGCGAAGTGGACGTACAAGCACTGGATGGGAGCCGTCATGCACTGCGCGTGCGTATCAACGGATACTTGCGCAGCGGTGTCGAAGAGTGGCCGGTGGCCTATGCAATGGATTTGGCCGACGGGGTAGTGCATGAGCGATTCGATTGATGAGCAACTGCTGGACTATTACCAACGCGAACTGACCTGGCTGCGTCAGGCCGGTGCAGACTTCGCCCAGCGTTATCCGAAGATCGCCAGCCGCCTGGAACTGTCCCCCGGCGAATGCCCGGACCCCCATGTCGAGCGCCTGCTGGAAGGTTTCTCATTGCTCTGCGCGCGCTTGCAGCGAAGGCTCGACGACGGCTATGCGGAATTCAGCAATGCGCTGCTGGAGCAACTCTATCCGCTGGCATTACGACCACTACCCTCGTGCGCCATAGCCCGACTCGAGCCGGACCCGAGCAAGGGCAACCTCAGCGAAGGCTACGCCCTGCCCCGCGACACCCCATTGTTCGTCACCACTGCTGCTGGCGACAGCGTGCATTTTCGCAGCACCGCACCCGCCACCCTGTGGCCGCTGGAAGTGGCCGAGGTGGTGCTCCTCGACACCGAAGAAACCCAGGCCCTGACGGGCGCCCCCCAGGCCCGCGCGGCTCTGCGCCTGAGCCTTCGCAATCTCGCAGAGGAGCCGTGGAGTGCCTTGCCGATCAGCAGCCTGCGCATCCATCTGGCCGGTTCTCCGGTCACCGCCGCTACGCTCTACGACCTACTCTGTGGCCATGCCTTGCAGACCCGCTGTGGCCTGCCGGGGTGCCAGCCATCTGCGGTGGCCGGACGCCCCGAACCGGTCGGCTTCGCCGCCGACGAGTCCCTGTTGCCAGATGAAGACGGTTTGCACCCGGGCTTGCGCCTGCTCGCCGAGTACTTCGCCTGCCCGGAAAAATTCGCCTTTTTCGACCTGCCGCTGGCCATTCCCGCAGAAGCCGGCGAGCTGCTGGAGATCTACATCCTGCTCGACCGTGCGCCGACCTCCCGGGTCAGCCTGCGCCGAGAAGATATTGCTCTCGGCTGCGTACCGGTGATCAATCTGTTTCCGCGGACCTCCGAGCCGCTGCGCCCCGATGGCACCCGTAGCGAGTATCGGCTGATCGCCGACGCCTACCGCGAAAACAGCGTGGAAATCCACAGCATCCGCAACCTGCGCGCCGGCAGCGGTCAGCGCGCCCAGTGGATCTCGCCCTACTATGCCTGCCAGCACGGCATGGGGGACACTCGCCTGTACTGGCATGCCCGGCGGATCAGCGGACTCAATCCGCGTCGGCATGGCACCGATATGCTGTTGAGCCTGGTCGACACCCATTGCAACCCGGCGGTGGATATTCCCGACTTCAGTCTCACCGCCGAATTGCTGTGCACGAATAGGCACCTGGCGGAAACGCTGCCCGCCGGGACCCGCCTGGACTTCGAGCGACCCGGCCCGGTGATGCGCGTCAGCCTGCTTCGCTCGCCTCACCCGCAATCGCTACCGGCACTGGATGGCGCCTCGCGCTGGCGTCTGGTTTCGCAACTGACCCTCAATCACCTGTCGTTGGTGGAAGGCGAGCAATCGCTCGCCGCGCTCAAGGAGTTGCTGACGCTGCATAACCTGCGCGATGAAGCTGCCGCGCGCCGGCAGATCGAAGGCCTGTGCGGCATCTCCAGCGTTCGAATCGTCGAGCATGTCGGCAGCGACGCCTGGCGCGGCTGGCGCAACGGCCTGGAGGTACGTTTGAGCCTCGATCCACAACATTTCGTCGGGGCCAGTCCCCTGCTGTTTTCTGGCGTGCTGGCGCACTTCTTCTCGCTCTACGCCAATACCAACCGCTTCGTGCGCACCGTGCTGCTGCTCGGCGATAAGGAGATCAAGACATGGCGTCCCCAGGTCGGCGAACCCCTGTCCCTATAGCCGAGCGGCTGAGCAACGAGCCGCAGGCGTTCGAACTGCTGCAGGCGCTACTGCTGCTCGAGCGTTCACAGCCAGAGGCCGTACCGCTGGGCCAAGGCATCGACCCGCGCCGGGAAGCAGTGCGCCTACGCGGACCGCTGACCCCGCTGTTCGCCGCCAGCCAGGTGGCACAACTGGAGTCGTCCGAGCAGTCCCAGCCGGTACTCAGTACGCCGGTGTTCGGTCTGGGCGGACCGGATGGCCCCTTGCCTTACGCCTACCAGGAATGGTTACAACAACGCGCTCGAATGAAGGACCACGGACCGGCGCAGTTCCTTGACCTGTTCCAGCACCGCCTGCTCTCACTGCTCTATCGCATCCTGCGCAAGTATCGGGTGGCCATCGGCTTTACACCACCACAGCACAGCCCGGTACAGGATCAGCTGCGTGCACTCACCGGCCTGCTGCCACGCCCGCTGCAGGGACGCCAGGCGATTCCCGACGGGCTCATTCTCGCCCGCAGCGCGCTGTTCGCCGGAGCCCGTCGCTCGTTGGCCGGTTTCGAAACCATTGTCCGCCATCACTTCGCCGTGAGCGTGCGCCTGGAGCAGTTCCAGGGCGCCTGGCGCGAAATTCCCGAGACCAGCCGCAGCCGCCTGGGCCGATCCGGCCGCAACCTGCGCCTCGGCCACAGCGCCGTGGCCGGCAAGCGAGCTTGGGACGAGCATGCCGGCATCCGCATCGTGCTCGGGCCCCTGAGTGGCCAGCGCTACCCCGGCTTTCTGCCAGACGGTGCGGCCCATCTCCAGTTGGCGGCGCTGGCGGCCTTCTACTTCGGTCCCGATCTGGACTGTTCGCTGCGGTTGTTGGTCAACGACACCCCGGCCCTGACCCTGAAGCGCAAGGCTCCACCGCGCATGACCTGGAGCAGCTGGCTGGAGCGCCAGCCCAAGCATCAGGTACGCCGCATCGACACGCGCCTCTGCCTGAGGAGTGCCTGAGCATGGACCTCGCCACCCTGCTCACCCGCCTCAACGACGATTGCCGCCGTGCGCTGGAGCGCGCCGCCCAGCGCTGCATGCAACGCAGCCACCACTATGTGGAAGTCGAACACCTGCTGCTGGAACTACTGGACATCGAAGGCGGTGACCTGGCCTGCCTGCTGCCACGCTTCGGCCTGGAGCGGGACGTCCTGGCGGCAGAAATCAACCAGGCCCTCGACTTGTTCAAGGGCGGCTGCACCCGCACTCCAGCCCTCTCCAGCCAGACGGTGGCACTATTGGAAGATGCGGTGCTTCAGGCCAGCATGCAGAACCTGCCAAGCGTACGCTCCGGGCTATTGCTATTAGCCCTACTCGACCGCGACGATCGTCGTGCGCTGTTGCTCAACAGTGCATCTTCGCTGCTGCGCATCCCCCGCGACGCGCTGCGCAGCAACCTGCAGGAGTGGACCGCTACCTCCCGCGAGGGTGGCGCCGGCACGGCCAACAACCCGGCCAAAGGGGCCAAGGCCGGTGCCGAGCCGTCTCTGCTCGACCAGTTCACCCAGGACCTTACCGAGGAGGCGCGCAGCGGCCGCATCGATCCGATCGTCGGCCGCGATGGCGAAATCCGCCAGACCATCGACATCCTCCTGCGTCGGCGGCAGAACAATCCCATCCTGGTCGGCGCCCCCGGCGTCGGCAAGACCGCCGTAGTCGAAGGCCTGGCCCTGCGCATCGCTGCCGGCGATGTGCCGCCGCCGTTGCAGGAGGTCAGGGTGCGGGTACTCGACCTCGGCCTGCTGCAGGCCGGGGCCGGCGTGAAGGGCGAGTTCGAGCAGCGCCTGAAGGGCGTGATCGATGCGGTACGCAATGCCGAAAAGCCGATCATCCTGTTTATCGACGAGGCTCACACCCTGATTGGCGCCGGTGCTGCCGAGGGCGGCAGCGATGCCGCCAACCTGCTCAAGCCGGCCCTGGCTCGTGGCGAGCTGCGCACCGTGGCCGCCACCACCTGGCTGGAATACAAGAAGTACTTCGAGAAGGACCCGGCTCTGACCCGGCGCTTCCAGCTTGTGCAGGTGGAAGAGCCGGATGAAGCCACCGCCGTTGAAATGTTGCGCGGCGTCGCCGTCAAGCTGGAGCAGCACCACGGCGTACAGGTGCTGGATGCGGCCATCCACGACGCGGTGAAGCTCTCCCATCGCTACATTTCCGGGCGCCAGTTGCCCGACAAGGCCATCAGCGTACTGGACACCGCTTGTGCCCGCGTCGCCCTGGCTCAGCACGACGTACCGCCGCCCCTGGAAAGTCTGCGTCATCGCCAGGTGGCGGTGCAGGAAGAACTCGACCGGCTCAAGCGCGAACAGGCCACCGGCCTCGACCACGGCGCCCGCATCGGCGAGCTGGAAAGCGAATTTGGCGGCAACGCCATCAGCATTCGCGAACTGGAAACCCGCTGGGGCGAGGAACGCGAAGCGGTACGCGAGCTGCTGAACGCACGCCGCGAGTTGCTGGGGCTGAGCGAGAGCGCCGATACCAGCAAGCCGAACGAGGAACTCGACAACCGCATCGACCACCTGGCCGCCGAGCTGGGACGACTGGAGCACGGACTCGACGCCATTCGCCAGGATGACCCGCTGGTGCCCGAGCAGGTCGACTCGAAGATAGTCGCCGCGGTGATCGCCGGCTGGACCGGCATCCCGGTGGGCAAGATGCTTGCCGACGAGGCCCACGCCGTGCGCACCCTAGGCCAGCGCATGGGCCAACGGGTGATGGGCCAGGACGTGGCGCTCGACACCATCGCCCAACGCATCCAGGCCTACCGCGCCGGGCTCACCGACCCGGCCAAGCCGGTCGGGGTGTTCCTGCTGGTCGGCCCCACCGGCGTCGGCAAGACCGAAACCGCCTACGCCCTTGCCGACGCCCTGTACGGCGGCGAGCGCAACCTGATCAGCATCAACCTCTCCGAATACCAGGAGGCCCACACCGTCAGCCAGCTCAAGGGGGCGCCGCCCGGCTACGTCGGCTATGGCTCTGGTGGCGTGCTCACCGAAGCAGTACGACGCAGGCCCTACTCGGTGGTGCTGCTCGATGAGATCGAGAAGGCCCACCCGGACGTGCTCGAGGCCTTCTACAACGTCTTCGACAAGGGCGTGATGGAAGACGGCACCGGCCTGGTGGTGGACTTCAAGAACACCGTGATGCTGGCTACCAGCAACGTTGGTGCGGAACTGATCCTCGATACCCCAGCCGTACAGATTGGCAGCGATGCCTTCAATGCCCAACTGCGCCAGGTACTGCTGCGCAGCTTCCGCCCGGCCTTTCTCGCGCGCATGACCGTGGTGCCCTACAGCGATCTGGATGACACCACCTTGGAAAACATTGTCCGGGCCAAACTGGCAAAACTGCAAGGCCGCTACAAGGCCGCCACCGGCAAGACCTTCGATTTCGACCCTGGCCTGGTAAAAGCGGTATTGGCCAAATGCAGTTCGGCGGGCGTACGGGATATCGAGAATGTGTTGATGACGGAAGTAGCGGGAAAGCTAGCGGAGTGGGTGTTTGAATAGTTCTTGTGAGTAGCCCGGCCACCCAGATCATGCCCAATTTAAATCTAAAGGCAACAAATAAAAATCAATTAGCCGAAGCCAAGTACCACAATAAACTCACTTACTCGCCAAACGTTTACCATGCCACCCACACAGACAATTAACAACCCAATGAAATTACAAACCCACAACAAATCGCAACCAAAGCATTTATTTTAATTCAAAGGAATATACACCAACCAGACCGGACACCAATAAAATGAAAAACCTTCTAAGCTTAACCAGCCCGCACGAGTTCATAAAAATATATTCACCAATCAGAAATGAAATATTCTTAAGGACACAGAAAAATCATGTCTATATTCCCAAAAGAATCCTGAACAACCGCTCAAAGGTAGCAAGAATAATAGACAGGCAATACTTAGACAACAATGGCGTAATGGATCCCAGAAAAATAGTTGTTTTCGATAATAGCCAAAAGGGCTATAGATTCAGCGGAAATCAGACAAAAAGTTATAGAGAGATACAAAAATTAATCAATGCCTCTGGCGTTTCCCTAAGCTATGGAAAGCCAGGAACTTATGTTTCCCGCAAAGCAAATAATGGCCTATTTCCAACCCTTGCCTCCGAGAGGGGTTATTACAGGAATACGGATGCATACAATGAAATACTAGGCGGAGACACCTCCCTTTTGAAAGACTACTTCGATTTCGAGGGGTTAATGAAAAATCAGTATATCATTCAGCATGATATCGCCGCACCAATTCCCTACATAGACCTGGAAGAAAGAGCGACCAAAGAGTCAATTCTAGAAATAAACAAGGATCCAATAAATGAGTTGCTCTTGCTGTACAAGGATTTTCAAATAGCCGGGCTTCCACACCCAGATGACGTTGATGAACTTATTGAATTCCTGATATACGGAGACGTATATGACTTCAGTCAGCCACTCGGCAATGCCTTGCTAGAGTCATCTACGGCCATTCAATTCAGTTCAGCACGGGCAAGAGTTGCTCCTAACCAACAGTATTTCGAGGGCGGTGGAAATATGGTCATTCCAAACACGCTATTTGGCAACCTTCCCTTTGACGGTACTTACTACGCCCTCCACGGAAAGCAAGTTATAAAATATGCAAACACAGGAAATTCAGTTTTTTCCACAATCAAATAAAGCACATCAATTATTCTATGTTCAAGAACCCAAAGAGCCCCATCTTTTTTAGCGGAGAGATCTTTTTCCATCCGCACCCAAACACCGGAGATAGATTATGCCTGCAGCAGCGGTATGCGATCGCCTCGCCCAGTTTGAAGATTTCGGTTTTATGTGGGCTCCCGGGCAAATGACCATTGCGACTAGCTTTTCACCTGGCGGTACGGCGTTTACCGGGGAAATAATGACAACGCCGATATCCTGCTATGAGATCGTCTTGTGGGCTGCGCACTTATCAGGCGTTGCCAACAATACGGTATGGAATGTGATCGACGACTTGTTCCGGGCAAACGCACAGCACAATCAACCAAACAACAACTCCATACAAGGAGCGCTAAAGCGTTACTATTTCAACCTGCTGGCGCCGGCGCGCGCTGTTGGAAGTTATCCAAGCAAAGGAGATCTGGTGCTTTTTTCAGCCGCAGGCATTGACTATATTGCGCATGTGGCATTGGCCACCGGCAATGGCTATGAGTTGCTCTCACTCGGGCACGATGGCCCTGTCACTGCTCCAGCACACGGCGTCGCTCTGCAGGTAGAACGCCTCAGCATTAATGATGTCCTAACGACTAATCCACTACTGACCCGAGTCGAATTTGGAACACCTCCATGGTGATTTTTAAACTAATCAGTGGCCAGCTGATCAATTTGTCTATTGATCATTGCAAGTTTCCTGAATGCTTAGTTTCGTCGACCATTCGAATATATTCGGGCTCTGGATATTCGTGTGAGGCTTTTCGATGACCCGCCCCACCGACACCACCACCAGCCTTTCCCTCACCGCCGCGGCGCTGGCCGACCTCTACCCGGAACGCCTCTCCGGCGAGGAGGCGTTGAACAGTCTCGCCAGCCTGACCCTGCACGGTTACAGCGCCACGCCCTTGCCCCTGGTCGATGCGGTGGCTTCGCACTTCACCGCGACCCTGCATAACGACGACTTGCTGCGCCCGATCGATGCGCTCTGTGCGGAGATTCGTCAGTTGCCCGGCGATGCCACGGCCGAGCGCTATCAGCTGCTGCTACGGCCCTGGTTGTGGTGGCTGACCCTGGCCAGCAACAACCGGGTGTTCCAGAATCTGGCGACCAGCGACATCGTCACCAGCATCTTCGACGAGCACGGTTTCAGCGATTACGAGCTGAAGCTGACCGGCAGCTACAGCCCGCGCGAGTATTGCGTGCAGTACGGCGAGAGCGACTTCGCCTTCGTTTCGCGGCTGCTCGAGGAGGAAGGCATCTTCTGGTTCTTCACCCACGCCGATGGCGCCCACACCCTGGTGCTGGGCGACAGCAACGACGTCTTCCCGCCGTGCCCGAACGCCAGCACCATCGCCTACCTCGGCCAGCAGATGGGCGAACGTGAGTTGCATGGCATCCGCTCCGGGCAGATCTGTCGGCAGGCGGTGTCCGGCGTATACCGCGCCACCGACTACGAGTTCACCACGCCGACCACCTCGCTCTATGGCCAGGCCGAGGCGGTGGCCGGACCGCTGTCGGTTTACGAACATCCCGGCGGCTACACCACCAAGGCGCGCGGCGATGCCCTGGGCAAGTTGCGGGTGGATGCGCTGCGCAGCCAGGAGAGCCGCTTTATCGGCGAGAGCGACTGCCGCTGGCTGGTGCCGGGGCACAGCTTCACCCTGAGCGGTCATGACGACGACGCAGCGAATATCGAGTGGGTGCTGACCCGAGTCAGCCACGAGGTCGACCACAGCAACTACCGCAATCGCTTCGAGGCGATTCCCAAAAGCACCAGCTACCGCCCGCCACGCCGCACGTCCAAGCCGCGCATGCACACCCAGACCGCCATCGTCGTCGGCAAGTCCGGCGAGGATATCTGGACCGATGAATACGGCCGGATCAAGGTGCAGTTCCCCTGGGATCGCGACGGACAGAATGACGAGACCAGCTCTTGCTGGGTACGCGTGGTGCTGCCGTGGAGCGGCAAGGGCTTCGGCATGCAGTTCATTCCACGCATCGGCCAGGAGGTGATCGTCACCTTCATCGACGGCGATCCGGACCGTCCCCTGGTCACCGGCTGCGTGTACAACGGCGACAACGCGCTGCCCTATGAGCTGCCGGCCAACCAGACCCAGTCCGGAATCAAGACCAATTCCAGCAAGGGCGGCGGCGGCTTCAACGAGCTGCGTTTCGAGGACAAGAAGGACAGCGAGGAAGTGTTCCTGCAGGCGCAGAAGGACCTCAAGATCAAGGTGCTCAATGACAGCAGCGCCACCATCGGCCACGACGAGACGCTGACCGTGCAGAATGCGCGGACCCGCACGGTGAAGGACGGCGACGAAACCATCACCCTGGAGCAAGGCAGCCGCACCGTCACCATCCAGACCGGCAGCGATACGCTGGACGTAACCGACACCCGTACGGTGACCGTGGGTAGCGACCAGACCCACAGCACCGGCGGCAGTTACACCCACGAGGTTGCCGGCAACTACCAGCTGACCGTGGACGGCAACCTGACCATCAAGGTCAGCGGCACCCTGACGCTGCAGAGCGGCGGCGACTTCACCGCCAAGAGCGATGCCAACCTGACTGCCCAGGCTGGCACGGCATTGACCAACAAGGCCGGCACGGCTCTGACCAACCAGGCGGGCACCACACTCGACAACAAGGCCGGCACCGATCTGACCAACAACGCCGGGGTCTCCCTGACCAACAAAGCCAGCGCCTCACAGACGGTGGATGGCGGCGGCATGCTGACCCTCAAGGGCGGCATGGTCCAGGTGAACTGATGAGCGCCCCTACCGGCGATGTCGTCGTACACAGCGGTGAGCGCCGACTCATCGGCACCCTGCAGAAAGGCGCGCTCGAGGGGCCGGTACGCATCGAGGAAAATGGCCGGCCGCAAGCCAGCCTGAGTTATCGCCAAGGCGTGCTTCACGGACCTTTCGTGTTGCTCCACGCCAATGGCAAGCCGGCGGCGCGCATGGCCTACGAGAATGGCAAGCTGCACGGCCTGGCGACCTACTATGCGGCTGAAGGCTGGATGCAGCGTCAGGCCAACTACCGCGCCGGCCTGCTGCATGGCGAGGTCAAAACCTTTTTTGCCGACGGCAGCCTGGCCCAATGGCAGCACTATCACGTCGGCCAGCTACATGGCCTGCAGCAGCGCTTCCACCCCGACCAAAAGCTGGCATCGCGGCAACTCTACCAGCAAGGCCAGGTGGCCGAAGCAGAGCAGCGCTTCGCCAGCGACGGCCGACCGCTGGACGCGCGCGGCCAGCCTATCTCCCGGCTGGCCTGGTGGTGGCGACGCTTGACCGAGGCGCCGGAGGTCTGAGCGTTGGCGGAGCTCGAAGCAAGACAACTTAATCCTCCTTGCCTCTGCGAAGTTCCGCGCCGCACCTCGTCTACGCCTGCACTCGACTCCAGGCGCCACAGAGCATTGCCGCTGAATCGTGGCCATTACCGCGGCCACCTGAACCGCCGGCACTAGGGAATCAGCATCTGCACTTGCCCTGGGTAGGTGATGGAGATAACGCCGGCCCAGCTGCACATCAAGGTGCAGTTGGCGTCCAGCGCGGGCATGCTGCCGATCAATACGGTCGGGGCGCCGGGAATCCAGGGGCTGGCGGTGGCCGGAATACAAGGCATCGGAGTCAATACGCCGAGCGCCGCGGCGGTGGCCGCCGCCACAGTGGGGTTGGCGAGGCTCTGGCACATGCTGAACGTGCCGATGTTCACCAACGGTATGTAGTCCATGATATTGGCCGCCGGCATGCCGCCAACCGTGGTGCAGTTGGTCGGCAGCACGTTGAGTACCGCCGGGGCGACACCGAAGCTGCATTGCAGCGTGGCGCCGGAGCAGACTTGCGCGCACCCCATGTTTTCCTCCCTGATGTTTATGGAGTCCTTCGAAGCCTAGCCTGTTACTGGCCGAACGGCCCTCGTTTTGCTGATCGCCTTCAAGAGTGTGGAATACGCATCCAACTGATCACCGCGCAGGCCAGGACGAATTTCCGCTAGACCAACCAGTCCCTCAACATGAGGCGATCTGCATGGCCGCGAGCGACACCTGAGCTTTTCGGCAAGGCTCAATGAATCGCTCGCTCACCCAGACCGGTGCACCATGCAGAAGGGGCCTCCCGGCGGCGGCCATTCGGGGCACCTAGCGGCTACTGCGCATGTTTCAGGTGAATCCGGCGAATCCGTTCGCGAGTCTCGGCATTGGCGCCGGGGCCATCACAGATGCCGACGTCGCTCGGACTCACTTCGTTGCCATCCTGGTCATAGAACCGCGCATGAGACAATGGCGACCCGGTCTTCTTGTTGATCAACAGGACAGGCGGCCCTTCGGCATGGGGATACCAGCGGTCGCCCCACTGCAGCATGCTCATGATGATGGTGTTGATTTCCCGTCCCTTCTCCGTGAGGTAGTAGTCGACGCTGCCACCCTGGTTGCGCTTTTGCAGAATCTCGTGCTCAAGCAGCAGCTTCAGACGCTTCGACAGGATGCTCTTCGACATGCCCAGGTTGCGCTGGAAGTCGTCGAACTTGCTGCACCCCCACAGGGCCTCCCTGACGATCAGCACATTCCACCAGTCGCCGAGAACGTCCAGGGAACGCGCTAGCGAGCAATTGCGCCCCTCAAAGCTCACCCTCTCCATACCAAGCCACCTGTCTGTTTAAAAAAAAGGCTCATCTGAGCGCTAGAAAAGCTTTGACAGGTTCTATTACAGAACCTAGGATGATTTTGGTTTCATAATGAAACCTTGCACGCCACAAGTCAAACTTTGGAGCGATCTCCATGAGCAGAATATTGTCTCTCAGCTTCGCCACCGTCATTGCAGCGTCCTGCGCGAGCTACGTCTCAGCAAGCCAAGAGCAGGACGATCCTGCCTGTCTCACCAATGAACTCGATAAGGAACTGATCAGCAGCAGCGTGGCCATCGTCGCGGGCGAGTGCCATCTGGATGCGGCGAGCAAAGACAAGCTGTTCGCCATGCAGCATGCGCAATATGCCTACAGCTGGTTTGCCTATGCACAGCAGCTTTCGAGAGACGTCGACTCGTCGTACTTGAAACAGGCCGCCAAGAAAATCGACGAACTGCAGGTCAAACAACATGAAGAATAAAGTCTTGTTCGCTCTTCTACTGCTCGGCTGTGTCTCGGCTAACGCGCAAGAACTAACCGCTGTGGGCGCTGAAGTGGCGGCTAACGCCGATGGCTCGATCCCAGCCTGGAACGGGGGGCTCGAAGTGACTGGCACCGACCTGTCCGATCCCTATGCGAGCGAATCGACGCTGCTGCGCATAACCCCTGCCAACTACCCAGCGCATAAGGATCACCTCACCGATGGCCAGATCGCCATGCTGCAGCGCTACCCGGACAGCTACTTCATCAATGTCTACCCGACCCATCGCACTGCCAAGCTGCCCGAATCCGTGCAGGAGGCCGCCAGGTACAACGCGCGCCACGCGAAGTTGAGTAGCGACGGCAACGGAGTGGAGGGCTACAGGGGCTACTACCCCTTCCCCGAGCCGAACAATGGCGTCGAGGCGGTCTGGAACCATTTCATGCGCTACCGGGGTGGAAGCCTGGTCCGCGATCAGCTGCAAGTCATCACCCAGGCCAACGGCAGCTTCAGTGAAGTCAGAATCAAAGAGGAAGTGACCTGGCCGGAAAACCTCGATGGCTATGACGTGGTGGAGGACAAGAACGTCATGCTCTACGCGCGCCAGGCGGTACTCGCTCCGTCCCGTCTAGCAGGCAACATCCTGCTGGTTCACGAAACCGTCAACCAGGTGCAACAGCCCCGTTTGGCCTGGATGTACAACGCCGGCCAGCGCCGGGTGCGGCGTGCGCCTCAGGTGGCCTACGATGGCCCCGGCACCGCGGCCGACGGTCTGCGCACCTCGGATAACGCCGATATGTATTCCGGCTCGCCGGATCGCTATGACTGGACTCTGCAAGGGAAGCAGGAAATCTACATCCCCTACAACAACTTCCGCTTGGCCGACGAAACGCTTTCGGTCGCCGATGTCGCCAGCAAGGGCCATGTCAACCAGGATCTGACTCGGTACGAAAAGCACCGGGTGTGGAAGGTGGTAGGCACACTAAAGCCCGGCATGCGTCACATCTATAGCAAACGCGTGCTCTACCTCGATGAGGATACCTGGCAGATCGCCCTGGCCGAGCAATACGACAATCGTGGTGAACTGTGGCGTTTCTCCGAAGGGTTTCACGTGCAGTTCTATTACGCCGACACGCCCTGGTATGCCGGTGAGGCGATCTACGACCTGAACAGCTCGCGCTATCTGATTTACGGGCTGCTGGTGGATGCCCAGCATCCCATCAAGTTCGGCGACAGAACGGCCAAGAGCGAGTACCAGCCTGCGGCCCTTCGCCGTATGGGGGTCAAGTAATTCGGCACCAACGCAGGATAGTGGCGCAACTCATCGGGATAGCGCCTGATAGCACCGATGAGTTGCCAATCACCCGATTTCGGCGCCCTTTTTGAGCGGGCCAACAAGAGCGATCAAACGGCTCATGCCTTTGCCCGGCCACCGCTGCGCCAGCTGATCCTGTAACACCGGCCAGTTGGCCGCTCCCGGGCTCGACAGTCGCAGCCTGCCGAGCCCTGTCCCCCTCACTCGGCTTGCCCTATTCCACCGTCACACTCTTGGCCAGGTTGCGCGGCTGGTCGACGTCGGTGCCCTTGAGCACGGCGACGTAGTAGGACAGCAGCTGCAGCGGCAGGGTGTAGAGGATCGGTGCCAGGGCGTCGTGGATGTGCGGCATGTTCACCACGTGGGTGCCCTCGCCGTTGCTCATCCCGGCCTGCTGGTCGGCGAAGACGATCAGTTCCCCGCCGCGGGCGCGCACTTCCTGCAGGTTGGACTTGAGCTTTTCCAGCAGCTCGTTGTTCGGCGCCACCGTGACCACCGGCATATCGCTGTCCACCAACGCCAGGGGCCCGTGCTTGAGCTCGCCGGCCGGGTAGGCCTCGGCATGGATGTAGGAGATTTCCTTGAGCTTGAGCGCGCCCTCCATCGCCACCGGGTACTGAGCGCCGCGGCCGAGGAACAGGGCGTGATGCTTCTCGGCAAACAGTTCGGCGATCTTTTCCACAACCGCATCCATTGCCAGGGCCTCACCGAGCCGGGTCGGCAGGCGACGCAGCTCGTCGACCAGCTCGGCTTCCAGCGCCTGGTCGAGGCTGCCACGGACCTGGCCGAGAGACAGAGTCAGCAGCATCAGGGCAACCAGCTGGGTGGTGAAGGCCTTGGTCGAGGCCACGCCAATTTCCGGGCCGGCCTGGGTCAGCAGGCACAGGTCGGATTCGCGCACCAGGGAGCTGATGCCGACGTTGCAGATCGCCAGGCTGGCCAGATAGCCGCCCTGGCTGGTCGGCAGTGCCCTGGCGTTGCGCAGCGCGGCCAGGGTGTCGGCCGTCTCGCCGGACTGCGAGATGCTGATGAACAGGGTATCTGGCTGGACCACCACCTTGCGATAGCGGAACTCGCTGGCCACCTCGACCTGGCAGGGAATCCCGGCCAGCTCCTCCAGCCAGTAACGGGCGACCATGCCGGCGTGGAAACTGGTGCCGCAGGCGACGATCTGCACGTTGCGCACCTTGGCGAACAGCTCGGCGGCCTGGGGGCCGAAAGCCTGGACCAGCACCTGACGGCTGCCGAGGCGGCCTTCCAGGGTGCGCTGGACCACCTTGGGCTGCTCGTGAATTTCCTTGAGCATGAAGTGGCGGTACTCGCCCTTGTCGGCCGCTTCGGCGCCCTCGTGGTACTGCACAGTCTCGCGCTGCACCGGCTGACCGTCGACGTCCCAGATGTGAACCTGATCGCGGCGGATCTCGGCGATGTCGCCTTCTTCCAGGTACATGAAACGGTCGGTGACCTGGCGCAAGGCCAGCTGGTCCGAGGCCAGGAAGTTCTCGCCCAGGCCCAGGCCGATCACCAGCGGGCTGCCGCTGCGCGCGGCCAGCAGGCGATCCGGCTGCTTGGCGCTGATGACCGCCAGGCCGTAGGCACCGTGCAGCTCCTTGACCGCGGCCTTCAGCGCAGCGGTCAGATCGGCGTGAGTCTTGAGGTGGTGATCGAGCAGATGGACGATCACCTCGGTATCGGTATCCGAGCTGAAGGCATAGCCCAGGCCCTTGAGGCGCTCGCGTAGCGCCTCATGGTTCTCGATGATGCCGTTGTGCACCACCGCCAGTTCGGCCCCGGAGAAGTGCGGGTGGGCATTGCGCTCGCTCGGCGCACCGTGGGTTGCCCAGCGGGTATGGGCGATGCCCAGGCGGCCGGCCAGGGGCTGGTCAACCAGCGCCCCCTGCAGTTCGCTGACCTTGCCGACCCGGCGGCGGCGCTGCAATTCGCCCTGCTCGTCCAGCAAGGCCACACCGGCGCTGTCATAGCCGCGGTATTCCAGGCGTTTCAGGCCTTCCACCAGCACGGCGGTGATGTTGCGTTCGGCGACGGCGCCGACGATGCCACACATAGACTTCTCCTTAAGTGTCGACGGTCGCGCATATCAGCTGGATGCCGCGCGCCGTCAGTTGTTCACGGGCCTCGTCGGAGAGGCGCTCGTCGGTGATCAGGGTATGGACGTTGCTCCAGGGCAGCTCCAGGTTGGGAATCTTGCGGCCGATCTTGTCGCTCTCGACCATGACGATGACCTCGCGGGCCACCTCGGCCATCACCCGGGACAAACCCAGCAGCTCGTTGAAGGTGGTGGTGCCGCGCGCCAGGTCGATGCCATCGGCGCCGATGAACAGCTGGTCGAAATCGTAGGAGCGCAACACCTGCTCGGCGACCTGACCCTGAAAAGACTCCGAGTGCGGGTCCCAGGTTCCGCCGGTCATCAGCAGCACCGGCTCGTGCTCGAGCTCGCGCAGGGCGTTGGCCACGTTCAGCGAATTGGTCATCACCACCAGGCCCGGCCTGTGCCCAAGCTGCGGGATCATGGCCGCGGTGGTGGTACCACTGTCGATGATGATCCGTGCATGTTCGCGAATCCGCGCCACCCCAGCGCGGGCGATGGCCAGCTTGTAGGGCGACAGCGGCTGGCTGCCGTCGCCGATCAGTTCCTGCGGCAGGGGCACCGCGCCGCCGTAACGGCGCAACAGCAGGCCATTCTTCTCCAGGGCGGCGAGGTCCTTGCGAATGGTCACTTCCGAGGTGGCGAAGCGCTTGGCCAGCTCGTCGACACTCAGCTCGCCCTGCTCGGCAAGCAAGGCGAGAATGGTGTGACGACGCTGTGGGGTGTTGCGTTTCGACATGGTAAGTTTCGATTCGAAAGTTAGCTGCGCGAATCAAAACCTAATGGGGCTCTTGCGTCAAGTGGGTGGCGATGCGGGGGGAAGAAAACTGTAGTTATTCCCAGCTCAATAGCCTGTGGAAAACCCGCTTGGTTTCCACAGGCTGAGCGCCCTCCAACGCTCACCTTACTTCTTGATCTTCACCGGGCGCTTCCAGCCTTCGATATTGCGCTGCTTGGCCCGGCCCACGGCCAGGGTGGCCGGCGGTACGTCGGCGGTGATCACCGAGCCGGCGCCAGTGGTGGCGCCGTCGCCCAGGCGGACCGGTGCCACCAGGGCACTGTTGGAGCCGATGAACACGTCTTCACCCAGCACCGTCTTGAACTTGTTGGCGCCGTCGTAGTTGCAGGTGATGGTGCCGGCGCCAATATTGGTCCGTGCGCCGACTTCGGCATCGCCCAAATAGCTCAGGTGACCGGCCTTGGCGCCCTCGCCCAGGGTGGCGTTCTTCAGTTCGACGAAGTTACCCACATGGGCCCTGGCCCCCAGCACGGCGCCCGGGCGCAGGCGGGCGAAGGGACCGCAGTCGGCGCCTTCACCCAGTTCGGCACCGTCCAGATGGCTGTTGGCCTTGACGATCGCGCCCCGGCGCAGGGTGCTGTCCTTGATCACGCAGTTGGGACCAATCTCCACGCCCTCCTCAATCACCACCCGGCCCTCGAGGATCACGTTGATGTCGATCAGCACATCGCGGCCCACCGTGACTTCGCCGCGCAGGTCGAAGCGCGCCGGGTCGCGCAGGGTCACGCCCTCGGCCATCAGCCGTCGTGCCGCGCGCTGCTGGTAGTGACGCTCCAGCTCGGCCAGCTGCAGACGATCATTGGCGCCCTGCACTTCCATGGCGTCCTGCGGTTGCTCGGTGGCGACCACCAGGCCATCGGCCACCGCCATGGCGATCACGTCGGTCAGGTAGTACTCGCCCTGGGCATTGCTGTTGGACAGGCGGCCAAGCCAATCGCCCAGGCGTTTGCCGGGTACGGCGAGAATGCCGGTATTGCCTTCGCAGATCTGCCGCTGCTCGGGCGTGGCGTCCTTGTGCTCGACTATTGCACGGACCACACCGGCCTCGTCACGCAGGATGCGTCCATAGCCGCTCGGGTCATTCAGGTCGACCGTCAAAAGCCCTAGCTGTTGCTCGCCAACGTGCTGCAGCAGGCGTTGCAGGGTAGCGGGCTCGATCAGCGGCACATCGCCGTAGAGGATCAGCACCCGCTCGGCCGTCAGTGCCGGCAACGCCTGGGCCACGGCATGGCCGGTACCCAGCTGCTCGCGCTGCAGGACAAAGTTGAGGTCGTCTGCCGCCAGGCGCTCGCGTACCTGCTCGGCACCGTGACCGACCACCACATGGATCCCCTGCGGCTGGAGCTGGCGGGCGCTGTGGATAACATGGCCAAGCATGGATTGACCGGCGATCGGGTGCAGGACTTTCGGCAGGGCCGAACGCATACGAGTGCCTTGGCCGGCGGCGAGGATGACGATATCGAGAGACATAGGCAGGCGCTGATCCAGAAATTGCGGGCAAAGAAAAAGGGTAGCCAAGGCTACCCTTTTACCGACTTGCGATGAAGTGCAACGGTATCAGCTACCGCCGAACTTCTTGCGCAGCTGCTGGACGGTGCGCAGCTGGGCTGCAGCCTCGGCCAGACGAGCAGCAGCCGAGCCGTAGTCGAACTCGGCACCCTGTACATGCAGAGCCTTCTCGGCCGCCTTGACGGCTTCCAGGGCAGAGGCTTCATCCAGGTCGGCGGCGCGCTGCACGGTGTCGGCAAGAACCTTGACCATGTTCGGCTGCACTTCCAGGAAGCCACCGGAGATGTAATACACCTCCTCTTCGCCACCCTGCTTGATCAGGCGGATCGGCCCCGGCTTGAGGTCGGTGATCAAAGGCGCGTGGCCCAGAGCGATGCCAAGATCCCCCAGGTTGCCGTGCGCGATCACCATCTCAACCAGACCGGAGAAAATCTCTGCTTCTGCGCTGACGATATCGCAATGGACTGTCATAGTCATACGCTTGCCTCACGTGACAGGCCGAGGATAACAGCTTATCCGCAGCCTGATGCGCCCGTTGCCGGGCGCCTGGGTGATTACAGTTTCTTCGCTTTCTCGATGGCTTCTTCGATGCCGCCGACCATGTAGAACGCCTGCTCAGGCAGGTGGTCGTAGTCACCCTTGAGGATGCCGCTGAAGCCCGCGATGGTGTCCTTCAGGGAAACGTACTTGCCCGGCGAACCGGTGAAGACTTCGGCCACGAAGAACGGCTGGGACAGGAAGCGCTGGATCTTACGCGCGCGGGATACCAGCTGCTTGTCCTCTTCGGACAGTTCGTCCATGCCGAGGATGGCGATGATGTCCTTGAGCTCCTTGTAGCGCTGCAGCACGTACTGCACGCCACGGGCGGTGTCGTAGTGCTCCTGGCCGATCACGTTCGGGTCCAGCTGACGCGAAGTGGAATCGAGCGGATCGACCGCCGGGTAGATACCCAGGGAGGCGATGTCGCGCGACAGTACCACGGTGGCGTCGAGGTGGGCGAAGGTGGTCGCCGGGCTCGGGTCGGTCAGGTCGTCCGCGGGAACGTAGACAGCTTGGATCGAGGTGATCGAACCGGTCTTGGTGGAAGTGATGCGCTCCTGCAGAACGCCCATTTCCTCGGCCAGAGTCGGCTGATAACCCACCGCCGACGGCATACGGCCGAGCAGTGCGGATACTTCGGTACCGGCCAGGGTGTAACGGTAGATGTTGTCGACGAACAACAGCACGTCACGACCTTCGTCACGGAACTTCTCGGCCATGGTCAGGCCGGTCAGTGCCACGCGCAGGCGGTTGCCTGGCGGCTCGTTCATCTGACCGTAGACCAGGGCTACCTTGTCGAGAACGTTGGAGTCCTTCATCTCGTGGTAGAAGTCGTTACCCTCACGAGTACGCTCACCCACACCGGCGAACACGGAATAACCGCTGTGCTCGATGGCGATGTTACGGATCAGTTCCATCATGTTCACGGTCTTGCCGACACCGGCACCACCGAACAGACCGACCTTGCCGCCCTTGGCGAACGGGCAGACCAGATCGATTACCTTGATGCCGGTTTCCAGCAGCTCGTTGGAGCCCGCTTGCTCGGCATAGGAAGGCGCCGCGCGGTGGATTTCCCACTGCTCTTCTTCGCCAATCGGGCCAGCTTCGTCGATCGGGTTGCCCAGCACGTCCATGATCCGGCCCAGGGTCGCTTTACCGACCGGTACGGAGATGGCCTTGCCGGTGCTGCCGACGTTCAGGCCACGCTTGAGGCCTTCGGTGGAGCCCATCGCAATGGTACGTACCACGCCATCGCCCAGCTGCTGCTGAACTTCCAGGGTGGTCTCGGCGCCGACTACTTTCAGCGCTTCATAAACACTCGGCACCTGATCACGCGGGAATTCCACGTCGATAACGGCGCCGATGATTTGAACGATACGTCCGCTACTCATCTTTGGTTCCTCTGAATATTTGAACCGTTCTTAAACCGCGGCAGCGCCGCCGACGATTTCCGAAATCTCTTGGGTGATCGCTGCCTGACGCGCCTTGTTGTAGATCAGCTGCAAATCGCTGATCAGGTCACCGGCGTTGTCGGTGGCATTCTTCATCGCGATCATCCGTGCAGCCTGCTCGGCTGCATTGTTCTCGACCACCGCCTGGTATACCTGCGACTCCACGTAACGCACCATCAGGCCGTCCAGCAGCTCCTTGGCGTCGGGTTCGTAGAGGTAGTCCCAGTGATGCTTGAGTTCTTCATCCGGAGTCGCCACCAGCGGAATCAACTGTTCCACTGTCGGCTGTTGCGTCATGGTATTGATGAACTTGTTCGAGACCACGGACAAACGGTCGATACGTCCTTCCAGGTACGCATCGAGCATGACCTTGACGCTACCGATCAGATCATTGATCGAAGGTTCCTCGCCGAGGTGACTGATCGCAGCGACGACGTTGCCACCAAAGCTGCGGAAGAATGCCGCACCCTTGCTGCCAACCACGCAGAGATCAATCTCCACGTTGCGCTCGCGATTGCTCGCCATGTCCTTGACCAGAGCCTTGAACAGGTTGGTGTTCAAGCCACCGCACAGACCACGGTCACTGCTCACCACGACGTAACCGACGCGCCTAACCTCGCGCTCGATCATGAAGGGATGACGGTATTCCGGGTTGGCGTTGGCCAGATGACCAATTACCTGGCGGATACGCTCCGCGTAGGGACGGCTCGACGCCATGCGCATTTGAGCCCTGCGCATTTTGCTGACCGCCACCTTCTCCATGGCGCTGGTGATCTTCTGCGTGCTTTTGATGCTCGCAATCTTGCTGCGAATCTCTTTTGCGCCTGCCATTTGACACCTATCGGGTTAGCAGGCGGGGACCTTGCGGCCCCCGCTGCGGCTTACCAGGTTTGGGTGGCCTTGAACTTCTCGATACCGGCTTTGAGCTGGCCATCGATGTCGTCGTTGAAGTCACCCTTCTCGTTGATCTTCGCCATCAGTGCGGCGTGATCCCGGTTGAAGTAAGCGATCAGGGCCTGCTCGAAGGCGCCAACTTTGGCAACTTCGATGTCCCGCAGGAAACCACGGTCGGCGGCATACAGCGACAGCGACATGTCGGCGATCGACATAGGCGCGTACTGCTTCTGCTTCATCAGCTCGGTGACGCGCTGACCATGCTCGAGCTGCTTGCGGGTGGCTTCGTCCAGGTCGGAGGCGAACTGGGCGAAAGCAGCCAGTTCACGGTACTGAGCCAGAGCGGTACGGATACCACCGGAGAGCTTCTTGATGATCTTGGTCTGCGCAGCACCACCGACGCGGGATACCGAGATACCGGCGTTGACGGCCGGACGGATACCCGAGTTGAACATCGCCGATTCCAGGAAGATCTGACCGTCGGTGATCGAAATCACGTTGGTCGGAACGAACGCGGAAACGTCGCCCGCCTGGGTTTCGATGATCGGCAGAGCGGTCAACGAACCGGTCTTGCCCTTTACTTCGCCATTGGTGAACTTCTCGACGTACTCTTCGGAGACGCGCGATGCGCGCTCCAGCAGACGGCTGTGGAGATAGAACACGTCGCCCGGGTAGGCTTCACGGCCTGGCGGACGGCGCAGCAGCAGGGAGATCTGGCGGTAAGCCACGGCCTGCTTGGACAGATCGTCATAGACGATCAGAGCGTCTTCGCCGCGGTCGCGGAAGTACTCGCCCATGGTGCAACCGGAGTAGGGTGCGATGAACTGCAGCGCAGCGGATTCGGAGGCGGAGGCGGCTACCACGATGGTGTTGGCCAGGGCGCCGTTCTCTTCCAGCTTGCGTACCACGTTGGCGATGGTCGACTGCTTCTGACCGATGGCCACGTAGACGCAGCGGATGCCGCTGTTCTTCTGGTTGATGATGGCGTCGACAGCCAGGGCGGTCTTACCGATCTGACGGTCACCGATGATCAGCTCGCGCTGGCCACGGCCTACCGGGATCATGGCATCGACCGACTTGTAACCGGTCTGTACCGGCTGGTCGACCGACTTACGCCAGATCACACCCGGTGCAACCTTTTCAACAGCGTCGGTGGCGACGTTGTTCAGCGGGCCCTTGCCATCGATCGGGTTGCCCAGGGCATCGACCACGCGACCCAGCAGTTCCGGACCTACCGGAACTTCCAGGATGCGCCCGGTGCACTTGGCGCTCATGCCTTCGGCGAGGCTGGTGTAAGCACCCAGCACCACGGCACCCACGGAGTCTTGCTCCAGGTTCAGCGCCATACCGTAGACACCGCCCGGGAACTCGATCATTTCGCCGTACATCACATCGGCGAGACCATGAATGCGCACGATACCGTCGGAAACGCTGACGATGGTGCCTTCGTTACGGGCTTGGGAGGCGACGTCGAGATTCTCGATGCGCCCCTTGATGATTTCACTAATTTCGGAAGGATTGAGTTGCTGCATAGCTCTGCTGCCCCTTCAAACTCAAGATTTCAATGCTTCGGCCAGCTTCGCGAGTTTGCCGCGAACTGAGCCATCGATAACCAGGTCGCCGGCGCGAATCAAGACACCACCAATCAAGGTGGCATCCTCCGCGGCGTGCAGACGCACTTCTCGGCCGAGCCGTGCACTGAGAACCTTGGCGAGTTTGTCTTGCTGTTCATCGCTCAATGCGAAGGCACTGGTGACATCCACATCAACCGATTTTTCCTGTTCGGCCTTGTACAGCTCGAACAGCTCGACGATCGACGGCAACAGGGCCAGACGATCGTTTTCGGCGACGACGTGGATGAAATTGCGTACCTGGGCGTCGAACTTGTCACCACACACTTCGATAAAAGTGGTGGCCTTATCTGTACTCGTCAGACGCGGAGCCTTGAGCACCCGCTGCATGGTGTCGTCTTGCGACACCGCAGCGGCCAGGCCGAGCATGGCTGACCAATCGGCCAGCTGCTGGTGGGCCTGGGCGTACTCGAAAGCAGCCTTAGCGTAAGGTCGGGCCAGCGTGGTCAGTTCTGCCATGATCGCGCCCTCGCTTAAATTTCGGCGGCCAGTTTGGAAACCAGCTCCGCATGCGCGTTTTGGTCGATGGAAGCGCCCAGGATCTTCTCGGCACCGCTGACGGCCAGGCTACCCAGTTGGGCGCGCAGCGCGTCTTTGACGCCGTTAAGTTCCTGTTCGATCTCGGCCTGAGCCTGAGCCTTCACACGATCCGCCTCGACACGAGCCTGATCACGGGCTTCGTCGACGATCTGGTTCGCGCGCTTCTTGGCTTGCTCAATGATTTCGGCTGCTTGATCTTTGGCTTCGCGCAGTTGCTGACCCACTTTCTCTTGGGCCAACTCCAGGTCACGAGCCGCACGGCTGGCAGCGTCCAGGCCATCTGCAATCTTCTTCTGACGCTCGTGCAGAGCCGCAATGACCGGAGGCCATACGAACTTCATGCAGAACATCACGAAGATGAAGAAGGCAACGGCCTGGCCAATCAGGGTTGCATTAATGTTCACGCCAACACCTCGCTCGTTCGTTGTCCGGCAAACCAATCACTCGATGGTTCGAGTGATTAGCCAGCGATTTGACCAACGAAGGGGTTCGCGAAGGTGAAGAACAGTGCGATACCAACACCGATCATGGTCACGGCGTCGAGCAGACCGGCGACGATGAACATCTTAACTTGCAGCATCGGAACCATTTCCGGCTGACGCGCAGCGCCTTCCAGGAATTTGCCACCCAGCAGACCGAAGCCGATAGCGGTACCCAGGGCACCCAGGCCAATCAGCAGTGCAACGGCGATCGCGGTCAGACCAACTACAGTTTCCATTTTTCCTCCCGACTTTTATGTCGTATTGGTTAAGGTTTTCTTAAGGTAGAGCGGTAAAGCTAAATCGTTGCCTTGTTTGCCCTTGCGGGCAGCCACATCAAGCCACACGCACCCTTGACCCACCCCGTGGGGTAGCGGGTGCGGAGTAGGCTATTAGTGGTTGTCTTCGTGCGCCATCGACAGGTAGACGATGGTCAGCATCATGAAGATGAACGCCTGCAGGGTAATGATCAGGATGTGGAACACTGCCCACGCCCAGTTCAATGCAATACCCAGGGTGCTGAGCAGGAACATGCCGCTGCCGAACATAACGGCAATCAGGATGAAGATCAGTTCGCCGGCATACATGTTGCCAAACAGACGCAGAGCCAGCGATACCGGCTTGGCGATCAGGGTGACGAACTCGAGCAGGAAGTTCACCGGCACCAGCAGCGCCTGCATGACCAGGTTCTTGCTGCTGAACGGGTGCAAAGTCAGCTCACCGAGGAAGCCGCCGATGCCCTTGACCTTGATGCTGTAGAAGATGATCAGGGCAAATACCGACAGAGCCATGCCCAAGGTCGCGTTGGGATCGGTGGTCGGCACCACACGGAAGAACATGTGCGAATCGCCGGTGATGGTGGCGGCCAGCAGCGGCAGGAAGTCTACCGGCACCAGGTCCATCAGGTTCATCAGGAAGATCCAGACGAAAATGGTCAGGGCCAGCGGTGCGATCAGGGGGTTGCGACCGTGGAAGGTGTCCTTGACGCTGCCGTCGACGAACTCGATCAGCACTTCGACGAAGTTCTGCAGGCCGCCCGGCTGATCGCTGGTCGCGCGCTTGGCGGCCATGCGGAACAACAGGACGAAAACCAGGCCCAATACGACGGACCAGCCCAGGGTATCCACGTGGAATGCCCAGAAGCCCATTTCTTTAGCCTGTTCTGCGGTGTGGGCGAAACCCCAGTCACCATTGGGCAGTTTCCCGAAGGTCAGGTTCTGCAGGTGGTGCTGGATATAGCCCGAAGCGGTTTGTTCTGCCATGTTTGCCTCAAACGCCCTAAGGTCTCAAAAATCTTGTTTTCATCAGCAGGGGAGCGAACCAGTTGACCAACTGGGTCAACAGGAATACGCCGAATACCGTCAGCGCTTCCAATGGCTTCACCCCTGCAAACGTCAGCGCAAACAGCACTGCCGTCAAAATCAACTTGCCCGCCTCGCCGGCGTAGAACGACCGGACGATGGCCTGAGCGGCCCGCGCCCCGCCGAAGCGGAACGCCTTGTGGGCGAAATACAGATTCGGCAGCCAGGCGATCAAACCGCCACACAACCCCGAATAACCACTGACCGGTCCCCGCGTGGCGTACAGCACAATAGCCGCTAACAGTAGTACAGCCAACTGAGCCAGCAAGAGCGGAAACACGGCTAAGCGATGAAAGGGCAGACGATCTGGCTTGTGCGCATCCATCGTCTTCCTCCCCTCGGCGTCGGCCGCCTTAAAATCAACGACTTGGCATATTTCGTGCCGACAAAAGCGCGCAGAGTATAGGGGGGCTTCCCCCCTGGTTCAACCGTCAGGTAGTGATTTTGCCGGTGCCGCTACAGGGTCAATTGTTTCAGCGAATGTGGGCCAGGACGCCCTGCAGCTCATCCAGCGAGCTATAGCGGATCACCAGTTGACCCTTGCCTTTCTGCCCGTGCTTGATCTGCACCGGCGAGCCCAGACGCTCAGCCAGGCGCTGTTCCAAGCGGCTGATGTCCGGGTCGGCCTTGACCTTCTCGACAGGTTTTTCCTTGGCATTCAGCCACTGCCTGACTAGGGCCTCGGTCTGCCTCACGGTCAGGCCACGTGCGACAACGTGCCGCGCCCCTTCGACCTGTTGCTCCACCGGCAGACCGAGCAATGCCCGGGCATGACCCATTTCCAGGTCACCATGGGACAGCAGGGTCTTGATCTCTTCCGGCAGGGCAATCAGGCGCAGCAGGTTGGTCACCGTCACCCGGGACTTGCCCACCGCCTCGGCCACCTGCTGCTGGGTCAGCTGGAACTCCTGCTGCAGGCGCTGCAGCGCGACCGCTTCCTCGATCGGGTTGAGGTCCTCGCGCTGGATGTTCTCGATCAGGGCCATGGCGATGGCGGCTTCGTCCGGCAATTCGCGGACCATCGCCGGAATCCGATCCAGCCCCGCCTGGTGACTGGCCCGCCAGCGGCGCTCGCCGGCGACGATCTCGAACCGTCCGCCATCGATGGGCCGCACCACGATGGGTTGCATGATGCCCTGGGCCTTGATCGATTGCGCCAGTTCATCCAGGGCGGTGGGGTCCATGTCGCGACGCGGCTGGTACTTGCCACGCTGGATCAGATCCAGTGGCAGGTACTGCAGCTCCTGGCGATCGGCCTGGACCGCTTCCTCCTCCAATGCGGTGACGCTGGTCCCTCCCAGCAGGGCATCCAAGCCTCGTCCTAGCCCTCGTTTCTTGGCGGCCATGCGGAAATTCCTTATGCGGTTGCAGTGTGGGCGCCGGTGCGCTGGCGGCGAACCAGTTCGCCGGCCAGGGCCAGGTAGGCGATGGCGCCACGGGATTGCTTGTCATACACCAGCGCCGGCATGCCGAAGCTAGGTGCCTCGGCCAGACGCACATTGCGCGGGATCACGGTTTGGTAGAGCTGCTCAGGAAAATGCTCCTTGAGCTGGGCAGACACATCGTTGGTCAGGCTAATGCGTGGGTCGTACATGGTACGTAGCAGGCCTTCGATCTTCAGACTCGGATTGAGCAACTGGGCGATGCGCTGGATGCTGTTGACCAGATCGCTCAAGCCTTCCAGGGCGTAGTACTCGCACTGCATGGGAATGATCACCGCGTCGGCTGCGACCAGGGCGTTGACGGTCAGCATCGACAGCGCCGGTGGACAGTCGATGAGGATGTAGTCGTAATTCTCACGAATCGGCGCCAGCGCATGGCGCAGGCGACTTTCCTTCATCTTCATTTCCAGCAGGGCGACTTCCGCGGCCGTCAGGTCGCGGTTGGCCGGCAGCAACTGGTAGCCACCATGCTCGGAGAACTGCATGGCCTCGACCAGGTTGCATTCGCCGATCAGCACGTCGTAGATCGAATGCTCCAGGGCATGCTTATCCACACCGCTGCCCATGGTCGCGTTGCCCTGCGGGTCCAGGTCGATCAACAGCACGCGTCGCTTGGTCGCGACCAAGGAGGCTGCCAGGTTGATGCAGGTGGTGGTCTTGCCCACACCGCCTTTCTGGTTGGCGATTGCGAATACTTTAGCCATGCTGCCGTTCCCCCTAGACCGAGCGACGCAGTATCAACAGATGGCGCTGACCTTGGCAACCGGGAACCTTGAGCACATGGGTGGCTACCAGCCGGAAGTCCTCCGGCAGGGCCTGCAGTTCGTCGTCCGGATGCACGCCCTTCATCGCCAGCCAGCGAGTTTGGCCATCGCCGAGGTGGCGGGTCCAGTTGGCAAAATCGGCCAGCGAGCTGAACGCCCGCGAGCAAATGCCGGCGAATGGCTGCGGCGGAGTGAAGGCTTCGACGCGACTGTGGATAACTTCCAGGTTGGTCAGCTGCAACTCCAGCTTCACCTGAGTGAGGAAGCGAGTCTTCTTGCCATTGGAATCGAGCAGGGTAAAGCGCCGCCCGGGAAACAGGATGGCCAGCGGTATGCCCGGCATGCCGCCACCGCTGCCGACGTCCAGCCAGCTATCCCCGGCCTCGGCCACATAGGGCACCACGCTCAGGCTGTCGAGCAGGTGGCGCGAGACCATTTCGTCCGGATCACGCACCGCGGTGAGGTTGTAGGCCTTGTTCCACTTGATCAGCAGGGCCAGGTAGGCGAGCAGCCGCTGCTGTTGCTCGTCGCTGAGCGAGACGTCCAGCTCACGCGCGCCCAGGGCCAGCTCTTCGGCGTGACGAGTAGTGACCGCAGACATCAGGCGCTGTGCTCCAACTGCTGGCCGGCACTGCGCTTCTTCAGGTGAATCAGCAGCAGCGAGATCGCCGCCGGCGTGACGCCGGGGATACGTGAGGCCTGGCCCAGGGTTTCCGGGCGAGCATTGCCGAGCTTGTGCTGGATCTCCTTGGACAAGCCGGAGATCGCGGCGTAATCGATATCCACGGGCAGGCGGGTGTCTTCGCTGGCCCGCAGACGGGCGATTTCGTCCTGCTGGCGATCGATGTAGCCGGCGTACTTGGTCTTGATCTCGACCTGCTCGGCGACCTGCGGGTCCTCGGCGCCGCCGCCGGTCACCTCGACCAACCCGGCGTAGTCGATCTCCGGTCGGCTGAGCAGGTTGAGCAGGTTGTACTCGTGCGCCAGCGGTGTGCCGAAGCGCGTGGCGATGGCCTCCCCCTGCGGGGTGTTCGGCCGCACCCAGGTGCTCTTCAAGCGTTGCTCCTCGCGGACGATACCCTCGCGTTTGCGTTCGAACGCGGCCCAGCGTACGTCGTCCACCAGGCCGAGTTCGCGGCCCTTTTCGGTCAGGCGCAGGTCGGCATTGTCCTCGCGCAAGATCAGCCGGTATTCGGCTCGCGAGGTGAACATGCGGTACGGCTCCTGGGTCCCCAGGGTGATCAGGTCATCGACCAGTACGCCGATGTAGGCCTCGTCGCGACGCGGGCACCAGGCTTCGAGGCCCCGGGCACGCAGCGCGGCGTTGGCACCGGCGAGCAGGCCCTGGGCGCCGGCTTCTTCGTAGCCGGTGGTGCCGTTGATCTGGCCGGCGAAGAACAGCCCGCCGATCACCTTGGTTTCCAGGCTGTACTTCAGGTCACGCGGGTCGAAGTAGTCGTACTCGATGGCGTAGCCCGGGCGCACGATATGCGCGTTCTCCATGCCGCGGATGGAGCGCACCACCTGCAGCTGCACGTCGAAGGGCAGCGAGGTGGAAATCCCATTGGGGTACAACTCATGGGTGCTCAGGCCTTCTGGCTCGATGAACACCTGGTGGCTGTCCTTGTCGGCAAAACGGTGGATCTTGTCTTCGATCGACGGGCAGTAGCGCGGCCCCACACCTTCGATCAGCCCCGAGTACATCGGCGAGCGGTCCAGATTGGCGGCGATGATCTCGTGGGTACGGGCATTGGTGTGGGTGATCCAGCAGCTGATCTGGCGCGGCTGCTGCTCGGCACGGCCGAGGAAGGACATCAATGGCGTCGGCCTGTCGCCAGGCTGCTCGGTCATCAACGTGAAATCCACCGAGCGCCCGTCGATACGCGGCGGCGTACCGGTTTTCAGGCGGCCGACGCGCAACGGCAGCTCGCGCAATCGCTGGGCGAGGGCGATCGAGGGCGGATCGCCGGCACGGCCGCCGGAATAGTTCTGCATGCCGATGTGGATAAGTCCACCGAGGAAGGTACCAGTGGTCAACACCACCGAGTCGGCGAGAAAACGCAGCCCCATCTGGGTGACGACGCCCTTGACCTCATCGTTCTCCACAATCAGGTCATCGGCCGCCTGCTGAAATATCCACAGGTTGGCCTGGTTCTCCAGGGTTTCGCGAATGGCGGCCTTGTACAGCACGCGATCGGCCTGCGCCCGGGTCGCCCTGACTGCCGGGCCCTTGCGGCTGTTCAGCACGCGGAACTGGATGCCTCCGCGGTCGGTGGCTTCGGCCATGGCGCCGCCGAGGGCGTCGATCTCCTTGACCAGATGACTCTTGCCGATACCGCCTATGGCCGGGTTACAGCTCATCTGCCCGAGGGTTTCCACGTTGTGGGTCAGCAGCAGGGTTTTCACCCCCATGCGTGCAGCTGCCAAGGCAGCCTCGGTACCGGCATGACCGCCGCCGATCACGATCACCTGAAAACGGGAAGGGAAATCCACCACGCACCTCGTGCCTGTTGAGAAATGGGGGGCTTTTTTGATTCGAAAAGCTGGAAAGCCGGCAAGTATAGGCAGTTAACCGGTACGAAAGAAGCCTTTTGCACAAAAAATAGCCAGTCACCCAGGGGGGCAATTCGGCGTGTCGGTTAATAAAGAATAAAAGAATGAATTTATATAAAGCCTTGTTTATATGTTTATTACTTATGAACGAGTTTTCTGTGGATAGATCGCTGCAGGCCAACAGATTCGGCTTGTACAGCGGTTGAAAAGGCTGTGCGGATCCTGGCGGCTGCCTGTTCAGTTGCCGTGAGCAGCCTGTGGATGAAATGCCTTGTTATCCACAGGCACGGTTATCCTCTTATTTATCGCAGGGTTATCGACCGGGCTCAGGTGGGGTTTTCCACAGGGCTCAGGCGGCCAAAGAAGCCAGAGCTTCAAGTCCGCGGCCGTGTAGAAAGGCTTCGGCTCGGACTCAGCGACGGCGAATTGCACGATGGGCGGGCCGACTGGCAGGGGGGGATGTTCAGTTTTTCCAGGTGCAGACCGATTTACCGGCAAGCGCGCGCTGCACGGAGGATGGCGCGCGCGAGGTCAGGGGAAGCCGTAGGTTCTGGACGGGCTTTACTTGCCGATGCAGAAGCTGGAGAAGATCCGCCCCAGCAGGTCGTCGGAGCTGAACGCTCCGGTGATTTCGCCCAAGGACTGCTGCGCCATGCGCAAGTCTTCGGCGAGCAATTCGCCGGCTCCTGCGAGGGTCAGCTGGGCGTGCCCGTGCTCCAGGTGAGTCGCGGCCTGGCGCAACGCCTCGAGGTGCCGGCGCCGGGCACTGAAGCTGCTTTCGGCCGTCTGCTCGTAGCCCATACAGGCTTTCAGGTGCTCGCGCAGCAGGTCCAGGCCGGCACTGGACTTGGCCGACAGGCTGATGGTGACGTGGCCATCGGTGCCGACCTCCAGGCTCACCGGCTCAGCCGACAGGTCGGCCTTGTTGCGGATCAGGGTGACCTTGGCCGGATCGGGGCGCAGATCGAGGAACTCCGGCCAGAGGGCAAAGGGGTCGGCGGCTTCGGGCGCAGTGGCATCGACCACCAGGAGTATCCGGTCGGCCTCCCCGATGGCCTTGAGGGCGCGCTCCACGCCGATCTTTTCCACCTGATCCTCGGTGTCGCGCAGACCGGCGGTGTCGACGACATGCAGCGGCATGCCGTCGATATGGATATGTTCGCGCAGGACATCGCGAGTGGTGCCGGCGACTTCTGTGACGATCGCCGCCTCACGCCCGGCCAGGGCGTTGAGCAGGCTCGACTTGCCGGCATTGGGGCGGCCGGCGATGACCACGTTCATGCCGTCGCGCAGCAGGGCGCCCTGGCCGGCTTCGCGCAGCACTTCCTGCAGGTCGGCGCGCACGTCCTGCAACAGATTCAGCACATGGCCGTCGGCGAGGAAATCGATTTCCTCTTCAGGAAAGTCGATGGCGGCTTCGACGTAGATGCGCAGGTTGATCAGGCGCTCGCTAAGGCCATGCACGCGCCGCGAGAATTCGCCTTGCAACGAGCGCAGGGCGTTGCGTGCCGCCTGCTCGGAGCTGGCCTCGATCAAGTCGGCAATGGCTTCCGCCTGGGCCAGGTCGAGCTTGTCGTTGAGAAAGGCACGCTCGCTGAACTCGCCTGGGCGAGCCTGGCGCGCGCCCAGCTCCAGGCATCGGCGCAGCAACAGATCGAGCACCACAGGTCCACCGTGGCCCTGCAACTCCAGCACATCCTCGCCGGTGAACGAGTTCGGTCCGGGGAAGTACAGCGCCAGTCCTTCGTCGATCACCTGATCGGCATCGGAGTAGAAAGGACCGTAGTGGGCATAGCGCGGCCTCAGCTCGCGCTGGCAAACGGCTTGGGCCAGCGCCTCGGCCCGGGGGCCTGAGACCCGCACGATGCCGACCCCGCCGCGACCCTGGGCGGTGGCGACGGCGGCAATGGTTTCACGGGCTGTGGACATGGGATTCTCCAAACGCTGGATAGCAAGACGCCCCACGATGGGGGCGTCTTTGTTAGCGGCTTGCGGGGGCGTGAAGGCTCCGATGAATCAGGCCGCGGCCGCCTTGGTCGCCGCTTCGATCTTGCGGGTAATGTACCACTGCTGGGCAATCGACAAGCAGTTGTTGACCACCCAGTACAGCACCAGACCGGCCGGGAACCAGAGGAAGAAGAAGGTGAAGATAATCGGCATCATCTTCATCACCCGCGCCTGCATCGGGTCCGGCGGAGTCGGGTTGAGCTGCTGCTGGATGAACATGGTAGCGCCCATGATGATCGGCAGCAGGAAGAAGGGATCCTTGCTCGACAGGTCGGTTATCCACAGCAACCAGGGGGCCTGGCGCATTTCCACGCTTTCCAGCAATACCCAGTAAAGTGCCAGGAATACCGGCATCTGCACCAGGATCGGCAGGCAGCCGCCGAGTGGATTGATCTTTTCTTTCTTGTACAGCTCCATCATCGCCTGGGACATCTTCTGGCGATCGTCACCGTGTTGCTCTTTCAGCTGGGCGAGCTTGGGTGCGACCGCTCGCATGCGTGCCATCGACTTGTAGCTGGCGGCCGACAGCGGGAAGAACGCCAGTTTGATGACGATGGTCAGCGCTATGATCGACCAGCCCCAGTTGCCGAGCAGGGCATGGATATGGCCCAGCAGCCAGAAGATCGGTTGGGCGAGGAACCACAGGATGCCGTAGTCGACGGTGAGCTCCAGGCCCGGCGCCAGGGTACCCAGGTGTTTCTGAATCTTCGGGCCGGCATACAGGGTGGCGCCGATTTCGGCCTTGGCGCCCGGGGCCACGCTCAGGGTCGGACTGGTATAGCCGATGATGTAGTTGCCCTGGCTGTCCTTGCGCGTCTGTACGACGTTGTTGGCATCCTGCGCAGGAATCCAGGCGGTGACGAAGTAGTGCTGCAGCCACGCGACCCAGCCGCCGGTCACGGTTTCCTTGAGCGGCTGCTTGTCGATGTCTTTCATCGAGACCTTCTGGTAACTCGACTCGGCCGTCGCCATGGCTGCGCCCAGGTAGGTCGCGGTGCTGGTGGCCGCGGTCTTCGACGGGTCGTCGCTGTCGTCGCGCTTGAGCTGGGCGAACATGTTGCCGCTCCAGGTCTGCTCGCCCTGGTTGTCGATCAGGTAGCGCACCTCGACCTGATAGGAGGCGGGGTCGACACAGCCCGGTTTCTTCAGGGCCTGTTGCTTGGCCGAGCATTCCGGGTTGAGACCGCGTTTGAAGATGAAGCGCTTGACGTAGTTGACGCTGCCCTCGTTGAGCGTCAGGTCGACCACCAGTTGATCCTGGCCGTCGGCCAGTTGATAGCTCTTCTGCGCGCTGCTCCACAGGGCCCGACCGCTGGATTTGTCCGGCGCATTGCTGCCGATCAGACCGCTTTGCGCCAGATAGGTACGCTCCGCGCCGTTGTCGAACAACTGAAACGGCACGTCGGGGCGATCCTGGCGACGCGGATATTGCGGCAGGGTCAGCTGAACGACGTCGCCACCGCGCGGATCGATAGCCAGTTCGAGGACGTCGGTCTTCACCCTGATCAGCTCGTTGCTGTTGGCGACGGCGGTCGTCTCCGGCTTGAGCTGTTCGCTGTTGGCGCTGGGAATATCGTCATGGCTGAGATTGGCAGCAGCCGAATCGGGCAGGTCTGGAGTGCTGTTGCTGGCGACTGTCGAGTGCTGAGTCGGCAGGTCCGCTTGGCCGTAGTCCTGGTTCCACTGGAGAACCATGAAATAGGACACGACTGCCAGGGCGACGATCAGGATCGAGCGTTTGATATCCATGATTATTCGGCCATCGAAGAGGTACGGGAGGTTTTCGCGGGAGGAACCGGGTCGTAACCACCGGGATTCCATGGGTGGCAGCGACCCAGCCGACGCAAGGTCAGCCAGCCGCCCCGCATGAGGCCATGTTGTTCAATGGCCTCATGCGCGTAGCAGGAACAGCTGGGATAGAAGCGACAGTGACTGGCCATCAAGGGGCTGATGGCATAGCGGTAGAACTGGATTGGAAGCAAAGCCAGTTTACGCATCGGGGCTGTCACTCAACCCAGTTGGGGCCTTTGCCGCTGGGTTGGGCTTGTTGCGTGCAAGGCGAGTCCAGAGCTTGCCGAACTGTTTGGCCAGTTCGACGTTCTCCAGATCAGCGAGACCTTTGCGCGCAACCACCACGATGTCCCAGCCGACCAGACTGTCCTGGTTCAGGCGGAAGGATTCGCGGATCTGGCGTTTCAGACGATTGCGCTCAACCGAGAGCTTGACGCTTTTCTTGCCGATCACCAGGCCGAGGCGCGAGTGATCAAGATCGTTGTTGCGTGCCAGCAGCAGGACATTTCTGCCCGGAACCTTGCCGCTGGGGGAGTCGAAGACTGCCTTGAAATGCCGGGGGGTCAGCAGACGCTTTTCCCGGCCGAAGCCTCGACTCACCACCTGACTGGAATTTATACAGTCAGACGCTTACGGCCTTTGGCGCGACGGCGCGACAGGACAGCACGGCCGTTCTTGGTTGCCATACGGGCACGGAAGCCATGGGTGCGGGCGCGCTTGATAGTGCTGGGTTGGAAAGTGCGTTTCATGGTGTGTTACCTGGGTCGTCGACTATGGGCCGGAATGGCCCCGGTTTTGAGAGACCGGCAATTCTAGAGAAAGCCGAGGGTCAGGTCAATTTCCAACCAGGCTTTTTGGCGGATAAGAAATATAGAGAAGAGAATATTTAAAGATGTTTAGTAATGCTTGTAATGATTAGACCGCCGCCTGTCTGTGGATAAGTCGCTCGAGGTCATGGGTCACAAGGTCTATGGCGCAGAGCAACTCTGTCGACAAGCCGTGCGGCGACTGTGCGGTGCATGGGCATAGGCTGGGGGCGAAACGCCGATTTACCCACAGAGGGATTGTCCCCCGACTTGCCCCCGGGGTTATCCCAGGGGCTCCAGGGCTGTTATCCACAGACTTGGAAGTACGCCTGCACGCTGCCGGAAAAATCATTAACACCTTGATTTTCCTTGCTCTGCCCAGGCTATTCATGTGGATAACTCCAGCCCCGAAGGCTACAATGGCGGCTGTTTTTGCCTCGCGCCGTTTCGATTTAGGGGATATCCGTGTCAGTTGAACTTTGGCAGCAGTGCGTAGAGCTTTTGCGCGACGAACTACCTGCCCAGCAATTCAATACCTGGATCCGTCCACTGCAGGTCGAAGCCGCAGGCGATGAGCTGCGTGTGTACGCGCCAAACCGCTTTGTGCTCGACTGGGTCAATGAGAAGTACCTGACCCGCTTGCTCGAGCTGCTGTCCGAGCGGACCAATGGTCTGGTGCCAGCCTTGTCCTTATTAATAGGCAGCAAGCGCAGCCCGACCGCACGCACGGCAGCGGTCGCACCTGCCGCCGTTCCCGCGCAGGCGACCGCTGCAATGACCACGCCGTCAGCGCCGCCGCAGGCAGTGGCCAGCCAGGCCGAACCTTCACGTTCGAGTTTCGATCCCATGGCCGGCGCTGCCAGTCAGGTGGCGCCGGCGCGCACCGAGCGCTCGGTGCAGGTGGAAGGGGCCCTCAAGCACACCAGTTACCTCAATCGGACCTTCACCTTCGACAACTTTGTCGAGGGTAAATCCAACCAGCTGGCGCGTGCGGCTGCCTGGCAGGTTGCGGACAATCCCAAGCATGGCTACAACCCGCTGTTCCTCTATGGTGGCGTGGGCCTGGGCAAGACTCACCTGATGCATGCGGTCGGTAACCACCTGTTGCAGAAGAACCCCAATGCCAAGGTCGTGTACCTGCATTCGGAGCGTTTCGTCGCAGACATGGTCAAGGCCCTGCAACTCAATGCGATCAACGAATTCAAGCGTTTTTACCGCTCGGTCGATGCGCTGCTGATCGACGACATCCAGTTCTTCGCCAAGAAGGAGCGTTCGCAGGAAGAGTTCTTCCACACCTTCAACGCGCTACTCGAGGGCGGCCAGCAGGTGATCCTCACCAGCGATCGCTACCCGAAGGAAATCGAAGGCCTGGAAGAGCGTCTCAAGTCGCGCTTCGGCTGGGGACTGACGGTGGCGGTCGAGCCGCCGGAGCTGGAAACCCGGGTAGCGATCCTGATGAAGAAGGCCGATCAGGCCAAAGTCGATCTGCCCCATGATGCGGCTTTCTTCATCGCCCAGCGCATCCGTTCCAACGTGCGTGAGCTGGAAGGCGCCCTCAAGCGGGTAATTGCCCATTCGCACTTTATGGGCCGCGACATCACCATCGAACTGATCCGCGAGTCGCTCAAGGATTTGTTGGCGCTTCAGGACAAGCTGGTCAGCATCGACAACATCCAGCGCACGGTCGCCGAGTACTACAAGATCAAGATTTCCGATCTGCTGTCCAAGCGACGCTCGCGCTCGGTGGCGCGGCCGCGCCAGGTGGCCATGGCCCTGTCCAAGGAACTGACCAACCACAGCCTGCCGGAAATCGGCGATGCCTTCGGCGGTCGCGATCACACCACGGTATTGCACGCTTGCCGTAAGATTGCTGAACTGAAGGAGTCTGACGCGGACATCCGCGAGGACTACAAGAACCTGCTGCGTACACTGACCACTTAATACGCTAATCCATTAGGCAAGGGACTAGACCATGCATTTCACCATTCAACGCGAAGCCCTGTTGAAACCCCTGCAGCTGGTCGCCGGCGTCGTGGAACGCCGCCAGACCTTGCCGGTGTTATCCAATGTGCTGCTGGTGGTCGAAGGCCAGCAGCTGTCGCTGACCGGTACCGATCTCGAGGTCGAACTGGTCGGCCGGGTGACCCTGGAAGATGCCGCAGAGCCCGGCGAGATCACCGTCCCGGCACGCAAGCTGATGGACATCTGCAAGAGCCTGCCAAGCGATGCGCTGATCGATATTCGCGTCGATGAGCAGAAGTTGCTGGTCAAGGCCGGGCGTAGCCGTTTCTCGCTGTCGACCCTTCCTGCCAATGATTTCCCTACCGTCGAAGAAGGCCCGGGTTCGCTGACCTTCAGCCTGGACCAGAGCAAGCTGCGCCGCCTTATCGAACGCACCAGCTTCGCCATGGCCCAGCAGGACGTGCGTTACTACCTGAACGGCATGTTGCTGGAGGTGCAGACCGGCCTGTTGCGAGCCGTGGCGACCGATGGCCACCGCTTGGCGATGTGTTCCATGGAGGCGGCGATCGAGCACACAGAGCGTCACCAGGTGATCGTGCCGCGCAAGGGCATTCTCGAGATGGCGCGTCTGCTGACCGAGCAGGACGCCAGCGTCAGCATTGTGCTCGGCCAGCATCATATTCGCGCGACCACCGGGGAGTTTACCTTTACCTCGAAACTGGTCGACGGCAAGTTCCCGGATTACGAGCGCGTGCTGCCGCGTGGTGGCGACAAGCTGGTGGTGGCCGACCGCCAGGGCCTGCGCGAGGCCTTCAGTCGCACCGCTATCCTGTCCAACGAGAAGTACCGCGGAATTCGCCTGCAGCTGGCGGCGGGCCTGCTGAAGATTCAGGCCAACAACCCGGAGCAGGAAGAGGCCGAAGAAGAGATCGCTGTGGATTACAGCGGCGGCGCCCTGGAAATCGGTTTCAACGTCAGCTACCTGCTCGATGTGCTGGGCGTGATGACCGCCGACCAGGTACGCCTGATTCTATCCGACTCCAACAGCAGCGCTCTGGTGCAGGAAGCCGATAACGACGATTCCGCCTACGTCGTCATGCCGATGCGCTTGTAACCGCGCGATGTCCCTCAGCCGCGTCACTGTCACCGCGGTGCGCAATCTGCACCCGGTGACCCTCTCCCCTTCCCCGCGTATCAACATCCTCCACGGCGCCAACGGCAGCGGCAAGACCAGCCTGCTCGAAGCGATTCATCTGCTCGGTCTGGCCCGCTCCTTTCGCAGTACCCGGTTGCTGCCGGTGATCCAGTACGAGCAGTTGGCCTGCACGGTGTTTGGCCAGGTGCAGCTGGCCGACGGTCGCGTGAGCGGACTCGGCGTTTCCCGTGATCGCCAGGGCGAATACCAGATCCGCATCGATGGGCAGAATGTGCGCAGTGCGGCGCAGTTGGCCGAGGTGTTGCCCTTGCAGCTGATCAACCCGGACAGTTTTCGCCTGCTGGAGGGTGCCCCCAAGGTGCGTCGGCAGTTTCTCGATTGGGGAGTGTTCCACGTGGAACCTCGCTTTATGCCGGCCTGGCAGCGCCTGCAGAAGGCCTTGCGGCAGCGGAACTCGTGGCTGCGACATGGTACACTTGATGCCGCTTCGGCGGCTGCCTGGGACCGTGAGCTGTGCCTGGCCAGCGACGAGATCGATGGCTACCGGCGGGCCTATATTCAGGCGTTGAAGCCGGTTTTCGAGCGTACCCTGAGCGAGCTGGTCGAGTTGCAGGGGCTGACCCTGAGCTACTACCGAGGCTGGGACAAAGAACGTGAGCTGAGCGAAGTGCTCGCCGCTTCCCTATACCGTGATCGGCAAATAGGCCATACCCAGGCTGGCCCCCAAAGGGCTGACCTGCGTTTACGTCTGGCTGCACACAGCGCCGCTGAGGTGTTGTCCCGTGGACAGCAGAAACTAGTTGTCTGTGCCCTGCGAATTGCTCAAGGGCATTTGGTTAGTCAGGCCAAGCGCGGCCAGTGCATCTATCTGGTGGATGATCTGCCGTCAGAACTGGATGAGCACCACCGTCGCGCCTTGTGTCGCTTATTAGAAGATTTGCACTGCCAGGTGTTCATCACCTGTGTAGACCATGAACTGTTGAGGGAAGGCTGGCGCACGGATACGCCAGTAGCCATGTTCCACGTGGAACATGGCCGTATCACCCAGACCCACGACCACCGGGAGTGAAGGCATGAGCGAAAACCAAACGTACGACTCCAATAACATCAAGGTCCTCAAGGGCCTGGATGCCGTACGCAAGCGACCTGGCATGTACATCGGCGATACCGATGACGGCAGCGGTCTGCACCACATGGTCTTCGAGGTGGTCGATAACTCGATTGACGAGGCCCTGGCCGGTCATTGCAGCGAGATCACCATCACCATCCATCCGGATGAATCCATCAGCGTGCGCGATAACGGCCGTGGTATTCCTGTGGATATCCACAAGGACGAAGGGGTCTCCGCCGCCGAGGTCATCATGACCGTGCTGCATGCCGGTGGTAAGTTCGACGACAACAGCTACAAGGTGTCCGGTGGCTTGCACGGGGTCGGCGTGTCGGTGGTCAATGCCCTGTCCAAGGAACTGATCCTGACCATTCGCCGCGGCGGCAAGATATGGGAGCAGACCTACGTTCATGGTGTGCCTCAGGCGCCGCTCGCTGCGGTGGGCGACACCGAGGGCACCGGTACCCAGATTCACTTTCGGCCGTCGGAAGAGACCTTCCACAATATCCACTTCAGCTGGGACATCCTGGCCAAGCGTCTGCGGGAGCTGTCGTTCCTCAATTCAGGGGTCGGCATCTTCCTCAAGGATGAGCGCACCGGCAAGGAGGAGCTGTTCAAGTACGAAGGCGGCCTGCGTGCTTTCGTCGAGTACCTCAACGTCAACAAGACGGCGGTCAACCAGGTCTTCCACTTCAATGTCCAGCGCGACGACGGGGTTGGCGTCGAGGTGGCCCTGCAGTGGAACGACAGCTTCAACGAAAACCTGCTGTGCTTCACCAACAACATCCCCCAGCGTGATGGCGGCACTCACCTGGCCGGCTTCCGCTCGGCGCTGACGCGCAACCTGAATGCCTACATAGAGCAGGAAGGCCTGGCCAAGAAGCACAAGATATCCACCACCGGCGACGACGCCCGGGAGGGCCTGACCGCGATCATTTCGGTCAAGGTGCCCGATCCCAAGTTCAGTTCGCAGACCAAGGACAAGCTTGTTTCTTCGGAGGTGAAAACCGCAGTCGAGCAGGAGATGGGCAAGTACTTCTCCGACTTCCTGCTGGAGAATCCCAACGAAGCCAAGGCGGTGGTCGGCAAGATGATCGACGCCGCCCGCGCCCGTGAGGCGGCGCGCAAGGCCCGCGAGATGACTCGTCGCAAGGGTGCCCTGGATATCGCCGGGCTGCCCGGCAAGCTGGCCGACTGCCAGGAAAAAGACCCGGCGCTGTCCGAACTCTACATCGTGGAGGGTGACTCCGCGGGCGGTTCTGCCAAGCAGGGCCGCAACCGCAAGACCCAGGCCATCCTGCCCCTCAAGGGCAAGATCCTCAACGTAGAGAAGGCGCGCTTCGACAAGATGATTTCTTCGCAGGAGGTCGGCACGCTGATCACCGCCCTCGGCTGTGGCATCGGCCGCGAGGAATACAACATCGACAAGCTGCGCTATCACAACATCATCATCATGACCGACGCCGACGTCGACGGTTCGCACATCCGTACCCTGCTGCTGACCTTCTTCTTCCGTCAGTTGCCGGAACTGGTCGAGCGCGGCTATATCTACATCGCCCAGCCGCCGCTGTACAAGGTAAAGCGCGGCAAGCAGGAGCAGTACATCAAGGATGACGAGGCCATGGAGGAGTACATGACCCAGTCGGCTCTTGAAGATGCCAGCCTGCACGTCAACGAGAGCGCGCCAGGCCTTTCCGGAGCTTCCCTGGAAGCACTGGTCAACGATTACCGCCTGGTGATGAAGACCCTGAACCGGTTGTCGCGCCTGTACCCGATCGAGCTGACCGAGCATTTCGTCTACATCCCGCGCGTCAGCACCGAACAGCTGGCGGACAAGGACGCCATGCAGGCCTGGCTGGGCCTGCTCGATGGCCGTCTGAAGGTCATGGAAAAATCCGGTCTGGTCTACAAGACCAGCCTGCGTGAGGACCAGGAGCGCCACCTCTGGCTGCCAGAAGTGGAGCTGATCTCCCATGGGGTTTCCAGCTATGTCACCTTCAATCGCGACTTCTTCGCCAGCAACGATTACAAGACGGTCACCAGCCTGGGCGACCAGTTGAACAATCTGCTGGAAGAAGGCGCCTATGTGCAGCGCGGCGAACGCAAGAAGGCGGTCAGCACATTCAAGGATGCGCTGAACTGGCTGATGACCGAGAGCACCAAACGCCACAGCATCCAGCGCTACAAGGGGCTGGGCGAGATGAACCCGGATCAGCTGTGGGAAACCACCATGGATCCAGAGGTGCGGCGCATGCTCAAGGTGACCATCGAGGACGCGATCGGCGCCGATCAGATCTTCAACACCCTGATGGGCGATGCGGTCGAGCCGCGCCGTGACTTTATCGAGACCAACGCCTTGGCGGTGTCCAACCTCGACTTCTAAGGCTGTTGGCGACGATTCCTCTCGAGCCACCTGAAGTGGCTAAGCGAAAGACGATTGTCGCTCCACCGCCCTACGACAAAGCCCCGCCGGACCCCAGGTCCGGCGGGGCTTTGTCGTACAGGTGCCGGTGCCTGCCCTGCCGTTCCACTGCTATGGCCGTCCCCGCTGCGGGCTTGAGTCAGACGGGCTTAGAGGCGCACGGCCAGTCACTGCGGGTTGCGCTGCTGCTGCCGGCCGTGGGCTCATCGACCAGGCAAAGAAAACCCCCGGCAGCACCGATGCTGGCGGGGGATTTGGTCGGTCCCTGTCTTCAGACCGTGGAGCCGGTTTCCATGGCCGTTGCCGTGGCTGCCAGCGCACCTATGTCGCGCTGCGTCTTGGCGACCCACTCGAAGGCTCGGTCATTCAGCTCGGCGATGGCTCTGGGGCCAGTGCCTTCGGCGTGCATGGGCGAGCCTATTACGACCTGGATGGTGCCGGCAGTTTTGCCCCAGCCTTGCTTTGGCCAGTAGGCGCCAGCGTTATGGGCGATCGGCAGCACGGGCAACCCGGCATTGACCGCCAGGGCGGCGCCACCGCGGGAAAACTTGCCGATCTGGCCGTTGGGAATCCGTGTGCCTTCCGGGAAGATCAGCACCCAGGCGCCCTGCTCTAGACGCTCGTGGCCCTGCTTGGCCAGCTGCTTGAGTGCGGCCTTGGGGTTGCTGCGATCGATGGCGATGGGCTTGAGCATCGCCATCGCCCAGCCGAAGAACGGCACATACAGCAGCTCGCGCTTGAGCACCTGGCTAAGCGGCTCGAACAGGGCCGAGAGGAAGAAGGTTTCCCAGGTGCTCTGGTGCTTGGCGAGAATCACGCAAGGCTGCTGGGGAATATTCTCCAGGCCTTTGACCTCATAGCGAATGCCAAGCAGCACCTTGGCCAGCCAGACGGCGAAGCGGCACCAGGTCTGATTGACGAAACGGTAGCGGGCGCGAAATGGCAGCAAGGGCGCGATGAAGACGCTGAGGGTGCACCAGCTCAGCGCGCTGATAGACAGCAGCAGGTAGAAGAGAGCGATTCTGAGGGACTTCACTGTCGACATGGGCTGTTCACCGTTGTGCTCGATCATTGGAGAAGCTGAGCGGCGACTGCCGCCAGATCGTCGAATACCAGGGTTCCCGCTGGCAGCGGCTTCGCCAGGGTGCGTTGGCCCTTGCCGGTCTTGACCAGCACCGGCTGACAGTCGACGAGACGGGCCGCCTCCAGGTCACCGCTGCTGTCGCCGACGAACCATACGCCGGCCAGCTCGACCGCATAGTGCGAGGCAATGTGCTTGAGCATTCCGGCTTTCGGCTTGCGGCAGTCGCAGCCTTCATCGGGGCCGTGCGGACAGTGCACGATCAGGCCCACCTCTCCGCCCTGCTCCGCCACTAGCTGACGCAGCCGCGCATGCATGGTCTCGAGGGTGGCAAGGTCGTAGTAGCCGCGCGCCAGGCCGGACTGGTTGGTCGCCACGGCAATGGTCCAGCCGGCCCTGGACAGGCGGGCGATGGCCTCGATCGCACCGGGAATGGGAATCCACTCCTCGAGCGTCTTGATATAGGCGTCGGAGTCATAGTTGATGACGCCGTCGCGGTCGAGAATCAGTAGTTTCATAGGGTTCAGTTCCAGGCTATGCCGCCGGCCTGGCCAGCGGACAGCGCCGCTGTCGACTGGCCAGGGGGCCGAAACTCAGCCGAGTACCGAGATATCGGCGACGCCGAGGAACAGGCCTCGCAGCTTGGCCAGCAGTGCATAGCGGTTGGCGCGTACCGCGCTGTCCTCGGCGTTGACCAGCACCGCCTCGAAGAAGCTGTCCACCGGCTCGCGCAGCCCGGCCAGGTGCTCCAGGGCTTCGCGGTAGCAGCGTGCGGCCGCCATCGGCATCACCGCCCGCTCGGCGCTCGCCACGGCTTCGGCCAGGGCCTGTTCGGCCGGTTCCTGCAGCAGGGTGGCGTCGACACTGGCCGGTACTGCACCTTCGAACTTGCCGAGCAGGTTGGACACCCGCTTGTTGGCCGCGGCCAGGGCCTCGGCCTCGCTGCGGGCACGGAAGACCTGAACCGCCTGCACGCGCTGGTCGAAGTCCAGCGGCGCACTCGGGCTGAGGGCGCGTACCGCCTGGTAGACGGCGACGTCGACGCCCTCGTCTTCGTAGCGGGCACGCAGGCGGTCGAAGACGAAGTCCGCCACCTGAGCGGCCAGGCCTTCGGCCTTGACCTTGTCGCCGAATTGCAGGGTGGTGAACTCGATGGCTTCGGCCAGATCCAGGTCGAGTTTCTTCTCGATCAGGATGCGCAACACGCCGAGTGCGGCGCGACGCAGGGCGTAGGGGTCCTTGCTGCCGGTGGGCAGCATGCCGATGCCGAAGATACCGACCAGGGTATCGAGCTTGTCGGCCAGGGCCACTACCGCGCCGGTCAGGGTGCTCGGCAGTTCGGCCCCTGCCCCACGCGGCATGTACTGCTCGTTGAGGGCCAGGGCGACGTCCTCGGCCTCGCCGTCATGCTTGGCGTAGTAGTAACCGGCGATGCCCTGCATCTCCGGGAACTCGCCGACCATCTCACTGGCCAGGTCGCACTTGCAGAGGATGCCGGCGCGGGCGGCGCGCTCGGCGTCGCCACCTACCCGTTCGGCGATGAAGGCGGCCAGGGCGGACACGCGCTGGGCCTTGTCGAACACGGTGCCGAGCTGGGCCTGGAACACCACGTTGGCCAGGCGCTCGTTGAAGCTTTCCAGCGGTTGTTTCTGGTCCTGCTTGAAGAAGAACTCGGCGTCGGTCAGGCGCGGGCGCACCACCTTCTCGTTGCCGGCGACGATCTGCGCCGGGTCCTTGCTCTCGACGTTGGCCACGGTGATGAAGCGCGGTAGCAGCTTGCCGTTGGCGTCGAGTAGGCAGAAGTACTTCTGGTTGTCCTGCATGGTGGTGATCAGGGCTTCCTGCGGCACCTCGAGGAAGCGCTCCTCGAACGAGCAGACCAGCGGCACCGGCCATTCGACCAGGGCACTGACTTCGTCGAGCAGTGCCGGCGGGACGATGGCGCTGCCCTGCTGGGCGGCGGCCAGTTCGTCGACGCGCTGGCTGATCAGTTCCCGGCGCTCGGCGAAATCGGCGATGACGAAGGCGCCGCGCAGGTCTTCTGCGTAGGTGGCCGGGCTGCTGATGCGCACCTCGTGGTTGGCGTGAAAGCGGTGGCCGCGGGATACCCGACCGGCGCGCTGGGCGAGGATCCCGCAGTCGATCACCTCGTCGCCGAACAGCATCACCAGCCACTGGCTGGGCCGGACGAACTCGGTCTTGCGCGCGCCCCAGCGCATGCGCTTGGGAATCGGCAACTCGTCCAGCGAGGCCTCGACGATGCCCGGCAGCAGGCCGGCGGCCGCCTGGCCGGGGATGTTCTGGGTGAAGCGCAGCTTGGGCCCGCTGCGGTCGATCTCGGCCAGTTCGACGCCGCACTTCTTGGCGAAGCCCAGGGCGGCCTGAGTCGGATTACCCTCCTTGTCGAAGGCGGCCTGCAGCGGCGGACCATCGAGGTTGAGGGTGCGGTCGGCCTGCTGGACCTCGAGGCGCTCGACGAAAACCGCCAGGCGCCGCGGCGCCGCGTAGTAGCGCACGGCGCCATGGGCCAGGCCGGCGCTCTTCAGTCCCTTGACGATGCCGCCGAGGAAAGCTTCGCCAAGCGTCTTCAGGGCTTTCGGTGGCAGCTCTTCGGTGCCCAGTTCGACGAGGAAATCACGTGCACTCATTCTGCTGCCTCCTTCTTGTTGCCCAGGGCTTCATCTTGAATGCGCCCGCTTTCTTCCAGCTTGGCCAATACTTCATCACGCAGGTCGGGGCTGGCAAGCGGGAAGCCGAGCTTGCGCCGCGCCTGCAGGTAGCTCTGGGCCACGGCGCGAGCCAGGGTACGTACGCGCAGGATGTACTGCTGGCGGGCGGTCACCGAGATGGCGCGGCGTGCGTCCAGCAGGTTGAAGGTGTGCGAGGCCTTGAGCACCATCTCGTAGGTGGGCAGCGGCAGTTCCAGTTCGATCAGGCGGTTGGCTTCGCTCTCGTAGAAGTCGAACAGCTCGAACAGCTTGTCGACGTTGGCGTGCTCGAAGTTGTAGGTCGACTGCTCCACCTCGTTCTGGTGGAACACGTCGCCGTAGGTCACCTTGCCGAACGGGCCATCGGTCCACACCAGGTCGTAGACCGAGTCGACGCCCTGGATGTACATGGCCAGGCGCTCCAGGCCGTAGGTGATCTCGCCGGTCACCGGGTAGCACTCGATACCGCCGACCTGCTGAAAGTAGGTGAACTGGGTGACTTCCATGCCGTTCAGCCAGATTTCCCAGCCCAGGCCCCAGGCGCCGAGGGTCGGCGACTCCCAGTTGTCTTCGACGAAGCGGATGTCGTGGACCAGGGGGTCGAGGCCGATGGCCTTCAGCGAGCCGAGGTACAGCTCCTGGAAGTTTTCCGGATTGGGCTTCAGGACCACCTGGAACTGGTAGTAGTGCTGCAGGCGGTTGGGGTTCTCGCCGTAGCGGCCGTCAGTCGGCCGGCGGCTGGGCTGTACGTAGGCGGCGTTCCAGGTTTCCGGGCCGATGGCGCGCAGAAAGGTGGCGGTGTGGAAGGTGCCGGCGCCCACTTCCATATCGTAAGGCTGCAGCACCACACAGCCCTGCTCCGCCCAGTATTGCTGCAGGACGAGGATCAGGTCTTGGAAGGTGCGCACGGCAGGCGTAGTCTGGCTCACGGAAAATTCACCTGTTGAGGCTGCGACAGAAAGGGCGGGAGTATACCCCAATCCGTGCGGCCTCCACCGCCCTGGAAGGCCCTATGCCCCGCTGTTTCTGGTGTACCGACGACCCCCTCTACCAGGCTTACCACGACCGCGAATGGGGGGTGCCGCTGCACGAACCCCGGGCCCTGTTCGAGTTGCTGCTGCTGGAGGGATTCCAGGCCGGCCTGTCGTGGATCACGGTATTGAAGAAGCGCGAGCGCTACCGCCAGGTGCTGTTCGGTTTCGATCCCGAGCGCCTGGCGCGGATGAGCGATGAGGAGATCGACGTGCGCCTGCAGGACCCGGGCATCATCCGCAACCGCCTCAAGCTGCGGGCGGCCCGACAGAACGCCCAGGCCTGGCTACGACTCGACGACCCGGTCACCCTGCTCTGGTCGTTCGTCGGCGGCCGGCCGAAGGTCAACCACTTCGCCGACCGCACTCAGATGCCGGCCGTGACCGCCGAAGCCGAGGCCATGAGCCGTGCGTTGAAGAAGGCCGGCTTCACCTTCGTTGGCCCGACCATCTGCTACGCCTACATGCAGGCGTCCGGCATGGTCATGGACCACACCACCGATTGCGACCGCTACGCGGATCTGGTCGACGCCTAGCTGGCCGCACGGCAGCCTGTATGGCGCTACCCGGGGTGGTTACAATAGGCGCTTTTCGATCTCGTGGAGTTGCCTGTGGAGAAGTTCAAGGGCGCGCTGGTGGTGGGCTTTCTGCGACTGTTCGCGCTGTTGCCCTGGCGCGCCGTGCAAGGCCTGGGCGCAGCCATCGGCTGGCTGATGTGGAAGCTGCCCAATGGTTCGCGCGATGTGGTGCGGATCAACCTGGCCAAGTGTTTCCCCGAATTGAGCGCTGCCGAACGCGAACGCCTGGTCGGCCAGAGCCTCAGGGATATCGGCCGTACCCTGACCGAGAGCGCCTGCGCCTGGGTCTGGCCGGCACAGAAGTCGCTGGCCCTGGTGCGCGAGGTCGAAGGCCTGGAAGTGCTGCAGCAGGCGCTGGCCTCGGGCAAGGGGGTGGTCGGCATCACCAGCCACCTGGGCAACTGGGAAGTGCTCAACCATTTCTATTGCGCCCAGTGCAAACCGATCATCTTCTACCGTCCGCCCAAGCTCAAGGCGGTGGATGAGCTGCTGCAGAAGCAGCGGGTGCAGATGGGCAATCGGGTGGCGCCTTCGACCAAGGAAGGCATCCTCAGCGTCATCAAGGAAGTACGCCGTGGCGGCGCCGTGGGGATTCCCGCCGATCCGGAGCCGAGCCTGTCCGCCGGGGTGTTCGTACCCTTTCTCGCCACCCAGGCGCTGACCAGCAAATTCGTGCCCGGCATGCTCGCCGGCGGCAAGGCGCTGGGGGTGTTCCTGCATGCCGTGCGCCTGGCCGATGGCAGCGGCTACAAGGTGATCCTCGAAGCCGCGCCAGAAGGCATGTACAGCGACAAGGTCGAGGAAGGCGTGGCGGCCATGAGCGCGGTGATCGAGCGTTATGTGCGCACCTATCCGAGCCAGTACATGTGGAGCATGAAGCGCTTCAAGAAGCGCCCGAGCGGCGAGAAGAAGTGGTACTGAGCGGAAAAGCCTGGAAGTGACCGGAAAAGCGCTCTAACGAGCGCTTTTTTATTGATAGGGGCTGGGCGGGGTTGTGAATTTGCGCTATCAACGGCGCACGCCTAACTGAGGAGTCTCGCCTCGATGTCCAACCAGCGCCGCTATCCCCGCACCCCGATGAAGTGCCGGATCAAGATCTGCCACCCGAGTTTCGGCGAACTGCTGGGCCACACCCGCGACCTTTCCGACGGTGGCGTCTACGTCAGGCACCCGGATCTCGCCGGCCTGGCGCCGGGCACAAGAGTCACCGGCCAGGTGCAGGACCTGCCGATCGAGGCGCCGGTGCTGCAGATGGAAGTGATGCGCGCCGACGCCGAAGGTGCCGGCCTGCGCTTCGTCGAGGACTAGGTGCCGTCAGGCGGCGACTGTTCCCGCTGCAGGCGCTTAAGGAACACCGTCATTTCCTTTTCCGCCTGCTTGTCGCCATGCCCTTGCGCGGCGGCGATACCCTTCTGCCAGGCCTGCTCGGCCCCCGGCCTGTTGCCCTGTTCGAGCAGGGCCTTGCCGAGCAGTTTCCAGGCGGCCGAATAATTCGGGTCGAACTCCACGCAGCGGCGAAAATGCTGCGCCGCCCGGGCGAACTCGCCGGCATCCAGGTAGCCTTTGCCGAGGCCGAAGCGCAGTAGGGCATTGTCGATACCCTGGGCGAGCATCTTCTCCAGTGATTCGAGCATGGGCACCTCCTCGGCCGGCAGAACGCAGCCGGGTCTATCCATAGTGTGGCGCCTTAAGCGGCGAACTGCGCGATTAGAAGAACGTCAGGCCGACCTGGAATAGCCGCTCGGCATCGCGGATGTACTTCTTGTCGACCAGGAACAGGATCACATGGTCGCCGGATTCGATCACGGTATCGTCGTGGGCGATCAGCACTTCCTCGTTGCGGATGATGGCGCCAATGGTGGTGCCAGGCGGCAGCGGGATGTCCTCGATGGCGCGGCCGACCACCTTGCTCGACTTGGCGTCGCCATGGGCGATGGCCTCGATGGCCTCGGCCGCGCCGCGGCGCAGCGAGTGCACGCTGACGATGTCGCCACGGCGCACGTGGGTCAGCAGGGTGCCGATGGTGGCCAGCTGCGGGCTGATGGCGATATCGATCTCGCCACCCTGGACCAGGTCGACGTAGGCCGGGTTGTTGATGATGGTCATCACCTTGCGCGCACCGAGGCGTTTGGCCAGCAGCGAGGACATGATGTTGGCCTCGTCGTCGTTGGTCAGGGCGAGGAAGATATCGGCGTCGTTGATGTTCTCCTCGACCAGCAGGTCGCGGTCCGAGGCGCTGCCCTGCAGCACCACGGTGCTGTCGAGGTTCTCCGACAGGTAGCGGCAGCGCGCCGGGTTCATCTCGATGATCTTCACTTGGTAGCGGCTCTCGATGGCCTCGGCCAGGCGTTCGCCGATGTGCCCGCCGCCGGCGATCACCACCTTCTTGTAACTGACTTCCAGGCGGCGCATCTCGCTCATCACCGCACGGATATGGCCCTTGGCGGCGATGAAGAACACCTCGTCGTCGGCCTCGATCACCGTATCGCCCTGCGGCAGTATCGCCCGGTTGCGCCTGAAGATCGCCGCCACCCGGGTGTCGACGTTGGGCATGTGCTGGCGCAGCTGGCGCAGCTGCTGGCCGACCAGCGGGCCGCCGTAGTAGGCGCGCACGGCCACCAGCTGCGCCTTGCCTTCGGCGAAATCGATCACCTGCAGGGCGCCTGGGTATTCGATCAGGCGCTTGATGTAGTTGGTCACCACCTGTTCCGGGCTGATCAGCACGTCGATCGGGATGGCTTCGTTGTTGAACAGCCCGGCGCGGGTCAGGTAGGCCGGTTCGCGCACCCGGGCGATCTTGGTCGGGGTATGGAACAGGGTGTAGGCCACCTGGCAGGCGACCATGTTGACCTCGTCGCTGTTGGTCACCGCGATCAGCATGTCGGCATCGTCCGCGCCGGCCTGGCGCAGCACGGTGGGAAAGGAGCCGCGGCCGACCACGGTGCGGATGTCCAGGCGGTCGCCGAGATCGCGCAGGCGGTCGCCATCGGTGTCCACCACGGTGATGTCGTTGGCTTCGCTGGCCAGGTGTTCGGCCAGGGTGCCGCCGACTTGGCCGGCCCCGAGAATGATGATTTTCATCCGGTCTGTTCCTCAGCCGCGGACGGCGGCGATCTTGATCAGCTTGGCATAGTAGAAACCGTCATGGCCGTCCGCCTGGGCCAGCAGCTGCCGGCCGTGCGGCTGGGCCAGGCCGAAGGGACCGGCAATCGCCAGCTCACGGGCGCCCGGGGTACGGGCGAGGAAGGCCTCGATCACTTCGCTGTTCTCCGTCGGCAGGGTCGAACAGGTGGCGTAGAGCAGGATGCCGCCAACCGCCAGAGTCGGCCACAGGGCATCGAGCAGTTCGCCCTGCAACTGCGCCAGGGCGGGGATATCTTCCGCCTGACGGGTCAGCTTGATGTCCGGGTGGCGACGGATCACCCCGGTGGCCGAACAGGGGGCGTCGAGCAGGATGCGCTGGAACGCCTGGCCGTCCCACCACCGCTCGACAGCGCGAGCATCGGCAGCGATCAGCTCGGCGTTGAGGCCGAGGCGCGCGAGGTTCTCCCGTACCCGCACCAGGCGTTTTTGTTCCAGGTCCACGGCCACCACGCCGGCCAGTTGCGGCTCGGCTTCGAGCAGGTGACAGGTCTTGCCGCCCGGCGCGCAGCAGGCGTCCAGCACCCGCTGGCCGGGAGCCAGTTCGAGCAGCTCGGCGGCCAGTTGCGCGGCCTCGTCCTGCACGCTGATCCGCCCTTCGGCGAAGCCCGGCAGACTGGTAACGTCGCAGGCCTGCAGCAGGCGGATGCCGTCGCCGCTGTAGCGGCAGGCCTCGGCGTCGAGCCCGGCGGCCTGCAGCTCGGCGAGGTAGGCATCGCGCGAGCCCTGGCGCCGATTGACCCTCAGGATCAGCGGCGGATGGGCGTTGTTGGCGGCGCAGATGGCTTCCCAGTGTTCGGGCCAATGGGCCTTGAGGGCCTTTTGCAGCCAGCGCGGATGGGCGGTACGCACCATCGGGTCGTGTTCCAGCTCGGCCAGCAATTGCGTGCCTTCGCGCTGGGCGCGGCGCAGCACCGCATTGATCAGGGCCTTGGCCCACGGTTTCTTCAGCTTGTCGGCACAGCCGACGGTTTCGCCGAGGGCGGCGTGGGGCGGAATGCGCGTGTAGAGCAGTTGATAGAGACCGACCAGCAGCAGGGCCTCGACGTCCTTGTCGGTGGCCTTGAACGGCTTCTGCAGCAGCTTGTCCGCCAGCGCCGCCAGGCGTGGCTGCCAGCGTGCGGTGCCGAAGGCCAGCTCCTGGGTCAGGCCACGATCGCGTGGCTCGACCCTGTCCAGCTGCGCGGGCAGGCTGCTGCCCAGGGAGGCCTTGCCGGAGAGGACGGCGCTGAGGGCGCGGGCGGCAGCCAGGCGCGGGTTCATGCGTCCTTCCTCATCACTGCAGCACCAGGCCGGCGGCAAACTGCTCGCGGCGGCTGTTGAACAGGTCGGCGAAGGCCAGCGCCTTGCCCCCTGGTAGTTGCAGGCGGGTCAGGCGCAGCGCGCCTTCGGCGCAGGCGACGGTCAGGCCGTCCTTGCTGGTGGCGAGGATCTGCCCGGGCGCGCCCTGCCCGTCCGCCAGCTCGGCCGCCAGGATCTTCAGCGGTTCGCCATTGAGGGTGCTGTGGCAGATCGGCCAGGGATTGAAGGCGCGAATCAGACGCTCCAGCTCGAGCGCCGGGCGCGTCCAGTCCAGGCGGGCCTCGTCCTTGTTCAGCTTGTGCGCATAGGTGGCCTGGCTGTCGTCCTGCACCTCGCCGACCAGGCTGCCGTCCGCCAGGCCGGCGATGGCCTCGAGCACCGCCGGCGGGCCGAGTTCGGCCAGGCGGTCGTGCAGGCTGCCGCCGGTGTCGCTGGGCGAAATCGGCGTGCTGACTTTCAGCAGCATGGGGCCGGTGTCCAGGCCCGCTTCCATCTGCATCACGGTTACCCCGCTGTGTGCGTCCCCGGCCTGAATGGCTCGCTGGATAGGCGCGGCGCCGCGCCAGCGTGGCAATAGCGAGGCGTGGCTGTTGATGCAGCCAAGGCGCGGCGTATCGAGCACCACCTGCGGCAGGATCAGACCGTAGGCGACCACCACCATCAGATCCGCTTGCAGCGCGGCCAGCTCGGCCTGGGCCGCCGGATCGCGCAGGCTCTGCGGTTGCAGCACCGCTATGCCGTGCTGCTGAGCCAACTGCTTGACCGGGCTGGGGGCGAGTTTCTGCCCGCGGCCGGCGGGGCGGTCCGGCTGGGTGTAGGCGGCGATGATCTGGTGCGGGCTATCGAGCAGGGCCTTGAGGTGTTCGGCGGCGAATTCCGGGGTACCGGCGAAGACGATGCGCAGTGCTTCAGTCATGGGGTCTCGCTAAAGAAAAAGGCTTGCTATCGGGGCAACCTGAAAGCAAGCCTTTGGATGATTCGTGGCTCAAGCCCGCTGGCGATGCTGCTTTTCCAGCTTCTTCTTGATGCGATCGCGTTTTAGGTTGGACAGGTAGTCGACGAACAGCTTGCCATTGAGGTGGTCGCATTCGTGCTGGATGCACACCGCCAGCAGACCTTCGGCGATCAGCTCGTAAGGCTGGCCGTCGCGGTCCAGCGCCTTGACCTTGACCTTCTGCGGGCGATCGATGTTCTCGTAGAAGCCCGGGACCGACAGGCAACCCTCCTGATACTGGTCCACTTCGTCGGTCAGCGTCTCGAACTCGGGGTTGATGAATACCCGCGGTTCGGACTTGTCTTCGGACAGGTCCATCACCACCACGCGCTTGTGCACGTTGACCTGGGTGGCGGCCAGGCCGATACCGGGGGCGTCATACATGGTTTCGAACATGTCGTCGATCAGCTGACGCAGGGCGTCATCGACCACGGCCACCGGCTTGGCGATGGTGCGCAGGCGCGGATCGGGAAATTCGAGGATGTTTAGAATCGCCATAAGGGTTTGTGATGCACTTGTGGAATAAAGTCAAAATCCGCTGCTAAGATGATGAGCAGCATTGAAAAACGGCTTCACGCCGCGGTCTTACTGGGTTTTACCTGCGGCGCAAGGGCGCTCCACGTGAAGACACATAATAAAGGGATTCACCGCATGAGGAAATCACTACTCGCCCTGCTGCTGCTCGCCACAGGCGGCTTGGCCCAGACCGGCATGGCCCTGGCCGACGTGCAGCTCAAGGACGGTCACCCCGACCGTTACACAGTGGTCAAGGGTGACACCCTCTGGGATATTTCCGGGCGGTTCCTCAGTCAGCCGTGGAAGTGGCCGGAGATCTGGCATGCCAACCCGCAGGTGGAAAACCCCCATCTGATCTACCCGGGCGACCAGCTCAGCCTGGTCTATGTCGATGGCCAGCCGCGCCTGATGCTCGAGCGCGGCGCGTCGCGCGGCACCATCAAGCTGTCGCCGCAGATCCGCAGCACGCCCATGGCCGAGGCGATCCCGGCGATCCCGCTGGAGGCGATCAACAGCTTTCTGCTGAGCAACCGTATCGTCGATGCCCCGGAGCAGTTCCTCGGTGCACCCTATGTCGTCGCCGGCAACGCCGAGCGGGTGGTCAGCGGCGCCGGCGATCGGGTCTATGCCCGCGGCACCTTCGACCCTTCGGCACCGGTGTACGGCATCTTCCGTCAAGGCAAGACCTACCTCGACCCGGATACCCAGGAGTTCCTCGGCATCAACGCCGATGATATCGGCAGCGGTCAGATCGTCGCCGAGGAAGGCGATATCGGCACCATGGAGCTGACGCGCTCGACTCAGGAAGTGCGCCTCGGCGATCGCCTGTTCGCCACCGAAGAACGCGCCATTACCTCTACCTTCATGCCCAGCGAACCGAGCAACGAGATCAATGGCCTGATCCTCGATGTACCTCGCGGCGTGACCCAGATCGGCCAGTTCGACGTGGTGACCCTGAACAAGGGGGCGCGCGATGGCCTGGTCGAGGGCAACGTACTGGCGGTGTACAAGACCGGCGAAACCGTGCGTGACCGGATTACCGGCGAGTCGGTGAAGATTCCCGACGAGCGTGCTGGCCTGCTGATGGTGTTCAGGACCTACGACAAGCTCAGTTACGGGCTGATTCTGGGAGCCACCCGCTCCCTCGAACTGATGGATAAGGTCCGCAACCCGTGATGCCCTAGAAGCCCCGCAATCGCGGGGCTTCTGCTTTCTGCCGCCTGTGCGGCGCGACCGATCAAGGATGATCAGCATGTCGCTCGCTCCCCCGTACGCCGTCTCACCCTGCGAAATCGAAGCGCGCCTGCGCCTGCACAGCCTGCCGGAGCTGGGGCCGCGGCGTTTTCGCGCCTTGCTGGCGGCCTTCGCCAGCGCCTCGGCCGCGCTCAGTGCTCCGGCCAGCGCCTGGCGCACCCTGGGCTTGCCGGCGGTATGCGCCGAGGCGCGGCGCAGCGCCGAGGTTCGTCGGCGGACAGCTGCCGCCCTGGCCTGGCTGGAAGCCGAGCGGCACCACCTGCTGATGTGGGATGACCCGGGCTACCCGGCGCTGCTCGCCGAACTCGGCGATGCGCCCCCCGTGCTGTTCGTCGCCGGCGATGCGGCGTTGCTCGAGCTGCCGCAGTTGGCCATGGTCGGCAGCCGCCGCGCCTCGCGGCCGGGGCTGGACACCGCCCACGGCTTCGCCCGTAGCCTGGCCGGCGGTGGTTTCGTGATCACCAGCGGACTGGCCCTGGGAATCGATGGTGCGGCTCATCGCGGGGCCCTGGCGGCGGCGGGAAAAACGGTGGCGGTGCTGGGCACCGGATTGCAGTGCCTGTATCCGGCGCGGCACACGCAGCTGGCGGCCGAGATCGTCGAACAGGGCGGCGCCCTGGTATCGGAACTGCCACTGGATTGCCCGCCCCACGCCAGCAATTTTCCACGGCGCAACCGCATCATCAGCGGCCTTTCGCTCGGTGTGCTGGTGGTCGAGGCGAGCCCGTCCAGTGGTTCGCTGATCACCGCACGCCTGGCCGCCGAGCAGGGCCGCGAGGTCTATGCGATTCCCGGCTCCATCCACCACCCCGGAGCGCGGGGTTGCCACCAGCTGATTCGCGATGGCGCCACCCTGGTGGAAAGCATCGAGCATATTCTCGAGGCCTTGCGCGGCTGGCAGACCCCCTCGCCGGCTGCCTGCGCGGTGAGCGCAATGCCGGCGGAGCGCCACCCTCTGGTCGAACTGCTGCATGCGGCGCCGCACAGCAGCGAGGCCCTGGCCGCGGCTGTCGGCTGGCCCCTGCCCGAGGTGCTGGCCGCCCTCACCGAGCTGGAACTGGAGGGCCGCGTCGCCTGCGAAGGCGGGCGCTGGGTGGGCCGCACCGGCTAGCTTGGATACACTGCCGGGCAAGCTCAAGCGGAGTGCAGTGGATGGTCAGCAGGTGGCAGGTGCAACAGGCGGCGCGAGTGGTACGCCAGGGTGGCGTGATCGCCTATCCGACCGAGGCGGTTTGGGGACTGGGCTGCGATCCCTGGGACGAGCTGGCGGTCGAGCGCCTGCTGGCGCTGAAGGAGCGGCCGATGGCCAAGGGCCTGATCCTGGTGGCCGCTAGCATCGACCAGTTCGACTTCCTCCTCGATGACTTGCCGGATATCTGGCAGGAGCGCCTGGCCAGCACCTGGCCGGGGCCCAGTACCTGGCTGGTGCCGCATCAGCAGCGCCTGCCGGAATGGATCAGCGGCGACCACGACAGTGTCGCCCTGCGCGTCAGCGATCACCCCCTGGTGCGGGCGCTCTGCGCCTTGACCGGCCCGCTGGTGTCGACCTCGGCCAATCCGGCCGGGCGGCCGGCGGCTCGCAGCCGGCTGCGAGTCGAGCAGTATTTTCCGCGACAGCTGGACAAGGTGCTCGGTGGCGCGCTGGGCGGGCGCAAGAATCCCAGCGCGATCCGCGACCTGATCAGCGGTGATGTGATCAGGCCATCCTAGCGCCCGGCTACGGCAGCAGGATGGTCGAGCCGGTGGTCTGCCGGGCACTCAGCGCCGTCTGCGCGGCCGCCGCTTCTTGCAGCGGATAGCGCTGGCCGATGTCCACCCGCAGCTTGCCGCTGGCGATCATGGCGAACAGGTCGTCGGCCATCGCCTGCAGGCGCTCGGGGGTGTCGGCATAACCGGCCAGGGTCGGCCGGGTGACGAACAGCGAGCCCTTCTGCGCGAGTATGCCCAGGTTGACCCCGGTGACCGCGCCGGAGGCGTTGCCGAAGCTGACCAGCAGGCCGCGCGGGGCGACGCAGTCCAGCGAGGTCGCCCAGGTGTCCTTGCCGACACCGTCGTAGACCACCGGGCACTTCTGCCCGTCGGTCAGCTCCAGCACACGCTGGGCCACGTCCTCATGGCTGTAGTCGATGGTCGCCCAGGCGCCCTGCTCCATCGCCCGCTTGGCCTTTTCCGCCGAGCTGACCGTGCCGATCAGCTTGACCCCCAGTGCCCTGGCCCATTGACAGGCCAGGGAGCCGACTCCGCCTGCGGCGGCGTGGAACAGGATGGTTTCGCCGCCCTGCAGGGCGAAGGTCTGGCGCAGCAGGTACTGCACGGTCAGGCCCTTGAGCATCACCGCGGCCGCCTGCTCGAAGTCGATGGCGTCCGGCAGCTTGACCAGCTTGCTGGCGGGCAGCACATGCAGTTCGCTGTAGGCACCGAGCGGGCCGGTGGCATAGGCCACCCGGTCGCCGACCTGGAACTGGCTGACCCCGGCACCCACTGCCTCGACGATGCCGGCGCCCTCGGTGCCCAGGCCGGAGGGCAGCGCCGGTGGCGGATACAGGCCGCTGCGGTAGTAAGTGTCGATGAAGTTCAGGCCGATGGCCCGGTTGGCTACGCGCACTTCCTGCGGGCCGGGCGCGGCCGGCAGGTAGTCGCGGTATTCGAGGACGTCCGGGCCACCGTGGCTGCCGAACTGTATGCGCTTGGCCATCTCAGGCTCCTTGTCGAATGCTCTGCCCAAGGGCTTGGGCGAACGAATAGAGGCCCTATCCAACCGCCCCGCTCGACTGGCGTCAACAGCAAGCGGCGGTCGGCAAATGTTATGCTGGCCGCCGATTCTGCTGGCGGGCCAGATGCCCGGCCGGCCTGACTGTTTTTCAAGGTGCCGCCGTGACTGAACGTACTGAGGCCGTAAAGGCCTATCTGCTCGACCTGCAAGACCGCATCTGTACCGCCCTGCAAGCCGAGGATGGCGGCGCCCAGTTCATCGAGGACGCCTGGCAGCGGCCGGCCGGCGGCGGCGGCGGGCGCACCCGGGTGATAGAGAACGGCGCGCTGATCGAGAAGGGCGGAGTGAACTTCTCCCATGTGTTCGGCAGTGGCCTGCCGCCCTCGGCCAGCGCCCATCGCCCGGAACTGGCCGGTCGCGGCTTCGAGGCGCTCGGGGTGTCCCTGGTGATTCATCCGGAGAACCCCTACGTGCCGACCTCGCACGCCAACGTGCGCTTCTTCAGCGCCGAGAAGGAAGGCGCGGAGCCGGTCTGGTGGTTCGGCGGCGGCTTCGACCTGACCCCCTACTACGCCTTCGAGGAAGACTGCGTGCACTGGCACCGGGTCGCCCGTGACGCCTGTGCGCCCTTCGGCGCCGAGGTCTATCCGAAGTTCAAGGCCTGGTGCGACCGCTATTTCCATCTCAAGCACCGCGGCGAGCCGCGCGGCGTCGGCGGGCTGTTCTTCGACGACCTCAACCAGTGGGATTTCGACACCAGCTTCGCCTTCATGCGCGCCATTGGCGACGCTTACCTCGAGGCCTATCTGCCGATCGTGCGCCGGCGCAAGCTGACCGGCTACGGCGAGCGCGAGCGCGAGTTCCAGGCGTTCCGCCGCGGACGCTACGTCGAGTTCAACCTGGTCTATGACCGTGGCACCCTGTTCGGCCTGCAGTCCGGCGGGCGTACCGAGTCGATCCTGATGTCGCTGCCGCCGCAGGTGCGCTGGGGCTACGACTGGAAGCCGGCGCCGGGCAGCGAGGAGGCACGGCTGACCGAATACTTCCTGACCGATCGCGACTGGCTGGCGGAGGCGTGAATCTGATGGACCGCTACGGCGTATTCGGTAATCCCATCGGCCACAGCAAGTCGCCGCTGATCCACCGCCTGTTCGCCGAGCAGACCGGCCAGCAGCTGAGCTACGAGGCGCTGCTCGCGCCGCTGGAGGACTTTCCCGGCTTCGCCCGGGCGTTCTTCGTCGAGGGCAAGGGCGCCAATGTCACGGTGCCGTTCAAGGAACAGGCCTTCCAGCTGGCCGACAGCCTGAGCGCCCGCGCCCGCCGCGCCGGCGCGGTGAATACCCTGAAGAAGCTGGACGACGGCAGCCTGCTCGGCGACAACACCGACGGTGCCGGTCTGGTGCGTGACCTCAAGGTCAACGCCGGCTTCGACCTGCGCGGCAAGCGCGTGCTCCTGCTCGGTGCCGGCGGAGCGGTGCGTGGCGTGCTCGAGCCCTTGCTGGCCGAGCGGCCGGCGAGCCTGGTGATCGCCAACCGTACCGTTGAGAAGGCCGAGCAGCTGGCCGCCGAGTTCGCCGACCTGGGCCCGGTGGTGGCCAGCGGCTTCGACTGGATAGATGCGCCGGTCGACCTGATCGTCAACGGCACCTCGGCCAGTCTGGCCGGCGAGCTGCCGCCGATCGCGGCGAGCCTGATCGAGCCCGGGCGCAGCCTGTGCTACGACATGATGTACGGCAAAGAGCCGACCGCCTTCAACCGCTGGGCCGCCGAGCAAGGTGCGGCGCGCACCCTGGATGGCCTGGGGATGCTGGTCGAGCAGGCTGCCGAGGCCTTCTACCTGTGGCGCGGGGTACGTCCGGACAGCGCCCCGGTGCTGGCCGAGCTGCGCCGCCAGCTGGCGGGCTGAGGGACGAACGATGGACGAGCAGAGGCTACCGCGAATCAAGGGCTACCACGCCCACGTCTACTTCGACGCCACGACCCTGGAGCAGGCTCGGGCATTGTGCGAAGAGGCGGCACGGCGCTTTGCGCTGAAGATGGGGCGGCTGCACCAGCAACCGGTCGGCCCGCACCCGGACTGGAGCTGCCAGTTGGCCTTCCGCGCCGAGCTGTTCGGCGAACTGCTGCCCTGGCTGATGCAGCATCGCGATGGCCTCAACGTGCTGGTCCACCCGCTCACCGGCCAGGCGTTGCGCGACCATCGCGACTGGGCCATGTGGCTCGGCCAGGTGCGGCCGCTGGATCTCAGCGTGCTGGACACCGACGAGGACTGACCCGCGGTGCTCGGCGCACAACTCAATCCTCGAAGCGCACCGGGCAGCGCTCGGCGCCTTCGAGCTTCTGGATTTCCTCGGTGACCGGCGGCCGCGCCCGGCGCAGGATCAGGCTGCGGTTCTGCGCCAGCAGGCGGCGCGCTTCCTGGTGGAGCATTTCCACCCCGGCGTAGTCGATGAAGTTGACGTGGTGGGCGTCGATGATCACCCGCTCGCCGCTGCTGCGCTGGAGCAACTGCTGCAGGTAGTGGCAGGCGCCGAAGAAGATCGAGCCCTCGACCCGCAGCAGCTCCTCCTCGCCCTCTCTCCAGACCTTCACCCGCGGTTGCGAGGTGCGCTTGAGGTAGAAGAACAGCGAGGCCAGCACCCCGGCATAGATCGCCGTCTGCAACTCCAGCAGCAGGGTCGCCAGCAGGGTCAGGCTCATCACCAGGAACTCCGAGCGGCTGACCCGAAACAGCGCGCGCACTCCGGCAATATCCATCAGGCCCCAGCAGATCAGCAGGATGCTGGCGGCCATGCTGGGTAGCGGGATATGCGCGATCAGGCGCGCGCCGATCAGGGCGAACAGGGCCACCAGCAGCGCGGAGAACACCCCGGCCAGGGGCGAGCGCGCGCCGGCCTGCAGGTTCAGCGCCGAGCGGGTGAAGGAGCCGGCCGACAGTGAGGCGGAGAACCAGGCGCCCACCAGGTTGGACAGGCCCTGGGCGCGGACTTCCTGGTTGGCGTCGAGAAACTGCTGGGACTTGCTGGCCAGGGCCCGGGCGATCGACAGGCTGGTGACCAGGCCGAGCATGCCGCAGGCCACCGCCGCCGGCAGCAGCTGGAGAATGGTCGACAGCTCCAGGCGCAGCGGGCTGAACGGCGGCAGCTGACCCTCGAAGGCGCTGACCAGGGCGATGCCGGCAGTCAGCCGCTGCGGCAGCAGCAGCACCAGCAGGCTGCCAGCCACCAGGCCCAGCAGCAGCGCCGGCAAGCGCGGCCAGAGGTGGCGGATGAGCAGGCTGACGGCCAGGGTGAACAGCGCCAGCGCCAGGGAGCACCAGTCGGTTTCCGGCAGGTGCTCGCCGAGGTTGAGCAGGGTCGCCAGCGCCGTGGCCTGGCTGGGCATGCTGATGCCGAGCAGGTTGGGCAACTGGCCGAGGACGATCACCACGGCGGCGCCGAGGGTGAACCCGAGCACCACCGAGTGGGAGATGAAATTGACCAGGGCGCCGAAGCGCAGCAGCCCCATCAGCCACTGGAACAGGCCGGCGACGAAGGTCAGCAGCAGCACCAGGGCGATGAAGTCCTGGCTGCCGGGTTGGGCCAGCGGGCTGACGCTGGTGAACAGGACGATCGAGATCGCCGCGGTCGGCCCGCAGATCAGGTGCCAGGACGAGCCCCACAGGCAGGCGATGATCACCGGTACTATCGCGGCGTACAGGCCATATTCGGCCGGCAGGCCGGCGATCAGCGCGTAGGCGATCGATTGTGGCAGGGCCAGAATGGCGCCGGTCATGCCCACCAGCAGATCATTGCCGAGGCTACGCGGGCTGGTGTTGGGCAGCCATCTGAGGAACGGCAAGAGGGTCTGGCGGTTGGGTAGCGGCATCGAGGCGGCGTCTGTCCGGTGGCTGGCGAGGGGCTGTCCAGTCGATTACAGATCCCGAATTATCCGGGATAGCCGCACAGGGGTCACCCTGTGCGGCCTGGTGACTCAGAGTTTAGCCTTGATCGCCGCCAGCGCGTCGCCGCCATCCTGGGTGGTAACGCCTGCCAGCCAGCCGTCGAGCACCTGCGGATTGGCTTGCAGCCAGGCCTTGATCGCCTCGGCGTTGCTGGCCTGCTTGCTCAGCACCTTGTCCATGATGGAGTTTTCCATGTCCTGAGTGAAGGTCAGGTTGCTCAGCAGCTTGCCGACGTTCGGGCACTGTTCGGCAAAGCCCTTGCGTGCCAGGGTGTTGACGCTGCCGCTTTCGCCGAAGTACTTCTCGCCACCGCGCAGGTATTTCATGTCGTAGTTGACGTTCATCGGGTGCGGGGTCCAGCCGAGGAACACCACGAACTCGTTGCGCTTCACCGCGCGGCCGACCTGCACCAGCATCGCCTGCTCGCTCGACTCCACCAGCTTCCAGTCGCCCAGGCCGAACTCGTCGGACTCGATCATCTGCCGGATCGACTCGTTGGCCGGCGAGCCCGAGGCGATGCCGTAGAGCTTGTGGCCGAACTTGTCGGCGAACTTGTCGAGGTCGGCGAAGGTCTTCACCCCCGCCTCGTAGGCGTAGGTCGGCACGGCCAGGGTGTACTCGGTGCCATCGAGGTTCTGCGCCAGCTTGGCCACTTCGCCGCTGGCGACGAACTTGTCGTAGTTGCTCTGTTGCGCCGGCATCCAGTTGCCGAGGAACACATCGACCTGGCCCTTCTGCAGCCCGGCGAAGATGATCGGTACCGCCAGGGTCTGGGACTGGGCCTGGTAGCCCAGGCCCTCGAGCAGGAAGCTGGCGATGCCGTTGGTCACGGCGATGTCGCTCCAACCCGGATCGCCGAGTTTCACCGTGGCGCACTGGGCGTCTTCGGCGTGGACCTGAAAGGTGCCCGCGGCCATCAGCAGGCTCGCGGCAAACAGGGTGCTGATCTTGTTCATGGCTTGTCTCCACTTACTCTTTTAGTTTTAGGTGCACGCTTGTCGGATGTTGAAATCACACTTGAGGGTAGCGGGCGCGGCGTTCCAGATCGTCCAGGTCGATGTGGTTGCGCATGTACTGCTGGCTGGCGTCGACCAGGGGTTGATGGTCCCAGCTCTTGAGCTTGCCGTGGGTCAGGGCGTCGGCGACGAAACGCCGGCGGCGCTGGCTGTCCAGGGTGGCCTGGTGGATCGCGGGGATGTCCCAGCGCGCCTTGGCCTCATCGATCAGACTGCCCAGCAGGGCCTGATGATCCGGCGAGGCGGCGAGGTTTTCCCGTTCCTGGGGATCCTGGCTGAGGTCGAACAGCAGCAGCGGGTCCTGCTCAGAGTAGATGAACTTGTAGGCGCCACGGCGGATCATCATCAGCGGGCTGGTGGTGCCTTCGGCCATGTACTCGCCGATCACCTCATCGTGGCCGCCCGAGCCGTCTAGGTGCGCCAGCAGCGAGCGGCCGTCCAGGGGCAGGTTCGCCTCGAGCGTGCCACCGGCCAGCTCGACCAGGGTCGGCAGCAGGTCCATGGTCGACACCGACTGGCTGACCCGGTGCGCGGCGAAGCGCTTGGGGGCGTGCACCAGCAGCGGTACCCTGGCGGCCATCTCGAACCAGTGCATCTTGTACCAGAGGCCGCGCTCGCCAAGCATGTCGCCGTGGTCGCCGGAGAAGACAATGATGGTGTCCTCGGCCAGGTTGCAGTCCTTGAGGGTCTTGAGCAGCTTGCCGATATTGCTGTCGATGTAGCTGCAGGCGCCGTAGTAGGCACGCCTTGCGTCCTTGATCTTGTGTTCGGGCAGCGGCTTGTCCCACAGGTCGATGACCTTGAGCAGGCGCTGCGAGTGCGGATCCTGCTCGGCCTGGTCGATGGTCTGGCTGGGCAGCGGAATGTCGACGCCCTCGTACAGGTTCCAGAACTCCTCGGGGATGGTGTAGGGGTCGTGCGGATGGGTCATCGACACGGTCAGGCAGAACGGCTGGTCGCCGCTCATCCGCACATGGTCATAGAGGTACTGCTGGGCCTTGAACACCACTTCTTCGTCGAAGTCGAGCTGGTTGGTGCGCACGCTCGGGCCGGCCTGCAGCACCGAGGACATGTTGTGGTACCAGGACAGGCGCTGCTCCGGCTCGTCCCAGTTCACCGCCCAGCCATAGTCGGCCGGGTAGATGTCGCTGGTCAGGCGCTCTTCATAGCCGTGCAGCTGGTCCGGGCCGCAGAAGTGCATCTTGCCCGACAGGGCGGTGCGGTAGCCAAGGCGGCGCAGGTAGTGGGCGTAGGTCGGCACATCGCCGGGGAAGTCGGCGGCGTTGTCGTAGGCGCCGATCTTGCTCGGCAGCTGGCCGCTGACCAGGGTGAAGCGCGAGGGTGCGCACAGCGGGCTGTTGCAGTAGGCCGAATCGAAGACCACGCCTTCGCTGGCCAGACGCATCAGGTTGGGCAGCTTGATCGGCGAGGCGGCGTCGTGCAGTGGCAGGATAGGCGCGGCCATCTGGTCGGCCATGATGAAGAGGATGTTGGGACGTTTCATGGCGAGCCGGTTTTCCATATAAAAGATTTATGCGAAATTGCGGCTTGGATAGTCTCCCCTGCAGAAACTGTGGTAAACCCGCTGCAGGCACATGACTCGGATAAGTAGAGCTTATGTTTGAGAGCATCGAGGGGATTTCCCTGGACGCGCTGCGGGTGTTCGAGTCCGCCGCGCGCCACCTCAGTTTCACCGCGGCGGCGAGCGAGCTGGGTAGCAGTCAGCCGGCGATCAGCCAGCAGATCAAGCGCCTGGAGCAGCAGTTGGAGACCCGTCTGTTCGATCGGGTCTACCGCGGCATCGTCCTCACCGAAGCGGGTGAGCTGCTGCAGCGCTACGTCCAGGCCGGCCTGGAATCACTCGATGCCGGCCTGATGGCGGTCACCGCCCGGCAGCAGCATGAGGTGCTGCAGGTAGCCACCGATTTCGCCTTCGCCGCCTACTGGCTGATGCCGCGCCTGCCGCGGTTTCACCAACTCCACCCGGAAGTGGACGTCAGCCTGATCAGCAGCGCGCGCGACCTGGGCACCCTGCCCTCGGACATCGACGTGGCCATCGCCTTCGGCGACGGCCGCTTCAAGCATGGCGAGGCCCACCTGTTGTTTCACGAGGAGGTGTTCCCGGTGTGCGGCCCGCAGCTGCTCAAGGGCCGCCAGTTGCCGCTGCCGGCCAGCGCCCTGGCCGAGTTGCCGCTGCTGCACCTGCGCCCGGAAAGCCGCTCGCGCTGGTTCGACTGGAGCGGCGTGTTCCGTGCCTATGGCGTTGCCGCCACCCCGGGCGCCGGTGCGCTGCGTTTCGACAACTACACCCTGCTGATCCAGGCGGCGATCGCCGGCCAGGGCGTGGCCATCGGCTGGCGCCACCTGGTCGATGAGCTGCTGGCCCAGGACTTGCTGTGCCGGGTGTGTGCCGACGAGGTGCGCTCCGAGTTCGGCTATTACGTGGTGCTGCCCGAACGCAAGCGTCGCCAGCGCCTGACCCAGCAGTTCGTCGACTGGCTGCAAAGCGAGTTGCATGAGGGGTGAAGGCATCCGCCGAACGGACGAAATGACGGCGCCGGGGCACCCTACACTGCAAGGTAGGTAGACGATTTTCGTATACTGCGCCGGTCGGAATCGACAGTTCCGCCCCTCTCCCACTCAACTCTGTGAATCGTCCCGTGAATATCCGTCATTCGATAGTAAGCCTGCTGCTGATCTGCAGCTGTGTTGTCGTTGCATCGAACGCCCTCGCCGCCACTCAGGCGCCGCGCCAGCAGGAGCTGGCCGCCGGCAGTGCGCTGTTGGTCGACCTGGAGACCAACCAGGTGCTCTACTCCAGCAACCCCGATCTGGTGGTGCCGATTGCCTCGGTGACCAAGCTGATGACCGCCCTGGTGACCCTGGATGCCAAGCTGCCGCTCGATGAAGTGCTGCCGATCACCATCCGCGACAACGTGGAGATGAAGGGGGTGTTCTCGCGGGTGCGGGTGGGCAGCGAGATCAGCCGCCGCGAGATGCTGCTGCTGGCCCTGATGTCCTCGGAGAACCGCGCGGCATCCAGTCTGGCCCACCATTACCCGGGCGGTTACGCGGCCTTCGTCGCGGCGATGAACGCCAAGGCCAAGGCCCTGGGCATGCGTCATACCCGCTACGTCGAGCCGACCGGCCTGTCCGAGCGCAACGTCTCCAGTGCCAATGATCTGGTGCTGCTGCTCAAGGCCAGCCAGAACTACCCCTTGCTCGGTCAGTTGAGCACCACCACCGAGCAGACCGTGCGCTTTCGCAAACCCAACTACAGCCTGGGTTTTCGCAACACCAATGCCCTGGTGCGCAAGCCCAACTGGAGCGTGCAGCTGACCAAGACCGGCTACACCGACGAAGCCGGTCACTGCCTGGTGATGCGCACCGTGATGAACAAGCGCCCGGTGGCCTTCGTGGTCCTGGATGCCTTCGGCAAGTACACCCACATGGCCGATGCCAACCGCCTGAAGAAATGGCTGGAGACCGGCAAGGTCAGCCCGGTGCCGGCCGCGGCGATCAGCTACCGCCAGCAGAAGACCCGCGAGCGCCTGGCGGCGCAGTGAGCCGTGACCGACGGCACATAATCCGATTTGGTCTAGACCACTAACCCATACGTGGGTAGCGGCACCCCTGTCGACTGCGCTCTAGTTGGAGCCCGGCGTCGTAACGGCTTTGCCATCGACGCCGGTTACCACTGCTCAACTCCAACTACACGAAGAGCGAACCCTCGATGAACAACCTCACCTCACTGACCCTTGGTCTAGGCCTGGTGCTGGCCGCCGGCCAGGCAGCCGCCTGGTCCCAGCCGACCCACAAGAATATCGTCAAGGACGCCCTGGCCTTCATGAACTCGGCCTATGCCACGCCGGACATGCGTCGTGCCTACCAGTTCTACGTCGGCGCCGCCGGCAGCCAGGCCCAGGCCGGCGAGGTGCTCGGCCAGGCCGCCTATGACGTCGACGACTTCCAGGACACCCGCCTGGGCGGCTGGTGGGTCGGCTACGAGTACGCCCCGGCCGCCGGAGCGGCTGCCTCACTGGTCAACTACACCTCCTACTGGCACTTCATCAACATGGCTCGCCAGGGCGACGCCCACGGCAACGACCATGGCGGCTACGACTACCGCTACCGCAAGGTCGATGGCAGCTGGAGCGGCGACGTCGACTGGTACGCCATGGTCTACCTGTACAACCGCGAGCTGAAGAAGAGCGACTTCGACAGCACCGAGGCGCATTACCGGCAGGGCAGCCGTTCGGACTGGCAGCGGGACTACGGCGACTTCCAGACCAGTGCCTTCCAGCCCATCGACAACCTGGCCCAGTACTGGTTCGAGCAGTTCAAGGCCGCGCCCTCGCTGCAGACCATCGGCTACGCGCTGCATGCCACCGGCGACGTGGCGCAGCCGCATCATGCCTGGGTCACCTCGGGCAACGGCCACTCCGGTTGGGAAGGCTGGGTCGACGACCACTACTTCAGCGAGCAGCTCAACGCGCCGGCGGCGGTGGCCAACCTGGTCGGCCGCTACGATGCGCAGAAGCCGCTGCGCGACCTGCTGACCCAGACCGCCCAGGTGGCCTACCAGCACCCCGAGCCGCTCTACGACACCAGCTATGCGACGCGGCTGCGCATCGCCAAGGAGCTGATTCCCGAGTCCATCGCGCTGACCGTCAACGTGCTGACCAAGGGCGCCAACAGCTTCTATGGTCAGGGCGGGCTCTGAGGTGCTGGTGATCCTGGGACGCACCCTGCTGCTGGGGCTGACCGGCGTCTGCCTGTCGGCCCTGGCCAGTCAGGATCTGGTCATCGATGGCGAGGTCCTGCCCGGCAAGAGCATCGAGCTGCTCGAGCAGGCCCTGAGCCGGGTCGGCGTCGGCGGCGCTGCCGGCCAGCTGCGCCAGGGCCTGGTGGAAAACCACCTGCTGGCCCGCGCCGTGGAGGGCGAGCTGAGCGCTGAGCGCCGCGCCGGGCTGGATGAGCGGGTCGAGCGCGAGGCCAGCAACCTGATCGAACAGGTCCACGGCGGCCAGTTCGATCACGACGTGCGGCCCTTCCTGCGCCAGCCGCAACCACTCGATGCCGAGCGCCTGCGCCGGGTGCTGACGGCGCCGCAACAGGGCGTGGTGCTCGACAGCCTGCAGCTGAGCCCGGCGCAACAGGCCGAGGCCGCCACCGTGCCGTTGATCGCCTGGCAGTTCCCCGGCCGGGCCGAGCGCCACCTCGACTTGCTGACGCTCTATCAGGGCGACAACGTGCAGGGCCGGGTCGAGCTGCAGCAGGGCAACTTGGCCTACCTGGCCGAGCAGGTGCGCCAGTATGCCGAGCGCGATTACCTCTGGTACCAGCTGGCCGGGCAGGGCTTCACCGCCGCCGAGCGCGAGGGCCTGCGCCAGCTGGTGCGCGACAAGCTGGTCCGCCACCAGTACCTGGAGCAGATCGGCCTGCAGGCCGACTTCCACCACGAAACCGAGAGCCTCAGGCAGCTGGCCCGCCGGGTCGGAGACGCCGACGCCCAGGCCTTTTACCGCCGTCATCTGGCGCAGTATCGCAACGTCGCCCAGGTGCAGGCGGCGCACATCCGCCTGGCCGACCAGGCCAGCGCCGACCGGGTGCATGCCGAGCTGCAGGCCGGCCTGGCCTTCGACCAGGCGGTGCGCCGCTATTCCCTGGCCGAGGACCGGAGTCGGACGCCCCCGGGGGATCTCGGCCTGATCCGCCCCCAGGACGGCCAGCTGGACTTTCTGCGCAAGACCGCGCTGCTGCAGAAGGCTGACACGGTTTCCCAGCCGATGCTGATCGCCGGCGCCTTCGAGATCGTCCGGGTGCGCGCACGTGAGGATCGCCAGTTGCCCCTGAGCGATCCCAGCGTGCGCTACGAGGTCAACCAGGCGGTGGCCAAGCAGCAGCTGGCCGCCCAGCTGCAGGCGCGGCTGAAGGCGCTGCTGGCCAACGCCAGGGTAGTGGGCCTGTGAGGCGCTGGCTGGGGGCGGCCCTGCTCTGCTGCTGCGGCGCCGTCGCCGCGGCCGCCTGGTGGACGGCGCCCGAGTCGTCGACTTCGCCCAGGTTGGCGCAGGCCCGCGCGGCCGAGCGCGCACCGCCGTCCTGGTCCGCTGCTCTCCCGGTCGCGCCCGTTGCCGCGCCAGCCGTCGCGCCGGCTACCGCTGCGACTGAGGCGCCGCCTGCCGATGCGACACCGCCCAGCCTCGAACCCCTGGAAGCCCAGGTGCTGATGCAGCTGATGCTCGAGCGCGGCGATCCGCGCAGCCCCCGGCTGGGCGTGCTCAAGCCGCGGCCCACGCCCTCAGCGGCGGTGTTCGCCGACCCGGCCCAGTACCAGGCCTTCGAGGACCAGTACAGTCGCGCCCAGGTGCAGGCCTTCGCCAGCGGCGTGCAGCAGCTTCCCGACATTCGCGCGCGCATCGAGCAGGCGGCTCAGTCCGGCGAGCGCAACGCCGCCGAGCTGGACGAGGCCCGCGCCGCCCTGGAGCAACTGCAGATGCTCAAGGCCAAGCTGCAGCGTGAGGCGCCGGAGTTGTTGCCGGGCGCGCCCTAAGGGCGATATCGAAAGAGGAATCGCCCACGGATTCGGTCAATTATTAAGTTAGAACACCCCATTGGCATTCCGAATATTGCCGCCGCTAATCAGTGAATAAAATCGCATAAAGGTATCAAGCGCTTGAATCGAGTCCCAGTGCTCAACAATTCTTCCGTCTTCAAGGCGCCAGGTATCGACAATATTCATGCCTTTTTTATCGTTGCCCCTGTCAGATTTATTTAGGGTGGCATGGGAGTGGAAGATAACGTAATCGCCATCAACATAGATATGTTTTACGTCATAGGTGTAATCGGGGTAGTCCTCGACGAACTCTTTTAAAAACCCAACCAAGCCAGCGATTTTATCGGGTAGGTTGCGGTTGTGCTGAACATACGAGCTCTCGTTGTAGCGCTCCAGTATGTAGTCGAAATTATGGTTGTTCATCAGGTTCTGCACAAAGTCCGTAATCAAGGTGGCGTTGGCCAGCTCTTGCTCTGTCCAGCTGGGCTTTTGTAATGAGCTCAGGTCAATAACTAGCTTGTCGGCATCTTGGGCAGAGGCAGTAGCACCTGCCAGTATCAGCAGTGTCGATGCGATGATCTTCCACATAAATCGTTCCTCTCGATGTCATTGGTTTGAGGTGAGTGCCATTTACGCTAGATGGTATTAAATAGTAACCTGCACTACAATAAGGCACTAAGATGTGATCTAGGCACATTTTGGTAACCTATGGGTAGGAGTTGGCAAGAGGGCTATGACATGGTGGTGAAGAACAAAGGCCAAGCCAATGCTATAGGCGAAGAGAAAGCCGAAAAGCGGGTGTTCCATAACAACGACGAATGTCCTATCCGTAATGTGGTCGCGCAAATTGGCGACAAATGGTCGGTGCTGATTTTATTTGCACTCGTCGAAGGCCCCGACAGGTTTAATTCTTTGAAATCCAGGGTGGTCGGTGTCTCACAGCGTATGCTCACGCAAACGCTGCGTGACTTGGAGCGAGAAGGGTATGTAAGTCGAACCGTCTACCCCGAAGTACCAGTCAGGGTGGAGTATGAGCTTACAAAAATGGGGAGGGATTTAGTCAAGCCCTTGTATCAGTTGGTTTCTTGGGCAGAAGCGCATCATGACGAAATCCGGCGTTCGCGAAAAGTTTACGATGGGAGAAGTGAGTCGGCCTTGGATTCGTAGACACCTCCAAGCCTCATTATGCGGCCCATAAGGAGGTGCCATAAGCAACCAGCGTTACTCCTAAAGGTTCAAAATTGAAGCGGTCAAGCAGGTGACCGCTTGTGGCCCGCGTGTTGCCGAGTTGGCGAAGCGTTCAGGCGTGTCCGCTTACAGCCTGTACACCCGATGCGTTCGACTACATCGAGATGTTCTATAAACCCGAGCCTCGACACAGCAGCGCTATGCGGCTATCGCCGGTGGAGTTTGAATAACGCTATTTTCAGAGATTGGAGAGTGTCTAGGAAACCCGGGGCGATTCGTTCATCGGCCCGGACGGCGGCCAAGGCGGTGAATGACCAGAGCCGCTTTACAGGTGCTCTTCAGGGCCCAGACTCAAGGGGGTGGGTAGAGGCGCAGCCTGGTGATTCGCCTGCTGCAGTGCGAACCGGTCGGTTCGGCTTCGAGGAAGGCAACGAGACGAGCCTGGGTTGCCGGACTCGATCGCAAGGCAGCAGTCCAGGCGGCACGTCATGCCTGGGCTCGGCACGCATCACCAGGAGTACCCATGGACACATTTCTGCAGAACTGGTCGAGCGCTGCTCTGACCAGTGTCGGTTTTTTCTGGATGGCGCTATGGGCTTTTGCCCTGGGCTATTTGATCTCCAGCCTGATTCAGGTGCTGGTCACCCGTCAGCGCATGCAGGCGATGATGGGCAAGTCCGGACCGAAGAGCGTGGCTATCGCGACCTTCTTCGGCTTCATTTCCAGTTCGTGCAGTTTTGCGGCGCTGTCGACCACGCGCGCCCTGTTCCAGAAGGGCGCTGGGCTGGTCCCCGCGCTGGCCTTCCTGCTGGCATCCACCAATCTGGTGATCGAACTCGGGATCGTCATCACGATTTTCCTCAGCTGGCAGTTTGTTCTGGGTGAATACATCGGCGGTCTTCTGCTGATTGCCTTTGTCTGGCTGTTGGTGCGCCTGACGCGTCCGGAAAAGCTGATTCAGGAGGCCAGAGAGCATCTGGCAGGCGATGGCGATGATGCTCAGGTGGCTTCGTCGGGCTGGAGAGACAAGGTGACTTCGCTGGCCGGCTGGCAGCAGATCGGCATGAAATACGTGATGGAATGGCAGATGGTCTGGCGCGATGTGCTGATCGGCTTCACGGTCGCGGGCATCATCTCGGCCTTCGTGCCTGACAGCTTTTTTGCAATGCTGTTCATCGGCTCTGGCAGCGAATCTGCGCAGAATCCCGGCTTTCTGGTGGTACTGGCGCAGACGCTGGTGGCACCGCTTGCCGCCTTTGCCACCTTCATCGGTTCGATGGGCAACATTCCGCTGGCCGCGCTCTTGCTGGATCACGGGGTGAGTTTCGCCGGCGTGATGGCGTTCATTTTTTCCGATCTGGTGGTGCTACCCGTCCTGCGTATCAATGCCGAGTACTACGGCTGGAAGATGGCGCTGTATATCCTGGCCCTGCTGCTGGTCTGCCTGGTCGCCGCCGCGCTGCTGATGCACTACGGTCTGGTGGCCTTGGACCTGTTGCCCGGCAGTGGCGACGGCGAGCGGATTTCCGAGCGGGCGATGTTCGCGCTGGATTACGGCTTCGTCCTGAACATTGTTTTCCTCGGCATCAGCGCCGTGCTGGCGGGACTCTGGTGGCGGCAGCGCGCCGAGTCCCAGGACGACCACGACCACGGCGACGATGACAGGTCACTCACCGGGTGCATCCTGTGGTTTATCTCGCTGCTTGCCGCGCTCTGGCTGGCGGGCGGCCTGATCATCGCAGCCGTCGGCTACTAGTCGCCAGGCAGTCGCTCGGCCCGGCTGAACTTGAGGTCCGTTTAGGTTAGACAAGGCCTGCTTGTCCATAGGGTTCGGCTATTGGACACAGGCGGCCGAGAGCAGAAGCCCATGCATAAGAAAGCCGCTGCTTGTTCGCGCAAGCAGCGGCTTTTATGTGGCTTGGGGCTAGCAGCGCGCGCTGCGTACCCCTTCGGCCAGATCGCGGCACAGACTCAGCACGCCCTGTACGGCCTGGTCGCTGTCCTCGGCATGGGCGATCTGGTCGATCAGCGCCGAGCCGACCACCACGCCGTCGGCCAGGCGCGCGATGGTCGCCGCGTGTTCCGGGGTGCGGATGCCGAAGCCGATGCTGATCGGCAGATCGGTGTGGCGGCGCAGGCGCGCCACCGCTTGCTCGACGTGCTCGAGGGTCGCCGAGCCGGCACCGGTGACGCCGGCCACCGAGACGTAGTAGACGAAGCCGGAGCTGCCGTTGAGCACGGTAGGCAGGCGCTTGTCGTCGGTGGTCGGGGTGGTCAGGCGGATGAAGTCCAGGCCGGCGGCCTGGGCCGGGTCACAGAGGTCGGCGTTGTGCTCCGGCGGCAGGTCGACCACGATCAGGCCGTCCACTCCAGAGTCGATGGCCTCGGCGATGAAGCGTGGCACGCCGTAGTGGTGGATGGGGTTGAAGTAGCCCATCAGCACCAGCGGGGTGGTCTGGTCGTCCTCGCGGAATGCGCGGACCATCTGCAGGGTCTTGGCCAGGTCCTGCTGGCCTGCCAGGGCGCGAATGTTGGCCAGCTGGATCGCCGGACCGTCGGCCATGGGGTCGGTGAAGGGCATGCCCAGTTCGATCACGTCGGCGCCGGCGGCCGGCAGGCCCTTGAGGATCGCCAGCGAGGCGTCGTAGTGCGGGTCGCCGGCGGTGACGAAGGTCACCAGGGCGGCGCGGTTCTGTTGTTTCAGCTCGGCAAAGCGGCTCTGCAGGCGGCTCATGCTTCGTTCTCCAATTCGCCCATGTGGTGCATCACGGTTTGCATGTCCTTGTCGCCACGGCCGGACAGGTTGACCACCATCAGGTGATCCTTGGGCAGGTCGGGCGCGCGCTTGAACACTTCGGCCAGGGCGTGGGCGCTTTCCAGGGCCGGAATGATGCCTTCCAGGCGGCAGCACTGGTGGAACGCGGCCAGGGCCTCGTCGTCGGTCACCGAGGTGTATTCACCGCGGCCGATGTCGTGCAGCCAGGCGTGTTCCGGGCCGATGCCGGGGTAATCCAGGCCGGCGGAGATCGAGTGGGCGTCGATGATCTGGCCGTCGTCGTCCTGCAGCAGGAAGGTGCGGTTGCCGTGCAGCACGCCCGGCTCGCCGCCATTCAGGCTGGCCGCGTGCTTGCCGGTCTCGATGCCGTGACCGGCGGCTTCGACGCCGATGATCTGCACCGACTGGTCGTCGAGGAACGGGTGGAACAGGCCCATGGCGTTGGAGCCGCCGCCGATGCAGGCGACCAGGCTGTCCGGCAGACGGCCTTCCTGGGCCTGCAGCTGCTCGCGGGTTTCCTTGCCGATCACCGCCTGGAAGTCGCGGACCATGGCCGGGTAGGGGTGCGGACCGGCGACGGTACCGATCAGGTAGAAGGTGTTGTCGACGTTGGTCACCCAGTCGCGCAGGGCCTCGTTCATCGCATCCTTGAGGGTGCCGGTGCCGGCGGTGACCGGGATCACGGTGGCGCCCAACAGCTTCATGCGGAACACGTTGGCCTGCTGCCGGTCGATGTCGGTGGTGCCCATGTAGATCACGCACTCCAGGCCGAAGCGCGCGGCCACGGTGGCGGTGGCAACGCCGTGCATGCCGGCGCCGGTCTCGGCGATGATGCGCTGCTTGCCCATGCGCCGCGCCAGGAGGATCTGGCCGATGCAGTTGTTGATCTTGTGCGCGCCGGTGTGGTTGAGCTCCTCGCGCTTCAGGTAGATCTTCGCCCCGCCGCAGTGCTCGGTCAGGCGCTCGGCGAAGTACAGCGGGCTGGGCCGGCCGACGTAGTCGCGCTGGAAGTAGGCCAGCTCCTTCTGAAAGGCCGGGTCGTCTTTGGCCTTCTCGTATTCGGCGGCCAGGTCGTGGATCAGCGGCATCAGGGTTTCGGCGACGTACTGGCCGCCGAACGAGCCGAACAGGCCCTTGGCGTCGGGGCCGCTGCGCAATGAAGTCATGCTGTTCTCCTGTGAAGTCTGGCCCGCGGGCTGCTCGGGCAATGCACACAGGATAAGGCTGTGTGGCCGTCGGCAAAAGCGATAAGATCGCCGTAACCTGTAAGGAAATCTCACAGATGATCCAGGACCTCCCCCCCCTCAACGCCCTGCGCGCCTTCGAGGCCGCGGCACGCCTGGAGAGCGTCAGCCGGGCGGCAGAGCAACTACATGTGACCCATGGTGCGGTCAGCCGGCAGATTCGGGTACTGGAAGAGCACCTCGGGCTGGCCCTGTTCGTCAAGGAAGGGCGTGGCCTTAAACTCACAGATGCCGGCGTGCGCCTGCGCGATGCCAGCGGCGAGGTCTTCGAGCGTCTGCGCACGGTCTGCAGCGAGTTGCAGCAGGGCCAGGCCGAGGCGCCGTTCGTTCTCGGCTGCCCCGGCAGCCTGCTGGCGCGCTGGTTCATTCCGCGCCTGGACCGGCTCAACCGCGAGCTGCCGGAGCTGCGCCTGCAGCTGTCGGCCAGCGAAGGCGAGCTGGACCCGCGCCGGGCCGGGGTCGATGCCACCCTGCTGTTCGCCGAGCCGCCCTGGCCGGCGGACATGCAGGTGTTCGAGCTGGCCGCCGAACGCATCGGCCCGGTTATGAGTCCGCGCTACGGGCACTATGCCCAGTTGCACCGGGCCTCGCCGGCGGCGCTGCTGGACGAGCCACTGCTGCATACCGTCTCGCGCCCGCAGGCCTGGCCGAACTGGGCCGTCAGCCAGAAGTTGGACGCCGGCGCCCTGCGCCTGGGCCAGGGCTTCGAGCACCTGTACTACCTGCTGGAAGCGGCGGCCGCCGGCCTGGGCGTGGCCATCGCCCCGCAGCAACTGGTCGCCGACGACCTGGTCGGTGGCCGCCTGGTGGCGCCCTGGGGCTTCGTCGAGACCGCGGCGCGCCTGGCCCTGTGGGTGCCGGCGCGGCGCCTGGACAAGCGCGCGCAGGCCCTGGCCGACTGGCTGCGCCGAGAACTGGGTGGCTGAGCGGGGCAACACGAGGTCACGCAGTGGCGACTTCTCGACTAGCGTTTAACTACCCCCCCTGAAGGAGATAACGTCATGTCGGATCACCGCACCTACAAGAAAGTCGAAGTCGTCGGTTCCTCGCGTACCGGCATTGAGGATGCGATCAACAACGCCCTGGCCGAGTGCGCCAAATCGATTCGCAACCTCGACTGGTTCGAGGTCGTGGAGACCCGCGGGCATATCGAGAACGGCAAGGTCGGCCACTATCAGGTCACCCTCAAGGTCGGCTTCCGCATCAGCGATAGCTGAGGCGCGCTGCGGGGCCAGGCTTCGGCCTGGCCGCTGGCCGCGCGCCGCTGGCCGCGCACGTCTGGAAATCGTAGAGTATGCCCGACCAATCAGCTCGGCTATTGCCGCCGCCTCTGTGGCAGCAAGCCGGGCAAGCGAACAGGCAGGGCAGATGAGCGCGTTAGCCAAGACCCGGATTTCCACCCTCGACCTCGCGCCGATTCGTGACGACGGCGGTCCCGAACAGGCGCTGCGCAACTCCCTGGCGCTGGCCCAGCACGTCGAGCGCCTCGGCTTCAGCCGCTTCTGGGTGGCCGAGCACCACAACATGGACGGCATCGCCAGTTCGGCGACGGCGGTGCTGCTCGGCTACCTGGCCGCCGGTACCGCGCGCATCCGCCTCGGCGCCGGTGGGGTGATGTTGCCCAACCATGCGCCCCTGGTGATCGCCGAGCAGTTCGGCACCCTGGCCACCCTGTACCCGGGGCGCATCGACCTGGGCCTGGGCCGCGCGCCCGGCGCCGACCACTTTACCGCCCAGGCGCTACGCCGTGAACGCAGCGGCAGCGCCGAGGATTTTCCCGCGGACCTCGAGGAGTTGCAGGGCTACCTGGGCCCGCGCACGTCCGGGCAGCGGGTGATCGCCATGCCCGGCAGCGGTACCCGGGTGCCGATCTGGCTGCTCGGCTCGAGCCTGTTCAGCGCCCAGCTGGCTGGCGAGAAGGGGCTGCCCTATGCCTTCGCCTCGCACTTCGCCCCGCGCCTCATGCACGAGGCGATTCGCGTCTACCGCAACGCCTTCAGGCCCTCGGCGGTGCTCGATAAACCCTATGTGATGCTTGGCGTGCCGCTGTTGCTGGCCGACAGCGACGAGCAGGCCCAGTACCTGGCCACCACCGCCTACCAGCGGGTGCTGGCGCTGCTGCGTGGCCAGAGCCTGGTGCAGCGACCGCCGGTGGCGAGCATGGACGGGCTGTGGCTGCCCCATGAGCGCGAAGCGGTGGCCGGCCTGCTCGGCCTGGCGATGATCGGCGGGCCGCAGACGGTGGCCCGCCGCCTGGAGCTGCTGCTGGAACAGACCGGCGCCGACGAGCTGATCTTCACCTGCGACCAATACGAGTTCGCCGACCGCCTGCATGCCTTCGACCTGCTTGCCGAGCTGCAGCGCTCCGCTTGAGCGGCTAGAAGGTGCCGCAGCGCAGCACCTTGCCGCGCGCCAGCACCCGGCGCTGGTCGTCGTACAGCCAGGCCTGGGCACTGCTCACCAGCGGCCGGGCCTCGAGGCGGTAGCGCTGGCCGGCGGCGAAGTCGGCATAGCGCAGGCGGATCTCGCAGGTGCGCTGTACCGGCTCGCTCATCAGGTTCCAGCCACCGCCACCGGGCACCTCGAACTGGAAGCGCGCGACCAGCTCGTGGGCGCCGGGCGTCACCTGGAAGTAGCGGCCATCGTCGAGGCGCTGGCCGTCCAGCTCATCGGCCATCAGCAGGTCGCTGGGCGAGGCGTAGAGCTCGACCCAGGCCTGGCCGGGATCGCGTGGCGGCAGGGGCGAGGCGCAGGCGGCGAGCAGCAGGCAGGCGAGTAAGGCAAGGCGGCGCATGGGCGTACCCTCGAGCAGATGCGATGGGCGTCAGCCTACGCCATTTCGCCGCTGGAGGCAGGTCGGGCGATGGGTTAGCGTAGGCGCCATGATGCCTCTTTCCATCGGCGCCTGGCGCTGCGCGGCGCTGCTGGCGGCACTGCTGCTCGGCGGTTGCAGCAGCCTCGACTACTACGCTCAGCTGGCCAGCGGCCAGCTGGAGCTGTTGCGCGCGCGAGTGCCGATCGAGACGCTGGTGCGCGATCCAGATACCGGGCCCGAGCTGCGTCGGCGCCTGCGCCTGGCCACCCAGGCTCGCCGGTTCGCCAGTGCCGAACTGCGTCTGCCGGACAATGGCAGCTATCGCCTGTATGCCGACCTGCACAGGCCCTACGTGCTGTGGAATCTGTTCGCCACCGCCGAGTTCTCGCTCGAGCCGCAGCGGCACTGCTTCCCCATCGCCGGCTGTGTGGCCTACCGCGGCTACTTCGACCAGGGCCGCGCGCGCGGGGCGGCGGCGCTGCGTCGCCTGCAGGGGCAGGACACCTACGTGGGCGGCGTCGAGGCCTACTCCACCCTGGGCTGGTTCGACGATCCGCTGCTCAACAGCATGCTAGGCTGGAGCGACGAGCGCCTGGTCGCGCTGATCTTCCACGAACTGGCTCACCAACAGCTGTACGTGGCCGGCGACAGCGCCTTCAACGAGTCCTTCGCCAGTTTCGTCGAGCGCCAGGGCCTGCGCCAGTGGCTGGCGGCCCGCGGTTCGCCGGTCGCCGATCCGCTGGGCGTGCGCCAGCGTCAGCAGTTCACCGAACTGGTCCTGGCCACGCGCACGCGCCTGGAGCGCGTCTACGCCAGCGACCTGCCGCTGGAGGCGATGCGCGCCGCCAAGCGGGCCGAGTTCGAGCGCCTGCGCAAGGATTACCGGGCGCTGCGCGATGAGCAGTGGGGCGGGGTTGGTCGCTACGACGGCTGGATCGAGACGCCGCTGAACAATGCCAAGCTGTTGCCGTTCGGCCTCTATGACCGCTGGGTGCCGGCCTTCGCCCGCGTGTTCGAGCAGGCCGGTGGTGACTGGCCCTGCTTCTACCGGCGGGTCGCAACGCTGGCGCGGTTGCCGCCGCAAGAGCGCGACGCAGTTTTGCAGGACCTGCAGGCGGCCGCGAACTTGCTCCGGGCTGACGGCGTCGAACCTGTAGGCGGTTGGCAAGAGCGGGGTGCTGGGCAATGACTAGATGGGTGGTGGCCGGGCTGCTCGGCCTACTGGCCGGCGCGGCGCTGGCGGCGCCGAAGCCCTGCGAGGAACTCAAGCGGGAGATCGAGGTGAAGATCCAGGCGGCCGGGGTGACCCGCTACACCCTGGAGATAGTGCCGAATGACGAAGTTCACGACCCGAGCATGGTGGTCGGCAGCTGCGACGGCGGAACCAAGAAGATCATCTACCAGAACAACGGCTGAGCCGCGACTCAGGACAGAAACGCCCGATGCAGCTCGGCCAGGCTCGCGAAGTGATAGGTCGGCGTCTCGGCCTGCAGTTCCTCGTGGGAGCCGAAGCCGTAGCCCACCGCGGCCGCATCCAGGCCGTTGCGCCGGGCGCCGATCAGGTCGTGCTTGCGGTCGCCGATCATCAGGCAGTCTCCCGCAGGCAGCCGCTCCTCGGCAAGCAGGTGACCGATCAGCTCGACCTTGTCGGTGCGGCGGCCATCCAGCTCGCTGCCGTAGATGCGCTGGAAATAGCGGCTCAGGTCGAAGTGGCGGGCGATCCGCTCGGCGAACACCTGCGGCTTGCTGGTGGCGATGTACAGAGCGCGGCCCTGCTGCGGAAGCAGCTGCAGCAGCTCGCCGATCCCGGCGAACAGGCGGTTCTCGTACAGGCCGACCGCGGCGAAGCGCTCGCGGTAATGCGCGATCGCCTGCCAGGCCGTGGCCTCGTCCAGGCCATAGCTGTGCATGAAGCATTGCAACAGCGGCGGGCCGATGAAGTGTTCCAGCGCCTGCAGGTCCGGCTCGTCGATGCCCAGCCGGGCCAGGGCGAACTGCACCGAGCGGGTGATGCCTTCGCGCGGGTCGGTGAGGGTGCCGTCGAGGTCGAAGAGAATGTGCCGGTAGTGCATGTCACTCGAATCCGGATTCCAGGGTGGTGCGAGGGCGGCGCGTGGCGACCCTGAGCGCAGCAGGCGTCAGCCGGAGTAGCCCTCTTCCATCAGGTGCTGGTCCTTCAGGCGCACGTAGTTGTCGGCACTGTAGCGGAAGTAGCTGCGCTCCTTGTCACTCAGTGGGCGCACCAGCCGGGCCGGGCTGCCGACATACAGGTAGCCGCTTGCCAGGCGCTTGCCCGGCGGCACCAGGCTGCCGGCGCCGAGTACCACTTCGTCCTCTATCACCACGCCGTCCATGACGATGCTGCCCATGCCGACCAGCACCCGGTTGCCGATGTTGCAGCCATGCAGGACCACCTTGTGCGCGATGGTCACGTCGTCACCGACATTCAGCGGGTAGCCGCCCGGGTTGAACGGCCCGGCGTGGGTGATATGCAGCACGCAGCCGTCCTGAATGCTGGAGCGCTCGCCGATGCGGATGCTGTGCATGTCGCCGCGGATCACCACCAGCGGCCAGACCGAGCTGTCGGCGCCGATCTCCACGTCGCCGAGGACCACGGCGGAGGCATCGACGAATACCCGCTCGCCGAGCAGCGGAGTGAACTGTTGGTAACTGCGGATGGCCACGTTGGAAGTCTCCCGAGCTGCGTTTTGTTATGAGTGTAATCAACCCAGGCGCGCGGCGCTGGTCTGCTTGGCCGAACCGTTCGCCCGGGACTGCTGGCTCCAGGCCAGCGACGCTGGCACACTCGGAAAAAAGCCACCTCCCATCCGCTGGAGGGGCGTGCAGAACAAGGCCAGGATTTCGATGTTGGGGGGCGCAGTATTGGGTGCAAGGGCGGCTGTCTGGCGGGTGCTGTCTGGGCTGTTGCTCTGCCTGTGGGGCACTCTGGCGCAGGCCGACGCGGGTGCGTTGGCGCTGCCGGCGAACGGCGAAGGGGTCAACCTGGCGCCGCACCTGCAGTTGCTCGAGGACCCCAGTGGCCAACTCGGCCTGGAACAGGTCCAGGCCATGGAGTTCAGAGACAATCAGGCGAATTCGGCCAACTTCGGATTCAGCCATTCGGCCTGGTGGGTGCGCTTTCGCCTGAGCAACCCCAGCGGGCAAATCCGCCACCTGATGCTGCGCCAGGACTATCCGCTGATCGACTGGCTGGAGTTCTGGAGCCCTCAGTCAGACGGCAGCTGGCAGGTGCGCAACACCGGTGACCGGCGTCCATTCGCCAGCCGCGAAATCGACCATCGCGACTTTATCTTCAGCCTGGACCTGCCGCCTTACAGCGAACAGACCTATTACCTGCGCTATGCCTCGGCCGGGCCGATCAACATCGGCCTGAGCCTGTCGTCGGCGCAGGCGCTGCTCGAACGTATCAGCCTGGAACAGCTGGCCTATGGCTTCTACTACGGCGCCTTCCTGTCACTGGTGCTGTACAACCTGTTCATGTTCCTGGTGGTGCGCGACCGGGCGTTCTTCTTCTACCTGCTGTACGTCAGCTGTTACGGCCTGTACATGGCCGTGCACAATGGCCTGAGCTACCAGTTCCTCTGGCCGGACAGCCCGCGTCTGGCCAACGACAGCCTGCTGCTGCTGCTCGGTCTGTCGCTGCTCTGGGCGCTGCAGTTCGCCCGCGGCATCCTCACTACCCGCCAGCTGGCACCGCGCCTGGATCGGCTCAGTCAAGTGCTGCAGGGGCTGTGTGTGGTGCTGATGCTGGGCATTCCCCAGTTCAGCTATGGCCAGCTGATCCAGCCGTTTGCCGGCTTGACCCTGGTCATCACCCTGCAGTTGCTGCTGCTCGGGGTGGTCGCGCTACTGGCCGGTGCACGCCCGGCACGCTACTACCTGCTGGCCTGGACCGCGTTGTTGCTCGGGGTGGTGATCTACATGCTGAAGACGTTCGGCTGGTTGCCGCACAATATGCTGACCCAGAATGCCTTCCAGCTCGGTTCGCTGATCGAGATGGTGCTGCTGTCGCTGGCCCTCGGTAGCCGGGTGCGCGAGTTGAAGCGCGGCAGCTACCTGGACGCCCTGACCGGCCTGTGCAACCGCCGCCACTTCGACAGCCAGATGAATAAGGAGCTGCAAGTGGCGCGTCAGTTCGGCCAGCCGCTCAGCCTGCTGCTGCTGGACATCGACCACTTCAAGCGCTTCAACGACGAGCATGGCCATCAGGCCGGTGACCTCGTCCTGCAGAAGGTGGCGCGGCTGCTGCAGTGCGAGGTGCGCAAGCCCTTTACCGCTTGTCGCCACGGCGGCGAGGAGTTTGCTGTGATCATGCCGAACAGCACCGCGGCGGCGGCCAGGGTGCTGGCCGAACGGTTGCGCAAGGAGCTGGCGCGGATGACCGAGGGCGAGGCGCCACTGACCTTGAGCATCGGCCTGGCGAGCCTGGCCGATGGCCCCTTCGAGCAGCCGGAGCAGCTGTTCGCCGCCGCCGACGATGCGCTCTATGCCGCCAAGCGAGGCGGGCGCGACCAGTTGGTGGAGTACCAGGACGAGCACGCCGGCCAGTGCGAGGGCGCCCGGCTGGGGCGCCGCGCCCGGTCGGCTCAATCGTCCCGATAGAGCGCTTTCGCGCGGTCGTTGCCTTGGCTTGTATTAAGATAGCGCCAACTCCGGCGCATTCGACGCCGCCCGAATACAGCCAAGGTGCCACCGTGACTGCGAACAATCCGCTGCTGCAAGACTTCGACCTGCCCCCCTACTCCGCTATCCGCGCCGAGCATGTCGAGCCCGCCATCGACCGTATCCTCGCCGACAACCGCTCGGCTATCGCCGAACTGCTCAAGACCCAGCAGAGCGAGCCGAGCTGGGAGGGGCTGGTGCAGGTGCTCGACGAATTGCACGAGCGCCTCGGCCGCGCCTGGAGCCCGGTCAGCCACCTCAACGCGGTGTGCAACAGCGCCGAACTGCGCCAGGCCTACGAGGCCTGCCTGCCCAAGCTGTCGGCCTACTGGACCGAACTGGGACACAACCGCGCGCTCTACGAGGCCTATCATGCCCTGGCCGCCAGCCCGGCGGCGGCTGGCTTCGACATCGCCCAGCAGACCATCCTCAGGCATGCGCTGCGCGACTTCCACCTGTCCGGCATCGACCTGCCGGAGGCGCAGAAGCAGCGCTTCGGCGCCATCCAGAGCAAGCTCTCCGAGCTGTCCAGCCGGTTCTCCAACCAGCTGCTCGACGCCACCCAGGCCTGGACCAAGCAGGTCGATGACGAGGCTGTGCTGGCCGGCCTGACCGACTCGGCCAAGGCGCAGATGAAGCAGGCCGCCGAGGCCAAGGGCCTGGACGGCTGGCTGATCAGCCTGGAGTTCCCCAGCTACTACGCGGTGATGACCTACGCCGACAACCGCGCGCTGCGCGAAGAGGTCTACGCCGCCTACTGCACCCGCGCCTCCGACCAGGGGCCGAATGCCGGTCAGGACGACAACGGCCCGGTGATGGAGCAGATCCTCGACCTGCGCCAGGAGCTGGCCAAGTTGCTCGGCTACGCCAGCTATGCCGAGCTGAGCCTGGCGACCAAGATGGCCGAGAGCAGCGAGCAGGTGCTCAGCTTCCTGCGCGACCTGGCGCTGCGCAGCAAGCCCTACGCCGCCCAGGACCTGGCCGAACTGCAGGCCTTCGCCGCCGAGCAGGGCTGCGCCGAACTGCAGAGCTGGGACGTCGGCTACTACGGCGAGAAGCTGCGCGAGCAGCGCTACAGCATCTCCCAGGAGATCCTGCGTCCCTATTTCCCGGTCAACAAGGTACTGACCGGCCTGTTTGCCATCGTCGAAAAGCTCTACGGCATCCAGATCGAGGAGCTGTCCGGCTTCGACAGCTGGCACCCGGATGTGCGCCTGTTCGAGATCAAGGAGAATGGCCGGCATGTCGGGCGTTTCTTCTTCGACCTCTATGCCCGCGCCAACAAGCGCGGCGGTGCCTGGATGGACGGCGCCCGCGACAAGCGCCGCACAGCCGATGGCCGCCTGATCAGCCCGGTGGCCAACCTGGTGTGCAACTTCACCCCGCCAGTCGCTACTGCGGCGGTGGGCGACAAGCCGGCGCTGCTGACCCACGACGAGGTCACCACCCTGTTCCATGAATTCGGCCACGGCCTGCACCACCTGCTGACCCGCATCGAGCATGCCGGCGCCTCGGGGATCAATGGCGTGGCCTGGGACGCGGTGGAGCTGCCGAGCCAGTTCATGGAGAACTGGTGCTGGGAGCCCGAGGGCCTGGCGCTGATTTCCGGCCATTACCAGAGCGGCGAGCCGCTGCCACAGGACCTACTGGAGAAGATGCTGGCGGCGAAGAACTTCCAGTCCGGCTTGATGATGGTGCGTCAGCTGGAGTTCAGTCTGTTCGACTTCGAGCTGCACGCCAGCCACGGCGACGGGCGCAGCGTGCTCGAGGTGCTCGAAGGCATCCGCGACGAGGTCTCGGTGCTGCGCCCGCCGGCCTACAACCGTTTCGCCAACGGCTTCGCGCATATCTTCGCCGGCGGTTACGCGGCCGGTTACTACAGCTACAAGTGGGCCGAGGTGCTGTCGGCCGACGCCTTCGCGCGCTTCGAGGAAGAAGGCGTGTTCAACAGTGAAACCGGCCGCGCCTTCCGCGAGGCGATCCTCGCCCGCGGCGGTTCCCGGGAGCCGATGGAGCTGTTCGTCGACTTCCGCGGCCGCGAGCCGAGCATCGATGCCCTGCTGCGCCATCTCGGCCTGAGCCAGGAGGCCGCGTGAGCGGATCAGCCATGAATGCGATCAAGAAACGTTTTATCGCCGGTGCGGTATGCCCGGCCTGCAGCGAAATGGACCGCATCCAGATGTGGGACGAGGACGGCGTGCCGCACCGCGAGTGTGTCGGCTGCGGTTATGCCGATACCCTGGATGAGCGCGGCAACTCGGTACCCAGGGAACTGCCGACCCGGGTCAACGTCAGTGCGTTGAAGCCCAAGGCCGCCGATCCCAAGGTGCAGGCGGTGCAGTTCTTCCCCAACCCCAAGCTGAACAAGCCGCAGGGTTGAAGCCCGGCGCGCGGGTCGGGGGTAAGGCACGGTGAATGGCCGAGCGGGGTGCCCTGACGACGACAGGCACTTGGTAGTATGGGGAAATGACTGTATTTTTATACAGTCTTTCGCCGGAGTCGTCCCATGCCCATTACCCCGCCGCCGCGCGGCCGCGGTACGGCCAGCAACCCGCACAATCGCTTCGCGCCTCGCCATTCGCAGGCCGAAGACGACGGCTGGTCTCAGGACGTGCCGCCGTCGCGGTTGACCGAGGTGCGCGCGGAAGCGGCCAAGTCCATCATCACCCGCAACCAGTCGCCGGACCTGCCCTTCGATCGCTCGATCAATCCCTATCGTGGTTGTGAGCATGGCTGCATCTACTGCTATGCGCGGCCCAGCCATGCCTACTGGGACCTGTCGCCGGGCATCGACTTCGAGACCCGGCTGATCGCCAAGACCAACGCCGCGAGCCTGCTCGAACAGCAGTTGTCCAGGCGCGGCTACGTCTGCGCGCCCATTGCGCTCGGCACCAATACCGATCCCTATCAGCCGATCGAGCGTGAGCAGCGGCTGACCCGACAGATCCTCGAGGTGCTGTTGCGCCTGCGGCATCCGCTGACCATCGTCACCAAGGGCGCGCTGATACTGCGCGATCTCGACCTGCTCACGGCGTTGGCTCGGCAGCGCCTGGTATCGGTGCACATCAGCCTGACCAGCCTCGACGATGAACTCAAGCGCATCCTCGAGCCTCGCGCGGCGGCGCCGGCGGCACGCCTGCGGACGATCCGCGTGTTGCACGAGCAGGGCATTCCGGTGGGGGTACTCTGCGCGCCGATGATCCCGATGATCAACGACAGCGAGCTGGAGCACCTGCTCGAGGCGGCCAAGGACGCCGGGGCGCAGAGCGCCGCCTATATGTTTGTGCGCCTGCCGCACGAGGTCGCCCCGCTGTTCGAACAGTGGCTGCAGGCCCACTACCCGCAGCGCGCCGAACATGTGCTCAGCCTGATTCGTCAGAGCCGCGGCGGTGAGCTGTACGACAGCCGCTTCGGCTCGCGCATGCGCGGTCAGGGCGCCTTCGCCGAGCTGCTGGCTCGGCGCTTTGCCCTGGCCAGCAAGCGCCTCGGCCTGCAGCACCGGGAGGCTTTCGAGCTGGACTGCTCGCGCTTCTGTCCGCCGGGCGGGCAGCTGGCGCTGCTGTGAGTCTGGCTGCGCCTAGACGGACTGCCGGGTAACCAGCGGGCAGTCCACCAGCTGGGTACCGCTCCGCTCGCGCCCCTCGATCAGGTGCAGGGCGGCCTGCTGGCCGATCTCGTAGTAGGGCAGCTGCACCGTGGTCAGCGGCGGCAGGAAGAGTTCGGCGATGCCGATCATGTTGTCGTAGCCGAGCACGGCGATATCGCCGGGAATCTTCAGGCCGCGGGTCAGCAGAAGTTGGTAGGCGCAGAAGGCGATGCGGTCGTTGCCGCAGATCAGGATGTCGAACTCGGGGCGGCCCTCGACGATGTGCCGATCGAGGATCGCCTGGGTCTCGCCGTAGCTGTCATGGGCCGACAGGTCATACTGCAGGGCGGCCTCGGCGGGCAGGCCGAACTCCTCGAAGGCGCGCCGCATGCCCTGCTGGCGCAATCCCCAGGCCAGGCTCTGGCTCGGCAGGTTGATGCACAGCGGGCGCCGGTAGCCTTGGCCGAGGGCCTGCCGCACGGCACGGTACTGGCCCTGCTCGTCATCCGGCACGTAGCTGGTCAGGCCGCTGCCCTCGGCCAGGCAGTTGGCCAGCACCAGCGGCTTGCTCTGCAGGCGCTCCGGTATGCTCACCCGGCGCAGGCCCATGGCGGTGAAGATCAGGCCGTCGGGTCGGTGGGCGAGCATCAGGTCGATGCTTTGCTCGCTGGGCGGGTCGCTCAGCAGGTTGAGAACGAACACGTTCCAGCCGGCCTGCTGCGCGGTGCGCTCGATCGACAGCAGCAGCTCTACGGCGAACGGCGTGGTCGCGGTATCCAGGGCGAACACGCCGATGGTGCGTGCGGCCAGGTTGTCGCCGCGAATCTTGCGCGCCGACATGCTCGGCACGAACTGCAGTTCGTCGATAGCCTGGCGTACCCGCTGGTAGGTCTCGGGGCTGAGTTTTTCCGGGTGATTGAGCGCCCGCGACACGGTCATCAGGGATACCCCGGCCAGCCGGGCAACGTCTTTTACGGTGGTCATGCGTAGCGCAACCGAGCGTTGTGGTCGGCGGATGATGACACAGCGCTACCGCCAGCGGCGACCCGCGGCCGGCACTTCATGCGATCTGCGCCTCTAGGCGCCAGGCCTGGCGAATCGCCACGCGGCCGCCGTCGGCGTAGCCGAGCAGGCCGACGTCGAGGCTGGTGGGGTGCGGATAGAGACGGCTGCTGAGACTGAAGCTGCCATCGGCGGCGAACACCTCGATCGACGAGCGATCGAGGAACACCCGCAGCTCGAGGCTGTTCTGTCCCGCACCCAGCGCCACGCTACGCTGGCCGTCGACACCGGCGCCGGAGCGGTCGCGGTCGAGCACCAGGCGCTGCAACCCGGCATCGTAGTAGAGCCGGGTCTGCTCGCTGCCGTCGTCGCTGCAGCGCAGCGCGAGGCCCAGTTGGCCCTGGGTGCAGCCGCGCAGGTCCAGCCGCACCTCCAGCTCCAGCAGGTCGCCGGCCAGCTCGGGTACGCGGCGCCATCCGCCGGCGCCATCGCACACCGATTCATCGACCAGCAGGGCCTGCTGGCGCAGGGCCGTCAGCTCCCGGGCGGGGAAGCTGTGCAGACGCCCGTCATGCAACTCCAGCTCGCGCGGCAAGCCGAGCATGCCGCACCAATGGTGGGCCTTGCTCGGCATCGGGCTATCCCACATGTCCAGCCAGGCCCAGACCAGGCGCCGGCCGTCGGCGGCCAGCTGGGTCTGCGCGGCGTAGAAATCGTGGCCGTTATCCAGTTCGATAAAGGGCCCGCCAGTGAAGCGCCAGTCGCTGTCGAGCTGGCCAACCCGGTAGCCGGTGTGGAACTTGTTCAGCCGCTCGAAACCATCCGGCTGCATGCCTTGCGGGGAATACAGCAGCACGTCCTGGCCGCCGAGGCGGAACAGGTCCGGGCATTCCCACATATAGCCGTCGCCCTCGCCGCCGCGGCTGGCATAGGCGAGGAACTCCCAAGTGCGCAGGTCGCTGGAGCGGTAAAGCGGTAGCAGTGGCACGTCGCCCAGGCGCGCGCCGGCGATCAGGTACCAGTACTCGCCTTCGCGCCACACCTTGGGGTCGCGAAAATGCATGATCGCGGCATCCGGCGCGGCGTCGATAACCACCCCCTGCTTGGCGAAATGCACGCCGTCGTCGCTGGTGGCCAGGCACTGCACCTGGCGGATGCTGCGCTCGTCGCCCACCTCGCCGAGCCAGGTATGCCCGGTGTAGAGCAGCACCAGGGTATCGCCGCAGACTACCGCGCTGCCGGAGAAGCAGCCGTGCCGGTCGAATTCGTCGCCCGGTTCCAGAGCGATGGGCAGGTGCTGCCAATGCACCAGGTCGCGGCTCTTGGCGTGCCCCCAGTACATCGGCCCCCAGCTCGGATCGAAGGGGTGGTGTTGATAGAACACATGGTATTCGCCGCGGAAGTACACCACGCCGTTCGGGTCGTTCATCCAGCCCGCGCGCGGGGCCAGGTGATACCCGGGACGGTAATCGTGTACCAGGCGCGAACTGACCTCGTTCAGCGAATGGTTGGCCAGGTCTAGGGCCAGGGTCGGGCTCGGTGGTTGCATGGTCAGGGTCATACGGAACTCAGGCGGGCTGGGCGAGGGACTGCGTCGTGCGGTTGCGTAGCGGTCGGTGTGTCGACGCGCGGCAAGGCGCTACCCTCGGCATCGAATAGGTGCAAGCTGTCCTGCTGCGGTTGCAGCAGGACGTGGTCGCCGGCGCGCCAGGCGGCGCTCGCGTCACAGCGGCAGATCAGCGCTTCCTCCTGGCCGGCGTCCAGGTGTACGTACATCTCGCTGCCGAGGTACTCGACCCCCAGCACCTCGAGCCCGGCGTCGCCGGTGGCGGCTTGCAGGCCGATCTGTTCCGGGCGCATTCCCAGGGTCAGCGGGCTATCGGCGCTCAGCACCGAGCTGTCGAAGGGCAGGGCGCTCAGGCGGCCCAGAGCGGGCACCTCGATCTGGCTGGTGGAGCCCGGCACGAGCAGGCGCACCGGCAGGAAGTTCATTCGCGGCGAGCCGAGGAAACCGGCGACGAACTGGCTGTTCGGCCGCTCGTAGAGCTCCCGCGGCGAGCCGACCTGTTTGATCCGTCCGGCGTTGAGCACGACGATCTTGTCGGCCAGGGTCATGGCCTCCACCTGGTCGTGGGTGACGTAGATCATGGTGGTGCCCAGGCGGTCGTGTAGCCGGGCGATCTCGTTGCGCATCTGCACGCGCAAGGCGGCATCGAGGTTGGACAGCGGCTCGTCGAACAGCAGGATGTCCGGCTCACGGGCCATGGCCCGGCCCATGGCCACGCGCTGGCGCTGGCCGCCGGAGAGCTCCCTGGGCTTGCGCTGCAACAGCTTGTCCAGCTGCAGCATGCGCGCGGTGGCCAGCACCCGTTCGCGCAGGCTCTGCTTGTCGGTCTTGGCCAGCTTCAGGCCGAAGCCGATGTTGTCGTAGACGCTCATGTGCGGGTACAGGGCGTAGGACTGGAACACCATGCCGACCCCGCGTTCGCGGGGCTCCAGGTCGTTGACCCGGCGCCCGTCGATCAGCAGCTCGCCGCTGCAGATGGACTCCAGCCCGGCAATCACCCGCAGCAGGGTCGACTTGCCGCAGCCCGAGGGGCCGACGAAGACGACGAACTCGCCGCTGGCGATCTCCAGGCTGATGTCGCGCAGGATCTGGATGCCGCCCAGGTGTTTCTTCACATTGTCGAGTTTCAACTTGGTCATGAGGCTGTTCCTTGTTCTTGTCGGGGCATCAACCCTTGAGCGCGCCGGCGGTGAGGCCGGAGACGATGCGGCGCTGGAACACCAGCACCAGAATCACCAGGGGCACGGTGACCATCACCGAGGCCGCCATCAGCAGGCCCCAGGGCAGCTCGTGCTGGCTGCCCCCGGAGATCAGGGCGATGGCCACCGGCACCGTGCGCTGGGCGTCGGTCAGGGTGAAGGTCAGGGCGAAGAGGAATTCGTTCCAGGCGGCGATGAAGGCCAGCAGGCCGGTGGTCACCAGGGCCGGCCAGAGCAGCGGCAGCAGCACCCGGGTCAGCGCCACCCAGGGCGAGGCGCCGTCCATGATGGCTGCCTCCTCCAGCTCGCCCGGCAGTTGGCCCATGAAGGTGGTGAGCACCCACACGGTGAACGGCAGGGTGAAGATGGTGTAGCTGAGGATCAGCGCCCAGGCGGAGTTGTACAGGCCCAGGGCGCGGATCACCTCGAACAGCCCGGAGAGCACCGCCACCTGCGGGAACATCGACACGCCCAGCACCAGCATCAGCACCGTGCCGCGTCCGCGGAACCTGACCCGGCCCAGGGCATAGGCGGCGGTCAGGCTGAGAATCAGCGCCACCGCCACCACGCAGACCGAAACGATCAGCGAGTTGCCGATGGCCTGCAGGAAGGAGGGCTGCTCCAGCACCGCGGCGTAGTTGGCGAAGTCCAGCGTGTCGATCCAGTAGCTGACCTGGAACAGGCTGCTGGAGGGTTTCAGCGAGGTCAGCACGGCGTAGTAGAAGGGGAACACCGCATACACCAGCAGGACCCCGATCAGGCTCCAGAAGCCCAGGCGCCACAACGCCTTCTTGAGTAGACGGGCGGGCATCAGCGCACCTCCAGTTGGCGGCGGCCAAGGTAGAGATAGAGCGTGGCGATCGCCGCCACTATGAGGAACAGCAGGGTGGAGGCGGCGCTGCCGTAGCCGACGTCCTGGAATTCCACCAATTGCTGGCGGGCGAACACCGACATGCTCATGGTGCTGGAGGAGTTGGAGGTCAGCACGTAGATGACATCGAACACCCGCAGCGAGTCGAGCACGCGGAAGATGGTCGCCACCAGCAGCGCCGGCATCAGCAGCGGCAGGGTCACCCGCCAGAACACCTTCAGCGGGTGGATGCCGTCGACCCGCGCCGCCTCGTAGCAATCGGCCGGCAGCATCTGCAGGGCGGCGAGCATCAGCAGGGCGACGAACGGCAGGGTCTTCCACACGTCCACCACTATCACCGCCCACATCGACAGTTCGGCGTCGGCCGTCCAGGCCAAGGGGGCGTCGATCAGGCCGAGGCCCAGCATCAGGTGGTTGAGGATGCCGAACTGGTCGTTGAGCATCCACGACCAGATCTTCGCCGAGACGATGGTCGGAATCGCCCAGGGAATCAGGATCATGGCGCGCACCAGGGTGCGCCCGGCGAACCTGACGTTGAGCAGCAGCGCCACCGCCAGGCCGAGCACCACCTCCAGGCCAACCGACACCGCCGAGAAGTACAGGGTGTTGCGCACGGCATTCCACCACTGAGGGTCGACCAGGATGCCGGACCATTCGCTGCCATCGTGAAACAGGTAATTGCTCAGGCCGACGAAGTTGCCGGCGCCGGTGTTGCTGAGACTGGCATCGGTCAGGCTGAACCAGAAGGTGCGTAGCAACGGCCAGGCGGCCACCAGCAACAGGCACAGCAGCATGGGCGCGAGGAACAGCCAGGCGGCGCGCACGCGGCGGCGCTCGACCGGAGTCGGGCGGGGCGCGATGGCCGCGTCGGCGATTTCCTGCGCTTGGGTGAGAGTGGTCGTCATGTCGAGTCCTCGGCGGTTTACCAGCTGCGGCGCTTGATGCGCTTGAGTTCACCGTGCAGTTCGCTCACCGCCTGGTCCACCGGCGTTTCGCCGGCCAGCACGCCGTGGACCCGGTCGAACAGGGCGTTGGAAACCCGCGGGTAGCGATCGCCGGTGATGGAGGCGGGGCGCATCACCCCGTCGCTGAGGATGGCGTGCAGATCGCTGTAGTAGGGCATCGCCGCCAGCAACTCGGGGTCTTGGTAGAGCGACTCGATGACCGGGTTGTAGGCGCCAACCAGGGCCCGGCGCTTCTGCTGCCGGGCACTGGTCAGGTAGGCCACCAGCTCGCCGGCCAGCTTGGGGTGGGCGCTGTAGCGCGAGATCGACAGGCCCCAGCCGCCGAGGGTCGAGGCGTGCGTGCCGGCGTCGGCGCCCTTGGGCAGCGGCGCGATGCCGACCTTGTCCTTGACCGCGCTGCCGGCGCTCTGCGCCAGCGCCCAGGCGTAGGGCCAGTTGCGCATGAACAGCGCGTTGCCGGACTGGAACACGCCGCGGCCTTCCTCCTCGGTGTAGTTCAACACGCCGCGTGGGGAAATGTCGCCGACCCAGCTTTTTGCCAGGCTCAGGGCCTTGCGGGTAGCGTCGCTGTCGATGGCGATCTGCCCCTGGGCGTCGATCAGTGCGCCTCCCGGATGGCTGCCGATCCACTCCAGGGCGTTGCAGGTCAGGCCTTCGTAGGCACGGCCCTGGAACACGTAGCCCCACATGTTTGCGTTGCCGGCGTCGCGCTCGGCCTGTTGGATCGCCTTGGCCGTGGCGGTCAGCTCGTCCCAGGTCTGGGGCACCGGCTTGCCGTACTGCTCCAGCAGGTCCTTGCGGTAGTAGAGCAGGCCTGAGTCGGTAAACCACGGCACGGTCACCAGGCGGCCGGCGACGGTGGCGTTGTCCAGCTGGGCCTGGAAGTAACCCTGGGTGGACGCGGTCGGCAGCACCTCGTTCAGGTCCAGCAGGTGGTTGGCCAGCATGCCAGGCCAGACAACGTCGATCTGGATGATGTCGATATCGGACGAATGGGCGCTGAGGATCTGCTGGTAGAAGGACAGGCGCTCGGTTGCCGAGTTGGGGGTCGATACCACCTCGACGCTGTGGCCGGTCTGTTTCGACCAGGCTTCGACGCCTTCCCGACACAGCTGCAGCTCGGCGCCTACGGCGCCGCAGGAGATGGTCAGCTTTTCGGCGGAGGCGAAGGCAGGCAGCCCGGCGGCGACGGCGAGCACGGCGGCCGGAAGTAACGAGCTGAAGGATTTCATAGAAGGTCTCACTTGTTATTTTTGTTGAAGATAACGTTAACATCGCTAATATAGCAGTGCGTCACGAGAAGTACAGCCCATTTTCCATTGGCCTGAAATACCGGGCAGGCGGCCGAAAGCCTGGCGCGCACTCCATTACAACAATAAAGAGGCAACCCCATGCAGCATGCACCCCTCTGGTTACTGCCGGCTCTGCTCGGCTCCCTGGCGCTGGCACCCCTGGCGCAGGCGGCGACGCCGCTCACCCTGGAACAGCGCATGGCCGCGCTGGAAGCCCGCGCCGCCGCCGCCGAATCGCGTGCCGCCGCCGCCGAGCAGCAGGCCCGCCAGACCGCCGCGGAACTGGCCCGGCTCAAGCAGTCCGACCCCGCCATCCAGGCGAGCGGACCGCAACCGGAGACGAGCGCGCCCGTGCTGGCCGCCCGCCTGGCAGACGTCGAAGCGCGTCAGGCCGCCCTTGAAAAGCTCGGCCGCAGCGAGACCAAGAACCCCAGCAAGCTCACCAACGGCTTCAGCTTCAATGGCTATGCCCGCTCCGGGCTACTGGTCGACGACAGCCTGGGCGGCGGGCGCGGCGGCCCCTATGTCACACCGGCCGGCTCCGTTGGCGGTGCCGTCGGTCGGCTCGGCAACGAAGACGACACCTATATGCGTATTGACCTGTCGAAAGAGCTGCATGCCGAGAACGGCACTCGTTCCAAATTCACCGTGTCGATCGCCGACGGGGTGGAAACCTCCAACGACTGGACGGCCGCAGAAAGCACGCTGAACGTGCGCCAGGCCTATGCTGCCCTCGACCAGATCGCGGCGTTCAAGGGCAACCCCGTGCTGGAGAACGCGACCCTGTGGGCCGGCAAGCGCTATGACCGCGATACCTTCGACATCCACTGGCTGGATTCCGACGTGGTCTACCTGGCCGGCACCGGCGGTGGCGTCTACGACCTGCAGTTCGGCGAGGGCTGGCGCTCCAACTTCTCCCTGATGGGCCGCGATTACGGCGACTTCAGCGCCCAGGGTGGCAACGCCGACGTGGAAAGCTACATCCTCACCTCCAACCAGTTCTTCGACGACGGCCGCTGGCAGTGGATGTTCAACGCCATCGGCTCGAACCAGAACGATACCCGCAGCAACGCCGCCGGGCTGACCCCCGCCGACTCCGGCGTGCAAAGCATGCTGGCTCATCACCAGAAGGGCTTCTTCGGCCGCGAGGGCTTCTTCAAGACGGCGCTGCTGTATGGCCAGGGCCTTGGCGCCGAGGTGAAGAACCTGGGCTCGGACGGCGAGCTGCTCGACGATGCCCGGGCCCTGCGCCTGGCGCTCTACGGTCAGACGCCCCTGGCGTCCGGCTGGCGGATCGCGCCGAGCCTGCTGGCCGAACAGAGCCAGGACAGATACGTCGGCGGCGACGACTACCGCTGGCTGACTCTCAACTTGCGCCTGGCCCAGGAAATCAACAGCAACTTCGAGATGGTCTACGAAATGAGCTGGCAGACCATGGACCTCGACCCCATGGGCTACCAGGCGCGCAACGCGGTCGACGGCGACTTCTGGAAGCTGACGGTGGCGCCGACCTTCAAGCCGGACATGGGCGGCTTCTTCACCCGGCCCGAGCTGCGCCTGTTCGCCAGCCTGATGGACTGGTCCAAGGAACTGGACGGCTACAGCGACAGCGACGCCTTCGGCCAGGATGGCTTCCAGGCCGGCGGCCTCTGGCAGTTCGGCGTGCAGATGGAAACCTGGTTCTAGACCCCCTGGCGCCTTGGGCGGTAGACAGGATCCAGGCTCCGCAGCCCAGCGCGCCATCTTTCAATGACCTGTTGATCTGGAGTCATCCCATGTATCTGGTATGTGGCGAAGCCCTGTTCGATGTCTTCAGCCAGCCCGGCGCGTCGGGCAACCGGCTGGACTTGCAGGCGGTGGCCGGCGGTTCGCCGTTCAATGTGGCGGTCGGCCTGCGCCGGCTGGGCGGCGACTCGGCGCTGTTCGGCGGGATTTCCCGCGACTTCCTCGGCGCGCGACTGCGCCGGGTGTTGCACGAGGAAGGGGTGCACGGCGATTACCTGGTATCCAGCGAGGCGCCGACCACCCTGGCGATGGTTGCCGTCGATGCCCAGGGGGTGCCGCAGTATTCCTTCCGTGGCGAGGGTTGCGCTGACCGCTTGCTGCGCTGCGAGCATCTGCCGGCGCTCGATGGGCGGGTGCGCGGCATCCATGTCGGCTCCTATTCCCTGGTGGTGATGCCCGCCGCCGATACCCTGTTCGAGCTGGTCGGGCGCGAGGGCGAGCGGCGCCTGATCAGCCTCGACCCCAATGTGCGGCTCGGCGTCGAGCCCAGTATCGAATTGTGGCGCCAGCGTATCGAGGCGTTCGTCGCACGGGCGCACCTGATCAAAGTCAGCGAGGAAGACTTGGCCCTGCTCTACCCGGAGCGCAAGCCCGAAGAGATCGTCAGCCAGTGGCTCGGCCAGCGCTGCCAAGTGGCGTTCGTCACCCACGGCGGTAACGGCGCCAGCGTCTTCAGTCGCCGGCACGGCCACTGGACGGTGCCGGCCCGGACGGTGGACACCCGCGACACGGTCGGTGCCGGCGACAGCTTCCAGGCCGCGCTGCTCGCCTATCTGGCGCGACACGGCCTGGACAGCCCGGCCGCGCTGGGCGAGCTGCCCCGCGAGCATATCGCGGCGATGCTCGACTACGCCGTGCGCGCCGCCGCGCTGACCTGCTCGCGGGTCGGCCCGGACCTGCCCCATGCCCATGAACTGGAACAGCCTTGAGCCTGCGCCGGCCTCGCGCAGTTCTCCCCCACCCTCGCAGGAGTCGTCATGTCGCACCCTCAGTCGTCCCCCGATGTCACCCGCTTGCCCGGCTGGCAGGCCCTGGCCGCGCACCGCGAGCAGCTCAGCGAATTCAGCCTGCGCCAGGCGTTCGCCGACAACCCGCAGCGCTTCGCCCAGTTCTCGCTGGACGACTGCGGCCTGTTGCTCGACTACTCGAAGAACCTGATCACCTGTGAAACCCGCGACCTGCTGGTGCGGCTGGCACGGGAATGCGGGCTGGCCGAGGCGATTGACGCGCTGTTCGACGGCGCCCCGCTCAATGGCTCGGAACGGCGCCCGGCGCTGCACACCGCATTGCGTCGCCCCCTCGGCGACCGGGTGCTGGTCGACGGCCGCGACGTCATGCCCGAGGTGCACCGGGTGCTGCACCGGATGACCGAGCTGGTCGGCAAGGTGCATAACGGCCTGTGGCGCGGCTACAGCGAAAAGCCGATCACCGACGTGGTCAACATCGGCATCGGCGGCTCCTTCCTCGGTCCGCAACTGGTCTCCGAGGCCCTGCTGCCCTTCGCCCAACGGGGCGTGCGCTGCCATTACCTGGCCAATATCGACGGCAGCTCGTTCCACGAACTGGCGGCCAAGCTGCGCGCCGAAACCACCCTGTTCATCGTCTCGTCGAAGACCTTCAACACCCTGGAAACCCTGAAGAACGCCGAGGCGGCGCGCGGCTGGTACCTGGCCCAGGGCGGCTCGGCAGCCGAACTGCACCGGCATTTCATGGCGGTGTCGAGCAATACCGGGGCGGCCATGGCCTTCGGCATCCGCGAGGAGAACATCCTGCCGATGTGGGATTGGGTCGGCGGGCGCTACTCGCTGTGGTCGGCCATCGGTTTGCCGATCGCCATGTCCATCGGCATCTCCAACTTCAAGGAGCTGCTGTCCGGCGCCTACCGCATGGACCAGCATTTCCAGAGCGCGCCGTTCGAACGCAACATGCCGGTGCTGCTGGCGTTGCTGGGCATCTGGTACGGCAACTTCTGGGGCGCCCAGAGCCAGGCAATCCTGCCCTACGATCACTACCTGAGGAACATCACCAAGCACCTGCAGCAGCTGGACATGGAGTCCAACGGCAAGCACGTGCTGCAGGACGGTCGCCCGGTCCCCTGCGCCACCGGCCCGGTGATCTGGGGCGGCGTCGGCTGCAACGGTCAGCATGCCTACCACCAGTTGCTGCACCAGGGCACCGCGCTGATTCCGGCCGACTTCATCGTCCCGGTGAGCAGCTACAACCCGGTCGCCGACCACCACCAGTGGCTGTTCGCCAACTGCCTGTCGCAGAGCCAGGCACTGATGCTCGGCAAGCGCCTGGAAGAGGCTCAGGCCGAGCTGCGCGGCCAGGGCCTGGACGAGGACGAGGTGCAGCGCCTGGCGCCGCACAAGGTGATCCCCGGCAACCGGCCGAGCAACACCCTGGTGCTGGAACGGGTCAGCCCACGGCGTCTGGGCGCCTTGATCGCTCTCTACGAGCACAAGGTGTTCGCCCAGAGTGCGATCTGGGGCATCAACGCCTTCGACCAATGGGGCGTTGAGCTGGGCAAGCAGCTGGGCCAGGGCGTCTATTCACGCCTGGTCGGCAGTGAGTCCAGCACCGCCGAGGACGCGTCGACCCAGGGCCTGATCGAGTTCTTCCGCGGCCGGCACCGGGGCTGAGAGAAGCTCGCCGCCGGGGCGTCCCGCCAGACCAGACCGACTCATGCACTACCCGCCCCAGCCTACAGGTTGTCGGAACGCCGCGCCGAGACGACACTTGGCATGTGACTCGCCAGCGCTCCGGGCTGTCGCCCTAGCAGCGTCTTTTTCAGTTCACAGAGGTCAGCGATATGCCGTACAAGCACCAAGCGATCCCGTTGCAGGGACGCACAGGCAGTGAAACCGCCGAAGAAGCCCTGCAGAGCATCGTGGACGGCTTCAAGCGCTTTCGCCACGAGGTCTTCCCGCAACAGCAGGAGCTGTTCAAGAAGCTGGCTACCGCACAGAACCCGCGTGCCATGTTCATCACCTGCGCCGACTCGCGGGTGGTGCCCGAGCTGATCACCCAGAGTTCGCCGGGCGACCTGTTCGTCAACCGCAACGTCGGTAACGTGGTGCCGGCCTACGGGCAGATGATGGGTGGTGTGTCCACCGCCATCGAATACGCGGTGATGGCCCTGGGCGTGCAGCACATCGTCATCTGCGGCCACTCCGACTGCGGCGCGATGAAGGCCGTGCTCAATCCGGCCTCGCTGGAAAGCATGCCCACGGTCAAGGCCTGGCTGCGCCATGCCGAGGTGGCACGCACGGTGGTGGCAGAAAACTGCAACTGCGGCAACGATCAGGAAGCCCTGGCGGTGCTCACCGAAGAGAATGTGGTGGCCCAACTCGACCACCTGCGCACCCACCCCTCTGTGGCTGCCAAGCTGGCCCGCGGTCAGCTGTTCATCCACGGCTGGGTGTATGACATCGAAACCAGCCAGATTAAGGCCTACGACGCCGAACTCGGCCGCTTCCTGCCGCTCGATGGCAACAAGGTGCCGATGGCCACGCCGCGCGCGCGTTACCCGCAGGGCTGAGTCCCTGCGCCGCCGCTGGCATGCGCTCGGCGGCGATTGCCATTGCCCTCTCAGCCGGCGGCGCGGGACTGATCCAGCACCAATTCGACACCCAACTGCTGCGACAGGCAAGGCCAGCGCTTCCAGGCCGCCTCGGTTTGTGGCGCGCCCAGGCGCTCGCGGTAGGCCAGCACGGAGTCCTGGGTGAAGCTGTCCTCGTCGAGCATGCCCTCCACGGCATGGTGTACGGCCTCGTCCAGCTGGTTGGCGAACGGCTCGCCGATCAGATGGTGGGCCACCAGGTTGGCTGTGGTGGTATCCACGGGGATCAGTGGCAGACCCAGGTGGCTGCTGTAGCGATCGTTGACCTCTTCGACCAGGCGGTGGGCCAGGTAGGCTTCGTCGAGCAGGCCCTCGAGGCCCTCGTGGCCTGCCGTGACGCTGGGCGGCTGGAGAAAGAACTGTTCGGCCACCTTCAGCACCGGCTTGACCTGCGCCTCGATCCCGGCTTCGCGGGCCACCTGACTGGCGGCCTCCAGCATATCGGGAACCTGCTCGATGTAGGCGCCGACGAAGCGACTTAGCACCTCAAGACCGTTCTCGGCCGGCAGGCGGATGGAGGGATGCAGGTGGTTGAGTTGGGCTTGCAGTTGACGAGCGAGTTGACCCGAACCGGCATCGTCTTGGCGGGCGCGCTGGATCAATTCGCGCAGGGCGGGAATGTTCATGACTACTCCTGATATGAGGACATGGGCGTGAACCATAGCTGGTCAGGCGCGGCTGCTAAGACGTAATTGTCATAATTTTTTCACAGTTATGCGAGCCCGCTATATCCCGGTCTGGCTTGCATTTTTTCGCTTGGCGGCGCCGCGCCCTTTAGCACGAGCCCTGCGCGGCTTCAGTCATTTGCGCTTTCGAATTGCCAGGCGAAAGTCGCCGTCTATACTCGAACTCGAAAGGCAGTACCTGATGGAACCGGACGGGCTTCGGCACGGAGAGGTTTCGACAGTTGTCGCCAGCAGTTAGCGGTCGATCAACGCGATTGTGCACGCAGGCAGGGAAGTGTTCGGGGGCTATGCCCACTGGTTCGTCCAGACTTCCAGGCCTCACAGGTGCGCTGCTTGCAGTCGCCTTGCATCGTCCGATATGGCAGTCGATCCCTTTGCCGCAGGCTCCGCCGGCGGGATAACAAGAATCATAAGGGGAACCCGCAATGATGCGACATCCACGAGTCTGGATGGGCCTACTGCTGTGGTTGGCATTCAGCTCGGCTCACGCCAGCTGGACGATCAACATGGCACCCGGTGCTACCGAGGTCAGCCGCTCGGTTTTCGACTTGCACATGACCATCTTCTGGATCTGCGTCGTCATCGGCGTGGTGGTATTTGGTGCCATGTTCTGGTCGATGCTGGTGCACCGCCGCGCCACCGGACAGCAGCCCGCGCACTTCCATGAAAGCACCACGGTGGAAATACTCTGGACCGTGGTGCCCCTGCTGATCCTGGTGCTGATGGCAGTTCCGGCGACCAAGACCCTGATCGACATCTACGACAACAGCGAGTCCGAACTGGACGTGCAGGTCACGGGCTACCAGTGGAAATGGCACTACAAGTACCTGGGCCAGGACGTCGAGTTCTTCAGCAACCTGGCCACTCCGGCCGAGCAGATCCACAACCAGGCCGACAAGGGCGAGCACTACCTGCTCGAGGTCGATCAGCCGCTGGTGGTGCCGGCCGGCACCAAAGTGCGGTTCCTCATCACCTCGGCCGATGTCATCCACTCCTGGTGGGTGCCGGCGCTGGCGGTGAAGAAAGACGCCATCCCCGGCTTCGTCAACGAGTCCTGGACGCGTATCGACGAGCCGGGCCTCTACCGCGGCCAGTGCACCGAGTTGTGCGGCAAGGATCACGGTTTCATGCCGGTCGTCGTGGAGGTCAAATCCAAGGAGGATTTCACCGCCTGGCTGGCCGAGCGCAAGCAGGCCGCTGCGGCCGAGAAGGAGCTGACCAGCAAGCAGTGGACCCTCGAGGAGCTGATGGCCCGTGGCGAGAAGGCCTACGCCACCAACTGCGCGGCCTGTCACCAGGTCAGCGGTGAGGGCCTGCCGCCGATGTTCCCGGCGCTGAAGGGTTCGGCGATCGCCACCGGCCCGGCCGCAGGCCATATCAACATTGTGGTCAACGGCAAGCCGGGCACGGCCATGGCCGCCTTCGGCAAGCAACTCTCGGAAGTCGACCTCGCCGCCATCATCACCTATGAACGCAACGCCTGGGGCAACCAGCTCGGTGACATGGTCACCCCGCAGGACATCCTCGCGTTCAAACAGGCTCAGGAGTAAGGACATGAGTGCAGTGATCGACTCTCATCAGGAGCAGGGTCATGCTGACCACCACCATGGCCCGGCCAAGGGCCTGATGCGCTGGGTGCTGACCACCAACCACAAGGACATCGGCACCATGTACCTGTGGTTCAGCTTCGCCATGTTCCTGCTGGGCGGGTCCATGGCCATGGTGATCCGCGCCGAGCTGTTCCAGCCGGGCCTGCAGATCGTGCAGCCGGAGTTCTTCAACCAGATGACCACCATGCACGGCCTGATCATGGTCTTCGGCGCGGTGATGCCGGCCTTCGTCGGCCTGGCCAACTGGATGATCCCGCTGATGATCGGGGCGCCGGACATGGCCTTACCAAGGATGAACAACTTCAGCTTCTGGTTGTTGCCGGCGGCCTTCACGCTGTTGGTCAGCACCCTGTTCAGCGAGGGAGGCGGGCCGAACTTCGGCTGGACCTTCTATGCGCCCCTGTCCACTACCTATGCGCCGGAGAGCGTCACCTTCTTCATCTTCGCCGTGCACCTGATGGGCATCAGCTCGATCATGGGCGCGATCAACGTGGTTGCCACCATCCTCAACCTGCGTGCCCCCGGCATGACCCTGATGAAGATGCCGCTGTTCGTCTGGACCTGGCTGATCACCGCCTTCCTGCTGATCGCGGTGATGCCGGTGCTGGCCGGCTGCGTGACCATGATGCTGATGGACGTGCACTTCGGCACCAGTTTCTTCAGCGCCGCAGGTGGCGGCGATCCGGTGCTGTTCCAGCACGTGTTCTGGTTCTTCGGCCACCCCGAGGTGTACATCATGATCCTGCCGGCCTTCGGTGCGGTCAGCTCGATCATTCCGGCCTTCGCCCGCAAGCCGCTGTTCGGCTATACCTCGATGGTCTACGCCACCGCCTCGATCGCCTTCCTCTCATTCATCGTCTGGGCCCACCACATGTTCACCGTGGGCATCCCGCTGACCGGCGAGCTGTTCTTCATGTACGCCACCATGCTGATCGCCGTGCCCACCGGGGTGAAGGTATTCAACTGGGCCAGCACCATGTGGCGCGGCTCGATGACCTTCGAGGCGCCCATGCTGTTCTCGGTGGCGTTCGTCATCCTCTTCACCATCGGCGGTTTCTCGGGGCTGATGCTGGCCATCGCTCCAGCCGACTTCCAGTACCACGACACCTATTTCGTGGTGGCGCACTTCCACTATGTGCTGGTGCCCGGGGCGATCTTCGGCATCTTCGCCTCGGCCTACTTCTGGTTGCCGAAGTGGACCGGCCACATGTACGACGAGACCCTGGCCAAGTTGCACTTCTGGATGAGCTTCATCGGCATGAACCTGGCGTTCTTCCCGATGCATTTCGTCGGCCTGGCCGGCATGCCGCGGCGCATTCCCGACTACAACATGATGTTCGCCAACTTCAACATGGTCTCCAGTATCGGCGCCTTCATGTTCGGCGCGACCCAGTTGCTGTTCCTGTTCATCGTCATCAAGTGCATCCGCGGCGGCCAGCCTGCTGCGGCCAAGCCCTGGGACGGTGCCGAGGGCCTGGAGTGGACGGTGCCGTCGCCGGCGCCCTACCACACCTTCCAGACCCCGCCGGAAGTGAAGTAGGAGTGCAGCCGTGAGCGAGTCCATCGGCACACGTCGCCTGGTCATCCGCCTGTTGCTGGTGGTGGCGGCGATGTTCGCCTTCGGCTTCGCCCTGGTGCCGATCTACGACGTGATGTGCCAGGCCTTCGGCATCAACGGCAAGACCGCTGGGGCCTACGAGGGGGCGCAGCAGATCGATGAGGGGCGCCAGGTGCGGGTGCAGTTCCTCGCCACCAATGCCGCCGACATGGTCTGGGAGTTTCGTTCCAGGGCCGACGAAGTGCTGGTCAATCCTGGAGCGAGCACCGAGATGCTGTTTGTCGCCCACAACCCCACCGATAAGCCCATGACCGCCCAGGCCATTCCCAGCGTGGCGCCGTCGAAGGCGGCGGCCTACTTTCATAAGACCGAATGCTTTTGCTTCACCCAGCAGGTGCTGCAGCCTGGAGAGCGGATCGAAATGCCGGTGCGCTTTATCGTCGATCGGGACCTGCCCGATGACGTCAAGCACCTGACCCTGGCCTATACGCTGTTCGATATCACTGCGCGTAAACCACCTGTGGCCCAGGTGAGCCAATAAGGAGAACAAAGATGGCGTCTCACGAGCAGTACTATGTCCCGGCCCAGAGCAAGTGGCCGATCATCGCCACCCTGGGCCTGCTGATCACCGTCTACGGGGTCGGCACCTGGTTCAATGACATGAAGGCCGAGCGGGCGGAGTCCAATGGCCCGCTGATCTTCTTCATCGGCGCCCTGTTTCTCGCCTACATGCTGTTCGGCTGGTTCGGCAACGTGATCAAGGAAAGCCGCTCTGGCCTTTACAGCCCGCAGATGGACCGCTCGTTCCGCTGGGGCATGAGCTGGTTCATCTTTTCCGAGGTCATGTTCTTCGCGGCCTTCTTCGGTGCACTCTTCTATGTGCGCAACCTGGCCGGCCCTTGGCTCGGCGGCGAGGGCGCCAAGGGGGTGGCGCAAATGCTGTGGCCGAATTTCGAGTTCACCTGGCCATTGCTCAACAACCCGGACTCCAAGCTGTTTCCGCCGCCCAGCGACATCATCGATCCCTGGCGGCTGCCGTTGCTCAATACCGTGCTGCTGGTGACCTCCAGCTTCACCCTGACCTTCGCCCACCACGCCCTGCGCAAGAACCAGCGCAAGGCGCTCAAGCTCTGGTTGGCGCTGACCATCCTGCTCGGTGCGGCCTTCCTGGGGTTCCAGGCCGAAGAGTATGTGCATGCCTATACCGAACTGGGTTTGACCCTGGGCTCGGGCATCTATGGCGCCACCTTCTTCATGCTCACCGGCTTCCACGGCGCCCACGTCACCCTGGGGGCGTTGATGCTGACGATCATGCTGATCCGCATCCTGCGTGGCCACTTCAGTCCCGAGCATCACTTCGGCTTCGAGGCCGCGGCCTGGTACTGGCACTTCGTCGATGTGGTCTGGATAGGTTTGTTTACCTTCGTCTATGTCCTGTGACGCGGCTCACCAGCTGACGTGGGAAACCAGCTGGCCGGAATAGAAACCCCAGGCGATCAGGCCGACCGTGAGTGCCGTCAGGGTGACGCGGACGGTGAGGGCATTGACCACTCGGGAGGTGCGGCCTTCGTCCTTGACCAGGAAGAACAGGCCGCTGAACAGGCTGACCAGGGTAGCCAGAAGCAGGAGGATGATCGCGGCCTTGAGCATGCGTGACTCCGGGGGAAGGGGATGCGTTGTTGGTGCAGTATAACCAGCTTGACCCGTGCCGTTGCGGGGTGCCCATGAGCGCCTTCCGCCCCGGCCTGCTGCCCAGCCTGCTGGTGCTGGCCCTGCTGCCACTGCTGGTCGGGCTGGGCTTCTGGCAGTTGAGCCGCGCCGAGCAGAAGCGCGAGCTATTGGCCAGCCAGCAGCTGCAGCGGCACGCCGAGCCAATCGGCGTCGCTGCGCTGGCGGCCGATCCCGATCCCGCCTACCGGCGGGTACGACTGCAGGGTCGCTTCGATGCGGCCCATAGCCTGTTGCTGGATAACCGTACCCGAGACGGCCGGGCCGGGGTGGAGCTGCTGCAACCCTTCCATGACCAGTTCAGCGGCCAATGGCTGTTGCTCAATCGCGGTTGGCTGCCCTGGCCGGACCGGCGTAGCGCCCCGCGCTTCACCACGCCCGAGGCAACGGTGAGCCTGACGGGCTGGGTCTATCGGCCGTCGGGCCAAGCCTTTCGTCTGCAGGCGGATCGGCCCGGTAGCAGCTGGCCGCGGCTGGTCACCGAGGTCAAGCCAGAGGCGCTTTGGCGGCAATTGAATCGCCCTGGCCTACGCTATGAAATACGCATGGAGCCAAGCCCCTTTTCCTTCCAGGTCGACTGGCCGGTGGTCGCCATGAGCCCGGACAAGCACCTGGGCTATGCCGTGCAATGGTTCGCCCTGGCCGCCACTTTACTCGGTCTGTTCATCTATCTTGGTTTGCACAATGCGCGGGAGACTCGCCATGAATCCAGCCATCACCCTGCCTGAAGTCTCGCCCAGTCAACGCCGGCGCGGACGCTGGCAGCTGATCCTGATAGTGGCCGTAGTCATCGGCCCGATGGTGCTGGCCAGTGCCATGTACCAGTGGCGCTTCTGGGTGCCCGAGAGCCGCAGCTACCATGGCGAACTGCTCGGCAACGGTCAGACCCGCGCCGACCTGGGCGTCACCGGCGGCGAGGAGGCGCGCTGGCAGTTGCTGGTCACCGCGCCGGGGGCCTGCGATGCGGACTGCCAGCAACTGGTGTTTCTCGCCCGGCAGATTCATATCGGCCTAAACCGCGACGCCTCGCGCGCCAGCCACGCCCTGGCCAGCGCCGAGCCGTTGAGTCAGGCCTATGACACCAGGTTGCAGCGTGAATATCCGCAGCTGTCCCGTTTGCGCTTGCAGCTGCAGTCCTACCAGCGAGTCGCCGGCCAGAGCGCCGGGGCGCAGCTGTGGATAGTCGACCCCCATGGCAATCTGGTGCTGCGCTATGGGGCCGGCAGCAAGGGCAAGGCCATCCTCGATGACCTGCGCCACCTGTTGAAAATCTCTCAGATCGGCTGAGGACTGGCGATGACTAGACCCGGATACCGTCTGGCCCTGTTCGCCACCCTGCTGGCTCTGGTGGTGGTGATGCTCGGCGCCTATACCCGCCTCAGCCATGCCGGCCTGGGCTGTCCCGACTGGCCAGGCTGCTACGGCTTTCTTGGCGTGCCGATGAGCGAGCACAACCAGGCGCTGGCCGAGGCACGCTTTCCGGGGGCCCCGCTGGAGGTGGCCAAGGGCTGGTATGAAATGGTCCACCGCTATTTCGCCGGCAGCCTCGGCCTGTGCATTCTCGCCCTGGCGTTACAGGCCTGGCGCTACCGTGGCGAGCCGGGCCAGCCGCTGAAGCTGCCGCTGGCGCTGTTGGGGCTGGTGATCCTGCAGGCCGCCTTTGGCATGTGGACGGTGACCCTGAAGCTCTGGCCGCAGGTGGTCACCGCCCACCTGCTCGGTGGTTTCGCCACCCTCAGCCTGCTGTTCCTGTTGAGCCTGCGCCTCTCCGGCGCGGCCCCCCGGCTACCGCGCCTGCCTTCCAGGCTGCACACCCTGGCCGCCTGTGCACTGGTTCTGGTGGTCGGCCAGATTGCCCTCGGCGGTTGGGTCAGCAGCAATTACGCGGCGGTGGCCTGCATCGACCTGCCGACCTGTCACGGCCAGTGGTGGCCGGCCATGGACTTCGCCAACGGCTTTCACCTGACCCAGCACATCGGCCCCAACTACCTCGGCGGGCAGCTCGACAGCGACGCGCGCACCGCGATCCACATGACCCATCGACTCGGTGCCCTGGTCGTGTCCCTGGTGCTGCTGACGCTGGCCTGGCAACTGCGCCGTAGCGGCCTGCCAGGGCTGGCCGGCGGCCTGATGCTGGCCCTTGCCGTGCAGCTCTGCCTGGGCATGGGCAACGTGCTGCTGCACCTGCCGCTACTGGTGGCGGTCGCGCACAACGCCGGCGGTGCGGTCCTGCTGCTGACCCTGGTGCTGGTCAACTACCGGCTGCGCGGCGCGGCCAGGCAATCATCCCCGACAACGTCCGAATCAGCCGACGACCCGGTCGCCGGCGCTGGCTTCGCGGCGCTGTCCGGCAAATAACAATCGAGGAGAAACCTCATGGCGACCCTAGCGCGCAAGCAACATGCCCACACCCATGCCAGCTGGCGCGACTACCTCGAGCTGACCAAGCCGAAGGTGGTGGTGTTGATGCTGATCACCTCGCTGGTCGGCATGTTCCTCGCCACCCGCGCCGGCGTGCCCTGGACGGTGCTGCTGTTCGGCAATCTGGGCATCGGCCTGTGCGCCGGTGCGGCGGCGGCGGTCAATCACGTGGTCGACCGACGCATCGACTCGGTGATGGCGCGCACCCACAAACGCCCGCTGGCCGAAGGGCGGGTAACGCCCGTGGCGGCGTTGAGCTTCGCCCTGCTGCTGGCGGTGGCCGGCCTTGCTTTGCTGCTCACCTTCACCAACGAACTGGCCGCCTGGCTGACCCTGGCCTCGCTGCTGGGTTACGCGGTGATCTACACCGGCTTTCTCAAGCGCGCCACGCCGCAGAACATCGTCATCGGCGGCCTGGCCGGCGCCGCACCGCCGCTGCTCGGCTGGGTCGCGGTGACCGGCCAGCTGACCGCCGAGCCGTTGCTGCTGGTGCTGATCATCTTCGCCTGGACGCCGCCGCACTTCTGGGCTCTGGCCATTCACCGCAAGGCCGAATACGCCAAGGCCGACATTCCCATGCTGCCGGTGACCCACGGCGAGCACTACACCAAGGTGCACATCCTGCTCTACACCTGCGTGATGTTCGCCGTCACCCTGCTGCCCTACGCCATCCACATGAGCGGCCTGCTCTACCTGGTCTGTGCCATCGGCCTGGGCGGGCGCTTCCTGCACTGGGCCTGGGTGCTGTACCGTGACAGCCGGCCACACGCGGCGATCAACACCTTCAAGTACAGTATCTGGTACCTGTTCCTGCTGTTCATCGCCCTGCTGGCCGATCACTACCTGATGTTCAACCTGTAATCGTTGGTGCCATGTCCCGAACCCAGATCACCGTTTTCGTTCTCGTTGCCATAGTCGCGCTGGTGCTCGGGCTGACCGTCAACAAGGTACTCAACAGCAAGGGGCAGGGCGATCCGACCGCCCTGCTGGACGCCGGCATCGTGCTGTTGCCGCAGAGCCGCACCCTGCCCGAGCTGAGCCTGGTCAACCAGGACGGCGAAGCGGTTCGGGTCGACCAGCTCAAGGGGCAATGGAGCCTGCTGTTCTTCGGCTATACCTTCTGCCCGGACATCTGCCCGGCCACCCTCGCCGAGTTGCGCCAGCTGCTTAGCCAGCTGCCGGAGCAGGCCCGCGCCAACCTGCGCATCGTGCTGGTCAGTGTCGATCCGCACCGCGATACGCCGCAGCAGCTGAAGCAGTACCTGGGCTATTTCGATCCCGCTTTCATCGGCCTGACCGGCGAGGAGGCCGATATCCAGAAATTCGCCAACGCCGTGAGCATCCCCTATATCCCGGCCGATACCAGCAAGGAGAACTACACGGTCGATCACAGCGGCAACCTGGTGATCCTCGGCCCGGACGGCACCCAGCGCGGCTTTATTCGTGCGCCGCTGAACAACGTGAAGTTGCTTGCCCAGCTTCCCGGGCTGGTCAGCCGGGCCGACTGACGGATAGCGTTACTTGGCGAACAGCTGGTCGATGTCCTTGAACGCCTTGAACTCCAGGGCGTTGCCGCAGGGGTCGAGGAGGAACAGGGTGGCCTGCTCGCCGATCTGGCCGGCGAAGCGCACATGGGGCTCGATGACGAAATGCGTTCCCCGCGCCTGCAGCCGCTCGGCCAGGCGCTGCCAATCCTCCCACGCCAGCACCACGCCGAAATGCGGCACCGGCACCTCGTGACCGTCCACCGGGTTGCAGTGCGCCGCTTCCTGATAGGCCATCTTCGGCGCCTGATGGATCACCAGTTGGTGGCCGAAGAAGTCGAAATCCACCCAGTGCTCGCTGCTGCGGCCCTCGGCGCAGCCGAACAGGTCGCCATAGAACTGCCGGGCGGCGGCCAGATCGTATACGGGGATGGCCAGGTGAAAGGGGGCGAGTGCCATGCTGAATCTCCTCGGAGTGGTCGGAGTGGCCATTCTCAGCAGCAGCGATACTGATTGAAAGCGAATATCCTTGCGAGCAAGCACGAATAATTTCGATCAGTCGAGGCGCTTATGCTGCGCGAGCTGAAAACCCTGGTGCTGGTCGCCCGCCACGGCACCTTCGCCGCCGCCGGCCAGCACGTCGGTCTGACCCAGTCGGCGGTCAGCGCGCAGATGCGCGTGCTGGAGCAGAGCCTCGGCGTGCGCTTGTTCGATCGCAGCGGCCGCGCCGCGGTGCTCAATGCCGCCGGCCGGCATGCCCTGCCCCTGGCCGAGCAAATCCTCGACCTGTATGCGCAGATGGCCCTGCCAACCGCGGCTGCCGAGTGGCAGGGCGAGCTGCGGGTCGGCGCCATCGCCACGGTGCAGACCGGCCTGCTGCCCGAGGCCCTGCCGCGCTTTCGCGCCGCCGCGCCGCGGGTCGAGCTGAAGCTGGTGCCCGGCGTGTCGCTGCACCTGTTGAGCCAGGTGGATGCCGGCGAACTGGACCTGGCCCTGCTGATCAAGCCGCCGTTCGAGCTGCCCAAGGAGCTGCTGCAGGTCAGTCTGGCGCGCGAACCCTTCGTGCTGATCGCGCCACTGCAGGTCGAGGGCGATGAGCCGCTGCGCCTGCTTGCCGAGCAGCCCTTCGTGCGCTACGACCGCACTTCCTTCGGTGGTCGGCGGGTCAGCCAGTTCCTCCGTGAGCAGCGCCTGAGCGTGCGCGAGGCGCTGGAACTGGACGAGCTGGAGGCCATCGTGCGCATGGTCGAGTGCGGCCTCGGCGTGGCGCTGGTGCCGCGCGCCGGCCTGTGGCTGCAGCGGCCGACCCGCCTGCGGGTGGTCGAGCTGGGCGCGCTGACGTTCCACCGCGAGCTGGTCGCGGTCTTGCGCCGGGCCCAGCGCCAGCCGGCGCTGGAGTGCCTGCTCGAGTGCCTGCGCCCCGGGGCCGGCAACTAGGCAAGAAAAAGCCCGCACGCGGCGGGCTCGTTCTGCTGGGCTCGAACCGTCGGCTTAGAACGCCGGCACCACGGCGCCCTGGTACTTCTGCTCGATGAATGCCTTCACCTCGGCGCTGTTCAATGCCTTGGCCAGCTTCTGCATGGCGGCGCTGTCCTTGTTGTCCGGGCGGGCGACCAGGATGTTGACGTAGGGCGAGTCGCTGCCTTCGATGACCAGCGCGTCCTGGGTCGGGTTGAGGCCGGCTTCCAGGGCATAGTTGGTGTTGATCAGGGCCAGGTCGACCTGGTCCAGCACGCGCGGCAGGGTCGCCGCTTCCAGTTCACGCACCTTGATGCCCTTGGGGTTGGCGGCGATGTCCTTGACCGTGGCGGTGATGCCGGCGCCGTCCTTGAGGCTGATCACGCCGGCCTTGGCCAGCAGCAGCAGGGCGCGACCGCCGTTGGTGGCGTCGTTGGGGATCACCACCTGGGCGCCTTCGGGCAGCGCGTCCAGGCTCTTGTGCTTGCTCGAGTAGGCGCCGAAGGGCTCGACGTGCACGCCGGCGACGCTGACCAGCTCGCTGCCGCGGCTGCTGTTGAACTCGTCGAGGTAGGGCTGGTGCTGGAAGAAGTTGGCGTCCAGGCGCTTCTCGGCGACCTGCACGTTGGGCTGCACGTAGTCGGTGAACACCTTGACGCTCAGCTCGACGCCTTCGGCGGCCAGGGCCGGTTTGACGAACTCGAGGATTTCCGCGTGGGGCACGGCGGTGGCGGCGACGGTCAGGCTCTCGGCCTGGGCGGACAGCGCGACCAGGGCCGCGGCGGCAACTAGCAGTTTTTTCATCAAGGGCTCCTTGTGGGATCAGGGGGGGCGGCGGGTGGCCGCCTCATTTTCTGGAGAAGTGCACCACCAGCTTGTCGCCGGCGCTTTGCAGGATCTGGACGAGGACCAGCAGCAGGACCACGGTGACCAGCATCACGTCCGGCTGGTAGCGCTGATAGCCGTAGCGCACCGCCAGATCGCCGAGACCGCCGCCGCCGATCAGGCCGCTCATGGCGGTGTAGGACACCAGGGTGATGGCGGTGACGGTGACGGCCGCGACCAGGCCCGGCAGGGCCTCGGGCAGCAGGGCGTTGATCACGATCTGGCGGGTGCTGGCGCCCATCGCCTGGGTCGCCTCGATGATGCCGCGGTCTACCTCGCGCAGGGCGGTCTCGACCAGCCGCGCGAAGAACGGTGTGGCGCCCACCACCAGCGGCGGAATGGCGCCGGCCACGCCCAGCGAGGTGCCGGTGACAAGCACGGTCAGCGGGATCATCAGGATCAAGAGGATGACGAATGGCACCGAGCGCAGCACGTTGACCAGCAGCGAGAGCACGCCATACAGCGCCTTCTGCTCGAACAGCTGGCGCGGTCCGGTGAGGAACAGCAGCACGCCCAGGGGCAGGCCGAGCAGGATGGTGAACAGCAGCGAGCCGCCGAGCATGCTCAGGGTGTCCAGGCTGGCCTGCCAGATTTCCAGCCAGTCGACGTTGGGAAGCAAGGTATCCATTAGCGCAGCACCTCCAGGTGCACGTCCGCCGCTTCGAAGCGGGCGATGGCGGCGTCCAGGTCGCCGCCGGTCAGGGCCAGGGTCAGCTGGCCGTAGGGGGTGTCCTTGATCCGGTCGATGCGCCCGGCGAGGATGCTGTAGTCCACCCCGGTCTCGCGCGCCACGGTGCCGAGCAGCGGCGCATAGGTGGCCTCGCCCTGGAAGGTCAGGCGCAATATGCGCCCGGCCACATGGGCGAAGTCGTCGCGCCGTTCGTGCTCGTCGACATGCTCGGATTCCTGGACGAAGCGCTGGGTGGTGGCGTGCTGCGGATGCAGGAACACCTCGGCCACCGGCCCCAGCTCGACTATCCGGCCGGCGTCCATCACCGCCACCCGGTCGCAGACCCGACGGATCACGTCCATCTCGTGGGTGATCAGCACGATGGTCAGGCCCAGCTCGCGGTTGATTTCGGCCAGCAGTTGCAGAACGGAGGCGGTGGTCTGCGGGTCGAGGGCGCTGGTGGCCTCGTCGCACAGCAGGATCTTCGGCTCGGTGGCCAGGGCGCGGGCGATGCCGACCCGCTGTTTCTGCCCGCCGGACAGCTGCGCCGGGTACTTCTGCGCATGATCCTGCAGGCCGACCCGGGCCAGCAGGGCGGCGACGCGCTGGTCGATCTCGCGGCGCGGCAGCTGGCCGGCCAGCTTCAGCGGCAGGCCGACGTTGTCGGCGACGGTCTTCGACGACAGCAGGTTGAAGTGCTGGAAGATCATCCCGACCCGCTGGCGGAAACGCCGCAGGCCATCGGCGTCGAGGGCGGTGGCGTCTATGCCGTCGATCTCGATGCGTCCGCCGCTGGGCTCTTCCAGGCGGTTGATCAGGCGCAGCAGGGTGCTCTTGCCGGCGCCGGAGTGGCCGATGATGCCGAACACCTCGCCGCGGGCGATGCGCAGGTCGGTCGGCTGCAGGGCGGGGATGGCGTGTCCGGCAACGCGATACGCCTTGTGGACCTGGTGGAAATTGATCACGGGGTAAACCTTGTGGGTTCGTCGAGCGGCCGGGTAGGCGTGGAGGCTGGCTAGTCTACCCGTCGCTGTTTAGGCCGCAAAAATCTTTGTAGACCTATGGTTATAGCTGAATTGCATTAGTGGTGCCGGCGCCCAGGGGGCTTATCGCCATGGCCAACGCAAACGGCCGGGCTAGCCCGGCCGTCTTGGACCCGGGCCGCGTCACGGCTTGGCTTGCGGGCTGAGCACCAGCTGGGGGTCCTGCTGCGGCTTGATCACCCGCTCCAGCTGCGGGCTGAAGCCGGGGTCGAGGCGCTTGATCCGTGCGTTGAGCAGCGCCGCGACCCACAGATAGTCGCGGGCCTCGCGCACTTCGATGCTGACCGTGCAGCGGAACGTCACTATGTCCTGGGCGACCCGGTCGAGCAGGCTGCGCAGGCGCTCGTTGTCCTGGTTGTCCAGCATCGGCAGCGGCACCCGGCTCTTGGCGGCCGTCGGGTCGATCACCTGGGCCCGGGCGCTGGTCAGCGGCTTGAGCGCTTCCGGCGCTTTCGAAGTCTGAGTGGCCTGGATGGCGGCCGCCTGGTGTTCGGCGGCCTGGCGCAGCTGACGGGCCTGTTCCAGGCGTGCCGCCTCGGCCTGCTCGGCGGCCTGGCGGGCGCGCTCGGCGTTGTCCCGTTCGACCTGACGCGCCTGGGTGATGGCGCCCTCCAGGCCGGTGGTCAGCGCGGGTGCCTGGGGCATCAGGCTGCGCGCCTGGCCCAGGGCCGTGGCCGCGCGGTCGAGGTCGCCGGCGCGTAGGGCCCGCTGGCCCTGCTGCAGATAGGCCTCGGCCAGCTGGCGCTGGTACTGCTCCAGGCGGGTGTCGCCGCTGGTACGCCGTTGCAGGTCGGCGAGCTGCCTTTCGGCCTGCTCCAGCTGGCCGGCGCTCAGGCTCTGATCGAGCTGGCGAAAGGCGCTGACCAGCTCGTCGGTGGGCGGGTTGGCGACCTGCGGCGCGCTCTGGCAGGCGGCCAACAGCAGCGACAGGGCAACGATGGACAGACAACCAGAGGCGAACGACTTCATTGCTGCGAGTCTCGAATTGCGCAAAAAACGCGCAAGTCTACACCGCCGGGCACGGCGGTACCAAACTCGCCGACGACGCTCAGGCCGTGCGCCGTGGCAACGCGAAGCTGAGCAGGAACAGGCTGGCGGCGGACACCACGATCGAGGGCCCGGCCGGGGTGTCCTGAAACCAGGACAGGCTGAGCCCGCCGCAGACCGCCAGGATGCCCAGCAGGCTGGCGCCCAGGGCCATCTGCTCCGGGGTGCGCGCGTGGCGCTGCGCCGCGGCAGCCGGGATGATCAGCAAGGATGTGATCAGCAGTACGCCGACGATCTTCATCGCCACGGCGATCACCACCGCGATCAGCAGCATCAGGCTCAAGCGGATCGCGGCTACCGGCAGGCCCTCGACCCGTGCCAGTTCCTCGTGCACGGTGATCGCCAGCAACGGCCGCCAGAGTATGGCCAGCACCACCAGCACCAGGGCGCTGCCGGCGACGATCCAGGCCAGGTCGCCCGGGCCGACGGCGAGCAGGTCGCCGAACAGGTAGCTCATCAGGTCGATGCGCACGTCCTTCATGAAGCTCAACACCACCAGGCCCAGGGACAGGGTGCTGTGGGCGAGGATGCCCAGCAGGGTGTCGGAGGCCAGCGGCTGGCGGGTCTGCAGGGTCACCAGCAGGGCGGCGAGCAATACGCAGCCGACGGTCACCGCCAGGGTCGGGCTGACGTCCAGCATCAGGCCGAGGGCGACGCCGAGCAGTGCGGCGTGGGACAGGGTATCGCCGAAGTAGGCCATGCGCCGCCATACGACGAAGGAGCCGAGGGGGCCGGCGACCAGGGCCAGGGCCAGGCCGGCGAGCAGGGCGTTGAGCAGGAAATCAGCCATGGTTGCAGCCATCTCCGTGGACATGCGGCTTGAGCGGGCCCTTGATGGTCAGGCCGGCAGAGGCTTCGCTGACCACCGCGCCGTGCAAGTCGTGGGCGTGGTCGTGATGGTGGTGGTAGACCGCCAGGCTGCGGGCGTCCTGGCCGAACAGCTCGACGAAGGCCGGGTCGCCACTGACCTGCTCGGGGTGGCCGGAGCAGCACACGTGACGGTTCAGGCAGACCACCTGGTCGGTGGTACTCATCACCAGGTGCAGGTCGTGGGAGACCATCAGCACGCCGCAGCCGTGGCGGTCGCGCAGGCGGGTGATCAGGCGGTAAAGCTCGGCCTGGCCGGCCACGTCGACGCCCTGCACCGGCTCGTCCAGCACCAGCAGTTCGGGCTCGCGCAGCAGCGCCCGGGCCAGCAGCACGCGCTGCAGTTCACCGCCGGAAATGCCCTGCAGCGGGCTGTCGATTACCTGGCTGGCGCCGACCTCGGCCAGCGCCGCCTGGGCGCTGGCGCGATCGACGCCCGGCACCAGGCGCAAGAAACGCAGCACGCTGAGCGGCAGGGTGGCATCCACATGGAGCTTCTGCGGCATATAGCCGATGCGCAGCCGCGGCTTGCGCCAGACGCTGCCGCTGGTCGGCTTGAGCAGGCCGAGCACGGCGCGCACCAGGGTGGTCTTGCCGGCGCCATTGGGGCCGATCAGGGTGACGATCTCGCCGGGCTTTACGCTCAGACGCACGTCCTGCAGTACGTTCTGCCCGCGAAAGCTGACAGCGATGCCGTCGAGGCGGATCAGGGCATCGCTCATTTCGCCTCCTGGCAGCCGGCGCACAGGCCGACCACTTCGACGGTCTGGCTGTCGACGCTGAAGCCGACCGCCGCGGCCGCCGCGACTATCGCCTGGCTGATGGCCGCCTGTTCCAGCTCGATGGCCGCGTGGCACTGGCGACAGATCAGGAACTGGCCCTGGTGCGCGTGCTCCGGCCGGTTGCAGCCGACGAAGGCGTTGAGCGAGGCGATGCGGTGCACCAGGCCGTTCTCGAGGAGAAAATCCAGGGCGCGGTAGACGGTCGGCGGGGCGGCACGGCGGCCGTCCTCCTCGCTCAGTACGGCGAGGATGTCGTAGGCCCCCAGCGGCTTGTGGCTCTGCCAGACCAGCTCCAGCACCCGTTTGCGCAGGGCGGTCAGGCGTACGCCCTGGCGCGCGCAGATGCTTTCGGCCTCGGCCAGGGCCTGGCTGACGCAGCGGGAGTGGTCGTGGGGACGTGAGGCCAGCGGTGTGAGGATCATGGGCGGCGACGGCTGCGGATAGAGACGTTATTATATTACCTGTTCTCTCCTGCCTGGGTGTTGCCGTGTCCCGTCTTTTTTCGCTAGTTGGCCTGCTCTGTGTCGCTTTTTTCAGCAGTTTTCCCGCCCAGGCCGAGGTGCGGCTGCTGACCAGCATCAAGCCGCTGCAGCTGATCGCCGCGGCGGTGCAGGACGGCCTGGGCGCGCCCGAGGTGCTGCTGCCACCAGGCGCCTCGCCGCACCACTACGCCTTGCGGCCTTCCGACGTGCGCCGGGTGCGCGAGGTCGAGTTGCTGTACTGGGTCGGCGCTGACCTGGAGAGCTTCCTGCCGCGGGTACTGGCGGGGCGTGACAAGCCGAGCGTGGCGGTGCAGGACCTGCCCGGCATGCAGCTGCGCCACTTCGGCGAGGAGCATGACGAGCACGGCGATCACGATGAGCACGAGGAGCATGCTCAGGATGCGATCGAGGAACACGATCACGCTCATCGTCCCGGCAGCCTGGACGCCCACCTCTGGTTGCTGCCGGCCAACGCCCAGGTGATCGCGGCGAAGATGGCCGCCGACCTGGCCGCCGCCGACCCGGCCAATGCGCCGCGCTACCAGGCCAACCTGGCCGCGTTCGGCGAGCGCCTGGCCGCCCTCGACCAGCGCCTGCGGGCGCGCCTGGCCGGGGTGGCCGGCAAGCCGTATTTCGTCTTCCACGAGGCCTACGATTATTTCGAGGCCGCCTATGGCCTGGAGCATGCCGGTGTGTTCAGCCTGGCCGGCGAGGTCCAGCCCGGCGCCCGTCACGTGGCGGCGGTGCGTGAGCGCCTGCGCCAGGCCGGACCGAGCTGCGTGTTCAGCGAGCCGCCGCTGCGTCCACGTCTGGCCGACACCCTGAGCGCCGGCCTGCCGGTGACCCTGGCCGAACTGGATGCTATGGGCGCCGATCTGACGGTGGATGGCGGCGGCTACGAGCGCCTGCTGGAGCGTCTGGCCGATGACCTGGCCGGCTGCCTGGAGAGGCTGTAGCAGCCGCCCCGTCGCCAACGGACAAGCGTCGGGGCGCCACGCTACCTCCAGAGACGCTAAGGTGAAAGACAGGCAAGGGTCTTCTCGCCCCGGCGACGGGAGGTCGGCAGATGGCAAAGGCACGCGAATCGGCTCCGGTATCGGCCGCGGGGTCGGGCATCGCCCTGCAGGCGGCCGCGTTGGACGTGTGGGCGCACAAGTACCGCCTGCGCGACCGCGACGGCAAGCCGCTGGAGGCCAGCCTCGATCACAGCTGGCAGCGTATCGCCCGCGCCCTGGCCGAGGTCGAGGCGCCTCCTCTGCGCGAGCACTGGTACCAGCAGTTCCTCTGGGCGCTGCGCAACGGCGCCATCCCGGCCGGACGCATCGTCGCCAATGCCGGCGCGCAGGCCTGCCGGCCGGCGACTTCGACCATCAACTGCACGGTCTCCGGCACCATCGCCGACTCCATGGAGGACATCCTCGGCAAGCTGGTCGAGGCCGGGTTGACGCTCAAGGCCGGTTGCGGCATCGGCTACGAGTTCTCCACCCTGCGCCCGCGCGGCGCCTCCGTGTCCGGTGCCGGGGCGCAGACCAGCGGGCCGCTGTCGTTCATGGATATCTTCGACAAGATGTGCTTCACCGTCAGCTCCGCCGGCGGCCGCCGTGGGGCGCAGATGGCCACCTTCGACGTCGCCCACCCGGATGTGCGCGAATTCATCGCGGCCAAGCGCGAGGACGGACGCCTGCGCCAGTTCAACCTGAGCCTGCTGGTCGGCGATGACTTCATGCAGGCGGTCGAGGCCGATGACGACTGGCCGCTGCTGTTCCCGGTGCATCCCAAGGAGCGCGCCGCCCTCGACCTGAACGACCCGGAGCAGGTGCGCTGGCGCGACTGGCCGCGGCATGCCGAGGGCTACGTCGTCGGCGCCGACGGCCGGGTCGCCTGCAAGGTCTACGGCAGCCTGCGCGCCCGCGAGCTGTGGGACCAGCTGATGCGCTCGACCTATGACTATGCCGAGCCGGGGTTCATCCTGATCGACCGGGTCAACCAGCAGAACAACAACTGGTGGTGCGAGGACATCCGCGCCACCAACCCCTGCGGCGAGCAGCCGCTGCCGCCCTATGGCGCCTGCCTGCTCGGCTCGCTCAACCTGACCGCCTTCGTCGAGGAGCCGTTCGGCGCCAACGCCCGCTTCGACTGGGACAGGTTCCGCCAGGTGGTGCGCGTCTTCACCCGTCTGCTCGACAACGTGGTGGAGATCAACGGCCTGCCGCTGGCGCCGCAGCGTGAGGAGATCTTCGCCAAGCGCCGCCACGGCATGGGTTTTCTCGGCTTGGGCTCGGCCCTGGCGCTGCTCAAGCTGCGCTACGGCAGCCCGGCGGCCTGCGTGTTCACCGAGCAGGTCGCGCGCGAGATGGCCCTGACCGGCTGGCAGGTGGGCCTGGAGCTGGCCGAGGAGAAAGGCCCGGCGCCGCTGCTGACGCAGGAGTTCGAGGTGACGGCGAAGATGTTGCGCCAGCGCCCGGAACTGGCGGCCGACGGACACAAGGTCGGCGATCGTCTGCCCGGCCGGCTGTTGCACGCCAGGTATTCACGCTACATGCAGCACCTGGCCGAGCACGCGCCCGAGTTGGTGCAGGCGCTGGCCGAAAAGGGCGCGCGCTTCACCCATCACAGCTCCATCGCCCCCACCGGCACCATCAGCCTGAGCCTGGCCAACAACGCCTCCAACGGCATAGAGCCGAGCTTCGCCCAGCAGTATTCGCGCAACCTGATCCGCCCCGGACGCAAGAGCAAGGACCGGGTCGAGGTGTTCAGCTATGAGCTGCTGGCCTACCGCGCGCTGGTCAATCCACGGGCCCGGCCCGGTTCGGACGAGGCGGGCGAGCGCCTGCCGGATTACTTCGTCAGCAGCGAGGACATCAGCCCCAGCGAGCACGTGGACATGCAGGCGGCAGCGCAGAAGTGGGTCGACTCCTCGATCTCCAAGACCGCCAACGTGCCGGCCGATTACCCGTTCGAGGCGTTCAAGGACATCTACCGCTACGCCTGGCGCAAGGGGCTCAAGGGCTGCACCACCTTTCGCTTCAATCCGCAGGTGTTCCAGGGCGTGCTGGTCAAGGACGCGGACCTGAGCCGCACCCGCTATCGCTTCGAGCTGGAGGACGGCAGCCTGGTGGAGCTGCGCGGCGACGAGGAGGTGGAGTACGACGGCCAGGTGCATACCGCCGCCAACCTGTTCGAGGCGCTGAAGGAAGGCTATTACGGCAAGTTCTGAGGCGCGCCGGACCGCTCGGGTAGCGGCCGTCGGCGTGCCGGGGAGAGGCTTATGGTGGTGAAGATCGGGCAGCGCATCAAGGGCTTCGAGGTGGTCGACGAGGTCGCGGCGATGCAGCGCGCGGCCGATGCCGAAGCGCCGGCGCCGGTGCAGATGGACGAGACCCTGCAGCGCCCGGAGACCCTGTTCGGGGTGACCTACAAGATCAACTCGCCGTTGTCCGAGCATGCCCTGTACGTGACCATCAATGACATCCTGCTCAATGCCGGCACGCCCCACGAGCAGCGCCGACCCTTCGAGATCTTCATCAATTCCAAGGGCATGGAGCACTTCCAGTGGATAGTGGCGCTGACCCGAATCATGTCGGCGGTGTTCCGCAAGGGCGGCGACTGCACCTTCCTGGTCGAGGAGCTCAAGGCGGTGTTCGACCCGCGCGGCGGCTACCTCAAGCGCGGTGGCCAGTACATGCCGTCGCTGGTGGCGGAGATCGGCGCGGTGCTGGAGCGCCACCTGAGCGCCATCGGCCTGCTCGCGGGGCATGAGCTGGACGCCCAGCAGCGCCGCCAGCTGGCCGAGAAGTGGGCGGTCTACCAGGCCAGCCAGGATGCGGCGGCGGTCGAGCCGGGGGAAGGCTTTCCCCCCGGCGCGCGGCTGTGCGACAAGTGCCAGACCCAGGCGGTGGTGCACCTGGAAGGCTGTGCCACCTGCCTCAATTGCGGCTATTCCCGTTGCGGCTGAGGCTTACAGGGCGAAGGGCAACGGCAGATCGACCTGCTGGCGCTGTTCCAGGCGGCGCTGGAACTCGGCCGGGTCGTGGATCAGTACTTCCTGGCCGGCGAAGGAGTCGGCGGCGATCAGCCGCGACAGCCAGAAACGTACGCAGGCGATGCGCAGCATGGCCGGCCAGAGTTCGGCCTCGGCCGCCGTGAACGGCCGTAGCGCGGCATAGGCGGCCAGCAATGCCTGGGCGCGGTGCGCGTCGAGGCTGCCGTCGGGCTCCGAGCACCAGTCGTTGAGGGCGATCGCCAGGTCGTAGAGCATCGGCCCCGAGCAGGCGTTGTAGAAGTCGATGACCCCGGCCAGGTGGTTGCCGTCGAACAGCACGTTGTCGCGGAACAGGTCGGCGTGCAGGTTGGCCCGCGGCAGGGCCAGCACCCTGGGCTTGAGCCGGTCGATCTCGGCCAGCGCACCGCGCAGCAGCTCCAGCTGCGCCTCCTCCAGTTGCAGCGCCAGGCTCGGGCCTTCCTTGAGCATCCAGTCCAGGCCGCGGTCGCTCTTGCGTTCGAGGGTCCGCTCGCGGGTGGCCAGGTGCAGGTTCGCCAGCAGGCTGCCGACTTCCGTGCAGTGGTGCGGGTTGGGCCAGGCCACGTGCTTACCGGGCAGGCGCGGCTGCAACAGCGCCGGCTTCTGCGCCAGGCTGCGCAGCGCCTCGCCGCTTTCGGTGCGCAGGGCATAGGGCACCGGCAGACCGGCGTCGTGGAGCACGTCGAGCAGTTCGATGAAGAACGGCAGGTCGTCGCTGGGGCCGCGCTCGATCAGGGTCAGGACGTACTCGCCCTGCTCCAGGCTGATGAAGAAATTGCTGTTCTCGCTACCCGCGGCAATGCCCTGGAAGTCACGCAGGCGACCCAGGCCGTAGGGGGCCAGGAACTCTTCCAGTTCATGGCGTTCGAGAGGAGTGAATACCGACATGTCAGGACCGCCAACTTACCATTTGAAGATTTCCCAGGCTGGAATCAGCATGTCCGGCTGATCCGAACGGACGAAATTGCCGTCGCTGCCGTCGGCGCGCACCAGAAAGTAGGGTTTGCCGATTTTCGGCGTGACCTTGATGGCATAGAGGAAGCCATTGACCCGGTATTCCTCGATTGTCTTGTCGCCCTCCTGGCGGATGGTCACATCCGGGTCGGCGGACACCGGATCTTCGGCCTGCGCCGCGAGCGAACCGATTGCCAGCAGACTGGCCAGCAACAGGCGATTGAGTGTGCGCATGGTAACCTTGTCCCTTTGTCGTCAATGGTGCAGTCATTCTAGCGCTGCCTCCGCCGAAAAGGTTGATTCTGCTCATGAGCCAAGCCCCCCTCGTCCTGGTCGACGGTTCGTCCTACCTGTACCGCGCCTTCCATGCTTTGCCGCCGCTGACCACCTCCAAGGGCTTGCCCACCGGCGCGGTGAAGGGCGTGCTGAACATGCTCAAGAGCCTGCGCAAGCAGTACCCGGACAGCCCCTTCGCGGTGGTGTTCGACGCCAAGGGCGGCACCTTCCGCGACGAGTTGTTCGCCGAGTACAAGGCCAACCGCCCCTCGATGCCGGACGATCTGCGGGTACAGGTCGAGCCGCTGCATGCCAGCGTGCGCGCCCTGGGTTTCCCCCTGCTCTGCGTGGACGGCGTGGAAGCCGATGACGTGATCGGCACCCTGGCCCGGCAGTGCGCCGGCGAGGGCCGCGACGTGGTGATTTCCACCGGCGACAAGGACATGGCCCAGCTGGTTTGCCCGCACGTTACGCTGGTCAACACCATGACCGGAAGCGTCTACGACGTGGATGGCGTGAAAGAGAAATTCGGCGTCGGTCCCGAGCTGATCATCGACTACCTGGCGCTGATGGGCGACAAGGTCGACAACATCCCCGGGGTGCCGGGGGTGGGCGAGAAGACCGCGCTGGGTCTGCTGGTCGGCCTCGGCGGCGGCCTCGACGTGATCTACGCCAACCTCGACAAGGTGCCCGAACTGCCGATCCGCGGCGCCAAGGGCCTGCCGGCCAAGCTCGCCGAACACCGCGAGATGGCCTACCTGTCCTACCAGCTGGCGACCATCAAGCTGGATGTGCCGCTGAATATCGAGATCGACAGCCTGCACCCGGGTGCGGCCGATGTGCCGGCGTTGCTCGAGCTGTACGAAGAGCTGGAGTTCAAGAGCTGGCTGGACGAGCTGCTGCGGCAGAACAAGGGCGTTGCACCCAAGGCGGCGCCCAGTGGCGACCTGTTCGCCGGAGATGCCGCAGCGGCCGAGGGCTCCGCCGAGAGCGAGCCGGTGCCGGCGGAGGGTCGCTACGAGACGCTGCTCGAGCAGGCGCAGTTCGACGCCTGGCTGGACAAGCTGAAGCGGGCCGAGCTGATCGCCTTCGACACCGAGACCACCGGCCTGGATGCGCAGCGCGCGCAGCTGGTCGGCCTGTCCTTCGCGGTCAGTGCCCATGAGGCGGCCTATATCCCGGTGGCCCACTCCTACATGGGCGTGCCGACACAGCTGGACCGCGACCAGGTGCTGGCCGCGCTCAAGCCGATCCTCGAGGATCCGCGCAAGGCCAAGGTCGGCCAGCACGCCAAGTACGACATCAATATCCTGGCCAATGCCTCCACCCCCATCGAGGTCCAGGGCGTGGCCTTCGACACCATGCTCGAGTCCTATGTGCTGGATGCCACCGCCACCCGCCACGACATGGACAGCCTGGCCCTCAAGTACCTCGGCCACAGCACCATCCGCTTCGAGGACATCGCCGGCAAGGGCGCCAAGCAGCTGACCTTCGACCAGATCGCCCTGGACCAGGCCGGGCCCTACGCCGCCGAGGACGCCGACGTGACCCTGCGCCTGCATCAGACCCTGTGGGCCAAGCTCGAGGCCGAGCCGAGCCTGGCCAGGGTCCTGCGCGAGATCGAAATGCCGCTGGTGCCGGTACTGGCGCGCATCGAGCGCCAGGGCGCGCTGGTCGATGCCAAGCTGCTCGGCCAGCAGAGCGTGGAACTGGGCGACAAGCTGGTGGCCCTGGAGCGCCAGGCCTTCGATATCGCCGGGGAGGAGTTCAACCTGGCCTCACCCAAGCAACTCGGGGTGATCCTCTACGACAAGCTCGGTCTGCCGGTGCTCAGCAAGACGGCCAAGGGCCAGGCGTCCACCGCCGAGGCGGTGCTCGCCGAGCTGGCCGAGCAGGACTTCGAGCTGCCCAAGGTGCTGATGCAGTACCGCAGCCTGAGCAAACTCAAGAGCACCTACACCGACCGCCTGCCGGAGCAGATCAACCCGCGCACCGGGCGTATCCACACCAGCTACCACCAGGCGGTGGCGGCTACCGGGCGGCTGTCGTCCAGCGATCCGAACCTGCAGAACATCCCAATCCGCACGGCCGAGGGTCGGCGCATCCGCCAGGCCTTCGTCGCGCCCAGGGGCTACAAGCTGCTGGCGGCCGACTACTCGCAGATCGAGCTGCGCATCATGGCCCACCTGGCCCAGGACGAGGGGCTGCTGGACGCCTTCCGCCACGACCGCGACGTGCACAAGGCCACCGCCGCCGAGGTGTTCGGCGTGGCCCTGGACGAGGTGACCACCGACCAGCGGCGTAGCGCCAAGGCGATCAACTTCGGCCTGATCTATGGCATGAGCGCCTTCGGCCTGGCCAAGCAGATCGGCGTCGAGCGCAAGCAGGCCCAGGCCTATATCGACCGCTACTTCGCTCGTTATCCCGGCGTGCTGGCCTATATGGAGCGTACCCGCGAGCAGGCCGCTGAGCAGGGCTTCGTCGAGACCCTGTTTGGTCGCCGCCTGTACCTGCCGGAAATCAACGCCAAGAACCAGGCCATGCGCAAGGCCGCCGAGCGCACCGCAATCAATGCGCCCATGCAGGGCACGGCGGCGGACATCATCAAGCGCGCCATGATCGCGGTGGATGCCTGGCTGGCTGAGTCCGGGCTGGATGCCAGGGTGATTCTGCAGGTCCACGACGAACTGGTGCTGGAGGTGCGCGAGGACCTGGTCGAGCAGCTGCGCGAGCGGATCAAGCCGCTGATGGGCGGTGCTGCAGCGCTGGATGTGCCCTTGCTGGTCGAGGTCGGGGTGGGCGACAACTGGGACGAGGCGCACTGATTCGCCGGGGCGCCGGCGTGTTTAAAACCTTTTTGCCTCAAAATTATTTATTGATAGCAAATAGTTTTTAGCGACGGCTGAACTTTGCCCGACGGGCGCCAGTCAGAGTCTAGGAATGGCCGAAAAGCCCTTCAGTGCTCCTATGTTGTGTTAAGTGTTGGCAGATATCTGAACCCCGCCCTAGCGGTTCAGAGGCTTAAACCCCGAACTTCTCTCTCCCCATACGAAGTTCGGGGTTTTTTTTGTCTGCCAGAAGCGCTCAGGCCTGCTCGTTCTCCAGCGCTTCGCCCAGTTGCAACCAGTCGGCCAGCACCGCATGGGCCTGTTCGATGCCCTGGCGTTTCGGCGCCGAGAACAGCTGGATGCCGATTCCCTCGCCCCAGCGCTTGCGGATGTCCTGCTGGACCTTCAGCAGCGCGTTCTTAGCCGCGCCGAACGCCAGCTTGTCGGCCTTGGTCAGGAGGATGTGCATGGGCATCTGGCTGGCCACCGACCAGTCCAGCATCAGCTGGTCGAATTCGGTCAGGGGGTGACGGATGTCCATCATCAGGATCAGTCCGCGCAGGCTCTCGCGGCTGCCCAGGTAGGCTTCCAGGTGCTTCTGCCAGTGCTGCTTGAGCGGAATCGGCACCTTGGCATAGCCGTAGCCGGGCAGATCGACCAGGCGGCGCTGCTCGTCCAGCTGAAAGAAGTTGAGCAGCTGGGTACGCCCCGGGGTCTTCGAGGTACGTGCCAGGCTGGCGTGAGTCAGGGTGTTCAAGGCGCTGGACTTGCCGGCGTTGGAGCGCCCGGCGAAGGCCACTTCATGGCCGAGGTCGTCCGGGCACTGGTCGACCTTGGCGGCGCTGATGAGGAAGCTGGCCTGTTGGCACAGGCCGATGATCGGGTTCTTGGCGTGCATCGGGGTATCCGGTGAGGGCGGGCGTGAGGGCTGGGCAGCTAGGCCCTTGCGACATTTGCGCGCATCCTGCCCCGCGCTGGGCAGCGCGGCAAGTAGCGTCGTTTCCGTTTCGGTGGGGCCAGTATATAATGCCGCAGATTTTGTGTGCGCTTTGTCCCATCCGCTGGATGAGTATCTTGGGGACGAATCAGACCTTTGTGTGTGAAGAAGGCAGCGCGTTCCCCTCCCTGATGAGGCTGATCTGATGAATAAAATGCTACTCGCCGCCGCTGTATTGGTTTTCTCCTATAACAGCCAGGCTGCTCAGGATCCGGAAGCAGTGTTCAACCGCGCCTGCGGCGCCTGCCACAACGGGCAGCTGCCGATGGCGCCGAAAAAGGGTGACGCCGCCGCCTGGGAGCCACGTCTGGCCAAGGGTATGGATGTGCTGGTTGCCAATGTGACCAATGGTTTCAATGCGATGCCGCCGCGCGGTTTGTGCATGGACTGTACGGCTGAGGATTACCAAGCCGTCATCGAGTGGATGAGCAAGTAGTCCGGCCCATTTTTCTTTTTACCCTTAGCCGTATTGGATTAGCTGATGAACAAAGTACTCATGACTCTGCTGTTGACGCTGGGCATCACCGGCCTGGCCCATGCCGCTGGCGATGCCGCCGCCGGTGAGGGCAAGGTTGCCGTCTGTGGCGCCTGCCACGGGCCTGACGGCAACAGCCTGGCCCCGAACTTCCCCAAGTTGGCGGGTCAGGGCGAGCGTTACCTGCTCAAGCAGCTGCAGGACATCAAGGCCGGCAACCGCCAGGTCGTGGAAATGACCGGCCTGCTGAACAACCTGAGCGAGCAGGACCTGGCCGATATCGCCGCCTACTATGCCAGCCAGAAGATGAGTGTCGGTGCGGCCGATCCGAAACTGGTCGCCCGTGGTGAGGCGCTGTTCCGTGGCGGCAAGCTGGACGAAGGCATGCCGGCCTGCACCGGTTGCCATGCGCCCAATGGCGCCGGCATCGATGCCGCGGGTTTCCCTCAGCTCGGGGGCCAGCACGCCGCCTATGTGGCCAAGCAGCTGACCGCCTTCCGCGAGGGCGACCGTACCAACGACGGCGACAGCAGAATCATGCGTTCGATCGCCGCCAAGTTGAGCAACAAGGACATCGAGGCGGTCTCCAGCTTCGTTCAGGGCCTGCACTGATTCAAGGTGTAAGACGTTGCAAAGAAAAGGGTGGCTTCGGCCACCCTTTTTCATTTTGTCCGCGGCTACAATGTCCGGAACCCGCCCCTACGCCACCGGTCGAACAGTGGTCTGCGCCCCGTATCGTTCGACTGCCAAGGAGTCCTGCATGCGTAACCTGATTCTTTCCGCCCTGTTTGCGACCGTCAGCCTGTTTGGTGTCACCGCCCATGCCGAGGATTTCGAGGCGGGTAAGCAATACGTCGAGCTGAAGAGCCCGGTGCCGGTGTCCAAGCCCGGTCAGATCGAGGTCGTCGAGCTGTTCTGGTATGGCTGCCCGCACTGCTATCAGTTCGAGTCGACCATCAACCCATGGATCAAGCAGCTGCCCGAGGATGTGAACTTCCTGCGCATCCCGGCGCTGTTCGGTGGGGCCTGGAACGTCCATGGCCAGCTGTTCATCACCCTGCAGAGCATGCAGGTCGAACAGAAGGTGCACGAGGCGGTCTTCGACGCCATCCACAAGCAGGGCAAGAAGCTGGCGACCGCGGAAGAGATGGCCGATTTTCTCGCCGCCGAGGGTGTCGACCGCGGCGAGTTCCTCAAGACCTTCAACTCTTTCGGGGTCAAGAGCCAGATGGAGAAGGCCAAGAAACTGGCCATGGCCTACCAGATCAGTGGCGTGCCGGTGATGATCGTCAACGGCAAGTACCGCTTCGACATCGGCAGTGCCGGTGGCCCGGAGAAGGCCCTGCAGGTGGCCGACTACCTGATCGCCAAGGAACGGGCCGCGCAGTAAGCGCCCCGGGCGTGAACTGACGTGCGCCGTTGGCCAGCCAGCCGCCCCATTGGCCTGTGTGATCCGCAGGTCAATCCGCAGTGCCCCGTTGCCGGCGACTGGCCCAGCGACGGTCGCCTGCGCCTGCTCAGCTTCAATATCCAGGTCGGCATCAGCACCGAGCGCTACCGGCATTACCTGACCCGCGGTTGGCAGCATCTGCTGCCCCATACCGGGCGAGCCAACAATCTGCAGCGTATCGGTGAGGTGCTCGGCGGTTACGACCTGGTGGCCTTGCAGGAGGTCGACGGCGGCAGCCTGCGCTCGGGCTTCGTCAACCAGGTCGAGCACCTCGCGCACCTGGGGGCCTTCCCCTACTGGTACCAGCAACTCAATCGCAACCTCGGGCGCCTGGCCCAGCACAGCAATGGCGTGCTGAGCCGCCTGCGCCCCAGCCTGCTGGAAGATCACCCGCTGCCCGGGCCGCCGGGGCGTGGCGCCATGCTCCTGCGCCTGGGCGAGGGGGCCGACGCCATCGTCGTGGTGATGATGCACCTGGCCCTGGGCGCGCGCACCCGCACCCGCCAGCTGGCCTATGTGCGCGAGCTGATCGGTGGCTACCGGCACCAGGTGCTGATGGGCGACATGAATACCCATGCCGCCGACCTGTTGCAGAGTTCGCCGCTGCGAGACCTGGGGCTGATAGCCCCGCAGATCGAGGCGACCTTTCCCAGCTGGCGCCCGCAGCGCTGCCTCGACCATATCCTCTTGAGCCCCGGCCTGGAGCTGGAGCGCGTGGAGGTGCTGGCCCTACCGATCTCCGATCACCTGCCGGTGGCGGTGGAGATCCGCCTGCCACGCACGCGTGATGACAAGCCGCTGTCGCGGCGCTCCCCCTCGGTTCAGGGCAACCTTGCATGAGCGCGGACGAGCAGCGCTGGAAAGACAAGTACCTGGCCAGCCTCGAGCAGCAGGAGAAGCTCGAGCGGCGCTGGGAAAGTCGTCTCGACCTGTTGCGCCGGGGCCTGGTGCGCAGCAGCCTGGCCGCCGAGGGCGCCGACAAGGCGGTCGATCAGTGCATGCAGGAGTTGCGCGAGACCCTGCGTCGCGGCGACATGGACGCCGGCCTCGCCGCCCTGATCCCGCGCCTGGAGAAGACCCTGCTGGACTCCGAGCAGCGCCGCCAACAGCGGGTCGCCCAGGTGGCCGGCGCCTTGCGCGCGCTGGCCGAGCAGCTGCTGCAACAGCAGGTGCCGCGCGAGGTGCGCAAGGCCCTGAAAAGCTATGCCAAGCAGCTCGACGAGCGCGCCGGCCAGGTGCGCGAGTTGCCTGCCCTGTTAGGTCAGCTGAGCCAGCTGCAGGAGCAGACGCTGGCCGTACTGGAGCGCAACGAGCCGCCAAGGCCTGGCCTGCTGCAACGATTGTTCGCCGGTCGCGACACGCCCTCTTCGGCCGCCGGCCCCGCAACCGAGGGGAGTGCGGCCAGCGAACCGGCGCCTGCAGCCGCGTCGCCGGCGCCGAGCGACGCCTCGCCGGGCGACGCCTCGCCGGACGTCACCACGCGGGTCGATAGCGCCCCCGTCGCTGCCGCAGCGGTCGATAGCGTCGTCGCCACGCCAGGCGGCTCAACCCCGGCGCGCGCCATGCCTGCGGTTCTGGACAGCCTGCCGGTACCTGTCGACCTGTTGCCGGCGAGCGACCAGCCGGGCACGCCGGCGCAGCCGGCTGAAACCGCCGCCGCCCGGGACGACGATCCCGACTACGCCCTGCCCTCCGCACCCGAACCGGGGTACAGCGCGATCGCCGACCATGTCGAGGCAACCCTGCTCGGGCTGCTGGCCGAGCTGCCGTTGCCCGAGTACCACCAGGCCCAGGCCGAGCAGTTGCAGCAGCGCATTGAGGCCGGCTTGAACCTCTATGAGCTGGTGCCGGTGCTGGATGACCTGACGGTCCTGCTGTTGGCCATATCGGATGTCGGCCAGCGCGAGTTCGAGGGCTATCTCAAGCAGCTCAACGAACGCCTGGCGACCTTCCAGGGCAACCTGCAGGAGGCCCACGATGGCTATGCCGACTCCGTCAGTGCCGCGCGGGCGCTGGACAGCGAGTTGCGCCAGCAGGTCGACGGCCTGCAGAGCAGCGTGCAACAGGCGACCGACCTGAGCAGTCTCAAGGGGCTGGTGGAGACTCGTCTGGACGGCCTGCTCGGCACCATGCGCCAGTATCAGCAGCAGCGCGACCGGCGCGAACAGCTGGTGGCCGAGCGTCTGCAGACCCTGGTCGAGCGGGTCGCGAACATGGAGCAGGAAGCCAAGGGCTTTCGCCAGCACCTCGAGGAACAACGGCAGAAGGCGCTTACCGACCCGCTCACGGGGCTGCCCAACCGCGCGGCCTGGAACGAGCGTCTGGACCTGGAGCAGGCGCGCTGGCAGCGCTACGGCGGCGAGTTGCTGCTGGCGGTGCTGGACATCGACCATTTCAAGCGAATCAACGACGACTATGGCCACCTGGCCGGCGACAAGGTGTTGAAGATCATCGCCGCTGAATTGAACAAGCGCCTGCGCAAGACCGATTTCATTGCCCGATTCGGTGGCGAGGAGTTCGTCCTACTGATGCCGGCGACGCCCTTGGCCGGAGGGCTGCAGCTTTTGGAAAGTCTGCGCGAGGGGATCGAGGCCTGCCCTTTCCACTTTCGCGGCAAGCGGGTGGTCATCACCCTGTCCGCGGGTATCGCCGCCTTCGCCGGTGGCGAGCGTAGCGAGCAGACCTTCGAACGCGCCGATCAGGCCCTCTACCGGGCCAAGCGCGGCGGCCGCAACCGGGTCGAGCAGGGCTAGCGGCCGCCTGCCCGCGGCGGCCTCAGGCCGCGCTCTGCAGGTAGGGCCGCCAGGTATCCGGGATCCGCTCCAGGCGCGGGTAGTTGAGCGCCTGTAACTGCAGCTGCGACAGCAGGAAGGGCGTGTGCCGCAGATGCTGCGGCAGGTGGCGCAGCTCCGGCAGCCAGAGGCTGACATAGTCCGCCTCGGGGTCGTACTGGCGGGCCAGGCGCAGGGCATTGAACGTGCCCCGCTGGCGCGGGTCGCAGGCCATTCCGGCGAGGTAGGCCCAGTTGCCCCAGTTGCTCGCCGGGTCATAGTCGATCAGGTGTTCTTCGAACCAGGCGGCGCCGTGCCGCCAGTCCTGCTGCAGGTCGTTGATCAGGTAGCTGGCGACTACCTGGCGGCCGCGGTTGGAGATGAAACCGGTGGCCGCCAGCTCACGCATGTTGGCGTCCACCAGGGGCATGCCGGTGCGTCCCTGGCACCAGGCGCCGAAGCGCTGGTCGAGCTGCTGCGGGGCGCGCGCGGTGGCCTTCAGGCCGCCGGCCTCGAACAGGGCGCTGCCATGGCGCATCAGGGTCCAGCGGAAGAATTCGCGCCAGAGCAGTTGCTGCCAGAACCAGCGGGTCGAATCGTTGCGCTCGTATTGCCCCTCGTGGCGGCGCAGTTCGGCGATGACGCGACGTGGCGACAGGCTGCCGTTGGCCAGCCAGGGCGAGAGCTTTGAGGAATATTCGCTGCCGATCAGGCCGTTGCGGCTGTCCTGGCAGCTGCGCACGGCCTGGCTGTTCCAGAGAAAATCACGCAGGCGCGCCTGGCCCGCCGCCTCGCCACCGGAAAAGGGAAAAGCGCTGTTGGCGACCCCTAGGGGTTCGCCCAGGCCCAGCTGCGACAGGGTCGGCAGGGACTGCAGCAGCGCCGCCGCGCCTTCGGGCAGCGGCGGCAGCATGCCGGGGGCCGGCCGCGGTTGAAACACCAGCAGGCGCTGCTCGACCAGCTGTCTGAACTGGCTGAAGGAGTGAGGTAGGCGCTCCAGGGCACAGGGCAGGTCCTCGTCGGCCAGCAGGTTGTTGCCCTGGGCCCGCAGCAGTGGCAGGCCGGCCAGCTGAAAGGCCACGGCGGCCAGCTGGTGGCGTTGCTGCGGGGCGATCTCGTCCAGGGTCAGCACCTGGTGCAGGGCGAATTGCCGGACCAGCCTGGGAATCAGCTGGTCGGCCGCGCCGGGCAGCACCAGCAAACTCGAGCCGCGCAGGCGCAAGGCGCCGTCCAGCGCCGCCAGGCTCTCCAGCAGGAAGCGGGCACGGTGGACGCCGAGGCGGCGCAGACCGAACTCGCCCAGCTGCAGTTGCCGGGGGTCGAAGATATACACCGGCAGCAGGCACTCGGCGTCCAGTCCGGCCTGCAGTGCCGGGTGGTCGTCGAGGCGCAGGTCCTGTTTAAACCAGAGCAGCGCGCGCATGATGTGATCCGCCTAGGGTCAGGGAAAACTGCCAGGGCCGTTCAGGCTGCGGCCCCATTTCGTGGCCATGCCTGGCCCACTGCGCCGATCCGCTCCCTCTATGGCGCTTTGCCAACAGACGAGTGCTTCTTACAACACTAGACTGTGCCTACCTGTTTCGGAGGCTTGCATGGACATTTTTGGTATCGCCGTACTGATCTTTCTGGTGACCGACCCCTTCGGCAATATCGCCATCTATATCGCCGCGCTGAAGAACGTCGCCCCCGAGCGTCGGCTGTGGGTGGCCGGGCGCGAGCTGCTGTTCGCCCTGGCCCTGCTGCTGCTGTTCCTGACCTTCGGCGACAAGATGCTCAGCGGCCTGGGCCTGTCGCGCGAAGCCACGGCGATCGCCGGCGGGATCATCCTGTTCGTCATCGCCATGCGCCTGATCTTCCCCAGCCCCCAAGGCCTGCTCGGCGACCTGCCCGATGGCGAGCCGATGCTGGTGCCGCTGGCCACGCCGGCGGTCGCCGGTCCCTCTGCCCTGGCGGTGCTGATGACCCTGCGCAACACCCATGAAGGGCCGCTCTGGGAGCTCTACCTGGCGTTGATCCTGGCGTGGGCGGCGACCGCCTTCATCCTCTTGCAGGCCTCGTTCCTGCAACGCTTCCTCGGCACCCGCGGACTGACCGCGGTGGAGCGCCTGATGGGCATGCTGCTGATCATGCTCAGCGTCGACATGTTGCTGGACAACCTTCAAAGCGTGTTGCATATCGCCCCATGAGAGTCTTCTGCCTAGCCCTGTTGTTCGCCCTGCTCGCCGGCTGCGCCGGCCCGCGCATCGATGACTCCTACAGCGCCGCCGGCCAGAGCAGCCGGGTGCAATACATCGTCCTGCATTACACCTCCACCGACCTGGCGCGCTCGCTCAGGCTGCTCAGCGAAGGCGAGGTCAGCAGTCACTACCTGATCGGTGACGGCCCGCCGACCATCTACCGCCTGGTCGATGAAAACCGCCGCGCCTGGCATGCCGGCGACAGCCAGTGGCAGGGGCGTACCTGGCTCAATGGCACCAGCATTGGTATCGAACTGGTCAACCAGGGCTACCGGGATGGCCCCGCGGGGCGTACCTGGCAGCCCTATCCGCCGGAGCAGATCGATGCCCTGATCGTGCTGCTCAAGGACATCATGCAGCGTCACCAGCTGGCCCCCGGCAGCATCCTCGGCCACAGCGACGTGGCGCCGCAGCGCAAGGTCGATCCGGGGCCCTTGTTTCCCTGGCAACGCCTGGCCGAGGCCGGCCTGCTGCCCTGGCCGGATGCCCAGGCGGTGGCGCGGCAGCAGGCGCTGTTCGAGCGCAGCCTGCCGACCGTCGCCTGGTTCCAGGCGCAGCTGGCGCAGCAGGGCTATCTGGTGCCCACCCATGGCGAGCTGGACGAGGCGACCCGCAGGGTGCTGGCGGCCTTCCAGATGAAATTTCGGCCGAGCCGCTACGACGGCCAGCCGGATGCCCAGACCGCCGCCCTGCTGCTGGTGCTGAACAGCCCCTGAGCGATGGGCTATACCTGAAAGACCATAGTGGGGGTGTCTGATCATGGCCCATCCGCTGGCGCGAATGGCTAGAGCGGTTTACCACCCTTGGCCGATGGCCTTGCTGGCCGGCGTGCTGAGCGCCCTGCTGCTGCTGGCGGCCAGCCAGCTGTTCGCCAGCCTGCAGGCGCAGCGCATGGAGAGCGCCGAGATGAATGCCCGCGGCGAGCGCTTCCTGCAGCGTATCGAACAGCTCTTCGGCCAGCTGCGCGAGGGCCTCGACGAGCTCGAAGGGCAACCGCTGCGTGGCTGCGACAGGGCCATGGTGGAGGTCCTGCGCCAGGTCAGTTTCAGCCATCGCTTCATCTACGAGGCGGCGTTCATCGGCGGTCGCCAGCATTGTTCGTCCTGGCCCCGGCAGAGCTCCCTGGATGTGAATCGGCCGCCCGATATCAAGGGCACGCGCCACCAGTACTGGCTCAACACCTCGGCCGAGCGCGACGATGACCTGGCCGCGCTGGTGATCGGCCGCGGCTACTTTCGCGTCTCCACCTCCCGCGGCCATCTGGCCGATGTGGTCGACCTGGAGCCGGGCAGCAGCCTGCTGCTGGTGGGTAAGGACAGCGGCCAGGTCCTGCCGTTGCTCGGGCCGCAGCCGATCTGGCCGCCCAAGGGCTGGCCCTCGCCGGAGGACAGGCCGCTGCTGATCGGCGGCGAACAGTTGGTCTACACCATGCCGCGGCCGGGACAGACCTTCCAGCTGGTGCTGGTCGCCCCCCGTGCCGGCCTGCGCCAACGCATCGACGACATCTGGCAGCCGCTGCTGCCGGCCTGTCTGTTGCTGGCCCTGCTGACCGGCGCCCTGGTGTTTCAGCAGGTACGCCAGCGCCAGTCGCTGACCGGTAGCCTGGCCGGTGCGCTGCGCCGCCGCGAGCTGCACGTGCACTACCAGCCGATCATCGACCTGCAGAGCCGCCGCTGTGTCGGCGCCGAGGCGCTGGTGCGCTGGCAGCGCCCCGATGGCACCCTGACCCACCCGGACCTGTTCATTCCCCTGGCCGAGGCCACCGGGCAGATCCGCCGGGTCACCGACTACGTGCTGGAGGAGGTGCTCGAGCAGTTGGGTGATCTGCTGCGCAGCCATCCGCAGCTGTATATCTCGGTCAACCTGGCGCCCTGCGACGTCAGCCACTCGCGTATCGCCGCGGTGGCCGCGCGCCTGTTGCAGCGCTTCAAGGTGGCCCCGCAGCAGATCGCCTTCGAGATCACCGAGCGCGGCATGGTCGACGTCCAGGCCGCCCGGGAGACCCTGAGCGAGCTGCGTGCCCAGGGCCACAAGGTGCTGATCGACGACTTCGGCACCGGCTATTGCAGCCTGGCCTACCTGCAGGATCTGCCGATCGACTACCTGAAGATCGACAAGACCTTCGTCGACACCCTCGGCCACGATGCGGCCAGCAGCGGGGTGGCGCCGCATATCATCCGCATGGCCCATGCCCTGGAGCTGAAGGTGGTCGCCGAGGGCATCGAGGACGATGCCCAGGCGCGCCTGCTGGCCAGCGAGGGCGCCCACTCCGGCCAGGGCTGGCTGTTCGACCGGGCGCTGACCGCGCAGAAGTTTCGCGAGCGCATGGCGGCTCAGGCCGAGGTGCCTTGATCCGCGCTTGAATACGCCCTGCCCCCTAGCCTCTGCCGGCGCGCTATCATCCGCGCACTGACCTGGGGGGAGAACGAGCATGCTCAACGGCCTGTGGCTGGGATTTTTCGTGGTGGCGGCGGTGGCCGGCCTGTCGCGCTGGCTGGTCGGCGACGATCCGGCGGTGTTCGCCGCCATGGTCGAGAGCCTGTTCGCCATGGCCAAGCTGTCGGTCGAGGTGATGGTCGTGCTGTTCGGCACCCTGACCCTGTGGCTCGGCCTGTTGCGCATCGCCGAAAAAGCCGGCCTGGTCGATGCCCTGGCGCGCCTGCTCGGCCCGCTGTTCGCCCGCCTGATGCCGGAGGTGCCGCGGGGGCACCCGGCCCTCGGCCTGATCACCATGAACTTCGCCGCCAACGGCCTGGGCCTGGACAATGCCGCCACCCCGATCGGCCTCAAGGCCATGCGCGCGCTGCAGGACCTCAACCCCAGCAGCACCACGGCGAGCAATGCGCAGATCCTCTTTCTGGTGCTCAACGCCTCGTCGCTGACCCTGCTGCCGGTGAGCATCTTCATGTACCGGGTGCAGCAGGGCGCGCCCGACCCGACCCTGGTGTTTCTGCCGATCCTGCTGGCGACCAGCGCCTCGACTCTGGTCGGCCTGCTCTCGGTGGCGCTGATGCAGCGCCTGCGCCTGTGGGACCCGGTGGTGCTCGCCTACCTGATCCCCGGCGCCCTGGCCCTGGGCGCCTTCATGGCGCTGCTCGCGGGGATGAGCGCCACCGCTTTGGCGGCGCTGTCCTCGCTGATGGGCAACCTGACCCTGTTCGGCATCATCCTGGCGTTTCTGCTGCTCGGTGCGCTGAAGCGGGTGGCGGTCTACGAGCAGTTCATCGAAGGCGCCAAGGAAGGCTTCGACGTGGCCAAGAGTCTGCTGCCCTACCTGGTGGCGATGCTCTGCGCGATTGGCGTGCTGCGCGCCTCCGGAGCGCTGGAGATCGGCCTGGACGGCATCCGCTGGCTGGTCGAGGCGCTCGGCTGGGACAGCCGCTTCGTCGAGGCGCTGCCCACCGCCCTGGTCAAGCCGTTCTCCGGCAGCGCGGCGCGGGCCATGCTGATCGAGACCATGCAGAGCCAGGGGGTCGACAGCTTCCCGGCCTTGATTGCGGCCACTGTGCAGGGCAGCACCGAGACCACCTTCTACGTGCTGGCGGTGTACTTCGGCTCGGTCGGCATCCAGCGCGTACGCCATGCCGTGGGCTGCGCCCTGCTGGCCGAACTGGCCGGGGTGCTGGCGGCAATCGGGGTGTGCTACTGGTTCTTCGGCTGAGTCGGCATCAGTCGGTCACCCGAAAGCGCAGCACGCCGATCATCTGCCCGGCCTCGGTGACGACCTGTACCTGCCACTGGCCGGTGGCGGCGCGGGGAAAGTTCTGCTTGTGGGTCCAGGCCCGGTAGCCTTGCCCGCGGCCGCCATGAATGGTCAGGGCGATGCGCTCGATCTCGCGGCCGTCCTGGCGCCAGACATGGTAGATGCGCTCGTTCAGCCCCCGTGGCGCGTTGATCGCGGTGAAGGCGAACAAGCCCTGGGCGCGCAACTGGGCCACGCTCAGCTGCTGCAGATCGGAGCCCGGGGCGCGGGTACGCGGATCCAGGCCGGTGCTCAGCGCCACCTGATTCAGCCACAGGGTCGCCGGCGGCACCCAGACCCGCGCCAGCCAGCCGCCGCCGGCCAGCGCCAGGCTCAGGCCGAGCAACAGCAGGCCGCGCCACCAGCGCTGCACGGTGATGATGCCGAGCAGGCTGGGCAGCGACAGCAGCGCCGCGGTTCCCAGGGCCAGGCGGTAGCTCTGCGGGGTGGTCAGCTTGAGGATGATCGGCAGTGCGGTGAGCAGCACGGCGAACAGGGTCAGGCTGTGGTAGGCCAGGTACAGCCAGCGCCGCGGCGCCAGCCAGCGGTAGTACAGCGGGTCGATGATCGAGACCAGCGCGGCCAGCGCCAGCAGGCCGCTGAACAGCGCCTGACCGCTATTCCAGGTGGTGGTGATGAAGAAGAACGGCAGGACGAAGAACAGGCTCTCCTGATGGATCATCTGGGTGGCATAGCGCAGCAAGGGCGGCGGCAGCTCGACGCCCAGCCAGCGCGCGACGCGCTCGCGCAGGAGGTTCTCGAGGATCAGCCACAGCCAGCTGAGCAGCATCACCAGGGCCAGGACCTGGGCCAGTTCGGCCTGGCGCTTGACCAGGATGAAGCTGGCCAGCCCGGAGAAGAAGCCGAACAGCGCCAGCAGGCGTGGGTGGCGCTGGATCAGGGCGAGCAGGCGCAACAGGCAGGCGCGGGCGGAAGCAAGGGTCGGCACGGGTGGGCTCGGGGCGCAGGGGGAGATCCAATGGCAGAGGATACTCCCTTGGCCTGCCCCTCGGGGGCCGGCGCGCCTCAGTGACCGTGGCTGCGCTTGCCGCCCCAGAACTGCTCGGCCAGGCCCTGCAGGCGCTCGGCCAGCGCCGCGACCTGGTCGGCGCTGCCGCGGCTCTGGGTGCTGGCCACCACATTGCTTTCGCCGGCCTGGCGGATACCGCAGAGGTTGCGCTGGATATCGTCGCCAACCGCGCTCTGCTGCTCCACCGCGGCGGCGATCTGCAGGCTCATGTCGCTGATCTGGCTGACCCGCTGGTTGATTCCCTCCAGCGCCTGGGCGGCCTGCAGGGCCTGGGCGACGCTGGCCTCGGCCTGTTGCTGGCTGCGGCTCATGGCGGCCACGGCGTCGCCGGTGCCCTGCTGCAGGTTGTCGATGATGGCGTGAATCTGCGCGGTGGAGTTCTGCGTGCGCGAGGCCAGCGCGCGTACCTCGTCGGCGACCACGGCGAAGCCGCGCCCGGCCTCGCCGGCCCGCGCCGCCTCGATCGCCGCATTGAGGGCCAGCAGGTTGGTCTGTTCGGCGATGCTCTGGATCACCTCCAGCGCCTGATTGATCTCGTGGCTGCGCGCCTCCAGTTGATCGATGACCCGGCTGCTCTGCTGCACCTCATCGGCCAGGGCGGCGATCGACTGGCGGGTCTGTTCGACCAGGCGCAGGCCGCTGTGGGTCTCCAGGTCGGCCTCGCTGGCGGCGCTGGCGCTGAGCTGGGCGTGGCGGGCGACCTCCTGCACGCTGCTGGCCATCTGGTCGATGGCGCTGGCGACCTGATCGGTCTCGCCCTGCTGCTGCACGGTCGCCTGGCTGCTGTTGTCCACCGCGGCCACCAGCTCGCTGGCCTCGCGGCTCAGCTGCCGCGCCGAATCGGCAATCCGCCCGACCACCGAGCCGGCCTCGGCCTGCAGGCTGCGCAGGGCGAAGGCAATCTGGCCGAAGCAGTCATGGCGCCCGGTGTAGAGCAGCTGGCTGAGCGGGTTGTCGGCGATCGCCCGGGCCTGCCGAGTGAGTTCGGCCAGTGGCCGCAGCTGCCAATGCAGCAGCAGCGCCAGCACGGCGGCCAGGGCCAGCGCCCCGCCCAGGGCCGGCAGCATGGGTAGGGCGCCGCTGGCGCCGAGCAGGCTGGCAAGCAGCAGCCCGGGCAGGGCGCACAGCAGGCTCAGACGCTGCGCCAGCTGCAGCCGCGGCGGGCGCAACCGGCGCGGGGCCTGGCCGGCGCGCAGCTGGGCGTACAGCCGTTCGGCGCGCTCGATCTCGCCGGCCTCGGCCCGGGTGCGCACCGACTGGTACTCCACCACCTGGCCGTTGCGCACCACCGGGGTGACATAGGCGCTGACCCAGTAGTGGTCGCCGCTCTTGCAGCGGTTCTTCACCAGGCCCATCCACGAGCGTCCGTCCTTCAGCGTGGCCCACAGCTGGGCGAAGGCCGCCGGCGGCATGTCCGGGTGACGCACGACGTTGTGGTTGTGGCCGAGCAACTCGTCCCGGCTGAATCCGCTGATGGCGACGAAGTCCGGGTTGACGTAGCTCACCGCGCCCTTGAGGTCGGTGGTGGAGAGAATATTGACCTCGGCGCCGACCTCGATGGCTCGGCCCGTGACGGGCAGGTTCAGCTTCATGGCATGGCTCTCGTGGCTAGTGGTTCGGAAGGCGTGGGGACGACGTGGCGTGGCGACTCGAGCAGGCACCAGAGGCCCTCGAAGCAGTCTTCGCCGCTGAACAGGCGCTCCAGTTCGGCCGGTGGTCGTGGTCGACTGAACCAGTAGCCCTGCGCCAGGCGACAGCCCTCGGCGCGCAGGAACTCGAGGTGTTCGATGCGCTCCACGCCCTCGGCCACCACCTGCAGGCCGAGGCTGATGCCCAGGCCGATGATGGCGCGGCTGATCACCCGCGAGTCGTTGTCCTCGGGGGCGGCGCCGATAAAGCTCTTGTCGACCTTGAGGATGTGCAGCGGGAAGCGCTTGAGGTAGCCGAGCGAGGAGTAGCCGGTGCCGAAGTCGTCCAGCGCCAGTTGGATGCCCAGGCTGGCCAGCTCGCGCAGGCAGGCCAGGGTCTGGGCGCTGTCCTCCATCAGCTGGCTCTCGGTGATTTCCAGCACCAGGCTGGCCGGCGGCAGGCCGGTCTCGCGCAGGATGTCGGCCACCCGGGCGGCGAAATCGGCCTGCAGCAGCTGGCGGCTGGACAGGTTGACCGAGCAGCGCAGCTGCTGCTGCCCGGCCAGCTGCCAGTGGCGCACCTGGATGCAGGCCTGGCGCAGCACCCAGGCGCCGACCGCGAGGATCGCCCCGGACTCCTCCAGGCAGGGAATGAACTCCAGCGGCGACACCTCCTGGCCGTCGTGTTGCCAGCGCAGCAGGGCTTCGACCGCCACCAGGTAGGGTTGCTCGCGGTCGAGCTGGCAGATCGGCTGGTAGACCAGGCTGAATTCGCCCCTGTCCAGCGCCCGGCTCAGCGCACCCTGCAGTTCCAGCTGGTGCTGGGCCTGGCTCTGCAGCTCGGCGCTGTAGCGGGCGAACTGGGCCTTGCCGGCCGCCTTGGCGCGGTACAGGGCGAGGTCGGCGGCCTGCAGCGAGTCGAGCCCGGCGTTCTCCTCGCTGAGCGCGGCGATGCCGATGCTGATGCTGACCACCAGCTGGTGGGCCTGCACCTGCAGCGGCGGCAGCAGGCTGTCGAGCATGCGTTGGGCGACCCGCTCGGCATCGGCGATATGCGCCAGGTCGTCGAGCAGAACCACGAATTCGTCGCCGCCGAAGCGGATCAGGTGGTCGCCAGGGCGCAGGCAATGACCCAGGCGCCGGGCCACTTCCACCAGCACCCGGTCGCCGATCTGGTGGCCGAGGCTGTCGTTGATCAGCTTGAAGCGATCCAGGTCGATGAACAGCAGCGCCGCCTCGCGGGCGCCCGGGCGGCGCGAGCGCTGGGCCACCTGGCGCAGCAGCTCGTCCAGGCGGGTGCGGTTGGCCAGGCCGGTGAGCGGATCGTGGCGGGCGGCATGCTGCAGTTGCTCCTGGGCGGCGCGACGTTGACTGATGTCGCTCTGCGAGCCGGCCATGCGCCGCTGCCCGGGAGCGACCTGCTCGGCCACCCCGCGTACCAGCACCCAGAGGTAGCTGCCGTCCTGGCGGCGGATGCGGTATTCGTGGTGCAGCGAGGCCGTGGCGCCCTGCAGGTGCGCCTCGATGGCCCGGCGCAGGCCACCGAGGTCGTCGGGGTGGACCCGGGCGAACCAGCCGGCGCTGCCGCTGCCGAGTTGGTCGCGGTGCAGCTCGAGCATGTCCGCCCAGCGTTCGGAGAGGTACAGCTGGTCATGGTCGATGTGCCAGTCCCAGAGGCCATCGTTGGCGCCGCGCAGGGCGCGGGCGAAGCGCGCCTCGCTGTTTTCCAGGGCCTTGCGCTGGGCGGCGCTGTAGGTGTCCAGGGCCAGGCCGATGTCGAAGAACACCGCCTTGAGCAGGCTGGCGAAGCAGGCGCTGGCCGGGTGCTCGCCGAGCAGGCCGTCGAGCATCTCCTGCAGGTACAGGCGATAGGCGCCCAGGTACCACTTGAGGTCGACGCCGATCTTCTGATGTACCCAGCCGATGCGCAGCCGGTTGAGCACGTAGTCGTGGTCGTGGGGGCCGTGCCAGAGGCGCTGGTAGTAGTCGCTCTGGCTGTGCTTGAGGCGGGTGACGGTGGCCGGATTGCCGAGCACTGCCGCCGTCGCGGGAAAGTCGCCGAGGCGCTGATACAGATGGTCGAGAAAGCGGGCGTGCGCCGGCTGCAGGGCGCGGCCATGCGAGCCCAGGCGCTTGATGTCGGCGTGGCCCCAGTCGAGAAAATCCAGGCGCTGGCAGATTTCCTCCCGATCGAGGCCTATCTGCTGGAGCAATTCTTGGAATTCTTGTTCGTTGCCCATGGCGAGTCCCTTGCGTTTTGCGGCGCAAAAAAAAGCGCCGTGGTCAGCCATTTGCAATAAATGACTGACCACGGCGCTCTGTCTTGCAGGCCCCTACGTCCTGCCCGGCAAAGCCGGTCTTCGCCGAAGCGAAACCCTACTTAAAGTAAGTTTTTACCCGATTGGCTTGGCTCCGACAAGCCTTCCAGAGCCTTTGCCAGGGTTTTGCGCAGCGCCGCCAGCTGGGCCGACTTGAACGCCTGGCGGCTGTGCTCCAGCACCTGCACCGCCTCGCTGAGCAGCGCCTGGACTTCGCCGAGCTGCTGCGGCGGCAGCTCCTGCAGCCAGCGGCACAGGGCGGCCTGGCTGCAGTCGCGGGGCTCCTCGAGCACCTCGCAGCCCGGCACCTGGCTTTCCAGCAGGCGCCTGGCGCGGCAGGTCGATTGTGCGTCGGGCAGGGTCACGAGCAGGCGGGGCTTGGGCATGGCAGTTCCGGTATGGCTAATTGCCATTAAGGCTAGCGCAAGAGCCCGGGGGATCCTTTGACCGGTGTCAGTGTCACGCGCTCGGGCGCCGGCGTAGCGCCAGCAGGCCGAGCAGCACCAGGCCGAGTAGCCCGGCGCCCAGCCAGTAGAGGCCGCTGCCACTGAGCAGGGGGCGTTCGATGCGCACATAGCCGGCCTGCTCGAACAGCAGTCGGGCGGCGCGGTTGGCCTGCTCCAGGCTGACCGCCCGCAGCCCCTCGGCCGGGTCGCTGAAGCGGCCGTCGGCATAGTCGCCGAGGGCATTCCAGTAGTAGTCGGCCAGCTCGCTGTTGCCCTGCACCGCCCAGGCCTGGCGGGCCACGGCCGCCTGCTGGAGGCGGCGGAAACTGGCCGGCTCGAGGCCGTCGCGCAGCAGGTCGCGGGCGAGCCGGTGCATGACCTGCTCGGCCCGCGCCAGGTCGCTGCGCTGGACCTCGGCATTGAGGCTGAAGAAGCTGGCGCTGGCGAACTGGCTGCGCTCGCTCCAGGGCCCGTAGGCCAGGCCGCGCTCGATGCGCAGCTGGCGATAGAGCGCCCAGTCGAGGTAATCGCGCAACAGCTCCCAGGTCTCGTGGTCGTGCTCGCCGACCCAGGGCTCGGGGAGGATCCAGTGCAGGCCGGCGTTGTCGCCGAGCAGCCCGTCGACCAACTGGCGCCGCGCCTTCGCCGGGCCCTGGGCCTCGGCCTGGGGCCGCGGCTGTGGCAGCTCGGCCGCCAGCAGGGCGCCATAGCTGCGTTCGAGGTAGGCCGGCAGACGCGGGTCGAGGTCGCCGACCACGATCAGGGTCATGTTGTTCGGCAGGTACCAGTCTTCGCGCAGGCGTTCGAGCTGGGCCAGGCTCAGATGCTCGACCTCGGCGCGCTCGGCGCAGGCCAGGCCCAGTTCCACGGCCAGCTGCTGGTGGGCTTCGCGGCTGAGGTTCTGCTGGTCGAGCAGGCGCTGCAGGTTGGAGTAGTGGCCGCCATTCTCGCGCTCGACCACGCGTTTGGCGGCGGCGAGCTTGGCCTCGTCCAGTTCGGTGTTGATCAGGCTGGCCAGCAGCAGGTCGAGCACCGCGCGCTGGTTGCTGGCCGGCGCCTCGATGACGTAGGCGGTGTCGCTGCTGCGGGTAAAGGCATTCCACTCGCCGCCGAGGGCCTGCATGCGCGCTTCGAGGCCGGCCTCGCCGCTGGCGTCGATGCCGCTGAACAGCAGGTGCTCGAGCAGGTGCGGCAGCTCGCGGTCGGCGCAGGCGAACTGCTCGGTGCCCACGCCCACCAGCAGGCGGATCGCCACATGGCCGCGCGCGGCCGTGGGCTTGAGCAGCAGCTGCAGGCCGTTCTCCAGCGGGTAGCCCTCGACCTGCAGGTAGTCGGCGGCCGAGACGGGAGCGGCGAGCAGCGCGGTGAGCAACAGACAGCGCGCGATCAGGCGGTACATGCAGGTCTTCCAGGCGGACACCGGCCCAGCATAACCGCTGCGGCTGGCGCTCGCGACGGCGCAGGGCCCCTGTCGCGGCTGCCATCATGAACTAGAGTGCAGTCCATGAGGCCTGGCGTGCCAGCTCGCCGGGCAGGCGCCTGCAACGCCGAGGCGCGTCCTGGCCACCCCTGGCGGAGGAGACAGTCGATGAATGGGCGATTACTTGCATGGATTCTCTTGGCGGCGCTGGCAGGCCCTGCCCTGAACGACGCGGCCGTTGCGGCGCCAGCGCAGATCCGCATCGGTACCGGCGGCCAGACCGGCGTCTACTACGTCGCCGGCCAGGCCATCTGCAGCTTGCTCAAGCGCGACCGGCGTCAGCACGGCATCGATTGCGAGGCGCCGGTCACGGCTGGCGGGGTGGCCAACGTCAACGGCTTGCGTCGCGCTCAGCTGGATTTCGCCCTGATGCAGGCGGACCATCAGTACCAGGCGCTCAACGGCCTGGCGCCGTTCGCCGGCGAAGGGGCGCTGGCCGACCTGCGTTCGCTGTTTTCCCTGCACAGCGAGGTCTTCACCCTGCTGGCCCGGCGCGATGCGCGAATCGCCGGCCTCGATGACCTGCCGGGCAAACGGGTCAATCTGGGCAATCGCGGTTCCGGGCAGCGCGCGACCTTCGCCGAGATCATGCGCCTTAAGGGCTGGAGCGAGGCGACGTTCGCCCTCGCCGCCGACCTCAAGCCGGCCGAGCAGGCCGTCGCCCTGGCCGACGACCGGATAGATGCGATGAGCTACTTCGTCGGCCATCCCAATGGCGCCATCCAGGAAGCCACCCTCCTCACCGATGCCGTGCTGGTGCCGGTGCGCGGTGCGGTCATCGACCAGCTGCTGGCGCAGAAACCCTATTACGGTCCGGCCGAGATTCCCGCCGGCCTGTACCGCGGCAATCCGGACGCGACGCCGTCGTTCGGCGTCAGGGCGGTGCTGGCGACCCGTGCCGGTGCCGATCCGCAGGTGGTCTACCTGCTGGTCAAGGCGGTGTTCGAGCACTTCGAGCGCTTCAAGCGCCTGCATCCGGCCTTCGCCGAGTTGCGCGAGGCGGAGATGATCAGCCGTGGCCTCAGCGCCCCGCTGCACGAGGGCGCCGCGCGCTACTACCGCGAGCGTGGCTGGCTGTAGGCGCTCAGGGCTCCAGTGCCGCCAGCAGGCTGCGCAAGCCGGCATCCAGCGCCTGCAGCTGCTGGGTGTCGAGCGGCGCGAGGATGTTGCGCTCGTTGTCCAGATGCGCCGCCACGGCGCGATCGATCAGCTCCAGCCCGGCCGGGGTCAGTTGCACCAGCAGGCTGCGCGCATCTGCTTGGCTCGGTTGGCGGGTGATCCAGCCGCTGGCCTCCAGGCTCTTCAGGCGGTGGGTCATGGTGCCCGAGGTGACCATCAGGGTGGAGAACAGGGCGGTAGGCGCCAGGCAGTAGGGCGCCCCCGTGCGGCGCAGGGTGGCCAGCACGTCGAAGGCCCAGGCACTCAGGCCGAAGGCCGCGAAGGTTTCCTCCAGGCGTCGTCCGAGCAGGGCGGAACAACGTTTGAGGCGACCGATGCTGGCCATCGGGCTCAGGTCCAAATCCGGGCGTTCCCTGCGCCACTGGTCGAGGATGGCATCCACTGCATCCGGGCGATGATCGCTGTGCATCACTGAACCTCAGTTGTCTTGAATTCAAGATTAATTCGTGTCAGGCTGGAATTATATCTTGAATTGAAGGTAATTGCATGAGCACTCGGCCCGTCCTCGTCGCCTGGCGCGACGCCCTGATGACCGCCCTGGCGCCAGCCATCTGGGGTTCGACCTACATAGTCACCACCGAACTGCTGCCCGCGGATCGGCCGTTCACCGCCGCTTTGCTGCGTACCTTGCCCGCCGGGTTGTTGCTGGTGCTCTACAGCCGGCATCTGCCGCAGCGGCGCGAATGGGCCCGCCTGGCCGTGCTGGCCATGCTCAACATCGGGTTTTTCCAGGCGCTGCTGTTCGTCGCCGCCTACCGGTTGCCCGGCGGCCTGGCCGCGGTGGTCGGGGCGATCCAGCCGTTGCTGGTGATGGGCCTGGTGTGGCTGCTCGACCGGCATCCGCCCGGCCACCTGGCCATCAGCGCCAGCCTGCTCGGGGTCGCCGGCATGGCGGCCCTGCTGCTGTCGCCGGGGACTGTCTGGGACCCGACGGGAATCCTCGCCGCCTTCGTCGGCACCGCCTGCATGGCGGCCGGCACTTACCTGGCGCGGCGCTGGCGCCCGGCCGTGCCGCTGCTGGCCTTTACCGGCTGGCAGCTGCTGGTGGGCGGGCTGCTGCTGGCGCCAGTGGCCTGGCTGGTCGACCCGCCGTTGCCGCCGCTGAATGCCACGCACCTGCTCGGCTACGCCTACCTGTCGCTGTTCGGCGCCCTGCTCGCCTACGTCCTGTGGTTTCGCGGCATCGCTCGCCTGTCGCCGGTGGCGGTGTCCTCGCTGGGATTGCTCAGCCCGTCGATGGCGGTGGTGCTGGGCTGGGCCCTGCTCGGCCAGCGCCTGAGCGGCCTGGCGCTGCTGGGCCTGGTCGGCGTGCTCGGCAGCATCCTGGCGGTGCAGTGGGCGGCGAGCGCCGCGCCGACCGCGCCCAGGGGCCAGGCCGCCGTGAGCTGAAGCCATACCCCTTTCCCACCCTCGCCACAGGAGAATGGCATGTCCCAGAGCATCAAGCAGTTGATCGAAGCGCGCGTCTCGACCGGTCGCTACGCCGCCGAACGCGAGCTGTCAGAGCAGCAGGTCACCGAACTGGTGCGCCTGGCTACCCGTGCGCCATCGGCCTACAACCTGCAGAACTGGACGTTCGTCGCGGTGCGCTCCGCCGCCGCCAAGGCGCGCCTGCAGGCATTGGCCTACGGGCAATCGCAGGTGGTCGATGCGCCGGTCACCTTTATCATCTGCGGCACCCTGGGGGCCTATGAGGGGCTGGCCCGGGCGCTGCAACCGGCGCTGCAGCGCGGCATCCTCGAGCCGGCGCTGGTCGATGGCTGGGTCGCCGCCGCCACCGACGCGCACCGCGGCAACCCGCAACTGCAGCGCGACGAGGCGCTGCGCTCGGCCTCTCTGGCAGCCATGACCCTGATGCTGGCAGCGCAGGGCATGGGCCTGGCGAGCGGGGCCATGAGCGGTTTCGATGCCGCCGGGGTGGCGCGCGAGTTTGGCCTGGGCGCCAACGAATTGCCGGTGATGCTGGTCACTGCCGGCTATCCGGCTGCCGGCAACTGGCCGCAGAAGCCGCGCAAGCCGCTGACCGAGGTGCTCCGTTTCGCCTGAATGGCAGTGCTCAGTGGCTGGCACCCTGCGGCGGGTGGACGCGGGCGAGAATCGCCCGGCTGTCCACCGGCTCGTCGTCGAACGGCAGCGCCTGCAGCGCCTGCGACGTCAGCCGCAGCTGTTTGATATAGCGGCTGCAGTGGGGGCATTTGCGCACGTGCAGGAGCACCGCCAGGCGCGTGCGCCGGCTCAACCGGCGGTCGATGAAGTCCGAGCCCAACTCAGCCATCTGTTCGCAGGTCAGCATTGGCCCACCTCCTCAAAGTGCTCGAGCATGGCATGGATGCGTTGGCGACCGCGGTGCAGCAGCACCCGGACATTGCCCTCGGCCAGCTTCAGGGTCTTGGCGATCTCGCCGAACTCCAGCCCGCCCAGCTCGCGCATGAGCAGCACCGACTGCTGGTCGCGCGGCAGCTTGTGCACATGCCGGCGCAGGCAGCGCGCCAGCTCGGCCTTGCTCAGCAGCGCCTCCGGCGAGTCGCAGTCCCATTGGTTGGGCGGGAGGTTCCAGGCCCCGATGCTGGTGAACCTTGCCGCCAGTGGCGAGCCGTTGTCACCGCCGCCACCGTCCAGCGACAGCTCGCGCCGGTACTTGCGCCTCAGCGCCTGGGCCTCATTCAGGGCGATACGGGCCAGCCAGGTACGCAGCCTGGATTTGCCCTGAAACTTGCCGATGGCGGCAAAGGCCTTGATCCAGGTTTCCTGGGCCACGTCATTGGCCAGGTCGTTGCCGATCAGCGGGGTCGCCATGGCGATCAGGAAACTGTGATGAGCACGGATGGCGGCCTCCAGGGCCGCCGGGTCGCCGCGTTGCATGCCGAGCACCAATTCCTGCTCGTTCATCAATACCTCCTCGGCTGGGTGATGTCAGCGCCGCAGACTCGGGGGCGTCAAAGCTTGGAAGGCGCATAGCGCCTTTTGTTACGCCGCCGGTCCGAAGCGCGCTCACTCGCCAGTTACCTCCTCTGCTTTGAGGGCGCCGGTCTCGCCGGACTCCAGCACCACGTAGGCGCTGCTGCAGAACAGCGAGTTGAGGCGCTTCATGTCGCTGATCAGTTCCAGGTGCAGGGCGCTGGTCTCGATGCTCTGCACCACCTGACGGTGCAGGCGGCCGACATGGGCATGGGCCAGGCGCCGCTCGCGGGCGCGGAAGCGACGCTTTTCGTGCAGCAGCTGGCGGGCACTGGCGGCGTCGCCGGACAGGAACACGTTGAGGCCCAGGCGCAGGTTGGCCATCAGTTGCCCGTGCAGCTCGGCCAGCTCCTCCAGGCCGCTGTCGGAGAAGGCGTGACGCTGGGCGGTCTTCTCGTCCTGCACCTTGCCGAGCATGCGCTCGATGATGTCGCCGGCCTGTTCCAGATTGACCGCCCATTCGAGGATCTCCGCCCAGCGCCGGCTGTCGCGCTCGCTGAGCACGTCGCGCGGCACCTGGGCCAGGTACAGCTTGACCGCGTTGTACAGGGCGTCGACATCGTCATCCAGGCGCCGCAGCTCCTTGCTCAGGGCCGGCTGGTTGCTGCGCAGCACCTCCAGCAGGTGACGCAGCATGGTTTCGATCAGGTCGCCGATGCGCAGGGTCTCGCGCACCGCGTTGGACAGCGCCAGGCTCGGCGTGTCCAGAGCGGTGCGGTCGAGGTGGCGCGGGCGGGCCACGCCATTGTCCTCGGGGCGATCGGGCAGCAGCCAGTTGCAGAAGCGCGCCATCGGCCCGACGCTGGGCAGCATCAGCAGGCAGCGCAGGCTGTTGTAGAGCAGGTGGAAGCCGATCACCAGTTCGCTCGGGCGCCAGTTCAGGCTGTCCAGCCAGTCCACCAGCGGGCTCAGCAGCGGCATCACCAGCAGCAGGCCGATCAGCTTGTAGAGCAGGCTGCCGAGGGCGACCCGGCGCCCGGCCGGGGTCTGCAGGCTGGAGGTGAGAAAGGCCAGCAGACCGCTGCCGATGTTGGCGCCGATCACCAGGCCGATGGCCACCGGCAGGCTGATCAGGCCGGCGCCGGCCAGGGTGGCGGTGAGCAGCACGGCGGCCAGGCTGGAGTAGGAGATCAGGGCGAAGAGCGCGCCGATCAGGGCATCGAGCAGCAGATCGCCGGTCAGCGAGGCGAACAGCACCTTGATCCCGTGGGCCTCGGTGATCGGCGTGGCGGCGGCGACTATCAGCTCCAGCGCCAGCAGCATCAGGCCCAGGCCGATGCCCACGCGGCCGAGCTGGCCGGCACGGCTCTGTCGGCGCGAGAGGAAGAAGATCACCCCGATAAAGATCAGCAGCGGCGACAGCCAGCTCAGGTCGAAGGTCAGCACCCGCGCCATCAGCGCGGTGCCGACGTCGGCGCCGAGCATGATCGCCAGGGCCGGGGTCAGCGCCATCAGGCCCTGGCCGACGAAGGAGGTGACCAGCAGCGCGGTGGCGTTGCTGCTTTGCACCAGGGCGGTCACGCCGATCCCGGCGGCGAAGGCCAGCGGCCGCTTGCTGACGTTGTGGCTGAGCACCTTGCGCAGGTTGGAGCCATACACCCGCAGGATGCCGGTGCGTACTATATGGGTGCCCCAGATCAGCAGGGCGACGGCCGAGAGCAGGTTGAGCAGGGTCAGCATCGTGCATCTCCCTGACAGAGGCGCCCAGGCGCGGGCAACAAGCGGAGTTGGAGCAGGTTGCCCGCGGCGCCGGGCCCGGGTCATTTTTTGGCGGCCCGCGATCGAGTGGTTTTTATCGGGCCTGTCTTAAGCTGTAGTCGCCGATTGGCGTTAGCGCCAGCCTTCCAGGCGCTCGGCGGCAGAGCGGCGGGGCAGGCATGGTGAGCACTGCACCGGGCCGTTCGCCGCGTATGGTCCGGGCGCTGCGCAGGCCAGCCGACGGGCTGATGAGGCGCCGGCCCGATCGCGCTCGCCGCGCTCAGCCGTCGCGCAGCACCTTGATGTCGCCGTCGTCGTGGCCGAAGCCGCGCTCGAGTTTGACCTTGAGGCTTAGGTCGGTGCGCGAGTCGGCGAACTTGAGCGCCTCGGCGAGGGCGATCCGGCCGCCCTCGAGCAGCTGGAACAGGTGCTGGTCGAAGGTCTGCAGGCCCTGCTCCAGGGCGCGCGCGGTGGCCTCGCGCAGGTCGCTCAGCTGGTCGCGCTGGATCAGGTCGCGGATGTAGGGGGTGGCCAGCATCAGTTCTACCGCCGCCACTCGTTTCTGCGCCAGGCCGGGTACCAGGCGCTGGCCGATCACCGCCAGGAGGTTCTGCGCCAGGTCGGCCAGCACCTGGTGGCGCGCCTGCTCGGGAAAGAAGCGGGCGATGCGCTCGATGGCATGGCTGCTGCTGGTGGCGTGCAGGGTGGCCAGGCACAGGTGGCCGGTCTCGGCATAGTGCAGGGCGTGCTGCATGGTCGCCGCATCGCGGATCTCGCCGAGCATGATCACATCCGGCGCCTCGCGCAGCACGTTGCGCAGGGCGTCGGCGAAGCTGTGGGTGTCCAGGCCCACCTCGCGCTGGTCGATGATCGACTTCTGGTGTTTGTGGAGGAACTCGATGGGGTCCTCGATGCAGACGATATGGCCGCTCCTGTGGCGGTTGCGAAAATCCAGCATGGCCGCCAGGGTGGTCGACTTGCCCGAACCGGCCGCACCGACCATGAGGATCAGGCCGCGATCCTGCAGGCTCAGCTTCTCCAGCAGCTTGGGCAGGCCGAGGGTCTGGAAGTCCGGGATATGGCTCTTGATCAGGCGCACCACCATGGCCACCTCGCCGCGCTGGTAGTAGACGTTGACCCGAAAGCGCCCGGCGTTCTGCACGCTCACCGCCAGGTTCATCTCCAGGTCGCGCTCGAACTCCATGATCTGCTTCTGGCTCATCAGCTGGTAGGCCTGGCGTTGCACCTCGCCGGCCTTCAGCGCGCGCTCGCCGAGCGGCTGGCTGCGGCCTTCGAGCTTGATGTGCGGCGGCGCGCCGACGCTGAAGAACAGGTCCGAGCCGCCGCGCTGGTAGAGCGCCTGCAGGTAGGGGAATACATCCAGCGGGTCGTCGTGGGTCGTGTCGTTCATCGGGCCTCCTGGCGTTGTGCCGCATCAGTCTAGCGGGCGGCGCCGCGCACGCCTTGATCCAGGTCGGGCGACAGCGTTTGTCGCCCCGGGACTTGAGACTGGCCGAACTGCTAACCTAGCCCGACTGAACGGATGCGACCGCGCCCCATGCTGACCCTCTACCACGCCCCAGACCTGGAAACCCTCGGCGAGCTGGCCACCACCCTGCTCGCCCAGCCGCTGGCCGACTCCTTCGCCCCGGCGCGGGTGGTGGTGCCCAGCCAGGGCATCGGCCGCTGGCTGACCCTGGAGCTGGCGCGCAAGCAGGGCATCGCCATGCAGCTCGAGGTGCAGCTGCCCTCGGCCTTCGTCTGGGAATTGTCGCGCGCGGTGCTCGGTCAGCTGCCGGAGCAGTCGGCATTCACCCCCGCTACCCTGGCCTGGCGCCTCTACGACTGGCTGTGCGAGCCGGCCCAGCTGGCCCAGGCGCCGCGTCTGGCGCATTACCTGGAGGGTGGCGACGAACGCCGGCGGCTGTCGCTGGCGCTGAAGATCGCCGACGTATTCGACCAATACCTGTTGTATCGCGACGACTGGCTGGCCGCCTGGGAGCGCGACGAGCTGCTCGAACTGGGCCCCGACGAGGCCTGGCAGGCGCTGCTCTGGCGCGAGCTGACCGAGGGCGGCCACCCGCACCGCGCGCGTCTGCTCGACGACCTGCTACAGCGCCTGTACGACGACGCGCCCATCGCCGGCCTGCCCGAACGCCTGCTGGTGTTCGGCATCAGCGCCCTGGCGCCGCATCACATGCGCGTGCTCGACGGCCTGGCGCGGCATACGCAAGTCGTCATTTTCGCCCTCAACCCCTGCCGCGAGGCCTGGGGCGAGATCCGTGACGTCCGCGAGCTGGCCCGGCAATCCGAGCTCGCCCCCGACGACTGGTACCTGGACGTCGGCCACCCCCTGCTGGCCAGCCTCGGCAAGCAGGGCCGGGATTTCTTCGACAGCCTGTTCGCCCTGGCCTCGACCGAGGGCAGCCAGGAGCTGGGCATCTACTCGGAGGATGCCGACCTGCACGATGCCAGCCTGCTACAGGCGCTGCAGAACGACATCCTGCGCCTGCGCACCCGCACGGCGGACGAGCGGCTGGTCTTGCGCGAGGACGACCGTTCGCTGGAGCTGCACGTCGCCCACTCGCCGCTGCGCGAGGTGGAGATCCTCCACGACCAGCTGCTCGCACGCTTCCAGGCCGACCCCACGCTGAGCCCGGACCAGGTGGTGGTGCTGACCCCGGACATCGAGCGCTACGCCCCCTATATCGAGGCGGTTTTTTCATCCAGGAAAGGCGCCCCGCGCGACCGGCAAGCGCCCGCGACCACGCCCTATATCCCGTTCAGCCTGGCCGACCGCAGCCTGCGCGCCGAGGTGCCGCTGATCGAGGCCTTCCTCGACCTGCTGGCCCTGCCCGACAGCCGCTTCAGCGCCGAGGAAGTGCTCGGCTGGCTGGAGCAGCCGGCCCTGGCACGGCGCGCCGGGATCGAGGCCGAGGACTTGCCGCTGCTGCGCGACTGGCTGCGCGAGGCCGGCGTGCGCTGGGGCCGCGACGACGGCCACCGGGCCCAGCTCGGCCTGCCGGCGGACGCCGCCTTCACCTGGCGCCAGGGCCTCGACCGCCTGCTGCTGGGCTTCGCCGCGCCGCCGCAGCTGGCCGGCCTGGCGGCGCCGCTGCTCGGCGACAGCTGGCCGCTGGATGCCCTGGAAGGCGCCCGCGCCCAGCTGCTCGGACGCCTGGCCGGCTTCGTCGAGCGCCTCGCGACGCTGGCGCAGAGCCTGCAACGGCCAAGGCCGCTGGCCGAATGGGCCGAGACCCTGCTGGCGCTGATCGACGCCCTGTTCGACGAGCGCGAGGCCGGCGACAGCCTGTTGCTGCTGTCCAGGGCCTGCGCCGCCCTGGCCGAACAGGCGAGCGCGGCCGGCATCGAGCGGCCGCTGGAGCTGGCGCTGGTGCGCCAGCAGCTGACCACGGCGCTGGAACAGGGCGGCGGCGCCTCGGGCTTTCTCACCGGCGCGGTGACCTTCTGCACCATGGTGCCGATGCGCAGCCTGCCGTTCCGCCTGGTCTGCCTGCTAGGCCTGGACGACGGCGCCCTGCCCCGGCGCACCCCGGCCGCCGGCTTCGACCTGATCGCCCAGCAGCCGCGTCGCGGCGATCGCGCGCGGCGCCTGGACGACCGCTACCTGCTGCTCGAGACCCTGCTCTCGGCGCGCGGCGGCCTGTACCTGAGCTATGTCGGCCGCGACCCGCGCAGCAACGCCGAACTGCCGCCCTCGGTGCTGGTCAGCGAGCTGCTGGACGTGATCGACCTCACCGCGACCCACAGGGAGGTGGGAAGTGCAGCAAGCGGCCGGGAGCCGCTGCTGCCCGTCGTCAGCACTAAGGCAAGTGCCCGGATCACCCATCACCACCCGTTGCAGCCGTTCGCCCCCGGCAACTTCGCCGGGGCGCGCCAGGCCGGCTTCTCCGCGGCCTGGTTCCAGGCGGCCGAGCGCCTCAGCGCGCCGGCGGCGCCACCCGCGCCCTTCGCCACGCCCCTGCCGGCGCCAGGTGGGGACGGGCCGGGCGGCGATCCGCTGTGCCTGGAACCGAGCCAACTGATCCACTGCTTCAAGCACCCGGCGCGCTACCTGCTGGAGCAACGCCTGGGCCTGCGCCTGGCGCAGAGCGAGGAGGCCCTGGCCGGCGACGAGCCCTTCAGCGTCGAATGGACCAGCCAGCACGGCCTGCGCCAGCTGGCCCTGCAGGCGGTCGAGCGCGGCTGGAGCGAGGCCGAGGAACGCGCGGTGGCCGCCGCCTCCGGCTGGCTGCCAGTGGGCGAGCTGGGCCAGGCGCACTGGGGGCAGATCCGCGGGCCGATCCGCGCCTTCGCCCCGACCCTGTTCGACGAACGCCCGCAGGATGCGCCGCAGCCGCTGCTGGTCGACCTGCGCCTGGCCGGCGTGCGCATCCACGGCTGGCTCGACGGCGTCACGGCCAGCGGCCTGATCGACTACCGCCTGCGCGACCTCGGCGCCTGGGAGCTGGCGCCGTTCTGGCTGCGCCACCTGTTGCTCAATTACGCCGCCGGCCCGGGCATCGCCCGCGACAGCCGCCTGCTGTCGCCGCGAAGCGAGTGGCGCCTGGGGCCTTTGGCCGATCCCCTGGCGCTGCTCGAGCCCTGGCTCGAGGCCTACAAGTCGGCGCTCTGCGAACCGCTGCCGCTGCTGGCCAAGTGCAGCCACGGCTTCGCCCGCAAGTGGCGCAAGCCCGGGCGCAAGGAGCCGATCGAGGCGGCGCGGGCCGAGGCGCGGCTGATGTGGCAGGGCAACGACTACCTGACCGGCGAGGGCCAGGACCCCTGGAACGCCCTGGCCTTCCGTGACCGCGATCCGCTCGACGAACGCTTCGAAGCGCTGGCCGAACGGCTCTACGGCCCGGCGCTGGATGCCCTGCAGGGCGAGGAGGACGAGGCATGAACAGCGCCAGCCTGGATCTGCTGCAGGACAGCTTCGCCGGCCGCTCGCTGATCGAGGCCAGCGCCGGCACCGGCAAGACCTGGACCCTCACCGCGCTCTACGCCCGCCTGCTGCTGGAGCAGCAGCTGAGCGTCGGCCAGATTCTGGTGGTGACCTTCACCACCGCGGCCACCGCCGAGCTGCGTGAGCGCATCCGCAAGCGTCTGGCCGAACTGCTGGCGGTCTACGAGCAGGGTCCCGGCAGCGATGAGCTGCTCAACCGCCTGCACGCCCAGTACCCGGATGCGGCCAGCCACCGGCGCCTGCTGCTGGCGGTGCACGGCTTCGACGAGGCGGCCATCTTCACCATCCACGGTTTCTGCCAGCGCGCCCTGCAGGACGCGGCCTTCGAGGCCGGCGGGGACTTCGACAACGAGCTGACCCAGGACGACCGGGAGATTCTCGACGCCCTGCTCGCCGACCTCTGGCGCCATGAGCTGGCCGCCGCCGAGCCGGAATGGGCGGCCTTCCTGGTCCAGCAGAAACTCACTCCCCAGGTCCTGCGCCAGCGCCTGCGCGGCCACCTGGGCAAGCCCTACCTGCGCATCGAGCCGGCACCCGGTGCGCACGCCGAACTGGCCCCGCTGCGCGCCGCCTGGCAGCAGGCCCACGCGGCCTGGCAGGCGCACAGCGGCGCCTGGCTGGAGCAGCTCAGGGCGTTCGACGGCTTCAAGAGCAACATGGTCGACCCGATCAAGCTGGCCGCCTGGCAGCAGGAGCTGGACGGCTACTTCGGCGATGCGGCGGCCCTGTTCGGCAAGGCCGAGGGCCTGCGCCGGCTGTCTCGCGAGGGCCTGCTCAAGGCCAGCAAGAAGGGCGCGGCGGCGCCGGACAGCCCGCTGGCTGAGGCCCTGCAGGCGCTCGTCGAGGCGCTGGAGGCGGCGCAGCCGCAAGCCGAGCAGCGCCTGATCGACCTGCAGGTACGGCTGATCGGCCAGCTCAATCAGCAGCTGCCGCAGCGCAAGGCGGCCCAGCGCCTGCTGGCCTTCGACGATCTGCTCAACCAGCTGCAGCAGGCGCTGTACGGCGAGGGCGGCGAGCACCTGGCGCAGACCCTGTGCCGCCAGTACCCGGTGGCGCTGATCGACGAGTTCCAGGACACCGACCCGGTGCAGTACCAGGTGTTTCGCCGCATCTATCGGGACGCCGGCGACCTGTGCTTCGTCGGCGACCCCAAGCAGGCCATCTACGCCTTCCGCGGCGCCGACCTGGCCACCTACCTGCAGGCCCGCGGCGAAGCGGCGCGCCAATACAGCCTGGCCACCAACCACCGCTCCACCCCCGAGCTGATCGCCGCGCTCAACCAGCTGTTCGACCGGGCCAGGCCCTTCGCCGAACCGGGCCTGGTCTATCCGTCGGTGGGCGCCAGCCAGCGCCCGCGGCCGCGTCTGGTACTGCCCGAGCAGGCCGAGGCGGCGCCGCTGGCGCTGGTCTGGCTGGAGGATGACTACCTGACCAAGGGCCAGGCCGGGACCCTGGCCGCGCGCGACACGGCCCGGCGCATCGCCGCGGTGCTCAGCGCCAGCGGTAATGGCGACGCCTATTTCGAGCAGGCGGACGCGCGCACGCCGATCAGGGGCGGCGACATCGCGGTGCTGGTCGCCAGCCACCGCCAGGCCGCCGAGGTGGCCGCCGAGCTGAGCGCGCGCGGCGTGCCCAGCGTGCGCCGCGGCAAGGAGAACGTCTGGCACAGCGAGGAGGCCGAGGCCCTGGCCGCGGTGCTCGCCGCCTATGCCGAGCCCGGCCGCGAGGGCGCCCTGCGCTATGCCCTGGCCAGCCGCCTGCTGGGGCGCAGCGCCGCCGACCTGGCCGCCTGCCAGGACGACGCGCGGGCCTGGGACGAGGAGCGCGAGGCCGCCGAGCGCTACCACCAGCTGTGGCAGCAGCAGGGCTTCATGCGCGCCTTCCGCGCCTGGCTCGACGAGCAGCAGGTGGCGCCGCGCCTGCTGGCGCTGGTCGATGGCGAACGGCGGCTGACCAACCTGCTGCACCTGGCCGAGCTGCTGCAGAGCGAGAGTCTGCAGCGCCCGGGGCTGGAGCAGCTGCTGGCCTGGTTCAACGACCAGCGCCGCGCCGAGGCCCACGGCGAGGACGCCCTGCTGCGCCTGGAAAGCGATGCCGAGCGGGTGCAGATCGTCACCATCCACACCTCCAAGGGCCTGGAGTACCCGCTGGTGTTCTGCCCCTACCTGTGGGACGGCGCCCTGCTGCGGCAGAGCGAGGACATCAGCTGCCACGCCGACGACGGCACGCCGCTGCTCGACCTCGGCGGCGAGCGGCTCGACCAGCACCGCGAACGCGCCCGCCGGGAACGCTTCGCCGAGAAGCTGCGCCTGGCCTATGTGGCCCTGACCCGCGCCCGCGATCGCCTGTGGCTGCACTGGGGGCCGGTCGACTGCCGGCCGAAGAAGGACGGCAGCCTCGCCGATTCCGGTCTGCACAGCAGCGCCCTGGCCTGGCTGCTGCACGGTCGCCAGTTGCCGGGCGCGGATGCCCTGGACGAACTGGCCGGCCACCTGCAGAGCCTCGACCCGGCCGGCCTGCGCGGCGAAGTCGAGCAGCTGGTGGCCGCCAGCCAGGGCCGCATGGCGCTGCTGCCACCCTATGCGGGCGAGGCCAGCGCCGCTGGTGAGGCCCGCGCGCCGGCGCCGCAGCACCTGGCCCAGCTACAGCGCAGCCTGCACAGCGCCTGGCGCATCGGCAGCTTTTCGGGATTGGCGGCGGGCCTGCACATGGAGGCGCCGGACCGCGACGCCCTGGCCATTCCGGCCGCCAGCGAACCGGGCAGCGGCTTCTTCGCCTTCCCTCGCGGCGCCCGTGCCGGCACCTGCCTGCACGCCATCCTCGAGGACTGGGCGCGGGGCAAGGCCCCGCTGGCCGAACTGGTCGAGCCGGCGCTGAGCGGCCACGGCATCGACGCCGCCGGCTGGACCGAGATCGCCCGCCAGCAGTTGCAGCGGGTCATCGACACCGACCTGGACGGCAACGGCCTGTGCCTGGCCGGCCTGGACCCGGCGCGGCGCCTGCCGGAGCTGGGCTTCACCTTCCCGGTGGCCGGGCTCGACGTGCAGCGCCTGCGCGCCATTCTCGCCGACCCGGTCCATGGCCTGCCGGCGCCGATGCGCGAGGCCGCCGCGCGCCTGGAGTTCGACAGCCTCAAGGGTTTTCTCAAGGGCTTCATCGACCTGACCTTCGAGCATGAAGGGCGCTGGTACATCGCCGACTACAAGTCCAACTGGCTCGGCCCGGATGCCAGCCACTACCAGGGTGAGCGACTGGTCCAGGCATTGGCCTGCGAGCATTACTACCTGCAGTACCTGATCTACCTGGTGGCGCTGCGGCGCTTCCTGCGCCAGCGCCTGGGCGACTTCGACGACAGCCAGCTGGGCGGCGCCTACTACCTGTTCCTGCGCGGCATGCCCGGCGCCGGGGTGTATTTCGCCCGGCCACCCGGAAGCCTGCTCGACGCCCTGGACCGACTGTTCGAGGAGGGCCGCTGATGAATCTGGATAGCCTGCCCCTCGGCCCCCTGGAGCGCGCCCTGCTCGCCAGCCTGCGGCGCCTCGAGCCCAGCGCCGAGCCTCTGGTGCTGGCCTCGGCCGCCCTGCTGTGCGCCGCGCTGGAACAGGGCGACGTCTGTCTGCCGCTGGCGCGCCTGGCCGGCCAGCGACCCTGGCCCGAGCACGACTTCACGCTGCCGCCGCTGGGCGAATGGCGCGAGGGGCTCGAGGCCTCGTCCCTGGTCGGCATGCCGGGTGACTTCGTCCCGCTGATCCTCACGGGCGAGCGCCTCTACCTGGCGCGCTACGAGGCCTACGAACGCCAGCTGGCCGCACAGCTGCTGGCCCGCGCCGGCGATCGCCCGGCGGTCGACGAGACCCGCCTGAGCGAGAGCCTGACGCGGCTGTTCGCCTTCAATGCGTCATCACAAGCGGGACAGCGGCCCGACTGGCAGCGCCTGGCTGCGGCCCAGGCGGTGCGCCGGCGTCTGGCGGTGATCTCCGGTGGCCCCGGCACTGGCAAGACCACCACAGTGGTGCGCCTGCTCGCCGCGCTGCTGGAGCAACGGGGCGGCCATCCGCAAGACGCCGGTCTGGCCATCGGCCTGGCTGCGCCCACCGGCAAGGCGGCGGCGCGCATGGCCGAGGCGATTCGCGGCGCCAAGGCCGCGCTGCCGGTCGAGCAGGCGATCAAGGACGCCCTGCCGGAAGAGGCGCGCACCCTGCACCGCCTGCTCGGCAGCCGCGGCGACACCCCGGCGGTGCGCCATCACGCCGGCAACCCGCTGGCCCTGGATGTGCTGGTGGTGGACGAGGCCTCGATGGTCGACCTGGCGCTGATGGCCAAGCTGGTCGACGCGCTGCCGCCGAGCGCGCGGCTGATCCTGCTCGGCGACAAGGACCAGCTGTGCGCGGTGGAGGCCGGTGCGGTGTTCGCCGAACTGTGCGAGGGACGCGGCTTCGACGCCGCGGCGGCGGCCGAGCTCGAGCGCCTCACTGGTCAGGCCGTGGCGGTGGAGCCACCCTCCTCGGCGCTGGGCGATGCGGTGGTGCTGCTGACCCACAGCCACCGCTTCGCCGGCGACAGTGGCATCGGCGAGCTGGCCCGGCGGATCAACGGCGGCGATGTCGCCGGCACCCGCCAGCTGTTGCAGGAGGGGCGGCCCGACCTGGCGTGGAACGCCCAGCCGACCCCGCAGGATCTGCTCGAACGTTTGGACCAGGGCTACGGGCCCTACCTGGCGGCGGCCAGAGTCGGCGAGCCGGCCGCCGCCTTCGCCGCCTTCAACGCCTTTCGCGCACTCTGCGCCCAGCGCGAAGGCGCCTGGGGCGTGGCCGGGATCAACGAGGCGCTGGAGGCGCGGATCAAGCGCCGCGTCCAGGTCGCCGGGCGCGAGCGCTGGTACGTCGGCCGGCCGGTGATGGTGCGGCAGAACGACTACGCCCTGGGCCTGTTCAACGGCGATATCGGTCTGTGTCTGCAGACCGACCACGGCCTGCGGGTGTTCTTCGAGTCCGAGGACGGCTACCGGCCCTTCGCCCCGGCGCGCCTGCCCAGCCATGACAGCGCCTTCGCCATGACCGTGCACAAGAGCCAGGGTTCGGAGTTTGCCGAGGTGCTGCTGGCGCTGCCCGAGCAGCCCAGCCCGCTGCTGACCCGCAGCCTGTTCTACACCGGCATCACCCGCGCCAAGCGCAAGGTCGAGATCTGGGCGCTGGCGCCGCGCCTGGCCGAGGCGGTGGCGACCCGCGCCGAACGGGCGGCGGGACTGGCCGAGCGCCTGGCCGCGGTGCCTGCGCGACAGGCGCCAGGGCCGGCCAGTGCCAGTACCCAGCTAGGCCTGTTCGACTAGCGGGTGTGGCGCATGCCTACACTGAGCGGTGCACACTGGGGTTCAAGCAAGGGGGGATTGTCGATGCGCAAGCAGGTAGTGGCGGTGTGGCTGGCGAGCCTGTTGCTGGCGAACGGGGCCGCGGCCGAGCCCCTGCGCCTGGTCACCGGCGACGGCTATGCGCCCTTCACCGGCCGCGACCTGCCCGGCGGCGGCCTGCTTACCCAGTTGGTCGAGCAGGCCCTGGCGCAGCAGCGCATCGGCAATCGCCTGGACTGGCGGCCCTGGAATCGTGGCCTGCTGATGACCCGCCAGGCAGAGTACGAGGCCACCTTCCCCTACGTGCCTTCTCCGGCGCTGGCCGAGGACTTCCTGTTTTCCGAGCCGCTGCTGCGGGTCCGGCAGCATCTATTCTCCCTGGCAGGTCAGCGCTATGAAGTCGATGACCTGGCGGCACTGGTCGGCAAGCGCCTGTGCTACCCGCTGGGCTGGCAGCTGCCGGAGGCGATTCAGGTCATGGTCGAGCGGCGTCAACTGACCCGCCATGCGCCCCAGGGGCTGAACGAGTGCGCCCGGCTGCTGCTGCTTGGGCGCGATGACTTCTTCATCGCCAACGGCCCCATAGGCGCCGCGGCCCTGAGAGCCACCGGCAAGCCGGAGACGCTGTTTCGCCGTTCCGCCAGCGGCTTCGCCGAAACCAGCCTGCACCTGCTGGTGTCGCGCCAGCACCCGCGTGCCGAGCAGGTGCTGCAGACCATCAACCGCAGCCTGGCGCAGTTTCGCACTGGCGACGGCTACCAGCGTCTGCTCGGCGCCTACCTCGAGGCCCGCGATTGCCAGAGCGGGCACTGAGTCTAGGACCCGCTCGCCAGCAGCCCCATCACCAGCGGCAGGCTGGCCGCGGCGAGCAGGGTCTGCAGGGTGATGATCCCGGCCATCAGGTGGCTGTCGCCGCCCAGCTGGCGGGTCAGCACGTAGGCGGTGGGCGCCGTCGGCAGGGCGAAGAACAGCACCAGCACGCTGCTCTCCATCGCCGGCAGGCGCAGCCCATAGGCCACCGCCCAGGCCAGCAGCGGCATACCGAGCAGGCGCAACAGGCTGTTGCTGGCCAGCGCCGGCACCTCGCCGCCGAGCTGCTCGGGCTTCAGCGCCGCGCCGACGCAGAGCAGGCCCAGCGGCAGGCTGGCGGCGGCAAGCAGGCCGAGCAGGCGGTCGCTGCCGCCGGGCAGGCCGAGGCCGGAGAGGTTGACCAGGGCGCCGCCGAGGCAGGCGAGGATCAGCGGGTTCTTCAGGATCGGCAGCAGCAGGCTGCGCGCGCTGACCCCGCGCTCGGCGGTCAGCGACCAGACCGACAGCACATTCACCGTCGGCACCATCAGCGCCAGCATCAGTGCCGCCAGGGCCAGACCTTCGCGACCGAACAGGCTGCCCACCGCCGCCAGGCCCAGGTAGGTGTTGAAGCGCAGAGCGCCCTGGCTGAAGGCGCCGAAGCGAGCGGCCGGCCAGCCGCGCAGGCGGCGCAGCAGCAGCAGGGCCAGCCAGGCGAGGCCCAGGCCGAGCATCACCGCCAACGCCAGGCGCGGCAGCGCCGGGTTGTCCAGCGGTGCGTTGGCCAGGCTGCTGAACAGCAGCGCCGGAAACAGGATGAAGTAGTTCAGCCGCTCGGCGCCGGGCCAGAAGGCGTCGTTGGGAAACTCCCGGCGGCGCAGCCAGTAGCCGGCGACGATCAGGGCGAACAATGGCCACAGGGCCAGTAGCAAATCCAGCACGGCAATCTCCGGCTACGAGCGGGGCGGCCATCTTCACCAGCGCCGTGTGGCGATGCAACAGCACAAGCCACTAGGCTGGGGAATATCCGCTCACCGAGGAACCAGCATGAACGACATATATTGCGGCGGCTGCCAGTGCGGCGCGCTGCGTTACCAGTTCCGTGCGCCCCTGCGTGACATCGCCCACTGCCATTGCTCGGTGTGCCGGCGCAGCAGCGGCGGCATCGTCACCACCTGGATCACGGTGCCGCTGACGAGCTTCCGCTGGCTGACCGGCACGCCACGCCAGTACGCTTGCTCGCCGACCTGTACGCGCAGCTTCTGCCCGACCTGCGGGGCCCAGCTCTGTCTGTTCACCAGCCTCAGCCCAGAGACCCTGGACGTCACCGTGGCTACCCTCGATCGGCCGGAACTGGCGCCTGCCGATCGACATATCTGGGTGCAGAGCCGGCTGCCCTGGCTGCACCTGGACGAACACTTGCCCGAGGAACAGCAGGAGGTGCTTTCCTGATCAGCGCCAGAACGGTTTGTCCAGCTCTCTCAGGCGGTCGCTGGGGCTGATTCCGGCGTCTGCCAGCAGATGTTCGTCGAGCTGCGCCAGCTGGCGGCGGGTGCGGGCATTGAGCTGCCAGCGGCGCAAGGCGGCGCGCAATTGGGCGAACCAGTGAACTCGGGGTTGGCGGGTGGTCGGCGAGGTGCCGCTGAGTACCTGCTCCATGGCGATAGGCCTTCCCGCGTGGGCGGGTGTGGGGTATGGGTAGTCATGGTCGCCCATACCTCGCCATGGTTGCAGTCACAGCAAGACGGAATTGTATTGGCACAATTTACGGTTTCTAAAAACTGTGTTGCTCGTCTGCCGAGCAGCTGTACCCCTGGTTGGTAAACCCCCGGGTTCAGAACGACAAAACCCGCCGACGCGGTGCGTGGGCGGGTTTTGCTGGGAGCGGTCCAGGTCCGGCTTGCGCCGTGCCGCTTAGCGCCAGAACGGCTTGCTCAGCTCAGCGTGGCGCTGGGCTTCGCTGATGCCGGCGTCGGCCAGCAGGCGGGCATCCAGGCGCGCCAGTTGACGGCGGCTGGTTCTGCGGCGCTGCCAGGTCAACAGGGCGGCGACCATGCGCAGCGGCAGGTTGCCGGTGGCGCTGGAGGAGTTTTGTTCGAACAGCAGGTCGGAACTGAGTGTACGTTCCATGGTGTGTCATCCTTCCGCTTATGGCGGGTCTAGAGAGTGTTTTGCCTGGTGCCAATATTCCTCCTCTTGCCAACAGTTCAATAGTCACAGCTGAGATAAATTGCAGGGCTATTAGATAGTTTGCTTGGTAACTGTTTTGCTAATTTATTGCTTAACTGTACTGTTGCTAAGTGAAATGGCATGTATGTGGTGCTATGGCAGTTATTTTATCTGGCTTAGTGTCTATAAGCAGTGATTTGCTATAGGTACAGTTGCAAATTGATTGGGACTGTCATCTGACCTGTAGTTCAGCTTTTTTTGCATTTGCCGGTTTCGATAGCGGGCTACTGTTCCGGTCAGCACGGCTCTTTGCGATCGTGCGGCGATAAAAAAAACCCGGCACGAGGGCCGGGTTTTTCAAGCGGGCGAGGGGGGCTCAGTCGACTGCCTTGACCATGTCTTCGATGACCTTCTTGGCGTCGCCGAAGACCATCATGGTCTTGTCCAGGTAGAACAGTTCGTTGTCCAGGCCGGCGTAGCCGCTGGCCATCGAGCGCTTGTTGACGATCACGGTCTTGGCCTTGTAGGCCTCGAGGATCGGCATGCCGGCGATCGGCGACTTCGGATCGTTCTTCGCGGCCGGGTTGACCACGTCGTTGGCGCCGAGCACCAGCACCACATCGGCCTGGCCGAACTCGGAGTTGATGTCCTCCATCTCGAACACCTGCTCGTAGGGTACTTCGGCCTCGGCCAGCAGAACGTTCATGTGCCCCGGCATACGACCCGCCACCGGGTGGATCGCGTACTTCACGGTCACGCCCAGGTGGGTCAGCTTCTCGGCCAGTTCCATCAGCGCGTGCTGGGCACGGGCCACTGCCAGGCCGTAGCCCGGAACGATGATCACGGTGTCGGCGTTGGTCAGCAGGAAGGCGGCGTCGTCGCTGGAGCCGGACTTGACCGGGCGCTGCTCGCCGCTGCCCGCTGCCGGGCCGGCGTCCACCGCGCCGCCGAAGCCGCCGAGGATGACGTTGAAGAACGAGCGGTTCATCGCCTTGCACATGATGTAGGAGAGGATCGCACCCGAGGAGCCGACCAGCGAACCGGCGATGATCAGCATCGAGTTGTTCAGCGAGAAGCCGATACCGGCCGCCGCCCAGCCCGAGTAGCTGTTGAGCATCGACACCACCACCGGCATGTCGGCGCCACCGATCGGGATGATGATCAGCACGCCGATGACGAACGCCAGGGCCACCAGCAGGGCGAAGGCGCCGATGTTGCCGGTAAAGGTGAACACCAGGCCGAGGCCGATGATCGCCAGGCCGACCGCCAGGTTGAACAGGTGCTGGCCGGCGAACTGTACCGGTGCGCCTTGGAACAGGCGGAACTTGTACTTGCCCGACAGCTTGCCGAAGGCGATCACCGAGCCGGAGAAGGTGATGGCACCGATGGCCGCGCCGAGGAACAGTTCCAGGCGGTTGCCGGCCGGAATCGCATCGCCGAGGCTGGCAACGATGCCCAGCGACTGCGGCTCGACCACCGCGGCGATGGCGATGAACACCGCGGCCAGACCGATCATGCTGTGCATGAAGGCCACCAGCTCGGGCATCTTGGTCATTTCCACACGCTTGGCCATGATCGAGCCGGCGGTGCCGCCGACCAGCAGGCCGAGCAGCACATAGCCGACGCCGGCGCTGGCGCCCATTTGCTCGCTCAGCTTGTAGATCAGGCCGACCGTGGTGACGATGGCGATGGCCATGCCGATCATGCCGAACAGGTTGCCGCGGCGCGAGCTGGTCGGGTGCGACAGGCCCTTGAGCGCCTGGATAAAGCAGATCGAGGCGACGAGGTAGAGAACAGTGATCAGGTTCATGCTCATGGTCAGTGCTTCTCCACAGCGGCTTTCGGCGCTTTCTTCTTGAACATTTCCAGCATGCGCCGGGTGACCAGGAAGCCGCCGAACACGTTGACCGCGGCCAGGGCCACGGCCAGGGTGCCCATGGTCTTGCCCAGCGGGGTGACGGTGAGGGCGGCGGCCAGCATGGCGCCGACGATGACGATCGCGGAAATCGCGTTGGTCACCGCCATCAGCGGCGTGTGCAGGGCCGGGGTGACATTCCACACCACGTGGTAGCCGACGTAGATCGCCAGCACGAAGATGATCAGGTTGTAGATGCCGTCGGAAATCAGATCCATGTCCGTCGCTCCCCTTAGCCGTTGGTACGGACGACTTGGCCGTCGCGGCACATCAGGCACGCGGCGACGATGTCGTCTTCGAGGTTGAGGTGGAACTGGCCATCCTTGTCGATGACCAGCTTGAGGAAGTCCAGCAAGTTGCGCGCATACAGCGCCGAGGCGTCGGCCGGTACCATTGCTGCCAGGTTGCTGTGGCCGACGATGGTCACGCCGTGCTGGATCACCACCTGCTCGGCGACCGTCAGCGGGCAGTTGCCGCCCTGGGCGGCAGCCAGGTCGATGACCACCGAGCCGGGCTTCATTTCCTTGACGGTTTCTTCTTTCAGCAGTACCGGTGCCTTGCGGCCCGGAATCAGCGCGGTGGTGATGACGATATCGGCCTGCTTGGCGCGCTCGTGCACCGCCTTGGCCTGGCGCTCCATCCACGACTGCGGCATCGGCCGGGCATAGCCGCCGACGCCCTGGGCGCATTCGCGTTCTTCATCGGTCTCGAAGGGCACGTCGACGAACTTGGCGCCGAGCGACTCGATCTGCTCCTTCACCGCCGGACGCACGTCGGAGGCCTCGATCACCGCGCCCAGGCGCTTGGCCGTGGCGATGGCCTGCAGGCCGGCCACTCCGGCGCCGAGAATCAGCACGCGGGCGGCCTTCACCGTACCGGCGGCAGTCATCAGCATGGGCATGAAGCGCGGGTAGTGATTGGCCGCCAGCATCACCGCCTTGTAGCCGGCGATGTTGGCCTGCGAGCTGAGTACGTCCAGGCTCTGCGCGCGGGAGGTGCGCGGCGCGGCCTCGAGGGCGAAGGCGGTGATGCCACGGGCGTTCATCCGCGCGATGGTCTCGTTGCTGAACGGGTTGAGCATGCCCACCAGCACCGCGCCGGTCTTCATGTGCGCCAGTTCGGCTTCGCTTGGGGCCACCACCTTGAGCACCAGGTCGGCGCCGAAGGCCGCCGCGTCGCTGCCAATGGACGCACCGACCGCCTGGTAGGCCGCATCCGGAATGCTGGCGCTGACGCCGGCTCCGCTCTGCACGGTGACCTGGTGGCCTTGGCCCACCAGCTTCTTGATGGTCTCAGGCGTCGCGGCAACCCGCGTCTCGCCGGCATGGGTTTCGAGAGGAACACCGATGTGCACGTCAAATCTCCTGCGTGATCGTTGTCTTTTTTAGTGAACCGGCGCACTGCGGGTGGCACGCTGGCGAAGGGCTGATCAGCACAAACCCACCCTAGCAGATGCTATGGAACAGGCGGGGGGCGGCATTTTGCAGGCGAAGCATAAGCCGTTCAAGCTGTTATGGAGCAAAACCTTGCGACTACTACAAGTCACTCCGCGACCTCTGGACCATTTATCTGGAAAGAAGCCCGTGGGCTTTGGCTTGGCGCCTCTGCGGCGGCGATTTTCCCTGCGCCGAGGATCGGCGCTATGAATGGCCGGCCATCAGAACCGCTCTGCCTGCGGTAATTTGTCGCACAGCGCCGCAGGCCGAGGCCTGCAGCCATTTTCATGTGCAATAAAATGGACGCTTTCGGATGCGTTCGGGGAAGAATCTGTAGTCGTCAATATTCTTGACTACTGGGTCAGCTTGGTTGGTCTTGACCGCTTGCAACTAGGCGTCGCGCCAAGTTCGCTAGGGCGCGATTGGGCATCGGGCGAACGACGGTTTACTTCGCCTGCTGTCGTTTATTCCAGATCGTTGGCCTGGGCATAGCGCCGGGCCTCAGTAACCAGCCAGTCGCGAAAGCTCTGCAGGGCGGCCGACTCCACCTTGCGCTCGGGGATCACCAGGTAATAGGCCTTGTCGCTGTGACAGGCATGCTCGAAAGCCAGGACCAGGCGCCCTTCGGCCAGCTCGCGCTGGATCAGAAACGGCGGAATCAGGGCGATGCCCATCTCGTGCATGGCGGCCTGGGCGAGCATGGAGAACAGCTCGTAGCGCGGGCCGCCCAGGTCGCGGGCGACGTTCATGCCCAGTGAGTTGAACCACTGGCGCCAGGCATAGGGGCGGGTGGTCTGCTGCAGCAGCGGCAGGCCGGCGATCTGCTCGGCGCTCAGCTGGGTGCGTTCGCCGAGCAGGGCCGGGCTGCATACCGGCATCGAGTTCTCGCGCATCAGCGGGTGCGCGACCGTGCCCGACCAGTCGCCGTCGCCGAAATAGATGGCGGCGTCGAAGTCGGTGTCGGCGAACAGGAAGGGTCGGGTGCGGTTGGTCAGGTTGACCGTGACCTGCGGGTGCAGGCGCTGGAACTCCTTGAGCCGTGGCAGCAGCCATTGGGTGGCGAAGGTCGGCACTACCGCCAGTTCGATGTTCATCGCGCCCTGCTGGCCCATCACCGCCAGGGTGTCGCGCTCCACCGCGTCCAGCTGCGCGGCGACCCGGCGCGCATAGGACAGGCCGGCCTCGGTCAGCTTGACCCCGCGTCGCGAGCGGCGGAACAGTTCGACGTTGAGAAACTCCTCGAGGCTGGCGATCTGCCGGCAGACCGCGCTCTGGGTCAGCGCCAGCTCCTCGGCCGCACGGGTGAAGCTCTGGTGGCGGGCGGCCGACTCGAAGGCGACGAGGGCGGCGGTGCTGGGGATCTTGCGGCGCATAATGCGTCAGCCTCACGGATAAGCGGGGTTTGTGCGGTGCAACGCTATCTCGAAGTGAGCTAACTGCACAATAGCGTGCGAAATCCTCGTTTGCCCAGCGCGCCAGGGCGGCCTAGGATCAACCCATAGTCCGCTGGGCGCGGTCGCGCAGCAGCACTGCGCCGAAGTCGGCCCTTCATTGTCTTAACTCGAGGTTCTCAGCATGGCCAAGGCAAGCTTCAACTGGATAGACCCGCTGCTGCTCGACCAGCAACTGACCGAAGAAGAGCGCATGGTCCGCGACAGCGCCCAGCAGTTCGCCGCCGACAAGCTGGCCCCACGGGTGCTGGAAGCCTTCCGCCTCGAGCAGACCGACCCGGCGATCTTCCGCGAGATGGGCGAAACCGGCCTGCTCGGCGCCACCATTCCCGAAGCCTATGGCGGCAGCGGCCTGAACTACGTGAGCTACGGCCTGATCGCCCGCGAGGTCGAGCGCATCGATTCCGGCTACCGCTCGATGATGAGCGTGCAGTCGTCGCTGGTGATGGTGCCCATCTTCGAATTCGGCAACGAGGCGACCAAGCAGAAGTACCTACCGAAACTCGCGTCAGGCGAATATATCGGCTGCTTCGGCCTGACCGAGCCGAACCACGGCTCCGACCCGGGCGGTATGGTCAGCCGGGCCAAGAAAGTCGATGGCGGCTACCGCCTGTCCGGCAGCAAGATGTGGATCACCAACAGTCCGATTGCCGATGTGTTCGTGGTCTGGGCCAAGGACGACGCCGGCGAGATCCGCGGCTTCGTCCTGGAGAAGGGCTGGGAGGGCCTGAGCGCGCCGGCGATCCACGGCAAGGTTGGCCTGCGCGCCTCGATCACCGGCGAGATCGTCATGGACAACGTGTTCTGCCCGGAAGAGAACGCCTTCCCCGAGGTGCGCGGCCTCAAGGGTCCGTTCACCTGCCTCAACTCCGCCCGCTACGGCATCAGCTGGGGCGCCCTGGGCGCCGCCGAGTTCTGCTGGCACACCGCGCGCCAGTACTGCCTGGACCGCCAGCAGTTCGGCCGGCCGCTGGCCGCCAACCAGCTGATCCAGAAGAAGCTGGCCGACATGCAGACCGAGATCACCCTCGCCCTGCAGGGCTGCCTGCGCCTGGGGCGGATGAAGGACGAAGGCAGCGCCGCGGTGGAAATCACCTCGATCATGAAGCGCAACAGCTGCGGCAAGTCGCTGGACATCGCCCGCCTGGCCCGCGACATGCTCGGCGGCAACGGCATCAGCGACGAGTTCGGCGTGGCCCGCCACCTGGTCAACCTGGAAGTGGTGAATACCTACGAGGGTACCCACGACGTCCATGCGCTGATCCTCGGCCGCGCCCAGACCGGCATCCAGGCCTTCTACTGAACCCAGTCGCGTCGACGGGCGGGTAGCCAGGCTACCCGCCCGTTTCAATTTTCGCCCCCGGGCGGCCAGACCACCCGCACGCTGATCTTGATCGAGGAAGGCCATGATGCCGCAGACGCTCAGCCGTGCCGTGACGCGCAGCACGGCCAGTGAAGTGCGCCGCCATGCTCTGGCGGGCGGGCAGTCGTCCTATGCGCCCTGCCATATCTTTCCCAGTGCCGATGGCGCCTTCTTCCTGGCGGTGAGCAACGATTACCAGTTTGCCGAGCTGAGCGCCCTGGCCGGGCAACCGCAGTGGGCAGCCGACCCGCGTTTCGCCAGCCAGCGGGCGCGCTGCCGGCACCACGAGGAACTGGTCGCCCTGCTGCGCCGGCACACCGTGGCCCACCTGACCGAGGAATGGCTGGCCGCCCTGCGCTGGGTCGGCGTGCCCTGCGTGGCACTGGCGCCCTGCCAGCCCGGCGGCTGACGGCCGCCGCCCGGATCCCCATCACGCGCATCCCGTGGATTGCGCACCGTGTCTAGTTCCCGAGGTTTTCCCCCATGCATCCCGAGCTTTCCACCGCCAGCGAGGCCCTGGCCTGGCTGCAGGCCAACGACATCCGCCGGGTCGAACTGGTGTTCGCCGACCTGACCAGCGTGGCCCGCGGCAAGGTTCTCAGCCACGCCAGCTTCGCCGAGACCCTGGGGGCGAAGATGCCCTCGCTGCTGCTCGGCCTGACGGTTACCGGCGGCGAGCCGAAGGCGGTATTCGACCGCATCTTCCCGCCGACCTTCCCGGACATGGCCATGCGCCCGGACTGGTGCACCCTGGTGCGCGACCCGCTGGCGGCGGTGCCGACCGCGACCATCCTCTGCGACCTGGAGGCGAGCTTCACCGCCGCCGACGGTCACTGCCAGTACCAGGTGGCCGAGCTGTCCCCGCGCCAGCTGCTCAAGCGGGTGCTGGCGCGCCTGCAGGCAGCCGGCTACCGCGCCCGGGTCGCCCCCGAGCTGGAGTTCTTCCTGGTCCATCCGCAGCGCGGCGCCGATGGCGGCCTGCAGGCGGCCCACGGCATGTCCGGCAGCGCGGCGCATATCGAGAGCAGCCACGACCTGGCCTCGGCGGAGACCGCCAGCACCTTCGCGCCCTTGTTCGACGAGCTGTGGGCCGCCTGCGAAGCCCAGGGCATCCCGATCACCGGCTATGGCCACGAGTCGGCGCTGGGCCAGTACGAGGTCAACTTCGCCCCCGGCGAGCCGCTGGCCCAGGCCGATGCGGTGTTCCGCTTCAAGCGCCTGGCGCGGGAAGTGGCGCGCCGCCACGGCTGCTACGCGACCTTCATGGCCAAGCCCTACCTGCACGAGCCGGGCACCGGCCTGCACTGGCACATCAGCCTGGCCGACGAGGCCGGCGGCAACCCCTTCAGCGCCGCCGACGGCGCGCCCGACCCGCGCCTGCGCCACTTCATCGGCGGCTGGCAGGCCTCGGCCCGTGGCGCCATGGCAATACTCGCGCCCTACGCCCACTCCTATGTGCGCCTGCAGCGCCCGGACGCCTCGCCGGCCAGCGTCGAGTGGGGCTACGACAACCGCACCGCGGCCTTCCGCGTGCCGCACTCGGACGCGGCCAACCGCCGGGTCGAACACCGCCTGCCGGGCGGCGACGCCAACCCCTACCTGAGCCTGGCGCTGATGCTCGGCGCCGGCCTGGCCGGGATGCAGCAGGCGATCGAGCCGGGGCCGGAGGTCAGCGACCGCCCGGCGCAGTCCGCCCGTGGCGCGCTGCCGCTGGACCTGGCCGAGGCGCTGGCCGAGCTGCAGCGCTGCCCGATCCTCGGCGAAGCCTTGGGCGCGCCCTTCATCGAGCTGTACAGCCTGATCAAGCAGCATGAACTGACCGAGCAGGCCGCCGACGCGGATTTCGCCATCAAGCACCTGCTGGCCAGAAGCTAACCCGGCGCTGGCCGCCGGCCAGCCGCCCATCACGAATCGGAGGCGCCATGAACGCTCGCTTCAGCAACCCGCAAACCCAACAGTGGCAGGCCATGAGCCGCGACCATCACCTGGCCCCGTTCAGCGACTACCAGCAGCTCAGCGACGCCGGCCCGCGCATCATCGTGCGCGGCGACGGCGTCTACGTCTGGGACAGCGAGGGTAACCAGATCCTCGACGGCATGGCCGGCCTCTGGTGCGCCGCCATCGGCTACGGCCGCCATGAGCTGGCCGACGCCGCCAGCGCGCAGATGAAGGAGTTGCCGTTCTACAACACCTTCTTCATGACCGCCCACCCGCCGGTGCTGGAGCTGGCCAGGACCCTCGCCGAGATCGCCCCCGCCGGCCTCAACCAGGTGTTCTTCACCGGCTCCGGCTCCGAGGGCAACGACACCATGCTGCGCATGGTCCGCCACTACTGGGCGATCAAGGGCCAGCCCGAGAAGAAGGTGATCATCGGCCGGGTCAACGGCTACCACGGCTCCACCCTGGCCGGCGCCAGCCTCGGCGGCATGCGGGGCATGCACGACCAGGGCGGGCTGATCCCGGACATCGTGCACATCCCGCAGCCCTACTGGTACGGCGAGGGCGGCGACATGAGCCCGGACGCGTTCGGCATCTGGGCCGCCGAGCAGCTGGAGCAGAAAATCCTCGAGATCGGGGTCGACAAGGTCGCGGCCTTCATCGCCGAGCCGATCCAGGGCGCCGGCGGGGTGATCATCCCGCCGGAAAGCTACTGGCCGAAGGTCCGCGAGATCCTCGCCAGGTACGACATCCTGTTCGTCGCCGACGAGGTGATCTGCGGCTTCGGCCGCACCGGCGAATGGTTCGGCAGCGACTACTACGGCAACAGCCCGGACCTGATGACCATCGCCAAGGGCCTGACCTCGGGCTACATCCCCATGGGCGGCCTGCTGGTCAGCGACAAGGTGGCGGCGGTGCTCAAGCAGGGCGGCGACTTCAACCACGGCTTCACCTACTCCGGGCACCCGGTGGCGGCGGCGGTGGCGCTGGAGAACATCCGCATCCTGCGCGAGGAGGAGATCATCGAGCGGGTCCGCGAGCAGACCGGCCCCTACCTGCAGCAGCGCCTGCGCGAACTGCTCGACCATCCGCTGGTCGGCGAGGTGCGCGGCCTCGGCATGCTCGGCGCCATCGAGCTGGTCAAGGACAAGGCCAGCCGCGGGCGCTACGTCGGCAAGGGCGCCGGCATGATCTGCCGCGGCCACTGCTTCAACAACGGCCTGGTCATGCGCGCCGTGGGCGATACCATGATCATCGCGCCGCCGCTGGTGATCAGCGAGGTCGAGATCGACGAGCTGGTGAGCAAGGCACGTCTGTGCCTGGACCTGACCCTGCAGGACCTGCAGGGCTAACCGCCGCCAGCCGATCCGTTCCAGCCGCCAGCCCGGTTGCCTACTCCACGCATCCAGGGCTGGCGGAGTCTTTGCGGTGTCTTTACTTTTACCTTCAACTCCCGCAGCACAGGAATCCCTTAATGGCATTGAGCATCTGCATTCTCGAAACCGACAACATCCGCCCCGAGCTGGTCGAGCAGTACCACGGCTATGGGCGCATGTTTCAGCAGCTGTTCGCCCAGCAGCCGATCGCCGCCGAGTTCGAGGTCTTCAATGTGGTGCAGGGGCAGTACCCGGAGGAGGGGCGGCGCTTCGACGCCTACCTGATCACCGGCAGCAAGTACGACTCCTTCGGCAGCGAGCCCTGGATCCAGACCCTGCGCGAGTATGTGCTGGCGCGCTATGCCGCCGGCGACAAGCTGCTCGGCATCTGCTTCGGCCACCAGTTGCTGGCCCTGCTCCTGGGTGGCCAGACCGAGCGCGCGGCGCAGGGCTGGGGCCTGGGCGTGCAGCAGTACCAGGTGCGCGAACAGCGCGACTGGATGCAGCCGCCGGCCGAGGCGCTGTCGCTGCTGATCGTCCATCAGGATCAGGTGACCCGGGCGCCGGCCGATGCCACCGTGCTGGCCAGCAATGACTTCTGCCCGATCGCGGCCTACTGCATTGGCGACCAGGTACTGTGCTGGCAGGGCCACCCGGAGTTCGTAGCCGGCTATTCGCGGGCGGTCCTCGACGGGGGCCTCGAGCGCTGGGGCGGGTCGCTCTACCAGCAGGCCATGGCCAGCCTGGAGCAGCCGCACCAGGGCACCGTGGTCGCCGAGTGGATGATGCGTTTCGTCGCCCAGGGCTCGGCGCAGGCGGCCTGACCAGGTCCACTCCGGCCTGAACAAGAACGCGCGTCGCGCGACCCGGGCCGATCAGCCGGGTCAGCGCGACGCGCGTTTTTTCTCGGATGGATTCAGGCCGCCGAAGGAGCGGCCTTGGCCTTGGCGAAGCTCGGCAGGGCCAGCAGCTGGCTGCTCAGCTGGTCGACGATATGGGCGCCGATCGGCAGCGCCGAGGTGGCCGCCGGCGAGGGCGCGTTGCACACGTGCAGGCTGCGGCGGCTGTGGCGGAAGAGGAAATCGTCGATCAGCCGGCCATCATCCGACACCGCCTGGGCGCGCACCCCGGCCGGGTAGGGCTCGAGGTCGTCGAGCTGGACGCTCGGGCAGTACTTGCGCACCTGCTGCAGGTAGCCGCGCTTGAACAGCGAGTTCTTCAGCTCGCCCAGGCCCGGGCGCAGGTTGGCCCAGAGCACCTTGCGGATGCCCGGGTCGGCAAGCATCTGCCAGCTGTCGGCCAGGGAGATGTCGCGCCGGCGGTAGCCCTCACGCTTGAACGCCAGCACCGCGTTGGGCCCGACCGTGACGCTGCCGTCGATCATCCGGGTCAGGTGCACGCCGAGGAACGGCATGCTCGGGTCGGGGATCGGGTAGATCAAGTGGTTGACGATCCGGTTGTGCTTGGCGGGCAGGCGGAAGTACTCGCCGCGGAACGGGCAGATGCTGAAGCCGGGGTCGATGCCCAGCATGCGCACCACCCGGTCGGCCATCAGGCCGGCGCAGCTGATCAGGAAACGCCCGGCGAATTCACCGGCGGCGGTCTGCAGCCGCACTTCCTGGGCATTCTCCTGCAATCCCTCGACCTGGGCGCCGTAGCGGATCTCGCCGCCGCCGCGGACGAACTCGCCGGCCATGGCGGCGGCGACTGCGGCGTAGTCGACGATGCCGCTGGACGGCACCAGGATGGCGCCGAGGCCGCGGATGTTCGGCTCGCGCTCGCGCAGCTGCCCGGCGCTCAGCCAGTGGCGCTCGATGCCGTTGGCCGCGGTGCGCTGCCACAGCGCCTGCATGCGCTGCATCTCCAGTTCGCTGGTGGCCACCAGCAGCTTGCCGGGTACCTGGTAGGCGATGCCCTGCTGGTCGCAGAAGGCCTTGGTCGCCTGGTTGCCGGCCAGGCAGAAGCGCGCCTTGAGGCTGCCCGGGGTGTAGTACACGCCGGCGTGGATCACCCCGCTGTTGTGGCCGGTCTGGTGCTGGGCCGGGGCGGATTCCTTTTCCAGCAGCAGCATGCGGCTGTCGGGGTAGGCGCGCTGCAGTTGCATGGCGGTGGACATGCCGAGAATGCCGCCGCCGATAATGATGAAGTCGTACACCGGGTTACCTCTGGGTAAGCGCAGGAAGTCTGTGCGGTCATGGCGCCAGCGGCCGCAGCCGCTGCCGCCTGGTGGGTCACTGGCGCGGCTGGCGCAGCACCTTGGCGTGGGTGAAGTAGCCGCGCTGGCGCATCAGCTCGCGGCGCAGGCCCGGGTGGGCGGTGAAGCGGTCGCGGCCGTGCAGCCAGAAGTGGTTGTTGATCAGCAGGAAGCTGCCCACCGGCACGGGAATCGACAGCTTGTGCGGGCTGCCTTCCAGCGACTGGCTGAGGTCGGCCAGCCAGTTGCCCTCCTCGAAATCCCTGGGCTGCACGAACTGGTCGATGTAGCTGATGATCGGCCGGCCTTCGACGTCGTTGTCGAACACCGGGTGGTACAGGTCGCGGTCGACCCGCTTGCTCGGCGGCGCGCTCCAGCGCAGCTGGCGGCGGGCCAGCGGGTGGGCGTTGAAGCGCTCCAGCTCCTCCCAGTCGTCCAGGTGCAGCAGCAGCGAGTTGCCGCCCTGCATGTGCTGCTCGTCGATCTTCATCATCAGCACGTAGTCGGTGTCCTGCTCGACGAAGGTGCCATCGGTGTGCAGTTCCATCACCCGGTGCGGCTGGCGCAGGTAGCTGTCGGACTGGTCGACGTTCTGTACCACGAAGCGCGCGTAGTACTGGCCGCTCATGGCATCGAAGTTGGAACGGCCGAACAGGTGGGCCACGGCGGTGGCCAGCTTGACCATGTCGTCGGCCTGCTCGACCCGGTCCAGGCCCTCGGCGCTGATCAGCAGGGCGCCGCTGGCACGGTCCATCAGGGTGTTGATCAGCAGCGGCTGCAGGCTGCCGGCGCACAGCTCATCGAGAATCCGGGCCAGGCGAAAGCGCAGGAACGACTTGTATTCCAGGGCCTGCACCGGCCACTCGCTGGCGGCGGCGAGGAAGGCCTGCAGCGTCTCGCGGGGGAAGTCCAGCTGCAGCAGGCGCGGCGACTGGCGGCTGGGCGCCAGGCTGAAGCCGCTGGGGGCTTGCGGGGCTGGAACGGCAAGGTGCTTGAGGGCGACGTAGGTGCTCATGGGGGCTCCAGGTGAGTGGCGGGGTGAGAAGCTGTCAGTGTCGACGTAAATAAAAAATATCGACATTTTGCAGAGGTGTCAAAATTGTTCCCGTGATGGCTTGGTACGGCATCGCCCAGGTGTTTCGGTATGATTGGCGCGGACCTGTGCAAGGACGGTGTGATGGAAGCTCCCGGCTCCCGAGAAAATCTGGCGATTCGCGGTTACGAACTGCTCAAGCGCGACATCATTCGCGGCGTCTTCGCGCCCGGCGAAAAACTCCTGATGAGCGCCCTCAAGACCCGCTACCAGCTGGGTGTCGGCCCGCTGCGCGAGGCGCTGTCGCAGTTGGTGGCCGAGCGCCTGGTGGTGGCCATCAGTCAGCGCGGCTTTCGCGTCGCGCCCATGTCGCTGAGCGAGCTGGCCGACATCTACGACGCCCGCGCCCACCTGGAGGCGATGATCGTCGGCCTGGCGATCGCCCGCGGCGACGATGCCTGGGAGGCCCAGGTCGTCGCCAGCGCCCACACCCTGGCCAAGGTCGCCCAGGTCAAGGACGCAGAGGAGATGCTCAGCGTCTGGGATGCCCGGCATCAGGCGTTCCACGCGGCGATCGCCGCCGGCTGCGGTTCGCAGCACCTGCTGCAGGTGCGCGCCGCGCTGTTCGACCAGGCCGAGCGCTATCGCCACCTGTGGCTGCAGCAGACGGTGTTCTCGGCGGCGGCGCTGGAGGCCAAGCGCCAGGAGCACGCGGTGCTGCTCGAGGCGATCCTGCGGCGCGACGGGGCGCGTGCCAGCGAGCTGATGCGCGAGCACCTGCTGGGCCCGGTGAGCATCATCGGCGAGCTGCTGCAGGCGAGTCAGGCCCGCGTCGACTAAGCGGTTTGCGCACAGCAGACAGAAGAAATTACCCGCACCAGTGCGAGTTCCCCTTCCCTGGAGTGAGGCTTTGGCACAGCAGCGTGCGAAATCCTCGTTTGCCGGGGCCCCGCCAGGCTCCTAGGATGAACGCACGCGTGTGGCTGCACGCGGCCATCTTCTGGAGTTGAAGCTATGTCCGGCGCCCTGTCGCATATCCGCGTTCTCGACCTGTCCCGCGTGCTCGCCGGCCCCTGGGCCGGGCAGATCCTCGCCGACCTCGGCGCCGAGGTGATCAAGGTCGAGCGCCCCGGCTCAGGCGACGACACCCGCCACTGGGGCCCGCCCTACGTCAAGGATGCCGATGGCAACGACTCGCGCGAGGCCGCCTATTTCCAGAGCGCCAACCGCAACAAGCAATCGGTCACCCTGGACTTCACCCAGGCCGAAGGCCAGCGCCTGATCCGCGAGCTGGTGACCAAGTGCGACGTGCTGCTGGAGAACTTCAAGGTCGGCGGCCTGGCCGCCTACGGCCTCGACTACGCCTCGCTGAAGGCGCTCAATCCGCGCCTGGTGTACTGCTCGATCACCGGCTTCGGCCAGAACGGGCCCTACGCGAAGAGGGCAGGGTACGACTTCATGATCCAGGGCCTGGGTGGGCTGATGAGCCTGACCGGGCGCCCGGAAGGCGAGGAGGGCGCCGGTCCGGTGAAGGTCGGCGTGGCCCTGACCGATATCCTCACCGGCCTGTACGCCACCGTCGGCGTGCTGGCCGCGCTCAACCAGCGCGAGCAGTCGGGCCTCGGCCAGCATATCGACGTGGCCCTGCTCGACGTGCAGGTCGCCTGCCTGGCCAACCAGGCGATGAACTACCTGACCACCGGGGTGGCGCCCAAGCGCCTGGGCAACGCCCACCCGAACATCGTGCCCTACCAGGATTTCCCCTCGGCCGATGGCGATTTCATCATCGCCGTGGGCAACGACGGACAGTTCCGCAAGCTTTGCGAGGTTGCCGGCCTTCCGGCTTTGGCCGACGACCCGCGTTTTTCCACCAACAAGGCGCGGGTCACCTACCGCGCCGAGCTGATCCCGCTGCTGCGCCAGGCCACGGTGTTCAAGACCACCGCCGAATGGATCGCCCTGCTGGAGGCGGCCGGGGTGCCGTGCGGGCCGATCAACGACCTGGCCCAGGTGTTCGAGGACCCGCAGGTCAAGGCCCGCGGCCTGCGCATCGAGCTGCCCAACGGCCTGGGCAGCATTACGCCGCTGGTGGCCAGCCCGCTGCGCCTGTCGGCGACCCCGGTGGAGTACCGCAACGCCCCGCCGCTGCTCGGCGAACACACCGAGCAGGTGCTGCACCAGCACCTGGGGCTGAGCGCCGAGCAGATCGCCGCCTTGCGTGAGGCCGGGGTGCTCTGAGGGTTCAGGCCGGGCTGCAGCAACCCGCCCAGCCCAGCGGGCGCAGACGACTCTGCGCGTTCAGGCGCAGCACATAGCCGAGCTTGAGCAGGGCCGGACCGAGCACGGTCAGGCTGTGGGCGCCGACCAGGGTCGGCACGCCAAGCTGTTGTTCCAGGCCATAGGCCCCCAGCACGCCCAGCAGCAGGCCGGCGGCTCCCGCAGCCAGCACCCGGTTGGCCAGGCGCAGCAGGCGTTGTGGGCAGTCGAACAGGTTCATGGTGGCTCTCCTTCGGTGGCGGCCGGCCCGCTGCCAGGCGGCGGGCCGGCCGGTCTCAGGCCTCCAGCGCGCTGGCGGGGCCGAAGAACTCGTAGTGGCTCTGCTGCTCGGGCACGCCGAGTTCGCGCAGGTGCCGCTTGACCTGGGCCATGAACGGCTTGGGCCCGAGGAAATAGGCGTCCAGATCGCGCTCGCCGGGCAGCCACTCGGCCAGGCGCTCCTGGGTGAGCAGGCCGGTGGCGTGGGCCTGGTCATGGTCGCGTGGCTCGCTGTAGCAGTAGTAGTGACGCAGCCGGGGGTTGGCCTCGGCCTGCGCCTGCACCCAGTCGCGGAAGGCGTGCACGCCGGCATGCCGGGCGCAGTGGATGAAGTGGATGTCGCGGCCGCTGTCCTGCGCCGCCTCGAGCATGCTCAGGGCGGGGGTGATGCCGACCCCGGCGCTGATCAGCACCAGCGGCTTGTTCGATTCGCGCAGGACGAAGTCGCCGGCCGGCGGGAACAGTTCCAGGCGGTCGCCGACCTGAAGCCGGTCATGCAGGTAGTTGGACACCTTGCCGCCGCTCTCGCGCTTGACGCTGATGCGGTACTCGCGACCGTTGCCGCGGGCCGACAGCGAATAGTTGCGGCGCACCTCCTGGCCGTCCAGGGTCAGGCGCAGGCCGATGTACTGGCCCGGCTGGAAGTCGAGCAGGGCGCCGCCGTCTTCCGGCTGCAGGTGCAGGGAGGTGATCTCCTCGCTCTCGGCGACCTTGTTCGCCACGCGGAACCAGCGCGCGCCGCGCCAGCCGCCGGGGGCACTGGCCGCAACCGCGTAGGCGCTCTCTTCGGCGTCGATCAGGATCTGCGCCAGCTGGCCGTAGGCGGCGGCCCAGGCCTCGATGATCTCGTCGGTGGCGACATCGGCGCCGAGCACCTCGCGGATCGCCCGCAGCAGGCAGCCGCCGACGATCGGGTAATGCTCGGGGAGGATCTGCAGCGACACATGCTTGCTGACGATCTGTCCGACCAGCGGGCCGAGGGCTTCGAGCTGATCGATGTGGCGGGCATACATCAGCACGCCGTTGGCCAGGGCGCGCTGCTGGTCGCCGCTGGCCTGGTGGGCCTGGTTGAACAGCGGACGCACCTCGGGGTGCTCGCTCAGCATGATGCCGTAGAAGTGCCGGGTCAGGGCTTCGCCGCCGCTTTCCAGGAGTGGGACTGTGGCTTTGATCAAGGCGCGGTGGTGAGCAGAGAGCATGGCGAGGTTCCTGATGAGTCATTGTTTGAGTGTGTTCGGTCCAGGCGGCAGCCGTGGCCCATCTATGCCCATCAGGATCCGTGCCATAATTTTTATTGCTTAAAATCAAATACTTACAATATAGATGGTCATAATGACCAAGGGTCGATTCGGGTCCTTATGACCATCTGTTGTCTTTATGACCAATTCTGCCCAGGGCCGGCCGTTGCCGGTGGCCGGGTGTCGGCTCGAGCGGGGGATCTTGGCGCGGCCTTGATGCATATCAATGCCCCCGGCCAATGCGCCCACTAGCGTGAAGCCAGCACCTGATCGGTACAGGAAGGGAGCGCCATGCAACAGAAGCGATCGAGCCCCGCATCGGCAGGCGGCAGTGACCAGGGCGAACCGCGGGCCTCGGCCCGGGCGCTGAAGGCACCCGCAACCCGGCGCGCCCTGGATGCCACCAGCCTGTACCTGAGCGAGATCGGTTATGCCCCGCTGCTCGGCGCCGAGGAGGAGTTGGCGGTGGCGCGCCTGGCGCGCGACGGCGATGCTAAGGGGCGCCAGCGCCTGATCGAGAGCAACCTGCGCCTGGTGGTGAGGATCGCCCGGCGCTACGTGAATCGAGGCCTGAGCCTGCTCGACCTGATCGAGGAGGGCAACCTCGGGCTGATCCATGCGGTGGGCAAGTTCGATCCGGACTACGGCTGTCGCTTCTCCACCTATGCCACCTGGTGGATCCGCCAGCACATCGAGTGGGCGATCATGAGCCAGAGCCGCACCATTCGCCTGCCGGTGCACGTGGTCAAGCGCCTCAACGGCTACCTGCAGGCCGCCCGTGAGCTGACCCGCAAGCTGGATCACCCGCCGACCACCCGTGAAATCGCCGCCTTGCTGGAATTGCCGCAGGAGGAGGTCGAGAAGATCGAGCGGATCAATGCGCGAATCACTTCGAGCGACAGCCAGATCGATGGCGCGGCCAGAAGCCTGCTGGACGGCCTCAGCTACGAGAGCCAGGAGGATCCCTGCGAGTTGCTCGGGGAGGACGAGCTGCCCCGCTGCATCGACCGCTGGTTGCAGGACCTGAGCGATCGTCAGTGCGAGGTGCTGGTGCGCCATTTCGGCCTGCGCGGCCAGGATCGCTGCACCCTCGAGGCGCTGGGCCGGGAGTTCGGCGTGACCCGCGAGCGGGTCCGGCAGATTCAGCTGGAGGCGCTCAAGCAGCTGCGGCGCATCCTGCAGCGTGACGGCCACTCCAGCGACACCCTGCTGGAGTGAGGCGCTCGAATCGACTGCGGTAATCGGCCCCGGGGTTTAACGGGCGCCGCCCTAATCGCCAATTCATTCAACCCTCCAGCCTGCTTCCCCAATACTAAAGGCACGTGCACAGGCCAGGACGGCAGTGTCGACCCATCCCCGCCAGCCGTTGGAGGTGCCCGATGCGCCCTGTCTTGCGCTCGTTGTCTGCCTGTCTGCTTCTGTTCATCGTTCTGCTGCCGATGGCGGCGGTCGAGGCCAAGGGGCCGCCGGGCGGGGTGGGGGGCAAGCCGGGGGGAGAGGCGAAAGTCGATCATACCGATGCCCAGAGCTCGCCGATCCAGCTGGGCACCTCCGGCGGCAATGCCGGTGATCTGGCCAATGGTTACTGTTGTGGCGGCACGCTGGGCTCGCTGATCGTGATCGGTGGCCAGTCGTTCATCCTCAGCAATGCCCACGTATTTGCCGGCGACTGGGTGGCCGGCGGCAACGGCATCCAGAGCCAGCCTGGCGATGTCATCATCCAGCCCGGCCTGATCGACAACGCCTGCAACGCCGCTGGCGCCGCCCAGAACGTGGCGAGCTTGTATGCCTGGAGCAATCTGCTGAGCAGCACGGACAACGTCGATGCGGCCATCGCCTCGGTGGCGCCGGGCATGGTGGCGGCCGATGGCAGCATCCTCGAAATAGGTCCGCTGTCGACCAGCACGCTGGCGGCCGAACTGGACATGGCGGTGAAGAAGAGCGGGCGTACCAGCGGCCTGACCCAGGGAACGGTGGCGGTACTGGATGCCACCGTGACGGTCGGTTACAGCGACGAATGCGCGGGCGCCAGTTTCGACAAGACCTTCACCAACCAGATCGTGGTGACCCCGGGCAAGTTCCTCAGCGCCGGCGATTCGGGCTCGCTGATGGTCGAAGATGTCGCCGACCTGCCGCGAGCGGTGGGGTTGCTGTTTGCCGGCAGTCGGCGCGTGGCGGTGGCCAATCCGATCGACGAGGTGCTGACGTATTTCGGTGCGCAGATGGTGGGCGGCGGGCTGGCTGCCGCCGAGGGCATCGCCGTCGAATCGGGCCGGGGCGCATTGCGGGCGGTGCAGCAACGGGCATCGGCGGCGCTGTTGCGGGTGCCGGGTGCACAGGGGCACGGCATCGGCCTGAGCGAGCGTCGACCCGGCGAGTTGGCGATCAAGCTGCTGGTCGAGCGAATCGATCGCAGCGCCATCGAGGCGGCGCCAAGGGAGATCGATGGGGTGGCGGTGGAGCTGATGGAAGTCGGCCGGATCCGCGCCTACTGACAGGCAAGCCCCTAGCCCGCGGGTGGCCAGGGGCTTGTGCTGTTTCTGCGCGCTGCAGCAGGCTCGCCCGGGCCGGGCGAGCCAGGCAGGTTACAGGCCCAGGTGCTGCTTGACCGCGGCGACGCCGTCCTGGCCGTCATAGGTGGTGACGCCGGCCAGCCACTTGTCCAAGGCTTGCGGGTTGGCCTTGATCCAGTTCTTCGCCACCTCGACCGGATCCTGCTTCTCCAGCACCTTCTCCATCAGCTGGCTTTCGATTTCGACGCTGAACTGCAGGTTGTCCAGCAGCTTGCCGACGTTGGGGCAGCGCGCCTGGTAGTCGGTCGGCACCACGGTATAGACCTTGGCCGCGCCGTAGTCGGGACCGAACACGTCGTCGCCACCGTCCAGGTAGGTGATGTCGAACTGGGTGTTCATCGGGTGCGGTGCCCAGCCGAGGAACACCACCGGCTGCTTCTTCTTCACCGCGCGCTGCACCTGGACCAGCATGCCGGCCTCGCTCGACTCGACCATGCGGAAGCCGCCCATGCCGAACTGGTCGCCCTTGATCATCTGCTCGATCAGCAGGTTACCGTCGTTACCCGGCTCGATGCCGTAGATCTTGCCACCCAGCTGGTCCTTGAACTTGGCGATGTCCTGAAAGCTCTTCAGGCCCGCTTCGGCGGCGTAGGTCGGCACGGCCAGGGTGTACTTGGCGCCTTCCAGGTTCGGCGTGGGCAGGACCTTGACCCCGCCTTCCTTGATGAAGGGCTCGATCACCGCGTCCATCGAGGGCGCCCAGTAGCCGAGGAACACGTCGATCTGGCTCTTCTGTACGCCGGTGAAGGCGATCGGCACCGAGGCGAGGATCTTGCGCGGCTGGTAGCCCAGGCCTTCGCTCAGGGTCATGGCCACGCCGGTGGTGGCGGCGATGTCGGCCCAGCCGATCTCGGCGAAACGCACCTGTTTGCAGCTTTCCGGCTCCTGGGCCCAGGCGGCTTGCGCCATGGCACAGGACAGCAGGCTGACCCCGACGATTTTCTTCAACTTCTTCTTCATTTTTGACTCCTTGGTGAATGAAAAATGTGAGGCGGGTGTTTACGAACGTTGAAACCTGGCGCTGACCCAGCTTATAAGGCTGCTGCGGGGCTCGGTGCGCTTGGTGCCAAAGCTTTCGGTGATGCGGTCGAGAATGATCGCCAGCAGCACCACGGCCATGCCGCTCTCGAAGCCCAGGCCGATGTCCAGGCGCTGGATGCTCGCCAGCACGTCGTTGCCCAGGCCGCCGGCGCCGACCATGGAGGCGATGATCACCATCGACAGGGCCATCATGATGGTCTGGTTGACCCCGGCCATGATCGAGGGCATGGCGTTGGGCAGCTGCACCTTGAACAGCAGCTGCGCCTTGCTGCAGCCGAACGACTGGCCGGCTTCGACGATTTCCTTGTTGACCTGGCGGATGCCCAGGTTGGTCAGGCGCACGGCCGGCGGCATGGCGAAGATCACCGTGGCGATGATCCCCGGCACCCGGCCGAGACCGAACAGCATGGCCGCCGGGATCAGGTAGACGAACGCAGGCATGGTCTGCATGAAGTCGAGGACCGGCCGGATGAGCATGGCCACACGCTCGCTGCGAGCGGCCCAGATGCCCAGGGGGATACCCAGCAGCAGGCTGATCAGGGTGGCCGAGAAGGTCAGGCCGAGGGTCACCACGGTCTGTTCCCAAAAGCCGGTCATGACGATGAGGATGAAGGACACCGCGGTGAAGGCGGCAAAGCGGGCGCCGATGCGCCACAGGCCGAGGCCGACGAAGATGGCGATCAGCAGCCAGGCCGGCGGCAGCATCAGCAGGTTCTCGATGCCCTCGGAGAAGCCACTGACCAGGCTGCCGATGCTGTCGAAGCCGCCGCTGTAGTTGTCCAGCAGGTGCTGGACCACGTCGTTGACCCAGCTGCCCAGGTCGAGTTTCTTGTCGCTCATGTCATTCTCCCTGCAGGCGGTTGAGGAGGCGGCCCTTGCTGATGGCGCCGCTGTAGAAACCGTTGGCGTCGACCACCGGGATGGGGCCCTCGTTGATCACCAGACGCTCGATCACCTGCTCCAGGGGCAGGTCCTCGGGCACCGGTTCGATCTGCTTGAGCACCTCCTTGCCGAGCTTGATCGGCGTGCCGCCTTCGGTCATCAGGGCGATCTTCTCCAGGCTGATCGAGCCGTAGAAGCGCTTGTCCTGGTCGAGGACGAAGGCGTAGTGCTTGTCCTGGGCCTGCAGCTCCTGGCACACGGTCAGGGCGCAGGGGGCCACGCCGTTGTGCACATAGATCGGCACGCTGTCGGCCTTGAGCTGGCCGGCGGTGAGGTAGCGGTTGGTGTCGACGGTGTCGAAGAAGTTGCGCACGTAGTCGTTGACCGGGTTGTCCACCAGTTCCTGGGGGGTGCCCAGCTGGACCAGCTTGCCGCCTTCCATGATGGCGATGCGCGAGCCGATGCGCATGGCTTCCTCGATGTCGTGGGAGACGAAGATGATGGTGCGGCGATGGGTCTTCTGCAGCTCCAGCAGCAGGTCCTGCATCTCGCGGCGCTTGAGCGGGTCGAGGGCGGAGAAGGCCTCGTCCATGATCATGATCGAGGGGTCGACGGCCAGGGCGCGGGCCAGGCCGACGCGCTGCTGCATGCCGCCGGAGAGTTCGTGGGGGTGCTTCTTGGCGAAGGTGTCCAGGCCGACCTGCTTGAGTACTTCCATGGCGCGCTTCTCGCGCTCCTTGCGCCCGACGCCGGCCACTTCCAGGCCGAAGGCGGCGTTGTCCAGCACGGTGCGCGAGGGCATCAGGGCGAAAGACTGGAAGACCATGCTCATGTCGCGCCGGCGCAGGTCGATCAGCTCGGCATTGGACATCTTGGCGACGTTCTGGCCGTCGATGAACACATCGCCGGCGCTGGGATCGACCAGGCGGTTGATCAGGCGGATCAGGGTGGACTTGCCGGAACCGGACAGGCCCATGAGGACGAAGATCTCACCCTCCTCGACGCTGAAGGACACGTCGCTGACGCCGATCACCGCGCCCTTCTCGGCCAGGATCTTGTCCTTGCTCCAGCCTTCCTTGAGCAATGCGATGGCTTCTTGTGGCTGTGGGCCGAAAACCTTGTAGAGGTTCTTGACCACGATTTTTCCAGATTGCATTGGAATGATTCCCCTTTATTAGACATCCAGATCAGCTGCAGGAAGCCTGGTGCACGCAAGGCGCCCGACAGCTGACGTCGACTGTTCTTGCCTGTGTGGGTGAGCATGGTTCCGGAGCGTGGAGAGCGTCTTGCGTGCTGGCGTGTGGGCTCATTCGGACAGGTTCGCGGGGTCGCACGCCGGGTCTGGGGCGTCACCTGGAGGTGCTGTCGAATCAACCTTGTAGTGCCGTACTGCAAACCGCTTTCCAAACCCTCTGGCAGTGTTACGAAGCCAATCCTTTGGGGCTTCACCGCTCGTCCTGAGCGGTGCGTACTTCCGAAATTTCTTGTTGGGCCGACCTCCGATGGGGGGCGTCGGCGCTTATCTATTCTTCGGTCCGGAGCGGTGGTGGCTCCGGTCTGCCACCCTGGTTGGGGCGACAGCGACTGGGGTTGCGGGAGCTCTGCTGCGTTGTTGGCAGAGCTCCAAGCCACGGGTTCAGCGTTGTGAGGTACCCCGCACCGGGGCGCCGCCCGCCACGTAGTAGGGCGCATTGCTGCGCGGCAGCGGGGTGCGCCCGCGAATTTTGTCGGCGATCTTCTCGGCCATCATGATGGTTGGCGCGTTGAGGTTGCCGGTGGTGATCAGCGGCATGATCGAGGCGTCGACCACCCGCAGGCCCTGCAGGCCATGCACCCGGCCCTGGCCGTCGACCACCGCCATGTCGTCCTCGCCCATCTTGCAGGAGCAGGAGGGGTGGAAGGCGGTTTCGGCATGCTCGCGGATGAACGCGTCCAGCTCGGCGTCGCTCTGCACCTCCTTGCCCGGGCTGAGTTCGCGGCCGCGGTAGGGGTCGAGGGCCGCCTGCGCCATGATCTCGCGGGTGATGCGGATGCCGTCGCGAAACTCCTGCCAGTCCTGCTCGTAGGCCATGTAGTTGAACAGGATGCTCGGGTGCTGGCGCGGGTCCTTCGACTTGGCGCGCACGCGGCCGCGGCTGGGCGAGCGCATGGAGCCCATGTGGGCCTGGAAGCCGTGCTCGCGCACCGCGTTGCTGCCGTTGTAATTGATCGCCACCGGCAGGAAGTGGTACTGGATATTCGGCCACTCGAACTCGGGACGGGTGCGGATGAAGCCGCCGGCCTCGAACTGGTTGCTGGCGCCGATGCCCTTGCCGAGGAACATCCACTCGGCACCGATCTTCGGCTGGTTCCACCACTGCAGGGCCGGGTACAGCGACACCGGCTGCTTGCAGGCGTACTGCAGGTACAGCTCCAGGTGGTCCTGGAGGTTCTCGCCGACGCCCGGCAGGTCGTGCACCACGGGGATGTCCAGCTCGCGCAGCAGCGCGGCGGGGCCGACCCCGGAGCGCTGCAGGATCTGCGGCGAGGCGATGGCGCCACTGCACAGCAGCACCTCGCGGCGGGCGTGGACGCGGGTCGGGGTGCTGCTCTCACCGAGCAGGTAGTCGACGCCGATGGCGCGCTTGCCGTCGAACAGGATGCGGTCGGTCAGGGCGTGGGTGACGATGGTCAGGTTGGGGCGCTCGCGGGCTTGGTCCAGATAGCCGCGGGCGGTGCTGGCGCGCCGGCCCTTGGGGGTCACGGTGCGGTCCATGGGGCCGAAGCCTTCCTGCTGGTAGCCGTTGAGGTCGTCGGTGCGCGGGTAGCCGGCCTGCACGCCGGCCTCGACCATGGCGTGGAACAGCGGGTTGTTGCCGTTCTTCGGGGTGCACACGCTCACCGGTCCATCGCCGCCGTGATAGGCGTTGGGGCCGATGTCGCGGGTTTCGGCCTTGCGGAAGTAGGGCAGGCAGTCCAGGTAGGTCCAGTCTTCCAGGCCCTTGGCCTTGGCCCAGCCGTCGTAGTCCATGGCGTTGCCGCGGATGTAGCACATGCCGTTGATCAGCGAGGAGCCGCCCAGGCCCTTGCCGCGTCCGCACTCCATGCGGCGGTTGTTCATGTGCGGCTCCGGGTCGGTTTCGTAGGCCCAGTTATAGCGGCGGCCCTGCAGCGGGTAGGCCAGCGCCGCGGGCATCTGGGTACGGAAATCCAGGCGGTGGTCGGGGCCGCCGGCCTCCAGCAGCAGTACGCTGACGTCCTTGTCCTCGGTCAGGCGGGTGGCCAGCACGTTACCGGCCGAACCGGCGCCGATGATGATGTAGTCGAATTCTTGGGACATGGGGCCTTCCTGCGTAGGGTGGATCAGCCGAAGCCGTATCCACCATGGCGGATGTGGGGTTGAGCGGTGGATTGCGCCGCCGCGCGGCTAATCCACCCTGCGGCCGAGATCAGAACACCGAGCTGTAGCCGCCCAGTTCCACCTGCACCGACTTGATCCTGGTGTAGTGGGCCAGGGTGGTCAGGCCGTTTTCGCGGCCGACGCCGGACTGCTTGTAGCCGCCGACCGGCATCTCCGCCGGCGACTCGCCCCAGGTATTGATCCAGCAGATGCCGGCTTCCAGCTGGTGGATCACCCGGTGCGCGCGGGCCAGGTCACGGGTGACCACGCCGGCGGCCAGGCCGTAGTCGGTGTCGTTGGCGCGGCGGATCACTTCCTCTTCGCTGTCGTAGACCAGGATGCTCATCACCGGGCCGAAGATCTCCTCGCGCACGATGGTCATGCCATCGCTGCAGTCGGTGAACACCGTGGGGGCCACGTAGGCGCCCTTGGCATAGTCGCCCTCGGTCACCCGCGAACCGCCGATCAGCAGGCGTGCGCCTTCCTCACGGCCCTTGGCAATGTAGCCGAGCACGCTTTCCATGTGACCGAGGCTGGTCAGCGGGCCGAAGTTGGTGGCCTCGTCCAGCGGGTCGCCGAGGCGGATGCGCTGGACCCTTTCCAGCACCTTGGCCTCGAAGCGCGCCTGCAGCATGCGCGGCACGAACACCCGGGTGCCGTTGGTGCAGACCTGGCCGGAGCTGTAGAAGTTGGCCATCACCGCGATATCGGCGGCGCGGTCGAGGTCGGCGTCCTCGAAGACGATCAGCGGCGACTTGCCGCCCAGCTCCATGGTGACTTCCTTGAGCGAGGAGCTGGAAGCGCTGGCCATGACCTTCTTGCCGGTGGCGGTGCCGCCGGTGAAGGAGATCTTCTCGATCTGCGGGTGCTCGGTCAGCCATTGGCCGACCTCGCGGCCGCTGCCGGTGAGGACGTTGAACACGCCGTCGGGCAGGCCGGCCTCGGTGTATATCTCGGCGAGCTTGAGGGTGGTCAGCGAGGTGACCTCGCTGGGCTTGAAGATCATCGCGTTGCCGGCGGCCAGGGCCGGTGCGGATTTCCACAGGGCGATCTGGATCGGGTAGTTCCAGGCGCCGATGCCGGCGACCACGCCCAGCGGCTCGCGGCGGGTGTAGACGAAGGAGCTGTCGCGCAGCGGAATCTGCTCGCCCTCGATCGCCGGCACCAGGCCGGCGTAGTACTCGAGCACGTCGGCGCCGGTGACGATGTCGACATAGCGGGTCTCCGACAGCGGCTTGCCGGTGTCGAGGGTTTCCAGCTCGGCCAGCTCGTCGTTGCGCTCGCGGAGGATATCCACCGCCTTGCGCAGGATGCGCGAGCGCTGCATGGCGGTCATCGCCGCCCAGACCTTCTGCCCTTCCACGGCGCTGGCGACCGCACGTTCGACGTCGGCCTGGCTGGCACGCTGCACGTTGGCCAGCACTTCGCCGGTGGCCGGATTGATCGATTCGAACGTGCTGCCACTGCTGGCCTCAACGTAGCGACCGCCGATGTAGAGCTTCTGTTCGTCGAATCGGGGCATGCTGGAGTCCTCTTAATCAATGTCGTCTACGTCAGGCTGGCGGGGGCGTTGTCGGGCCTTGGCCAGGTGAGCCGGTCGAGCATCGCGATGCTGCTGGGGCCGGGAAAGTAAAAACCAGCCTACGTTATTTTTATTGAACGATCAAACAACAAAACAATCGGGAGCGACAAAGGCTGATCTGAGCGCGACAGAATTCGCGCGGATGGTGGCTGCTGGAAGAGGATAGTCGTTGTAGCCGGGGCGCCCGGTTGCTGCTTGGGCGCCGTGGAGGAGAGGCTGTCTTGGGGAGGGAGGCGGCGTGCTGCGGACTCAGGCGGCCTTGGCCAGTTGCAGGTCGAGGTAGTCGTAGGCCAGGCGAATCGCTTGCTGGGTGTCGAAGCTGCGCCCGGACAGCGCGCCGCGTAGCCACAGGCCGTCGATCAGGGCCGCCAGGCCGCGGGCCGCGGCGCGGGCCTGCGGCTGGGGCAGGGCCCGGCGGAACTGGCCGCAGAGATTGGAATACAGGCGGTGGTCGTTGATCCGTTGCAGGCGGCGCAGCGAGGGGTGGTGCATGCTGGCCGCCCAGAACGCCAGCCAGGTCTTCATGGCCGGACCGCTGACCTGCGTTTCATCGAAGTTGCTGTCAATGATGGCCTGCAACTGTGCCCGTGGACTGTCGTCCTCGATCGCCGCGCGGCGCGCCCGCGAGGCCTGGCTCAGGGCCTGCATCAGGTGGCGCATGGTGGCTTCGAGCAGACCGTTCTTGTCACGGAAGTAGTGACTGATAATGCCGTTGGACACCCCGGCGAGGCGGGCAATGTAGGCGATGCTGGCATCGCTCATGCCGACCTGGTCGACGGCTTCGAGGGTGGCCGCGATCAATTGCGAGCGGCGAATCGGCTGCATACCGACCTTGGGCATCTGTGTCTCCGGCTTGGTGCTGGTGTTCGAAGGCCGCAGTCTAGGCCGATTTTTATTGAACGAGCAATCAATTATCGCGGTGGCGCCCGCTTTGTCCGGCGCCGCGCGATTACAGCCAGCGGCGAACTCGGCGCCTGTAGTCCGCGAAGGGGGCGCCGAACTTGGCTTCCAGCGCGCGTTCTTCGGGGCCGATCTGGAACCGGTTCATGTAGGCGATAAACGCCGGTACCAGGGCCAGTGCCAGGAGGTGGGACAACCAGAGGGCGAAGCCGAGCAGGAACAGGGCGAAGCCCAGATACATGGGATTGCGGCTGATGCCATAGACGCCGTTGTCGACGATGGTGCGACTGCTCTGGGGGCGGGTCGGGTCGACCGTGGTCTGGGCCCGGCGAAAGGCCAGCACGCCCAGCGCGGCGACAACCGCGCCGGCCAGCATCAGGAGGCTGGCGATGGCCTGGGCGGCGGGCACGGCGATGCGCAGCTGCGGCAACCAGTGGTCAAGGCCGAGGGCGAGGCAGGCAAAGCCGAGCAGCAGGGCCAGTGGTGGGATTCGCAGTTCAAGCCAGGTCATCGGCTGGGCTCCTCTCGGGATTCAGTGCTTGGACGCCGGCCGTGATGGGCACGAACGGCGGCGATATAGAAGCAGTGCGCAGCCGGCAATGGCAAGCTCCACGGCGAACGACCAGTGGACGATGAAGTTCAACCACCAGGGCTGATACAGCGCCGGCACGCTGAAAAGGGCGTAGGGCTGGTCGATGAATGGCGCGAGCCACCAGATATCCCCGACCAGGCTGTCCAGTAGCAGGTGCAGGATGCCGCCCAGGCCGAACAGCCAGGCGAGGACGGCGCCTCGGCTGTGCGGTGCCAGGTAGCGCCAGATCAGGGCGGCAGCACAGAGCGCCAGCCAGCACAGGGGCCAATGGCTCGGGTACTGGTGGTGATGGGTCTGCCGTTGATCCACCAGGTAGAAGTAGGCCATGTCGAAATCGGGCGCCAACGCACCGAGAATCCCGGCGCTCATCAACCAGGGCAAGGGCACCTGGTGGAGGCGTTTGGCCAGGGCGACCGTGAGCAGGTAGCCGGAAGGCAGATGGGCGATAAACATCGGGCAGGCTCACGAAGTGTTGGACCGGCAAGATGCTAGCAGAGCCTGGGTTGTCTCGGATCGAGTGGGGGTAGGCGGCTGTCGAGTGCCACTGGCGGACAAAGAAAAAGCGGGCCGAGGCCCGCTTTTCCTAGATGGCGAAAGTGCTGCTTATTGCAGCCACTCGGCCACGCGTTCCGGGTGGGCGGCAACCCAGTCCTTGGCGGCTTGCTCCGGCTTGGCGCCGTCGCGGATGGCCAGCATCACCGAGCCGATTTCCTCGCTGGACCAGTTGAACTTCTTGAGGAAGGCCACGGCTTCTGGCGCCTTGTCCTTGAAGCTCGGGTGAACCACGGAGTCGACGTGTTCGGCCTCACCATAGACGCCTTTCGGATCTTCGAGGAAGCGCAGCTTCCACTTGGCGAACATCCAGTGCGGCACCCAGCCAGGGACCACGATGGCTTCCTTCTTCTTCTCGGCGCGGGCCAGGGCGGTGGCCATGGCCGGGCCGGAGCTCGGCATCAGCTTGAAGTCGAGACTGTACTTCTCGATGGCTTCCTCGGTGCGGCGCATGATGCCGGCGCCGGCATCGATGCCGGTGATCTTGCCGTCATAGGCGTCCTTGGTCTTGTTCAGGTCTTCGATGCTCTTGGCTTCGACGTAGTCCGGCACCACCAGGCCAATCTTGGCGTCGTTGTAGTTGGTGCCCAGCACTTCCAGCTGATCCTTGAACTTGGCGTAGTACTCGCCGTGGGTGACCGGCAGCCAGGCGGAGAGCAGGCCGTCGATATCGCCGCGGGCCACGCCCTGCCACATGATGGCCGGCTCCAGGGGCTTGAGTTCGACGTCGTAGCCGAGCTTGCTTTCCATGATTTCGGCGGCCAGGTAGCTGGTGGCGACGCTGTCGTCCCAGCCGTTGACGAAGCCGAAGGTGAGGGTGGGTTTGTCAGCGGCCATGGCGCTGGACATGCCCAGGGCCAGTGCGGCGACGCCGACGCCTTGGAGGACGAGGTTCTTCAGTTTGCGCATAGATGTTGCTCCATCGGTGTGAGTAGCAGTTCATCGGTATTGCGGGCTCGTCCGACCGAGGCCGAGCGAGCCGGTGGGGTTAAAGTCCTAGGTGCTTCTTCACTGCGGCGACGCCGTCCTGGCCATCATAGGTGGTGACCCCGGCCAGCCACTGGTCCAGGGCTTGCGGGTTGGCCTTGATCCAGTTCTTCGCCACCTCGAGCGGGTCTTCCTTCTCCAGGACCTTCTCCATCAGCTGGCTTTCGATCTCGACGCTGAACTGCAGGTTGTCCAGCAGCTTGCCGACGTTGGGGCAGCGCGCCTGGTAGTCGGCCGGGACCACGGTGTAGACCTTGGCCGCGCCATAGTCGGGACCGAACACATCGTCGCCTCCGGCCAGGTAGGTGATGTCGAACTGGGTGTTCATCGGGTGCGGTGCCCAGCCGAGGAACACCACCGGCTGCTGCTTCTTCACCGCGCGCTGCACCTGCACCAGCATGCCGGCCTCGCTCGACTCGACCATGCGGAAGCCGCCGAGGCCGAACTGGTCGCCCTTGATCATCTGCTCGATCAGCAGGTTGCCGTCGTTACCCGGCTCGATGCCGTAGATCTTGCCGCCCAGTTCCTTCTTGAACTTGGCGATGTCCTGAAAGCTCTTCAGGCCCGCTTCGGCGGCGTAGGTCGGCACGGCCAGGGTGTACTTGGCGCCTTCCAGGTTCGGCGTGGGCAGGACCTTGACCCCGCCTTCCTTGATGAAGGGCTCGATCACCGCGTCCATCGAGGGTGCCCAGTAGCCGAGGAACACGTCGATCTGACCCTTCTGTACGCCGGTGAAGGCGATCGGCACCGAGGCCAGGATCTTGCGCGGCTGGTAGCCCAGGCCTTCGCTCAGGGTCATGGCCACGCCGGTGGTGGCGGCGATGTCGGCCCAGCCGATCTCGGCAAAACGCACCTGTTTGCAGCTCTGTGGCTCCTGAGCCCAGGCGCCCTGGGCCAGGGCGCAGGACAGCAGACCGATCCCAGCCATTGCCTTCAACTTGTTCATCTATGACTCCCTGTGTGAATGAAGAATGTGAGGCGATTTACGAGCGCTGAAACCTCGCACTGACCCAGCTGATCAGGCTGCCACGAGCTTCGGTGCGCTTGGTGCCAAAGCTTTCGGTGATGCGGTCGAGGATGATCGCCAGCAGCACCACGGCCATGCCACTCTCGAAGCCTAGCCCGATATCCAGGCGCTGGATGCTCGCCAGCACGTCGTTGCCCAGGCCGCCGGCGCCGACCATCGAGGCGATGATCACCATCGACAGGGCCATCATGATGGTCTGGTTGACCCCGGCCATGATCGAGGGCATGGCATTGGGCAGCTGCACCTTGAACAGCAGCTGGGCCTTGCTGCAGCCGAACGACTGGCCGGCCTCGACGATTTCCTTGTTGACCTGGCGGATGCCCAGGTTGGTCAGGCGCACGGCCGGCGGCATGGCGAAGATCACCGTGGCGATGATCCCCGGTACCCGGCCGAGGCCGAACAGCATGGCCGCCGGGATCAGGTAGACGAACGCAGGCATGGTCTGCATGAAGTCGAGGACCGGCCGGATGACCATCGCCACACGCTCGCTGCGTGCCGCCCAGATGCCCAGGGGGATACCCAGCAGCAGGCTGATCAGGGTGGAGGAGAAGGTCAGGCCGAGGGTCACCACGGTCTGTTCCCAGAAGCCGGTCATGACGATGAGGATGAAGGACACCGCGGTGAAGGCGGCGAAGCGGGCGCCGATGCGCCACAGGCCGAGGCCGACGAAGATGGCGATCAGCAGCCAGGCCGGCGGCAGCATCAGTATGGCTTCGACCGCTTCGGAGAAGCCGCTGACCACGCTGCCGATGCTGTCGAAACCGGCGCTGTAGTTGTCCAGCAGGTGCTGGACCACGTCGTTGACCCAGCTGCCCAGGTCGAGTTTCTTGTCGCTCATGTCATTCTCCCTGCATGCGGGTCAGCAGGCGGCCCTTGCTGATGGCGCCGCTGTAATGGCCGTTCTGGTCGATCACCGGGATGGGACCCTCGTTGATCACCAGACGCTCGATCACCTGCTCCAGGGGCAGGTCCTCCGGCACCGGGTCGATTTGTTTCAGAACGTCGAAGTCGAGTCCGCAGGACTGACCGCCTTCGACCATCAGGGCGATCTTCTCCAGGCTGATGGAGCCGCGGAAACGGTTGTCTTCATCGATGACGAAGGCGTAGTGCTTGTCCTGCGCCTGCAGCTCCTTGCACACGCTGGCGGCGTCGGGGGCCACGCCGTTGTGCACATAGAGCGGCACGCTGTCGGCCTTGAGCTGGCCGGCGGTGAGGTAGCGGTTGGTATCGACGGTGTCGAAGAAGTTGCGCACGTAGTCGTTGGCCGGGTTGTCCACCAGTTCCTGCGGGGTGCCGACCTGGATCAGCTTGCCGCCTTCCATGATGCCGATGCGCGTACCGATGCGCATGGCTTCCTCGATATCGTGGGAGACGAAGATGATGGTGCGGCGATGGGTCTTCTGCAGCTCCAGCAGCAGGTCCTGCATCTCGCGGCGCTTGAGCGGGTCGAGGGCGGAGAAGGCCTCGTCCATGATCATGATCGAAGGGTCGACGGCCAGGGCGCGGGCCAGGCCGACGCGCTGCTGCATGCCGCCGGAGAGTTCGTGGGGGTGTTTCTTGGCGAAGGTGTCCAAGCCGACCTGCGTGAGCACTTCCATGGCGCGCTTCTCGCGCTCCTTGCGCCCGACGCCGGCCACTTCCAGGCCGAAGGCGGCGTTGTCCAGCACGGTGCGCGAGGGCATCAGGGCGAAGGACTGGAAGACCATGCTCATGTCGCGGCGACGCAGGTCGACGAGTTCGGCATTGGACATCTTGGCGACGTTCTGGCCGTCGATGAAGACATCGCCGGCGCTGGGTTCGATCAGGCGGTTGATCAGGCGGATCAGGGTCGACTTGCCGGAACCGGACAGGCCCATGAGGACGAAGATCTCACCCTCCTCGACGCTGAAGGACACGTCGCTGACGCCGATCACCGCGCCCTTCTCGGCAAGGATCTTGTCCTTGCTCCAGCCTTCCTTGAGTAACTCGATGGCTTCTTGTGGCTGTGGGCCGAAAACCTTGTAGAGGTTCTTGACCACGATTTTTCCAGACTGCATTGGGATGGTTCCCCTTCAGTAGACATCCAGATCAGCTACATGGAACCCAGCGCATAGCGCAAAGCGCACGTCGGGTGATGTCGACTGTTCTTGCCTGTGTGGGTGTGCATGGTTCCGGAGTGTGGAGAGCGTTCTGTGCGTCGGCTCGGCAGGCTGGTTCAGGCAGGCTCGCGGTAGCGCACGCCGGGTCGTTGGAGCCGGGGGCGTCATCCTGAGGTGCTGTCGAATCCATCTTGTCTTGCCGTCTTGCAAACCGCTTTCCAAACCCTCTGGCAGTGTTTCGAAGCCCAATCCTTTGGGGGTTCACATCTCGATCCGAGATGCGCGTACATCCGAAATTTCTTGTTGGGCCGACGCCCGATGGGGGGAGTCAGCGCTTATATAATCTTCGGTCCGGAGCGGTGGTGGCTCCAGTCTGTCGCCCTGGTTTGGGCTGACAGCGACGAAATCGGCTGACTCAACGATATAGCCTTCCGGCTAGGGCAATTATCAGTTTGCGACGCCGACGTGTTGGGTGGCGACACGCCATCGCGCTGAAGAACCTTAACAGATTCTTTTTGCCCTTGGCCAAGGCTGGGGGCCGCAGTGGGCCTGGTTTGCAGCCTTGGTTTCCGGGCATGGCAGCGTATGCCGGGGGCTGTGGCGGATTCGTAACGAAATGAAATTCAGGGCTACTGATCGCTGGCCAGCGACTGATTTGCCGGCTTTCCGTCGAATCGAGTGACGCCTTCTAGCCACTGCGCGCGCACCTCGGGGTTGGCTTTGAGCCAGGCCTTGGCTTCGCGTCTGGGCGTGGTATTGGGATTGAGAATAGCCTCCATCAGGTCGTTTTCCATGCTCAGGCTGAAACGCAGATTCTTGAACAGCCGACCGAGGTTCGGACACTCGCTGGCGAAGCCCTTGCGCACCGTGGTGTAGACGGTGGCGCCGCCCAGGTTGGGGCCGAAGTAGTCGTCGCCGCCGGTCAGGTAGCGCATGTCCAGTTGGTTATTCATCGGGTGCGGTTCCCAGCCGAGAAACACCGCCCATTTATTCAGGTGATCGGCCCGTTTGACGTGCAGGATCATGTCCGACTCGCTGGACTCCACCAGGTGGAAGCCGGCAAGGCCGAAGGTATTCTTGTCGATCATCTGCTGGATCATCTGGTTGCCGCTGTTGCCGGGCTCTATGCCGTAGATCTTGCCGCCCAGCTCCTTCTTGAACTTGGCGATGTCGGCGAAGTCCTTGAGCCCTGCGTCGTAGGCCGCCTGGTTGACCGCCAGGGTATATTTGGCCCCCTCGAGGTTGACCGCCAGCAGTTCGACCGTGCCATCGTCCAGGTAGGGGCGGATGTCCTTTTCCGAGCTGGGCAACCAGGTGTCGAGGAACACATCGATCTCGTTGTCGTGCAGAGCCTTGAAGGTCTCCGGCACGGACAGGCGCTTGACCTTGGTGCGATAGCCCAGGTCGCTGAGCAGCAGGCGGGTCACCGCGTTGGTGGTGATCAGGTCGGTCCAGCCAACATCTGCCAGGCGCACCCGCTTGCAGGAGGCAGGCTCCGCTGCCTGCACCAGCAGTGGGGCGCTCAGGGCGAGCGCCAGTAGGCAGTTCTTGTGCATTTTCATAGGCGTTTCCATTTACCGGGGGTCTGACCCGCCCAGCCACGCTGAAACGGGGTGAGAGGCCATGGGCAAGGCTAGATGAACGGCTATCGGCCTGAGCATGGGCGCCCGATCATCGCGCCAGAGTTCGCCGGTTGCCTACGTGCGGGGTCGCAACTGGTTAGCTGGTGTCGCAATTGGCCCTGTTGCCGCAAATGGGTACCCAGGCGGTTTCGCGGCGGGCAATTGGCCGTGAGCCAGCCGGTTTGGCGGATTTGGACATGATCGAGTCGGTGTGGGACCTCTGCATATCGAGGAAATCTCGATGATGGCGACGATAAAAATGCACCCCGTGCAGGAGATTGTCGTGGCTATTAGCGTGTTCGATTTGTTCAAGATTGGTATTGGCCCCTCCAGTTCGCATACCGTCGGCCCCATGCGCGCGGCGGCGCTGTTTGTCGGCGCGCTGCGTGAGCGTCATCTGCTCGAGCAGGTACGGCGTGTGGAAGTGCGGCTGTACGGATCTCTGTCGGCCACCGGCGTCGGTCACGGCAGCGACAGCGCGGTGATCATGGGCCTGATGGGCGAGTGGCCGGACAGTATCGATCCGGTACAGATCGGCCCGCGTATCGAGGCGCTGCGCAGCAGCGGCACGCTGCAACTGGACGGCCGTGTGGCAATCGCCTTCGATTGGGCGCGCGACATGCTGCTGCTCGACGAGAACCTGCCGTATCACCCCAATGCCATGACCCTGATCGCCGAAGGCGAGAGCGGTGAGCTGCACAGCGATACCTACTACTCGGTCGGGGGCGGCTTCGTCGTCGACGCCGAGCAGGCGGCTGCCGGCCAGCTGGATCAGGACCACACCGCGCTGCCCTACGATTTCTCCAGCGCCGCCGAGCTGCTCAGCCTGTGCAAGCAGCACGGCCTGCGCGTTTCCGAACTGATGCTGGAAAACGAGAAGGCCTGGCGCAGCGAGGCGGAAATCCGCAGCGGCCTGATGCGCCTGTGGCAGGCCATGCGCGAGTGCGTCGACAACGGCCTCAAGCACGAGGGCATCCTGCCCGGCGGGCTCCAGGTCAAGCGCCGCGCCGCCAAGCTGCACCGCAGTCTGCAGGAAATGAGCAAGCCCAACGTGATCGGCTCGACCCTGAGCGGCATGGAATGGGTCAACCTGTTCGCCCTGGCGGTGAACGAGGAAAACGCCGCCGGCGGGCGCATGGTGACGGCGCCGACCAATGGCGCGGCCGGGATCATTCCGGCGGTGCTGCACTACTACGTGCGCTTCAGCCCGGCGGTGAGCGAGGCCAACGTGGTCGACTACCTGCTGGCTGCCGCCGCGATCGGCATCCTGTGCAAGAAGAACGCCTCGATTTCCGGCGCCGAGGTCGGCTGTCAGGGTGAGGTCGGTTCGGCCTGCGCCATGGCCGCGGCCGGCCTGGCGGAAATCCTCGGGGCCAGCCCGGAGCAGGTCGAGAATGCGGCCGAGATCGGCCTGGAGCACAACCTGGGACTGACCTGCGACCCGGTTGGCGGGCTGGTCCAGGTACCCTGCATCGAGCGCAACGCGATCGCCGCGGTGAAGGCGATCAACGCCGCACAGATGGCCCTGCGCGGTGACGGCGAGCATTTCATCTCGCTCGACCGGGTGATCCGCACCATGCGTGATACCGGCGCCGACATGCACGACAAGTACAAGGAAACCTCGCGCGGTGGGCTCGCCGTCAGCGCGATCGAATGCTGAGTGACGGGCCGCTCCCGGACTGAGGGGCGAGGGCAGGCCAAGGCCTGCCCTGTTCCGGCGCGCCAGCGTCGCAAAGCAGGGCGTCGCAGGGAGAACTGTTTGGTCGTTTTCTGACCAGTGGTCTGTTACCCCCCTCGATTTCCGCCCGTAGCAGGGTGACAATTGGTCGCACAGGCGCTGCTACCGAAATGCTCAGTCGCCGTCTCAGCCAGTCAATGGCGTCGTCCATGGAACACTCTTGTCGCTTATGGAAATGCCGCACACTGGGCATCTCGGATCGGTCAGCTATCTTAATTGGATGATCAATTAATTTAGGCACGGCTTTTGCCTAGGGAGATGCAGCTGATCTGGGGCTATGGTTAACCAGAATGAAAATAAAGAGCCGCGTGCTGCAACGAAGGCTCAAGATACCGTGCTTAGCGTGAGGAACTCTCTGATGTCGCAGTCCAACCAAGGGCCCCAGGTCCAGAACCGTGTTCCCCAGTCCATCGGTTTTCTGCTGTTGGACAACTTCACCCTGATTTCCTTGGCCTCGGCGATCGAGCCCTTGCGCATGGCCAACCAGCTGTCCGGCAATGAACTCTACCGCTGGCACACCCTGACCCAGAACGGCTTGCCGGTGTGCGCCAGCGACGGCCTGCAGATCACTCCGGATGCCGGCCTGGACGATGCCCCGGCCATGGATGTGGTGATCGTCTGTGGTGGCGTGGATATCCAGCACAGCGTTTCCCGCGAGCACCTGCACTGGCTGCAGGTCCAGGCCCGCCACGGCCGCCAGCTGGGCGCCGTCTGTACCGGCAGCTGGGCGCTGGCCAAGGCCGGCTTGCTCGATGGCCACGACTGCAGCGTGCACTGGGAGTTCCTCGCGGCGATGCAGGAAGCCTTCCCGCGCGCGGCGGTCACCACCCGCCTGTTCTCCATCGATCGCAGCCGCTGCACCTCTTCGGGCGGCACCGCGCCCATGGACATGATGCTGCACCTGATCGGTCGCGAGCATGGTCGCGAGCTGGCCGCAGCGATTTCCGAGATGTTCATCTACGAGCGCATCCGCAACGAGCAGGATCACCAGCGCGTGCCGCTCAAGCACATGCTCGGCACCAACCAGCCGAAGCTGCAGGAAATCGTCGCCCTGATGGAAGCCAACCTGGAAGAGCCGATCGATCTCGACGAGCTGGCCACCTACGTCGACGTGTCGCGCCGTCAGCTCGAGCGCCTGTTCCAGAAGTACCTGCATTGCTCGCCGTCGCGCTACTACCTCAAGCTGCGCCTGATTCGCGCGCGTCAGCTGCTCAAGCAGACCTCGATGTCGATCATCGAGGTGGCCTCGGTCTGCGGCTTCGTGTCGACCCCGCATTTTTCCAAGTGCTACCGCGAATATTTCGGCATTCCGCCGCGCGACGAGCGCGCCGGACAGACGTCGACCACCGTGGTAGGTCTGGTGCCCATGCCGGAAGACCTGATGCGGCCATCGCTGTCCCCGGCCACCAGCACGGCGCTGAGCCGGGCCAAAGGCGAATCCACCTTCGCCAGCGTCAAGGTCTACCCGCACCGTTCGCAGTAAGCGGCCGGCCAAAGAAAAGGGGCGCCTCGGGCGCCCCTTTTTTGTACCCGGCTGGGATCAGCGCGGTACCAGCGCCGGCAGCAGACGGCGGGAAATCGCCTCGCGTACGGCGGGCAGCAGGGTGGCATTGCCACCGAGCAACTCTTCCACCAGCTTGCGCAGGGCCTTGGCCCGTTCCGGGTCGAGGCCGCTGACGGCGTACTCGCAGGCTTGCTCGGCGCTGGCCCCGGCAGGGATTGACAGCCCGAGCGCCACCAGGCGATCGCGGAAGTCGTCTTGGTCGATCAGGTCGGCATGCATCATGGTGCGGAGTCTCCCTCAATTAACGACGTAGGATGGGTTCGCCGCGCTGCGGGTCACCCATCGCATCGCCGGCATGGGTATCGCTCTGCTCAACCCATGCTACGCATTGGTCGCCGCGGCTAGCGCAGCACCCCTTCTTCGATCAGCAGCTTGAAGATAGCCTCGGCGCCCTGCTCTGGCGAGACATCCTTGAGCACCTGGCCGCCGCCGCCGGAGGCCTTGGCGGTGGCCGCCTTCATCCGCTCGGCACCACTCTTGGCCTTGATCACCTTGAGCCGCTTGGGGCGCGGGCGCGCCGGTTGCAGCTGAGCTTCGGCGAGCAGGCTGTCCTCGACCACGGCCACGTCCTCGGCCACCAGCTGGCCACGTCGTGCCGGGCCATAGGCGCTCTGACGGGCGGCGGGGGCGGCGTTGTCGACGCTGGCGAGAAACGGCAGGCGCACCTTGAGCCGGCGGCGCTGGCCGCGCGGCAGCGCCTGCAGCACTTCGGCCACGCCGTTGTCGACCTTTTCCACCTCGGCCAGGCCGACCACCAGTGGCCAGCCCAGCTGTTCGGCCAGGAGGAAGGGCAGCATGCCCGAGCCTTCGCCAGTTTCCGCCTGGCTGCCGGTCAGCACCAGCTGCGCGCCGGAATCCTTCAGGTAGTTACTCAGCAGGGGCAGGGCATCGCCCTGCTTGGGCTGCTCGAGCACGGTCATCTCGCTCAGGCCCATGCCCAGGTAGGCGCGCAGGGCTTCTTCGTGCGGGTCGCCGGCGTGCAGTACCTGCAGTTGGTCGCCGGCCAGGCGCAGGCCGAGTTCGACCGCGCGGGCATCCTGCTCGGCGCGACGGGCGCGGCCGGAGGTCGGGTGGGCCCCGACCGAGACCAGGCTGATGATATTCAGGGACTTAGGCTGCATCGCGTGCGCCTCCTTGACGGTACTCGGTGGCCAGCTTGATCAGGGCGGCGAGGATCTCGGCGGAGTCGCCGATCACCGACAGGTCGGCGCGCTTGATCATGTCGCAGCCCGGGTCCATGTTGACCGCCACCACCTTGTCGCAGGCACCGATGCCTTGCAGGTGCTGGATGGCGCCGGAGATGCCGACGGCCAGGTAGACCCGTGCGGTGACCCAGGTGCCAGTGGCGCCCACCTGGCGGTTGCGCGGCATGAAACCGTCGTCCACAGCCACCCGCGACGCGCCTTCGGTGGCCCCGAGGGCCTCGGCTGCCTGGTGGAACTGGGCCCAGTCCTTGACCCCGTTGCCGCCGGAGAGGATGAACTCGGCTTCGGCCATGGGGATCAGGGCCGGGTTGACCGCCACCGCGCCGAGGTCTTCGATGCGTGGCAGGCAGCGGGCGATCTTGTCTTCCAGCTGCAGCGGACGCACCTCGTGGCGGGTGTCGCTGACCGGATCGGCGCATTCGACGGCGGCCAGGATCAGCCGCGGCGCGCTGCGCAGCAGGTCTTGCTGGCCGGCGCCGGCGCGACCGATGCACTGGCCATCGGCGACCTGCCAGACCCGCGTGGCCGGGCGCTCGCCGAGCTTGGCGGCCAGCCGGCGGCCGAGCTCGCCACCGCCGGTGCGGCTGTCCGGCAGCAGCCAGTGGCGCGGCGCCAACTGGCTCTCCACCGCGCTCAGGGCCAACACCCGTTGCTCGGGGGCATAGCCGTCGAAGACCTCGCCTTCGATGTGCAGCAGGCGGTCGACGCCGGCGGTATCGAAGGCGGTTTCCTTGTAGTCGCCGAACACCACGGCGACCACGGCGCCGTCGCTACCGGCCAGCTTGTTGGCCAGGCCGAGCAGGTCCTTGTCGTGGCTGCTCAGGCGACCACCGACCATGTCCGGCACCACCACGATGTGGAAGGCCGGTTGCTCGACCACGTGCAGCGGCAGCTGGACCACCGCGCTGGCGGCCGAGCGCTTGCCGGCGCCGCCTTGCTGGGCGCCACTGCGGTCGATGCGCTTGATCCCGTTGGGGCCGATGAAGCCGACCGCGTGGGGGTTCTTGCGGATGACGCCGTTGGGCCCCATCCAGCTGCTTTCGACTTTCTGCATGGCCGCATGCAGCGGATGCAGGCGGTTGCGGGCGATCCATTCGGCCCGCGGATCGCGGCGGATGATGTCGCTCATCAATGCACCTCCAGGGCTTCACGCTTGGGCGGCGTAGGGTTCTTGGGCTGCGCCGAGGGCTCGATCAGCACGTCGGCGACCAGTTCGGCGATGTCCTTGATCTGCGGCCGTGGCTCGACCACGCCTTCGAGCATCGCGGTGCACTGCGGGCAGCCCACGGCCACCAGCTCGGCACCGGTTTCCTTGATGTCGACCATGCGCATGTCGGGAATCCGCTGCTTGCCGGGGATGTCGGTGATCGGTGCACCGCCACCGCCGCCGCAGCAGCGCGAGCGGAAGCCGGAACGCTCCATCTCCTTGACCTCGATGCCGATGGCCTTGAGCACGCTGCGCGGGGCTTCGTACTCGCCGTTGTAGCGGCCCAGGTAGCAGGGGTCGTGATAGGTCACGCTGCCGCCCTTGTGCTGGCCCAGGCTGAGTTTCTGTCCGCTGATCAGCTCTTCCATGTAGGTGCTGTGGTGCAGGACCTGATACTGGCCGCCGAGCGCCCCGTATTCGTTCTTCAGCACGTGGAAGCTGTGCGGATCGCAGGACACGATCTTGTTGAAACGGTACTTGGCCAGGGTGGCGATGTTGCGCTTGGCCAGGGTCTGGAAGGTCGCCTCATCGCCCAGGCGGCGGGCCACGTCACCGCTGTCGCGCTCTTCCAGGCCGAGCACGGCGAAGTCGACATTGGCCGCCTTCAGCACCTTGACGAAGGCTCTCAAGGTTCTTTGATTGCGCATGTCGAAGGCGCCGTCGCCGACCCAGAACAGCACGTCGGTTTCCTTCTTGTCGCTGAGCAACGGCAGGTTGAGGTCCGCCGCCCAGTTCAGCCGGCCGCCGGGGGCGAAGCCGCCGGGGTTGTCGGTGGCGATCAGGTTGTCCAGCACCTCGGCGCCCTTGTTCGGGGTCGCGCCCTTTTCCAGGGTGAGGTGGCGGCGCATGTCGACGATGGCGTCGACGTGCTCGATCATCATCGGGCACTCCTCGACGCAGGCACGGCAGGTGGTGCAGGACCACAGGGTGTCGGCCTCGACCAGGGCCTTGCCCTGCAGGTTGACGATCGGCTGGTGCGGGCCGCCGCCGTGTTCGCCCAGGGGAATGCCCGGGTAGGGGCTGCCGGCAAACTTGGCGTCGGTACCACCGGCCAGGCCGATGACCATGTCCTGGATCAGTTTCTTCGGGTTCAGCGGCTGGCCGGCAGCGAAAGCCGGGCACATCGCCTCGCACTTGCCGCACTGCACGCAGGCGTCGAAGCCGAGCAGCTGGTTCCAGGTGAAGTCGGTGGGCTTTTCCACCCCCAGCGGGGCGTTGCGATCATCCAGGTCGAGGGCCTTGAGGCCGGTCGAGCGACCGCCGCCGAAGCGCTCGGCGCGGCGGTGCCAGGCCAGGTGCAGGGCGCCGGCGAAGGCGTGCTTCATCGGCCCGCCCCAGGTCATGCCGAAGAACAGCTCGGACACGCCCCAGGCCACGCCGACCGCGAGCAGCAGCGCCAGCAGCCAGCCGCCGAAGCCTTCCGGGAGGATGCCGGCGACCGGCAGGGTGGCGATGAAGAAGCTTGCCGCGAACATCAGCAGGCTCTTCGGCAGGCGCATCCACGGGCCCTTCGACAGGCGTGCCGGGGGATTCAGGCGGCGCTTGGCGACGAACAGGGCGCCGACGAACATCAGCACGGTGGCCGCCAGCAGGGCGAAGCCGAGCAGGCGGTTATGCAGGCCGAAGCCGTGGACCAGGATCGCCAGCGCGGCGGCCAGGACGAAACCGCCGGCAGTGGCCACGTGGGTCTTGGACATGTACTTGTCGCGCTCGACCACATGGTGCAGGTCGACCAGGTAGCGGCGCGGCATGGCCAGCAGGCCGCCGAGCCAGTCGACCTTGGCCGGCCGGCCACGGCGCCACATGAGGAATCGCTTGCCGGCGCCGAGCACGGCCAGGCCGAGTGCGGCAAACAGCAGAATGGGAAGAATGGTGTTCAACATCGTTTGGTCTCCTTGTAGGGACCGGCCAAGCTGCGCAGAAACCGTAAGATGGGTTAGCCGCGTGGCGGCGTAACCCATCGTTAGGCGTTACGGGCGCTGCCTGTCGGCAGCGCGAGTGGGGCGGCCTCGCGGCCGGCCCACCCTGGGGGGCTTTAGAAGTCCTTGCACAGACGCAGGGCGTCGTAGATCGCCGCGTGGGTGTTGCGCTGGGCCACGCAGTCGCCGATGCGGAACAGCAGGTAGCCGTCGCCGGCCTCGCTCAGGCACGGTTGCGGCTTGATCGCAAACAGCGCCTCGACGTCGATCTGGCCCTTGTTGCGCGAGCCTTCCTTGAGAGCGTAGTAGAGGGTCTCGTCCGGACGAACGCCGTTCTCCACCACCACCTGGTCGACCACCCGCTCTTCCTTGGCGCCGGTGTACTCGTTCTCCAGTACCGCCACCAGCTTGTCACCCTCGCGGTAGACCTTTTCCAGCATCAGGTCGCCGGTCATGATCACTTCTTTCGGGTACATGCTGCGGTAGTAGGTGGGGAAGGTGGTACCGCCCATCGCCACGCCCGGCTTGATGTCGTCGGTGACGATCTCCACCTGGCTGCCCTTGTCGGCCATGAAGTCGGCCACCGACATGCCGGTGAACTCGCAGATGGTGTCGTACACCAGCACGTTCTTGCCGGGCGCGACCTTGCCATCGAGCACGTCCCAGCTGCTCACCACCAGGCCTTCGTCGGCGCCCCAGTGCTCGTTCTGCTCCAGGTACGGATGACCGCCGTTGGCCAGCACGATGATGTCCGCGCGCATGTCCTGGATGGTCGCCACGTCCGCGCCGGTGCTCAGGCGCAGGTCGACGTTCAGGCGCGCCAGTTCCAGCTGGTACCAGCGGGTGATACCGGCGATCTGGTCACGCTGCGGCGCCTTGGACGCCGTGGTGATCTGCCCGCCGAGCTGGTCCTTCTTCTCGAACAGGGTCACGTCGTGGCCACGTTCGGCCGCCACGCGGGCCGCCTCCATGCCGGCCGGGCCGCCACCGACTACCACCACCTTGCGCTTGGGCCCGGTGGATTTCTCGATGATGTGCGGCACGCCCATGTATTCACGGGAGGTCGCGGCGTTCTGGATGCACAGTACGTCCAGGCCCTGATACTGGCGGTCGATGCAGTAGTTGGCGCCGACGCACTGCTTGATCTGGTCGACCTGGCCCATCTTGATCTTGGCGATCAGGTGCGGGTCGGCGATGTGCGCGCGGGTCATGCCGACCATGTCGACGTAGCCGCCCTCGAGAATACGGGTGGCCTGGTTCGGGTCCTTGATGTTCTGCGCGTGCAGCACCGGGACCTTGACCACTTCCTTGATGCCGGCCGCCAGGTGCAGGAAGGGCTCCGGCGGGTAGCTCATGTTGGGGATGACGTTGGCCAGGGTGTTGTGGGTGTCGCAGCCCGAACCCACCACGCCGATGAAGTCGATCATGCCGGTGGCGTCGTAGTACGCGGCGATCTGCTTCATGTCGTCGTGGGACAGACCGTCCGGGTGGAACTCGTCACCGCAGATACGCATGCCCACGCAGAAGTCGTCGCCGACTTCCTTGCGCACGGCCTTGAGCACTTCCAGGCCGAACTTCATGCGGCCCTCGAAGGTGCCGCCCCATTCGTCGGTACGCTTGTTGACTCGCGGCGACCAGAACTGGTCGATCATGTGCTGGTGCACGGCCGACAGCTCGATGCCGTCCAGGCCACCTTCCTTGGCCCGGCGCGCGGCCTGGGCGTAGTTGCCGATCACCCGCCAGATTTCCTCGACCTCGATGGTCTTGCAGGTGGCGCGGTGTACCGGTTCACGGATGCCGGACGGCGACATCAGGGTTGGCCAGTTGAAGCCGTCCCAACGCGAGCGACGGCCCATGTGGGTAATCTGGATCATGATCTTGGCGCCATGCTTGTGCATGGCGTCGGCCAGATTCTGGAAGTGCGGGATGATGCGGTCGGTCGACAGGTTGACCGAGGCCCACCACTCCTGCGGGCTGTCGATGGCTACCACCGAGGAGCCGCCGCAGATGGCCAGGCCGATGCCGCCCTTGGCCTTCTCTTCGTAATACTTGACGTAACGGTCGGTGGTCATGCCGCCGTCGGTCGCGTAGACCTCGGCATGGGCAGTGGACAGCACGCGGTTACGGATGGTCAGTTTGCCGATCTGAATCGGCTGGAACATTGCTTCGAAGGCCATGACGGGTTCCTCGACTTAGAGCGGCTTGACGATGAAGAGGCCGTGGTCGTGGCCTTCTTCCGAAGCGCCGTAGACCTGCTCGGCGACGGTACGGATCGGGCTGCCCTGGGCGGCCAGGATCTGATCCATGGCGCCGGCGAACCAGCCGGTGAACATGTAGTCGACCTTGCGACCGCACTTGCCATAAACGTAGACGAAGGCCGAGTGGTCCAGGCGAATCTTGGCGGTGCCGGCCTCGACGTCGATCTCCTCGATGCTGAACAGGCCCCAGCCGCGCTGCGACAGACGCTTCATGTAGTGCTCGTAGACCGCCACGCCGGACAGGCCATGGCACTCGGCTTCCTTCTCGCACCAGTGCCAGGCGGACTTGTAGCCGGCCTTGTAGAGGATCTCGGCATAGCGCTCGGCGCCCAGCTCTTCCTCGATGCCGATGTGGTTGTTGACGAAGAAGTGGCGCGGTACATAGAGCATCGGCAGGGCGTCGGTGGTCCAGACGCCGGTTTCGCTGTCGACTTCGATAGGCATTTCGGGTGCGTGTTTTGCCATGATCTTCAAACTCCAGAATTCGGTGGTCTAGCACCCTCTGCCTGAGGCAGAGGGGCGGGAATGTGAGGGAGAGGGCTTATTCGCCCCAGACGTCCTTGAGTACGCGTACCCAGTTTTCGCCCATGATCTTGCGCACGGTGCGCTCGGGCATGCCGCGCTTGAGCAGGGTTTCGGTCAGGTTGGGGAATTCGCCGACGGTGCGGATGCCCAGCGGGTTGACGATCTTGCCGAAGTTGGTCAGGCGACGGGCGTAGCCCTTGTCATGGGTCAGGTATTCGAAGAATTCCTTGCCGTGACCCTGGGTGAAGTCGGTGCCGATGCCGATGGCGTCCTCGCCGACGATGTTCATCACGTACTCGATGGCCTCGGCGTAGTCGTCGATGGTCGAGTCGATGCCCTTGGCCAGGAAGGGGGCGAACATGGTCACGCCGACGAAACCGCCGTGGTCGGCGATGAACTTCAGTTCCTCGTCGGACTTGTTGCGCGGGTGCTCCTTGAGGCCCGACGGCAGGCAGTGCGAGTAGCACACCGGCTTCTTCGACTCGAGGATGACTTCCTCGCTGGTCTTGCTGCCGACGTGCGACAGGTCGCACATGATGCCGACCCGGTTCATCTCGGCGACGATCTCGCGGCCGAAGCCGGACAGGCCGCCGTCGCGCTCATAGCAGCCGGTGCCGATCAGGTTCTGGGTGTTGTAGCACATCTGCACGATGCCCACGCCGAGCTGCTTGAAGATCTCCACGTAGCCGATCTGGTCTTCGAACGCGTGGGCGTTCTGAAAGCCGAACAGGATGCCGGTCTTGCCCAGCTCCTTGGCCTTGCGGATGTCGGCGGTGGTGCGCACCGGCATCACCAGGTCGCTGTTCTCGCGGATCAGTTTCTGGCTGGCGGCGATGCTGTTGACGGTGGCCTGGAAACCTTCCCAGACCGAGACGGTGCAGTTGGCCGCGGTCAGGCCGCCCTTGCGCATGTCTTCGAACAGTTCGCGGTTCCACTTGGCAATGATCAGGCCATCGATAACGATGCTGTCGGCGTGCACTTCGGCTGGGCTCATCAGGCGGTCCCCTTTAGTCTGCTGTCGCCAAACCCGGTGTTGGCGCTTGGGGGGAGCATATCCCTGGGGGGCAGGGCGACCCGGTGCAAAAACGACCGGGGTATTGCCGAAAGCGTCAATGGCCGGTCGTGAACGGATAAGCCGTCGGCAGCGACCGCCGCCAGCGCCGCCGCGGGATTCGGCGGCGTGCCGGCCGGTGCGAGCGCGGCCCTGCTGGCGCGATCAGCCGACGGCCGACTGTTCGTGGCGATCCTGGCTGGGGCAGGTGGCGAAACGGGCGCGGTAGCAGCGGGAGAAATACGAGGACGACTCGAAGCCACAGGCCAGGCCGACCTCGAGCACGCTCATGTCGGTCTGGCGCAGCAGCTGGCGCGCCTTGTCCAGGCGCAGGTTGAGGTAGAAGCCCGAAGGGGTCTCGTCCAGGTGATGGCGGAACAGGCGCTCCAGTTGCCGCGGGGTGACCTTGACCAGGTCGGCCAGGGCCTGGGAACTGAGCGGCTGCTCGCTGTGGCGTTCCATCTCGCCGATCACCTGCACCAGCTTCTTGTTGTGCAGGTCATAGCGGCTGGCGATCTGCATGCGCTGGTGATCCTGCCGCGAACGGATGCGACTGAGCACGAACTGTTCGGAAACCTCCAGGGCCAGCTGCTCGCCATGCTTGCGCCCGATCAGGGTCAGCATCAGGTCCAGGGTGGCGGTGCCGCCGGCGCTGGTGATGCGCCGGCCGTCGATTTCGAACAGCTCCTGGGTCACCGTCAGGCGTGGATAGCGCTCCTTGAACGCCTCTATCGCCTCCCAGTGCAGGGTCAGGCACTGGTCGCCGAACAGCCCGGCCTCGGCCAGCACGAAGCTGCCGGTGTCGATGCCGCCGAGCAGCCCGGCCTCGCGGTCGGCCCGGCGCAACCAGGCGCCCAGGCGCGCATTGAAGTGCAGCAGCGGCTCGTAGCCGGCCACCACGAACAAGCTGTCGCCGGCCGCCGGCAGTTCCAGGGCGCTGTCGACATTCAGCGACATGCCGTTGCTCGCCTGCACCGCGTCGCCGTCCTGGCTGAGCAGGCGCCAGGCGAAGGCATCGCGGCAGAAGCGGTTGGCCGCCCGCAGCGGTTCGATGGCCGACATCAGGCCCATCATGGAAAAGCCGGGTAGCAGAAGAAACTGGAACGTCTGGGGCATGGCCGCGCTTTCGCAAAGTTCACGACCTTACTAGAAGCCAGTTTGCTCAATGGAGCAAGCGCAAGAGTCGTTATGGTTCAACAGGTAGTCGTTCTAGTGCGTTTTCTCCCCATCCTTGCTGCGTACTGTTAGGCACATCGGGTGCACTTGGGCCCGACCACGGGACGGGGCGCCGCGCTCCGGAAGAATGACAAGTAGATCCGTAACGCCACACGAGGGCACATTGATGAAAGGTCTCAAGGTAATCGCCGGTTGCTGTTTGCTCACGCTGTTCAGTTCGTCGCTGATGGCCGCCGAGCAGGCCAGCTGCCAGAAGGCGCGCATCGGTCTGGTCGGCTGGACCGACGTGGTCGCCACCACGGCCGTGGCCGCCACCCTGCTCGAAGGCCTGGGCTATGAAACCACCCAGACCCAGGCCTCGCAGCAGATCATCTTCTCCGGCATCGGCAAGAAGCAGGTCGACTTCTTCCTCGGCTACTGGAAGCCGCTGATGGACGACAACATCAAGCCGTTCCAGGACAAGGGCGACGTCAAGGTCCTCGCCGAGCCGGGCCTGGCCGATGGCATCTCCAGCCTGGCGGTGCCCAGCTACCTGGCCGAGGCCGGCCTGAAAACCTATGCCGACATCGCCAAGTTCCGCGACCAGCTGGACGGCAAGATCTACGGCATCGACCCGGGCACCGGGGCCAACACCACCATCCAGAAGATGATCGACAGCAACCAGTTCGGTCTCGGTGGATTCAAGCTGGTCGAGTCCAGCGAGGCGGCCATGCTCGCCGCGGTCACCCGTGCGGTGAAGGCCAAGAAGCCGGTGGTGTTCTTCGGCTGGAAGCCGCACCCGATGAACATCAAGATGGACCTGACCTACCTGACCGGTAGCGAGGATGTGTTCGGCCCCGACGAAGGTCTGGCCACCGTGTGGACCGTCACCGCCCCCGACTATGCCCAGCGCTGCCCGAACGTCGGCCGCCTGCTCGATAACCTGACCTTCAGCGCCGCCCAGGAAAGCCAGCTGATGGAGCCGATCATGGCCCGCGAAGACGCCAAGGCCGTGGCGCGCCAGTGGCTGAAGGACAACCCGCAGGACCTCAGCCGGCTGCTGGCCGGGGTGACCACCGTCGATGGCAAGGACGGCCTCGCCGCCGTGCAGGCCAGCCTCGAGTAACCCGGGCAGCCCACGCCCCGACTCCCTCAACAACCGCCGTGCCGTGCGCCCCAGCCGGGCGTACGGCCCCCACTCGCCCCGAATAAGGATGCAGCCCCCATGAACTATGAAGTCATCGTCACCTGTGCAGTCACCGGCGCCGGCGACACCGTTGGCCGCCACCCCGCCATCCCGGTCACGCCTAAGCAGATCGCCGACGCCGCCATCGAGGCGGCCAAGGCAGGCGCCACCGTCGCCCACTGCCATGTGCGTGACCCCAAGACCGGTAAGGGTAGTCGCGATATCGAGCTGTACCGCGAGGTGGTCGAGCGCATCCGTGAGAGCGACACCGACGTGATCATCAACCTCACCGCCGGTATGGGCGGCGACCTAGAAATCGGCCCGGGCGAGCAGCCGATGGAGTTCGGCCACGGCTCGGATCTGGTCGGCCCGCTGACCCGTCTGGCCCATATCGAGGAGTTGCGCCCGGAGATCTGCACCCTGGACTGCGGCACCCTGAACTTCGGCGACGGCGATTACATCTACGTCGCCACCCCGGCGCAGCTGCGCGCCGGTGCCAAGCGGATCACCGAACTGGGGGTGAAGGCCGAGCTGGAAATCTTCGACACCGGTCACCTGTGGTTCGCCAAGCAGATGATGAAGGAAGGCCTGCTCGACGATCCGATCTTCCAGATCTGTCTGGGCATCCCCTGGGGCGCACCAGCCGACACCACCACCATGAAGGCCATGGCCGACAACCTGCCGGCTGGCGCCACCTGGGCCGGCTTCGGTATCGGCCGCATGCAGATGCCGATGGTCGCCCAGGCCATGCTGCTCGGCGGCCACGTGCGAGTCGGCCTGGAAGACAATATCTGGCTGGACAAGGGCGTACCCGCCACCAACGGCAGCCTGGTTCAGCGCGCCGTCGAGATCGTCCAGCGTATGGGCGGACGCGTCCTGACCCCGGCCGAGGGCCGCGCCAAGATGGGCCTCAAGCCGCGCGGCTGAAGCCAGTCAGTGGCCCGGATGCAATCCGGGCCAGATCCAATTGCCAGCCCCGGATGCATCCGGGCTACCCAAGCAGGAGCCATCATGGCCTTTGTCACCGAATTGAAAACCTTCGCCGCCCTCGGCACCGGCGTGATCGGCGCCGGCTGGATCGCCCGCGCCCTGGCCCATGGCCTCGACGTCGTGGCCTGGGACCCGGCGCCCGGCGCAGAAGCGGCTCTGCGCGCGCGCATCGCCAACGCCTGGCCGGCTCTGCAAAGCCAGGGTCTGGCGCCCGGCGCCTCGCCCGAGCGCCTGCGCTTCGTTGCCACCATCGAGGAGTGCGTGAAGGACGCCGACTTCATCCAGGAAAGCGCACCGGAGCGCCTCGAGCTCAAGTGCGAACTGCACGCCAAGATCAGCGCCGCCGCACGGCCCAACGTGCTGATCGGCTCGAGCACCTCGGGTCTGCTGCCCAGCGAGTTCTATGCCGACGCCGTGCACCCCGAGCGCTGCGTGGTCGGCCATCCGTTCAACCCAGTCTATTTGCTGCCGCTGGTGGAAGTGGTCGGCGGCGCGAAAACCGCGCCGGAGGCGGTGCAGACCGCGATTCAGGTCTATGAGTCGCTGGGCATGCGCCCGCTGCACGTGCGCAAGGAGGTGCCGGGCTTCATCGCCGACCGCCTGCTCGAGGCGCTGTGGCGCGAGTCGCTGCACCTGGTCAACGACGGCGTGGCCACCACCGGCGAGATCGACGATGCGATCCGCTTCGGCGCCGGCCTGCGCTGGTCGTTCATGGGCAGTTTCCTGACCTATACCCTGGCAGGCGGCGATGCCGGCATGCGTCACTTCATGTCCCAGTTCGGCCCGGCGCTGAAGCTGCCCTGGACCTACCTGGAGGCCCCGGAGCTGACCGACCAGTTGATCGACAGTGTGGTCGAGGGCACCGCGGTGCAGCAGGGCCAGCGCAGCATCGCCGAGCTGGAGCGCTACCGTGACGACTGCCTGATGGCGGTGATGGAAGCGATCAGGCAAACCAAGGCCAAGCACGGCTTCGACTTCGCCGACTGACGTCCAGTCTGGCCCGTCTGAACCGGGCGGGCCAGGCCCCGAGCGCGGCGGCACTCCCGCCAATCGATAGCCGGCGGGGCGGCGAGCCGCCCCGCTGCAGGAGAACAACCGATGTCCAGTGCGCAACCTCTGACCACCTACCGGACCGATATCCAGCCCGAGTGGGTGGACTACAACGGCCACCTGCGTGATGCCTTCTACCTGCTGATCTTCAGCTATGCCACCGATGCCCTGATGGACCATCTGGGCCTGGACGAGGCGGGGCGCGCGCGCTGCGGCCACACCTTGTACACCCTGGAGTGCCACCTCAACTACCTGGCCGAGGTCAAGCTCGGCGCCGAGGTCGAGGTGCGCACCCAGCTGCTGGGTCATGACCTCAAGCGCCTGCACGTTCACCACGGCCTCTACTACCCCGGCGGCGATGAACTGCTCGCCGCCAACGAACAGATGCTGATGAACATCGACAGTGCCAGCGGCCGCTCGGCGCCGTTTGACCAGCAGGTGCTGCAGCGGGTCCTGGCGCTGAGCGAGGCCCAGCGAGGCCTCACGGCGCCGCTCCACGTCGGCCGGGTCATCGGCCTGCCCCCGGCCAAGGCCTAGCGCCTAAACAGGAGGCCGGGATGGCCTCACGCGTTTACACCGAGCCCGAACAACAATAATGCGGGTAAGCACCCCGCCAGGAGACCGCCATGAACGCCCTAGACCCCTCCCTCGAAGCCGCGCCCATCGCCGATTGGCGCAGCTACCCGATCAGTGCCGACCTGGCCGCTGTCAGTGCCACCCACGACAGCCTGGAGATTAGCTGGAGCGATGGTCGGGTCAGCCCCTTCCATCACCAGTGGCTGCGCGACAACTGCGCCTGCAGCCAGTGCGTCTATGGCGTGACCCGCGAGCAGCTGCTGGAAATCGTCGATGTGCCGGAGGAGCTCAGTCCGCAGCGCACCCGCATCGACGAGCAGGGCCACTTGTTGGTCGATTGGCAGGACGGTCACCACAGCCGCTTCCACCCCGGCTGGCTGCGCGCCCATGCCTACGACGAGGCCTCGCGGGCCGAGCGCCGTGCGCAGCGGCCACAATCCCGGCTGTGGGGCGCCGAGCTGGCCGAGCAGCTGCCGCAGTTCGACTATCAGGCGGTGCTCGAGGACGACGGCGCCCTGCTGCACTGGTTGCTGGCGGTGCGCGATGTCGGCCTGACCCAACTGCTCGGGGTGCCGGCCAGCGCCGGCGCCCTGCAACAGCTCGGCAAACGCATCTCCTTCATTCGCGAAAGCAATTTCGGCGTGCTGTTCGATGTGCAGTCCAAGGCCGATGCCGACAGCAATGCCTATACCTCTTTCAACCTGCCGATGCACACCGACCTGCCGACCCGCGAGCTGCAGCCGGGTCTGCAGTTCCTGCATTGCCTGGTCAACGATGCCCGGGGTGGCGAGAGCATCTTCGTCGACGGCTTCGCCATCGCCGAGGCGCTGCACCAGGAGGCGCCCGAGCTGTTCCATATCCTCTGCACCACGCCGGTGGAGTTCCGCAACAAGAGCCGCACCAGCGACTACCGCTGCCTGGCGCCGATCATCGCCCTGGATGCCCATGGCCTGGTCAGCGAGGTGCGCATGGCCAACTTCCTGCGCGGCCCCTTCGATGCCCCGGCCGAGCGCATGCCGGAGCTGTACCGCGCCTATCGGCGGTTCATCGCCATGACCCGCGAGCCGCGCTTCCGCGTGCAGCGCCGCTTGCAGGCCGGGCAGCTGTGGTGCTTCGACAACCGGCGCACCCTGCACGCGCGCAGCGAATTCGACCCGGCCAGCGGCGCCCGGCACTTCCAGGGCTGCTACGTGGATCGCGACGAGCTGCTCTCGCGCATTCACGTATTGCAGCGCTAGCCCCACGGCCGACTGAAGCGCGGCCCGGCGTTCCGGCGGCCCGGCGTTCCGGCGCCCGGCGCGCCTGTCCGCGCCTGCGCGCAAGGCGCCGGCGGCTGGCGGGCGTACACACCACGACAACCAACCGATACCCGAAGGTGGGAGAACAAGAAAATGTCCAATAGTAGGGAACAATTCGCTGGCGCCCCTGGCACCAGCGTGTTCAAGGAAGAGTTGCTGAGCCAGGCGGGCCTGTTCAAGGGCATGCACAAAGGCATGACGATCGTCTCGGCGGTGATGGTGCTGGCATTCGTGCTGTTTGCCGGCATCAATACCGAGCTGGCCGGCAAGCTGTTCGGCGCCACGCGCGGCTGGATCGAGAATGTGTTCGGCTGGTACTACCTGGTGGCCATGGTGTTCTTCATCCTGGTCTGCTTCACCCTGGTGTTTACCCGCTACGGCAGCGTGCGCCTGGGCGACGATGCCAGTCGCCCCGACTTCAGCAACTTCGCCTGGTTCTCCATGCTGTTTTCCGCGGGAATCGGCATCGGCATCCTGTTCTTCGGGGTGGCCGAACCTATCTTCTACCTGGATAACAGCGGCGCCTTCGGTTACCCGAACAACCCCTACGCCGACATGGCCGGTGCCACCGAGATCGGTCATGCGCGGGCAGTGGATGCCCTGCGGGTCACCTACTTCCACTGGGGCATCCATGGGTGGGCGGTGTACGCCATCGTCGGCCTGGCCCTGGCCTATTTCGCCTACCGCAAGAAGCTGCCGCTGGCCCTGCGCTCTTCGCTGCACCCCTTCATCGGTGATCGCATCTATGGCCCCATAGGTCATGCGGTCGACCTGCTGGGGGTGCTGGGCTGCGTGTTCGGCATCGCCACCTCGCTGGGCCTGGGCGTCAGCCAGATGGCCGTGGGCCTGGAACGCCTGGTGGGTATCGATCCGGGGACCACCACGCAGCTGTTGCTGATCGGCCTGATCTCGATCGTCTCGATCCTCTCCGCACTCTCGGGCGTGGGCCGCGGCATCAAGATCATTTCCGAATGGAACATCATCATTTCCGCCCTGGTGGTGGCCTTCTTCCTGTTCGGCGGGCCAACCGCCTGGCTGGTCGGCCTGTTCGCCGAGTCGCTGGGCGACTACCTGGGCAACTTCATGCAGATGGGCCTGTGGTTCCCCACCGAGGAGGGGCCGGCGGCCTGGCAGAACGGCTGGACCGTGTTCTACTGGGGCTGGTGGCTGGCGTGGGCTCCCTTTGTCGGCCTGTTCATCGCACGCATCTCCCGCGGCCGCACCCTGCGCGAGTTCGTCATCGGCGTGCTCTGCGTGCCGACCTTCATCATCTTCGTCTGGCTGGGCATCTTCGGCGGCTCGGCGCTGTATCAGGAGTTGAATGCGGCGGGCGGTGCCGGCACGGGCGAACTGATCCAGCTGGTCAACGCCTGGAACCTGCCGGCGGCGCTGTTCAGTGCGGCGGACGGGATCGCCGGCGACGGTCTGGTGGGCTGGGTGCTGTCGGCGATGCTGGTGTTTCTGCTGCTCAGCTGGTTCGTCACCTCGTCGGACTCCGGCACCCTGGTGTTGACCACCATACTGTCGCTGGGCAACCAGGAGCCGCCGAAGATCTTCCGCATCTTCTGGGGCACCGTGATCGGTTTCGTCGCCGCGGTGCTGCTGGTCGCGGGCGGACTCAATGCCTTGCAGACAGCCAATATCGCCGCCGCACTGCCGCTGAGCCTGGTGATCTTCCTGATGACCTTCGGGGTGCTCAAGTCGCTGATCATGGATTCGGCTGAAGTGGCGGTGACCCCGCCTCTGGCCGCGCCGCAGGGGGACAACGTCTAAGCGTTTTCGCTGGCAAGCGCCATCACAGGGGCTGCCTCAGGGCGGCCCCTGTCGTTTCCGTGCTGCTGGCACGGTAATCAGCCGGGGCTGCGTGATGGCGGTGGCGGCGAGAGCTGCCTGGTGAAAGGGTGCTGTCGTCCCGTCGGCTGCTGCCAGGGAACGGATGAAAGATGGCGGACGGATGCGTTGCGCAGGGTTCAGGCGGGAGACGGTTCGGCGCGGGGCCGCGACAGGAGGAACTGCACAAAGCACGAAGGGGAGCCGGAGCTCCCCTTCAAAGTGTCGTAGCGTGCTTTGTTTTTTTTGTTGAACGATTTGTTGTTGTTTTTATCGCTCCAAATCGCTGCATCGGATCCCATCGGGATCAAGGCAAACGTATTTTTTTGGACCCTGGTCCGGCCATCGTCACTGGGTGATCCAACCTACCAATCCGCTACCTTGAGGTAGTTTTATTGTTATTGGCCTGGTCGCGGGGCAAACCCCGAATAGCACAGCCTCTCCAAAAAAATCAGTTTGCTACTCGCCTGTACTCTTGTTGTTGTTGTGCCAGCGTCGAGTTGCTCGTTGCTTTTGGATTCTTGTTTTTGTGCGGAAATATAGAGCATAGCTCGTGCCAGTTTTTAAATATCCTTATAGATCAGTGGCTTATGTTTTGGCGTGGGTTGGCCGTTGAGCATTTTGTTGCCGTTTGTGTTGCGGTACTACCCGTTTCCGTTACCCGGGCGGGGCAAGGTAACACCCACGCGAGCGGTCGGGAGCGCACGCCACCGGCGCAAGGGATAGTCGCGCAGGGGCGGCGGGCGGCTCGCCCGGCGCATAAAGAAAGGGGAGCCAAGCGGCTCCCCCAGGACTGCAGCCGCCCCGCGTGGGGGCGGCTTTGGTCAGGCATACGACTCAGGCGGCACTGAACAGCTTGTGCGGGTCCATGACGAATTTCTTCGGCACGCCGGCATCGAACTCGTGATAGCCCTTCGGTGCGTCGTCCAGGCTGATCACCTCGACACCGACCACTTCGGCGATGTTGATGCGGTCCCACATGATCGCCTGCATCAGCGCACGGTTGTACTTCATTACCGGGGTCTGGCCGGTGTGGAAGCTGTGCGACTTGGCCCAGCCGAGGCCGAAGCGGATGCTCAGTGCACCTTTCTTGGCTGCGGCGTCTACTGCACCTGGATCGTCGGTGACGTACAGGCCGGGAATACCGATCTTGCCGGCAACGCGGACTACGCCCATCAGCGAGTTGAGTACGGTGGCCGGAGCCTCGTGCTGGACGCCTTCATGGCCATGGCCGCGTGCCTCGAAGCCCACGCAGTCGATGGCGCAATCGACTTCCGGCTCGCCCAGCAGGTTGGCGATCTGCTCGTGCAGCGGGATGTCCTGGGACAGGTCGGCAATCTCGAAGCCCTGGGCCTTGGCATGGATCAGGCGCACCGGGTTGACGTCACCGACGATGACCACCGCGGCACCGAGCAGGCGTGCGGAAGCCGCGGCGGCCAGACCAACCGGGCCTGCACCGGCGACATACACGGTGCTGCCCGGGCCTACGCCGGCGGTGACGGCGCCGTGGTAGCCGGTCGGCAGGATGTCGGACAGGCAGGTCAGGTCGCGGATCTTCTCCATCGCCTTGTCGCGATCCGGCAGCTTGAGCAGGTTGAAGTCGGCATACGGCACCATCACGTATTCGGCCTGACCCCCGGTCCAGTCACCCATGTCGACGTAGCCATAGGCACCGCCGGCGCGAGCCGGGTTGACGGTCAGGCACACGCCGGTGTGCTGTTCCTTGCAGCTGCGGCAACGGCCGCAGGCGACGTTGAACGGTACCGATACCAGATCGCCGATCTCCAGGTGCTCGACGTCGGGACCCTTCTCGATCACCTCACCGGTGATTTCGTGGCCCAGCACCAGGCCGACCTGGGCGGTGGTACGACCACGCACCATGTGCTGGTCGGAGCCGCAGATATTGGTGGATACCACCTTGAGGATTACGGCATGGCCGATGCGCTTGCCGCGCGGATCCTGCATTTTCGGATAGTCGATCTTCTGTACTTCGACCTTGCCTGCGCCGAGGTAGACGACACCACGATTACCGGACATTGGATATTCTCCTTTGTTGTTGTGGATACAAAGGCGCGGCCACAACGGCCACGCGGCCTTGCAGTGGAGCTTGGGTCTGTGTTGCCGGAGTGACCGCGCAGAGGCAGTGCGGTAATTCCACTCCGGTATTGCAATGGCGCCGGGATACGCCGACGAGCGGCGAGCCCGGCGCACGAACTACGCGTGCAGCACTACGGTGCGGTTGGCATTGAGGAACACCCGCCGCTCGAGGTGATAGCCGATCGCCTTGGCCAGGGTCTGGCACTCGATGTCGCGGCCCTTGGCGACCAGATCCTCCGGATAGTGCGCATGGTCCACCGTCTCGACGCCCTGGGCGATGATCGGGCCCTCGTCGAGGTCGTTGTTGATGTAGTGGGCCGTGGCGCCGACCAGCTTGACGCCCTTCTGGTACGCCTGGTGGTAGGGCTTGGCCCCCTTGAATCCGGGCAGCAGCGAGTGGTGGATATTGATCGCCCAGCCATCCAGCTTGCGGCACAGCTCCGGCGACAGCACCTGCATGTAGCGGGCGAGCACTACCAGCTCGGCGCCGGTGTCCTCGATCACCTGCAACACCTTGCGCTCCTGCGCCGACTTGTCGTTGGGATCGAGGGGGAAGTGGTGGTAGGGAATGTCGTGCCAGCGCGCTAACGGCTCCAGATCCGGGTGGTTGGAGACCACCGCCACCACGTCCATGCCCAGTTGGCCGATGCGCTGGCGGTAGAGCAGGTCGTTGAGGCAGTGATCGGCCTTGCTGACCATCAGCACCACCTTGGCCCGATATCCCGGCGGGGTCAGCTCGGTGTCCATCTGGAAGGGCGCCAGGCGCTCGTCCAGGCCGGCGCGGAACGCCTGCTCGTCGAAATCCCCCGGTTGGCGGAACTCGACGCGAATGAAGAAGCGCGACGACAGGCGATCATCGAACGAGTGGTGTTCGGTGACATAGCAGCGCTGCTCGAACAGAAAGCGCGTCACCGCATCCACGGTACCGAGCACGCTCGGGCAGTGGGCGGTGAGAATCCAGGTATCGGGGGTGCGGCTCATATCGGTTTCCCGCTGCTATAGGTCGATGCAGGCACCCGTGGCAGCGGCCGGGCAGCATCAGGCTGCGCGACCGCTCCCTCAGAGGCTATCCTCAGGCCTTGATCGCCAGACCGAATTCGGCGCTGGCATCCTGCAGCCACAGCCAGATGTAGTCGGCGAAGCTGCGGCGCACCAGCAGCTCCCAGCTCTCCTCGCCGGTGCGACGAATCACCAGTTGCGACTTGGCGAACGCCGTGCCGACCGCCTTGCCCACCGGGAAGTTGCTCGGGTGGACGTCGTAGGGGGTCGACTTCATCAGCACTTCACGGGCCTTGGGGCCGCTCAGCTCGACGATGGTCTGGCCACCGCTGACGTTGACCACCGAGATGTGCTGGCCGCTCAGAGCTTCGCGCAGCTTCTGCTCGGTGGCGAATTCCTCGCCACTGGGCACGATCAGCAGCCACTCGTCCGGCCCCAGCCACTGCAGCGAGGTCTCGCCCTTGGCCACCAGGGTCAGGGCCACCGGCAGCTCGAGGCCCAGGGCCTTGTGCACGCCGCCGGCGAAGCTGGCGTCGTCGGCGTCGCCGCGCAGGATCAGGTGACCGAGCAGCTTCTTCTCGCGCAGGGTCACCCCGGCGCCGCTCTTGCCCTTGCGCGCCAGCTCGTCGAGGCCGGCGTGGAACAGTGGCGACTCGGCACGGCCGCTGTCGGGGCGTTGCTTGTAGACATTCACGTTAGACATTCTGGCGATCCCCTTTCGGGTCATAGAACACGGGGCTGACGATTTCGGCTTCGATCACGCTGCCATCCACCAAGGGTGCGAACACGCGCTCGCCCATCCGCTTGAGGCCGCCCTTGACCAGGGCCATGGCGAAGGAGTAGTTCATCGCCGCGCTCATGTAGCTGGAGGTGACGTGGCCGACCATGGTCATCGGAATCGACTGCTTCGGATCGAACACCAGCTGCGCGCCTTCCGGCAGCACCTTGTTCGGGTCCACGGGCTTGAGGCCGACCAGCTGCTTACGGTTTTCCTTGAGGCAGTCCTCGCGGTTCATGCCACGCCAGCCGATCCAGGAGAACGGCTTGGTGCGACCGACGCACCAGCCCATGCCCAGGTCGTCCGGAGTCACCGAGCCATCGGTGTCCTGGCCGACGATGATGAAGCCCTTCTCGGCACGCAGCACGTGCATGGTCTCGGTGCCGTACGGGGTCAGGCCGTGCTTCTTGCCCGCCTCGACGATCTTTTCCCAGACAGCCAGGGCGTAGTCGGCCTGGATGTTGACCTCGTAGCTCAGCTCACCGGTGAAGGAGATGCGGAACACACGGGCCGGCACGCCGCCGACGTTGCCTTCCTTCCAGGTCATGAACGGGAAGGCGTCCTTGTCCAGGTCGATATCGGTCACTTCCGCCAGCAGCTTGCGGCTGTTGGGGCCGGACAGGGTCATGGTCGCCCAGTGGTCGGTAACCGAGGTGAAGTACACCTTCAGCTCCGGCCACTCGGTCTGGTGGTAGATCTCCAGCCATTCCATGATCCGTGCGGCGCCACCGGTGGTGGTGGTCATCAGGAAGTGGTTGTCGGCCAGGCAGGCGGTCACGCCGTCGTCCATGACCATGCCGTCTTCCTTGCACATCAGGCCGTAGCGGGCCTTGCCCACGTCCAGCTTGGTCCAGGCGTTGGTGTACACGCGGTTGAGGAACTCGCGCGCATCCGGGCCCTGGATGTCGATCTTGCCCAGGGTCGAGGCGTCGAGGATGCCCACCGCGTTGCGCACGGCCAGGCACTCGCGCGCCACGGCGGCGTGCAGGTCTTCACCCTTCTTGGGGAAGTACCAGGGACGCTTCCACTGGCCGACGTCCTCGAACTCGGCGCCGTTCTCCAGGTGCCACTTGTGCATCGCGGTGTAGCGCTTGGGATCGAACAGCGCGCCGCAGTTGCGCCCGGCCAGGGCGCCGAAGGTCACCGGCGTGTAGTTCGGGCGGAACATGGTGGTGCCCATCTGCGCAATGCTCACGCCCAGCGAGCGCGCGGCGATGGCCAGGCCGTTGATGTTGCCCAGCTTGCCCTGGTCGGTACCGAAGCCCAGTGCGGTATAGCGCTTGACGTGCTCGACCGACTCGAAGCCCTCGCGGGTGGCCAGCTCGATGCCGGCGGCGGTGACGTCGTTCTGCTGGTCGACGAACTGCTTCGGCGCGCGCGCCGTGCCCTTGTCGTGAGGCACCTGGAACAGCGCAACGGCGGGTTCCTCGGTGCGCTTCTCGGTCTTCGGCACGGTGCCTTCGGCGGCCTTGTAGCCGGTCTCGGACGCGGCCTGAGCACCGGCTTCGAAGCCGTCGGCGAGGCTGTCGCCGAGGGCGAAGATGCCGTTCACGGCACCGGCGCACAGGCGCTTCTGGAAGCCTTCACCGGGAACGAAGGCGAGGATGTCTTCCTTCCAGATCGGCTTGCCACCCAGGTGCGAGGCCAGGTGTACGACCGGGCTGTAACCGCCGGAGCTGGCGATCAGGTCGCAGTCGAGCACTTCGCCCGGGCTGGTGACCTTGTGCTTGCTCAGGTCGACGGCGCAGATCCGCGCACCGGTGACGCGCTTGCTGCCACGGGCTTCGACCACGGCGCTGCCGGTGAGGACGCGCACGCCACGCTTGCGCGCTTCTTCGACCCAGGTGCCGCGCGGATTGCTGCGCGCATCGGCGACCGCGACGACCTGCAGGCCGGCATCCAGCCAGTCGAGGACCACGCGGTAGGCATAGTCGTTGTTGGTCGACAGCACCAGCTTGCGGCCCGGCGCGACGCCATAGCGGCGCACATAGGTGGAGACCGCATCGGCCAGCATGTTGCCCGGCACGTCGTTGTTCGAGTAGACCAGCGGCCGCTCGTGGGCGCCGGTGGCCAGGACCACGCGCTTGGCCCGCACGCGGTGCATGCGCTGACGCACCTGGCCCATGGGCGCGACTTCACCGAGGTGGTCGGTCAGGCGCTGGTGAATGGTCAGGAAGTTGTGGTCGTGGTAGCCGTTCACGGTGGAGCGCGGCAGCAGGGTCACTTCCGGCATCTTCTCCAGTTCGGCGATGGCCTTGGCGGCCCAGTCGGACGCGGGCTTGCCGTCGAGGGTCTCGCGGGTGCTGAGCAGGCTGCCACCGAACTCTTCCTGTTCGTCGGCGAGAATCACCCGCGCGCCGCTACGACCGGCGGCCAGGGCCGCGGCCAGACCGGCAGGGCCGGCACCGACCACCAGCACGTCGCAGTGCTGGTTCATGTAGTCGTAGCTGTCCGGGTCGTTTTCCTTCGGTGCACGACCTAAACCTGCGGCCTTACGAATGTACTTCTCGTAGGTCAGCCAGAGGTTCTGCGGGTACATGAAGGTCTTGTAGTAGAAGCCGGGCGGCATCATGCCACCACCGACCTTGCCGAGAATCCCCATCAGGTCGGTGTTTACGTTCGGCCAGCCGGCCACGCTGTTGGCAACCAGGCCGGCATACAGCGCCTGCTGGGTGGCGCGCACGTTGGGCACCTGGGCCGCTTCGGTGGAACCGATCTGCAGCACGGCATTGGGCTCCTCGGCACCGGCGGCGACGATACCGCGCGGACGCGAGTACTTGAAGCTGCGACCGACCACGTCGATGCCGTTGGCCAGCAGGGCGGCGGCCAGGGTGTCACCGGCGAAACCCTGGTAGGTCTGACCGTTGAAGCTGAAGTTCAGGGGCTGGCTGCGGTCGACGCGGCCGCCCTGGGAAAGACGATTGACCTGGCTCATGCCGTTACTCCTTGGTCGACAGCCTTTTTCGCGGCGACGCTGTCCTCAGTGACGCTGGGACGTTCGCCGATCTTGTAGGTTTCGAGGATTTCGTAGCTCACCGTGTGACGGGTGACGTTGAAGTACTGGCGGCAGCCCGCCGCGTGGATCCACAGTTCGTGGTGGATGCCGCGTGGGTTGTCGCGGAAGAACAGGTACTCGCCCCATTCCTCGTCGGTGCAGGCGTTCGGGTCCAGCGGGCGCGCGATGTGCGCCTGGCCGCCGGCGTGATATTCCTCTTCGGAGCGCAGCTCGCCACAGTGAGGGCAGAAAATATGCAGCATGATCGGTACCTCCAGAAAACCTTCCTCCCTCTGCCATTGGCAGAGGGGGCCAATATCAGTGTGCGACCCCGGCCGCGCCGTGTTCGTCGATCAGGGCGCCGGTGTAGAAGCGGTCCATGGAGAAGGGCTTGGCCAGCGGGTGCATCTCGCCCTTGGCCAGGCTCGCCGCGAACACGTGGCCGGAACCCGGAGTCGCCTTGAAGCCGCCGGTGCCCCAACCGCAGTTGAAGAACAGGTTCTTCACCGGGGTCTTGCTGATGATCGGACAGGCGTCTGGACAGGTGTCGACGATGCCGCCCCACTGGCGGTTCATGCGCACCCGCGAGAGGATCGGGAACATCTCGACGATGGCCTGCAGGGTGTGTTCGATGGTCGGGTAGGAACCGCGCTGACCATAGCCGTTGTAGCCGTCGATGCCGGCGCCGATGACCAGGTCGCCCTTGTCCGACTGGCTGATATAGCCGTGCACGGCGTTGGACATGATCACGGTGTCGATGATCGGCTTGATCGGCTCGGACACCAGGGCCTGCAGCGGGTGCGATTCCAGCGGCAGGCGGAAACCGGCCTGCTTGGCCATGTGCCCGGAGTTACCGGCGGTAACCACGCCGACGCGCTTGCCACCGATGAAGCCCTTGGTGGTCTCGACGCCGATGACCGCACCGTTTTCCTTGCGGAAACCGATCACTTCGGTCTGCTGGATCAGGTCCACGCCCAGGGCGTCGGCGGCGCGGGCATAGCCCCAGGCCACGGCATCGTGACGGGCCACGCCGCCGCGGCGCTGCAGGGAGGCGCCGAGGATCGGATAACGGGTGTTCTTCGAGCAGTCCAGGTAGGGGATCATGTCCGCGACCTGCTGGGTGTTGAGTACTTCGCCATCGACGCCGTTGAGGCGGTTGGCGCTGACCCGGCGCTCGATATCGCGCATGTCCTGCAGGGTGTGGCCGAGGTTGAACACGCCGCGCTGGGAGAACATGACGTTGTAGTTGATGTCCTGGGACAGGCCTTCCCACAGCTTCATGGCATGCTCATAGAGCTGCGCCGACTCGTCCCACAGGTAGTTGGAACGGACGATGGTGGTGTTGCGCGCGGTGTTGCCACCGCCCAGGTAGCCTTTTTCGATGACCGCGACGTTCTTCACGCCGAACTCTTTGGCCAGGTAGTAGGCGGTCGCCAGACCGTGGCCGCCACCGCCGACGATGATAACGTCGTAGACCGGCTTGGGCGTCGGGTTGCGCCACATGCGCTGCCAGTTCTCGTGGTGGCTGAAGGAGTGCTTGAGCAGGCCGAAGCCGGAATAACGTTGCATCAGTGGGTACTCCTGATACGTGAAAACTTAACCATGGATGGCCTGTTCAGCCTGTGCGGGGTGGTGGGCCCACCCCGCGATCCTTCTTGCGTGATCAGCGATAGACGGGGTAGTCCGCGCACAGCCCGGCAGCCAGCTTGGCGACCTGCGCCTCGACGTCGGCATCGCCGAGGTGGTCGAGGACGTCGCAGATCCAGCCGGCCAGGTCGATGCACTGGGTTTCCTTGAAGCCACGGGTGGTGACCGCCGGGGTGCCGATGCGCAGGCCGGAGGTGACGAACGGCGACTGCGGGTCGTTCGGCACGGAGTTCTTGTTGACGGTAATACCGACGCGACCCAGGGCGGCGTCGGCGTCCTTGCCGGTGATGCCCTGCTTGATCAGGCTGACCAGGAACAGGTGGTTGTCGGTGCCGCCGGAGACCACGTCGTAGCCGCGATCGATGAACACCTTGGCCATGGCCTGGGCGTTCTTGATCACCTGGGCCTGGTAGTCCTTGAACTCGGGCTCCAGGGCTTCCTTGAAGCACACCGCCTTGGCCGCGATCACGTGCA